>CAJPTC010000004.1 GCA_905373475.1 Bacteroidia bacterium | reverse complement strand
TGGTTGCGTCATTGTAAGGGTGAGGCACGCCTCACCCTTCTAATTTGATATTATCCATTGTCCCTTGTAGGTTCAAAACCCCCGCCGCTTGTTGCAACTCTTAACTTTTCATTCTTCACTAGCTTTGCGCTGTAAAACGCCGTCCGCGCGAGGCCGCCCAAAAATGCGCAACGCGCGTTTTCTTGGTTGCGTCATTGTAAGGGTGAGGCACGCCTCACCCTTCTAATTTGATATTATCATTGTCCCTTGTAGGTTCAAAACCCCCGCTTGTTGCAAACTCTTAACTTTTCATTCTTTACTAGATTTGCGTCGTAAAACGCCGCCCGCGCGAGGACCGCACAGAAATGCGCAACGCACATATTTTTGATTGCGTCATTGTAAGAGTGAGGCGTGCCTCACCCGCAAACTGCGCATCGCGCAGTTTGTAGCAGCAGTAACAAAAAAAAAGACAGCCTGCACCTGTTGATGCAAACTGCCTTAAACTGTGCCCGAGACCGGAATCGAACCGGTACGGCTTCATCAGCCACAGGATTTTAAGTCCTGCGTGTCTACCTATTCCACCACTCGGGCTCCCTACTTACGTAGTAAACCTAACGCTGCCTACAAAAAAAGGTATCGCATGAACCGATACCTTTCCTTGAGCGGAAAACGAGACTCGAACTCGCGACCCCGACCTTGGCAAGGTCGTGCTCTACCAACTGAGCTATTTCCGCAATATCTCTCTGCCTCAATTGCAGTACAAAGGTATGCCCTTTTGTTGAAATCTCCAAATTTTTGCCTCTATTTTCTTTGTTTTCCGACGACAGAATTTCTTAAACCACTGACTACAAATAAAAAGAGGCGTACCAAACTTGGCACGCCTCCCACTAACACATAACAAAAGTATTCCTATATCATCTTTGCACGTATTGCCGCTGCTAGCTCCGTGTATTCCTCGGGCGACAATTGCAAACGTGGTAGCCCAAAGTCTAAGCTCCCTACTTCTTGCAGAGGTACCAAGTGTAAATGCGCATGCGGTACTTCAATTCCTACCACTGCCAAACCAATCCGTTTACAGGGTACTACCGCTTCTATTGCTCGTGCCACGCGCTGTGCAAATGGCAGCATCGCGGTAAGAATCTCCTGCGGGAGATTGAAAATATAATCGACTTCTTTCAACGGTACGACCAGAGCGTGACCACGTTGAATCGGGCTAATGTCTAGAAAAGAGATGAAATTCTCGTCGCGAGCCAATTCGTAACAAGGAATTTCTCCGTTTATGATTTTAGTGAAGATGGATGCCATTCTCTTGGGGGCTACAAACCAATTTCCAGAATCTCAATCTTTTGCAAGCCACTGGGCACTTGTACCTCAATAGTTTCACCAACCTTGTGCCCTAACAACGCCTTTGCTATTGGGGTTTCTACGGCCAATTTCCCTTCACGTAAGTCTGCCTCACTCTGCGACACGAGCTTGAACTCCATCTCCTTCTTCATGGTATGGTTCATCAGCTTTACTTTGCAATGAAGTTGTACCTTCGACAGATCCAACTTAGACGTATCGAGTACTCGAGCCTTTGCCAGCGTTTGTTCTAGTTTTGCGATTTGGTTTTCCAAAAAGACCTGCGCCTCCTTGGCTGCATCGTATTCCGCATTTTCCGACAAGTCGCCCTTGTCACGCGCTTCTGCGATAGCCTGGATTACGGCAGGCCGCTCTACAGACTTCAGCTTCGTTAGTTCGTTTTCTAACTTCGCTAGTCCTTCTGGGGTGAGATAAATGTAATCCGCCATTACTACTCCTTAACACATTAAACATAAAAAAATTGGCTTTGTGCCCGAGCGAGCACAAGCCTATTAAACCTACACAAAGATAGGTATTTTTAATCGGAAATGCACAAAATGAAACAACCCAAAAAGGAGGGGAGAGGCGATAACGGAACAACCTAATTGCGAGGGGAGTGGTGCATTAAGTTTGTTACCACTTCAGCAACGCCGTCGGCATCGTTCGTAGCCACAACTTCAAAACGCTCTTTCAGTTGCGACGGTGCATTCCCCACCACATAAGCCGCAGGGAAGCGCTCCAGCATCGGCAGGTCGTTATAATCATTGCCTACTACCGCAACATCCTCAGTGGCAATGCCTAGTTCATGGCAAAGCCACAACAAACCAGCCCCTTTGTTAACACCCTTAGGGAAAAGTTCCAGCCACTTATGCGAAGGCAAAAAGGGAGAGGTAGAGCGTACAGTCTCGGCAAAAGGCGCAAATTGGAGCGATAGGCTCGCAAACTGCTCTTCCGAACATTCTGTAGTGACCAAGAATTGCGTAAGTCCACCTGCAAAGGAGGCAGCATTTACACGCCCGAGTACACATTCTTCGTAATGCGCAATACGTGCCAATAGGTCTTTGTTGCTTGCCTGCCCAGCATCGTCGTACCAAAAAAAGTGGTTGAAGGGGATAGGTGCATGTGCCATAAAGGCAAGCTCTTCTTGCTGCAAAAGCCGTCCTATTTTAGCGGCCGCATCCTGCGAAAAGGTGCGCGAATAGAGCAATTGCCGATCGCTCCAACGCAGTACACCAGCGCCACAGGAAAAGACAAGGTAGTCTATAGGTGCGTTATCGGCAAGCACCCGCAAACTAGAATAGTACGACCGCCCAGTGGCAGCAACACGTACAATGCCCTGTTCGCCGCAACGTTGGAGTGCTGAAATATTACCCTCCGAGATTTGAGCAGCACGATTCAGGAGTGTACCATCCAAATCGGTCGCGAGCAACGAATAGACCATGGCAGAGCGGGTTACCAATAAAAAAGTTTAACCAGCGCCTTTTGGCGAATAGTTTTTTTCAATACAGTTTCGAGCTCTTCGATGCGTACTCGCTTGCCATAGACTCTTTCGAGCAGTTCCAGAGTCTTCTCAAGGCACAACTTGTTATCCTCTTGCTGCGCGTCTGCTTTTGCCGCGCATTCCGCATATTCTAGCGCTGTTCTGATAATTTGTCGGGTAAGATGTATACGGTAAAAGGCCTTCTGTCTTCTTGATAATACGTCCGAAGCCATTGCCTCTTGGTAGCGTTTTGCACAGGCAGTTGCCCATGCAGAATGCACCATTGCAAGGTGCGCAGCGTCGTTCAGAATACTCTTCTCGTGTTGCACGTAATGATAGAGAACCCGCGACGTAGATACAATCCTCTTCGCACGGCGATATACTAATGGAATGACTTGATAATCTTCGAGAAACGCACCTTCGGGGTATTCAATGCCCTCAAAAAGCTCCTTATCGAACACCTTCATGCAATTATAGGTCTGTAAACGCTCTGCATAGAGCGCTTCGCGATAAGCTTGTGCCCCTGTTAAAACCTTATCGCCCAACTGCCGCGGATAAGTCGCCTCCCCTTCAAGGGTCTCCGTTACGTAGCCGCCAATAGCAATCTGGGCATCGTGCTCCTTTTTGAGTTTTAAGAGACAAGCCACCGTATCCGATGCCAGATAATCGTCGCTCTCTACGAACATGATCTGTTCAGCATGCGCTTCTCGCAATCCAAAATTGCGAACAGCTGCGACACCCTTGTGGGGGAGTGAGAAAAAACGGATACGCTCATCGCGCTCTGACCAAAGCTTGCCCAAGTCTGGGGTAGCATCTTCAGAGCCATCATCGATTAAAAGAATCTCAAAATCTGAACGTGTCTGTATGCAAATGGAGGCAATACACTTATCGATGCTAGCTGCCACATTGTAGGCAGGTACAATTATACTCAGAGAAGGGGAAGCTGTCATAAGGCGCCATTTTTATTTCAGGACATCTCTTACCAATAGAAAAGCATTACCAACGCTTTCTTGTACACAGTAGAACGAACGAGTTTCGCCAAATCTTGGTTGGAAACGTCTTTTCGGCAAACAAACTAAAGTAATACGACCGCCCAGTGGCAGCAACACGTACAATGCCCTGTTCGCCGCAACGTTGGAGTGCTGAAATATTACCCTCCGAGATTTGAGCAGCACGATTCAGGAGTGTACCATCCAAATCGGTCGCGAGCAACGAATAGACCATGGCAGAGCGGGTTACCAATAAAAAAGACGAACCAAAATTTTTTTCTTAACTGTCTGCTTCACTACGCGTTCATAGTCCTCAGGGCGCACCTCTCTCCCATAAATCCTACCAATTGTCTCCTGTGTTTTTTGTACTGCGATTTCCACATCTTCAGGTTTGCGTTCGTTATCAAAAAACCAGTCCTGCCACGACAGTGTAGATGCCAAACGAATCAGCTTGCGAATACAATAGATCCGATACAATTGTTTTTCTCTTCGCGAGAGTATAGATGCACTCATAGCATGCTCATATCGCTGTACAAAGACTTCCAACCATTTACAATGCAATTTGAGCCAAGTATCCTTGTTATTGAGTACACTCTCATCGTGCACAACGTAGTGATACACAATTTGACTCGTAATTGCGAAACGTTTAGCTCGTAGAAAGACCTTATAAATAGTCTGATAATCTTCGAGAAAGTCTCCTTCAGGGAATTGTATTCCATCAAAAAGGACTTTATCAAAAATCTTCATACAATTAAAATTTTGTATACGAAGGTCATACAATGCCTCTAAATAGGCTTTTTTGCCTGAAATTACACCATCTGGTGCTTGTTGATGAAGAGGGTATCTTTTTCCTTTCAGATTCTCCTTAACATACCACCCCAGTGCTATTTGAGCTTTTTTTTCCTCTTTCAACCTAAGCAAAAGTTCTACAGCATTAAGTTCTAAATAATCGTCACTATCAACGAACATGATCCGTGAGGCGTGCGCCTCACGGATTCCTCTATTTCTTGTTGCTGCTGGTCCTCTGTTTTCCTGCGAAAAGAGTCTAATCCTGGAGTCTCGTCGCGCCCAATCCTCCGCTAATGCGAGAGTATTATCCTTTGACCCATCGTTAATGAGTATCACTTCGAAATCTGGGTATGTTTGTGCAGCTAGAGACTGCAAACATCTGCTTAAAAATTTCTCAGCATTGAAAGCTGGAACAATAATACTCAGGTGCGGTATCCGCGACGTTTGAGTGCTACTCGCATGCGCGCGATTCATGAAAGGATGTCAATTTATAGCCACCCGAAAAGTATGGCAAAGATCTTTTTGCGTCGCGTCCAAGCATATATACGTTTAAGGTCTTTTTCCTGCACGGGTTTTCCGCAAGCAAATGATAGGAAACTGAAGGCGCTATGCATCTCTGGAGTTCCTGGCATATACCGCCCGTAGGTTCTTCCTTCCAAGGTAGTCCTTACAATACGTCGAATTACTTTTAGACGCCAAAGTGCAAATTGCCTCTTTGTAAGGTAACCTGCTGTTTTTGCATGCTCATAGCGGGTAGTAAGCATTTCAAAAAAAGCTGCGGTTCGTATATCATGCAGAGTACTATCATTTAAGATACTCGTTTCGCGCGACAGGTAATGATAAATTATCTTACTAGAACACGCAACGTGCTGAGCACGTAAGAGGACGAGATATGTGACACAATAGTCCTCCATGTACTGTCCCGTAGGGTACTTTATACCTTCAAATAGGGACTTATCGAAAATTTTTGCCCAACAGTATGACTGCAATGCACGATCATACAGATTAAGTAAATACGCTTGTTGCCCAGTTAGGAGTCGATCACCTACCTGTTTATTGTGTATCTGAACTCCTTCTTTCTCAATCACATAACTCCCAATACTTATTTGAGCCTTTTGTTTTTCTTTCAATTTTAGTAAGTGCTCTATTGCGTCCAGTTCTAACCAATCGTCGCTGTCTACAAACATGATCATATCGGCTCTAGACTCGCGCAAACCGATATTTCTCACTTCTGCCAGCCCTTGATTTTCCTGATCTATGAGTCGAATTCGTTTATCGCGCTGCGCCCATGTCTGACATATTGCGAGTGTATTGTCTGTGGAGCCGTCGTTAACTAGAATTACCTCAAAATCGGTAAATGTTTGATCACAAATAGATTGCAAGCACTTATCCAAATAAGGATCTACGTTGTAAGCGGGTACAATCACACTCAGATGAGGTGTCAGACCTTGTGTTGTTGCGTTTTCAATCTCTTGCGCACTTATTAGTTCGGGCACTCCCATTATCTCCAATAGAAAAGCGTTAACAATAATTTTTTAGGTTCGGTACTACGCCAAATTTTTTTCAAGTCGTCAGATTCGACTTTTCGTTTATAAACGTGGCTAAGATAAGCAAGATAGTTTTGTCGTTGAGTCTGAGTAAATTCGTTTGCAGCCTCGCGTTCCAAAGAAAAGAACGTGCGTAGCATTCGGCGCAAAGTTTTCACTCGGAACAATGCTAGCTCTCTTTTGTTCAGTAAGCCCGACGCCTCGGCATCGCAAAAACGATGGTATACTCCCTCAATAAAAGCCTTATCACGAGTTATCTTATTCGTTCCAACATTCATAATGCTCGTTGCCTGCTGCACGTAATGATAAATCCCCTTGCTTGTACTCACAACAAGTTTTGCACGTCGAAAAACAAGATAAGTGGTCAAGTAGTCCTCTAGCAACAATCCCTTGGGGTATTCAATACCATCAAAAAGCGCTTTGGTGTATATTTTAGCCCAAGCGTACGACCTCACTTCGCGATCAAACAATATCTTCACATAAGCCTGACGAGTTGTCAGACAAACATCTCCTAACTGAGCGGGATTTTTCAGTCTTTTACCCTGCAGATCTTCTACAATGTAGCACCCCATTGATATGTCCGCAGACGTGCGACGCATATTGTTCATGAGCACCTGAATGGCGTCGTGTTCCAGATAATCGTCGCTATCGACGAACATCACCCGCGGCGCGCGCGATGCACGAATCCCGACATTCCGTGTTTCAGCTAACCCCTGATTTTCTTGAGATATCAGACGAAAACGCGGATCTCGCCCCGTCCACTCGCGGCAGATCTGCAAAGTGTTGTCTGTAGAGCCGTCGTTGATAAGTATGACCTCGAAATCCGTAAAGGTCTGTTTCCAAATAGAATGCAAACACTTATCTAGAAAGCGTTCTACATTGTAGGCGGGCACTATCACACTCAGTTGCGGGCTGGTAGTTTCCATTACAATAAACTAAAACTCCAAAATGATTCCTAGGTAGGCTTGTAAACGATGACGCGGATACAAATTGTAGGAATAGGAACGTTGGAAGAGGAGGTTGCGGAAGTCGGTAAAAAGCGAGAACCCCTTGCTCAGACGATAGCGGAGCTGGAGATTCAGATCGTAGTCTATGGGCAATTCTATAGCCTCACCAGTGGCGGAAGACGCTTTGCGACCTCCGAATACGGTAAAATCAATTCCCGCATAGATTTTATCCCGCAGGTTATAGTTTGCATAGAGCGTCCCCCCCCATGCTGGTTTATGCCAAGGTTCGGCTTGGCGTATCAGTGTATAGCTCCAATAATCGGCACGCACACCAGCCGAGAAACGTGTACTTAGGGCATAGTAAAGCTCGCCCCGTAGGTGCGTTTCTGCCACCCGATCGTACACCGAACGCATAGGTGCTATCAACCCCGATTGATAGTGCCCTAGCGACACCTCCCTGCGCCCGATCCCGTTTACTGAAAAACGCATACTGTCTACCAGCGCATATTCGCCGTAGAAATTAAAACCAAAACGGCTCGTAAAACGCCCTTTTACGCCGAAACGCATCTCCATGTTCCGCGATGTATTCCAAACCTTCACGCGCGGATCGAGATAAGGATTCTCCTGCGTTACACTCCATCGGTCTGCCGTTTCTAGCCGACCGTCCAGCTCGAAATACGGGATAAAATACTGGCGTACAATATCGTACGATACATGTCCCTTGGGGTAAATGTGCAAATCGCTTTGTACATCGTTCGCATCATAGAGCAAATTAACACCTGCAATTACACGCCACCGTTCGCCATACAGCTTGAGCCACGGAGCGAAAGAAACCACCGTGTTCGGATATCGCGTCTCGCCCAACGAAAGGCCGTAATGTCCCACTTGGAATTTACCGCCGTAGCGTTGCCCCTCGAAATCCTTATAACCCTCAAGAGCCGCGCGAGCATGAAACTCCCCATTATCGTAGTTATCAGTATAACCTTCTAGTGCCCCCGATACGCGGTACTGGAAGTGCGATGAATCGAGATGCGTACTCCCCAAATCAAACGCAAAGCCTCCCTTATGGCGACTCAGCGTCTCATTCCACAGCGAATCGACGGGGCGAGTTAATGAATCGCCCGCACCATAAAAACTCGAATAACCATGACGATAGAAAGCGCCTATATGATACGAGAATTTATTCCGTCTGTGCGTCCCCCGCAAATGAGCGGCTACATCGGTACTAGAAAACGGAACACTTACATTCTTAACCTCGTCTAGATCAAGCTTCCCCCAGCTGCTTATGTGCTTTGCACTGACGGAATAGGTTAGCATCTCGGAGCGTCTCCCCGAATAATAGAGCTCTGCAAGGGGCGAAGTGTTATTCCCAAAACCCAATTTGGCATAAAAGGGACTCAGTTTGCCCTGACGTTCGCGTCCCATCTTTGCAGGAGGAATAGGGCGTAAGGGCAACAAACGCACAAGCGGACGTGCCAACAAATGGTACTCAAATTTTGGCGTAGCAATAACCGTATCGTCTAGCTGCGGAAGAAAATTGACTTTACCAGCATCGCTAATCTTCGGATCGAACACACGGCTTACCTCCACCACCTTCGTTTGCCCCGTATTCAGCGTCGGATAAGATTGCGTAGTATCTACTTGCGCCAAAACGGTTGTACCCAATAAAGTTGCGACGCTTACAAACAAAAACTTCTGCACTGCATTCATTCTCGCCCCCTCCCTCATCGTGCAAAATTGAACTGAATGGTATCCGTAGGAATCACTCTTTCACGCGCCTTTTCCTCCTGATTGAGTTCCTCCATCTTCTTCTTCACCTCGTCGCGAATACCATCCCCCGTCTCAGTGTAGTTCGCCGCAATGCTCTGCAGTGTGGCGCGTGCTTGGAACAGATCGTTCTGAGCGCGGTAGCCGTCTGCTAAAAGAATAAAGGCACGCGCCAACCAATATTGGTGAGGCGTATTCTTGCGTGCAAAGGCAAAAACTTCCTCTTGCAACTTCGCCCAATCATTCTGTTGAGAGCGAATCTCAGCCATTCGGTAGCGTGCCTCGGCGCCCGTCGCAGCTCCCGTATTATTGCCTATTAGGGCAAAGGTACTATAAGCCAAATCGTAGCGTTTGGCGCGTTGCAATGCCAGCCCGAGCTGATAACGTGCAAAAAGGTGTTTCTCGGGCGCTATGCGTTCGTCCGCCAGAACAGCATTGGCATAATCTATTATATGCTCCTCGTCTTTAGTAAGAACCGACATGCGCAATTTGCCGTAGCGAGCATCCTGAAGAATTTGTACATCCGATGTTACACGCTCCAGTTCTGTATAGCCTTCCAGTGCGCGCTTTAAGTCCTTGCGCTGTTCGTATATCATACAAGCTTTATACAAAGCCTTATCGTAGAACTCATTGGGCTGGCGAGCAATGACAACCTCTAGGTATGGCAAAGCGGACACGCTATCGTTCGCACGAAGCAGACAGTCTGAAAGGTAAAAATTGGCAGCCAGACTCCCCGCACCCTGCGGATATTCGCGCAAATACTCTTCAAAAGAAACCTGCGCTCGGCTATACTGTCCGCCCATATACTGTGCTTCTGCCGTCGTATAGTATAGCGAATCGCGACGCCCTTGCGACACGCGTTGCGACTGTCCAATCTTCTCCAAATAGCTCAAGTAAGGTTTTACGTCTCCTTTCGCCTGATAAACTCGTTCGAGTGCCGCTAGTGCTTCGTGCATAGAGGGTGTACCTGAATATTCCGAAACCACGCGTTCCAGATTCTTGATGGCATTGTCATAGTCATCCTCTTCGTAGCACACCAAACCAATCTGCAGCAATGCCGAAGGTGCATTGGAACTCGATGCAAACTCATTGACCACCTTCCAGTAATACTCTTTGGCAGCACTCAGTTTATCGAGAAAGTGGTAAGTCTCTGCTATCTCAAAATAGGCATTGCTACGATAGACCGAAGTCGGGTAAAGCTCTCCTAAACTGGAAAGCACCTCTATTTTCTTTTCAGGTCGCGACACTAAGCCGAGCACGCATCCCTGCTGGTAAAGAGCATAGTCGGCACCAACGCCTCCAGCTAAACTTGCTCTCTGGAAATACTCAATCGAAGGCCAATACTTACGCTGTATGTATAGGCAGTCTCCAAGGCGCACAAGCGCATCGGTTAGCAAGCCGAGAGAATCGCGCTTCGTAGCATCAACAAACTTACGAAACCAAGAAACGGCTTGATCATAATCCTTTAGTTTGAAATAAGAATACCCGAGGTCGTAGGGCACTTTGCAGTACTGCGGTTGCGAAAATGCGCCAGGCGAACTCAAAAATTGGCGATAGAGCATAGCAGCTATCGAATAGCGTTCCAGACGGTAGTTCGTCTCTGCACGCCAATAGAGCGCCTTAGCACGCAACATGTTGTCAAGCTCGCTGTAGTTCAACGATTGGGCAAACAGCGTATCGGCTTTACCAAACTTGAGCGCTTGGAAATACTCAACGCCGCGGTAATAGGAGGCGCGTTGAAAAGCCCGACGCGTTGTAGAATTGACTGTGCCAATCTTGGAAAGCGCATCCAAAGCACCCTGATAGTTTTGCGTTCCCATAAAGGCCATGCCTAAGTAGGTGTATGCCTCGTCGCGTCGCTTAGAATTGGGGAACAACTCAATGTAACGTGCAAATGCAGCCACCGCATCGCTAAACGGATTGTACCGATGCTCGTAAAGTAGCTTTGCGTAGTTGAAAAGGGCGTCTTCTTGCACGATCTTATCATACGTTAGCTCGCTGGCCAAGCCCAATGCTTTTTGTGCACGCTCGTCGTCGCCCAAGTGCAAATAGCAGTCGCCTAAATGGTAGTAAGCATTTTGTGTTACAGAATCTTCTACCGTAGGAACTCGTTCAAGGTACTTCGCGGCGCTCTCCCATTTTTGCATTTTGTAGTCTACAACCCCAAGAAGGTAGTTGTCGTCGCGACTGAGGGCACGTAGCCCAATACGTTCTGCGTACTTATCGAGAACGAGTTTTGCCGAATCGTATAAACCTAGCCGAAAATAAGCTTCGCCCAACATTCGTTGCATCTCAGACTGCCGACTAGATGTAGCATCATCCACCAAAGGCGCTATATAATTGGCTAGGAGGCGGTAATTCTCCTGCTTATAGTAGATCTGAGCAACGTAATAAGGCACAATGGGTGCAAACGACGGATCGTTGTCTATACGTTTGAAATTGTCTAGCGCTGTGCTATAGTGTCCCTGCGTGTACGCAATATGGGCATAATAATACGTGGCAGGAGCTTGAAAATAGGATACATTCTCCTTTACCCTCGCAAAAATAGGGAAAGCTTCGGACAGGCGGTCGGTCATAAAAAGACAGTAGGCACGCTTAAAATCTACCTCAGCGCGTTGCTCCTCATCAAAAGCTGTGCCTACAATGTCGGAGAACCAACGAAGCGCCTCTTTGTAACGCTTACTGTTGTAATACAACGAACCCAATTCGTAGCGTGCCTCATCTACGCGCGACGAAACAGGGTGAAATTCAATAAAACGCTGCAATTCGTAGGCGGCATCTCTGCGCCCCAGTCGTGCTGCACAAACGGCACTAAAAAACGCCGATTCGCCCTGTAGAGCGCCTATTTTCTTCTCGTCGAGCTGTGCAATAACGCGAAACTCCTCCTCGGCGGCTGCATACCGTTCCGAGCGGTAGAGCGCCATAGCACGCTCGTAACGCTCAGCAACACCACCTACGCGCGGACTCACTTGTCCACGAACACACAAGCATACTAGTAGTACCGCTAGCAGCACCACAAAACTTTTTCTTACCGCCCTCATTCCTAGTTCGCAAAGGTAAGCATTACTACGTAACTGCTTAAAGAACGATACAAGCATTACATTATTAGACAGGGGGAAATGTTTTACCAGAATATGGAGAGGATAAAAAACGGTGACGAAAGAAAAGAGATTGGTAAAGGAAAAGTAAGCCGATTTAGGCTGTTAAAAGAAAACCACGGAGAGCGTCTCAAAAAGTGGGGGAGTATTTATACGCCTCTACAAAAAAAAGGGTATAGGTTTCCCTATACCCTTGCCAAGAGTTTATCTCTTTGATGCTTTATTTTTCCTTTACCTCAATCACTTTTGCCTTAGAAACAGGGAGGTAGAACTTCTTGCCTCCTACCGTCTCGCCCACAGCATAGATAATGTATTTACCAGGTTTCCAAGCCAAGAGCTTGCCTTTCTTTTCGCCGCCAGCATTGTCGCACTTTTCGCCTAGCATGATGGTAGCTTCTAGCTCAAGTTCTTTCTCATTTTTATCGAGCACCTCGCCCATCACTGCAAAACACTTCTCGGGTGTTGCTGCTGCTTGCCATTCCGCTTCCGATTTACCTACCAAATCTGGGGGCAAAAGCATTACACGAATAGACTTTACAGGATCTGCCTCCGAATGACCTTCCAAGATAACCGTAATTAGATTGGTGTACTCGAATACATCCTTTGTCGGCATACGGTGTACGTGGAAGTGGGCTTCTGTTTCATGTGCGTGCTCGTCTTTCTTAACCAGCTCTATATTACGATAAATGTGGCTCTGATTGCCATTCTTGTCTACTGCATAGATCCCAAAATGATACTTCCCAGGCTTGATCTTTTTCCCATCTTTCTCCAAGATCTTGATCTCGTGCTGGTGTACGTGTGCCGATGTGAGTTTCCCCTCAAAATTCCAAGAACCCTTGTACGAAAAGGCCTCTTCTGTATCTTCCGCCCGTACACTCGTCAGCTCCTCGCCCTTTACATTCGCATCGTGCTTGTGACCATCAAACGCAGCATGAATATCAACAGAATAGGATTGCAACCCTCCACGATCAACGAAATCTACCGAGAGGTGAACTCCGTTCGGATTGTTGATGACCAATTTCTCGCCCTCTTCCGGTGCATGAAGCGTAATATCTGGTCCCGTGGTATCCTTCGCCTTCTCCTTGTTACAACTCAACAACGCAACACTGCTCACCGTCATGGCGGCAAACAGTAAACAACTCAAAAACCTCATCTATTCAGTATTTAGTTTAATTGGTTACACGCTAAAGAGCGAAAAAGCCTACTCTTTCAGTGCGGCTCTCTTTTCCTTTGCTATACACGCAACACAACGTCCGTGTACGATAAATTCTTCATCCTCTGCCTGTGCTCCCCTTGGCAATAAGTAGCTTACGGGCGCGATGTCATCAATACACCATACCTTGCCGCACTCTTTGCAATGAAAATGCCCATGGGGCGCCTTACGCGACATCTCGGCACTCAGAGCATACTTCACCATAGACGGATCTACCACAATACGGTGAATTATACCCTTCTGCTCAAGAACACGCAACGTTCTGTAAAAGGTCGTACGGTCAAATTCGCCAGCAAGCTTTGCAGTTAGCTCTTTTTCAGAGAGTGCCGTAGACTGTTCTGACAAGCAACGGAGGACGGCTGCACGGCACGGCGTACGTCGCAAACCACATGCATCCCATACTGTCTCTGCCATCTTTACTCAATAATTTAGTTCAAACTGCAATTGTTGCAAATTGCGTGCCAAACTTTGCATATTGCAACGGTTGTGCAAAAGCATGAGCAAAGATATCTCTTTTTTGTAACTGTAAAACACAAGCCCACAAAGCATTTCACCCCTGCATTTTTTACTGTATCTCTAAACCTCAAAATATTCTATATTCCTAATTTTTGCCATAAGTTGGTAGAAACGATTTTAATGAAATTCGGTCGCAGAGTCTTCTCTTTTCCTTTTATGAAATAGTGAAATAAGAAGGCAAAATGAACCAACCTACAAGACGAATGGGGGATATGCTGGGTAGAATAACATAGCAGTTTGCGTTTTATGTTACACCGCCAAGGCGAAAACGCAAAACAGGCTACACAACGGCAGTTGTGCCGATTAGGGAAATATTGTAGGAACTGACCTACTCAACCTTTGCGCACGTTCTTACGCAACTGGTCGTTGCGAAGTGCACGCAAGCGTCGCGAATAGCGGATGGTGAAAAACAAAACCGTCAGGACTGCAATTCCCCAAACGGTGATTAGAATTTTTTGCAGCGTCCAGAAGGAATAAGCTTCGTGTGTAACACCCCCACGTTCTATGAGGTCTGTCGTAAAGGCTAATATAGAATCTGGACATTGTCCAGAGAATTCGCGGAGGCTGTAGCCGATTCGGTAATCTGGTATTACCCCCGCCCATGCGGAATGGTACTATCTTGCACTGTATCGAAATACATTTTTACAAGAGGCACGCTAAGCATGAATTGAGAATGCGGAAGCGAGTAGCGCAAAATAGGCGAGGTAGAAAGAACGTGGTAGGGCGAATTGGTTTCGCGCCCAATTACAATCCCCCTTCCTTCGCGTCGTACCAAAGCAGCAAAGAGAGAACCTAAGCTTTGCGTAAACTCGTTGGTTAGTACATAGAGCGAACCCTTAAACGGCGTTTCAGTGGGTCTACAGACCACGGTATTGATGGCGCGCAACAGATTTTCGTCGGATGTACTCTCAAAGCGCACTGAGGGATCGAGCCCATTCGTAATGGAAACCTGATAACGTTCACGTATGCTGGCAAGATGTGCTCCTACATCGCGCCATAAGTGCGACTTAAAAGACCGCTGCGCAAGATGTGCGAAAACAGCCTCGATATTCTTGATGTTACCCCGACGATTGTACCGCACATCTATTATGAGATTTTGAATGCCTTGCCGTGCCACAGAATCGAGGAAATGTTCAACACGCACGAGCATCGCGCTGTCGAAATCAAACCGCGGCAACCCGAGGTACGCCACTTCGGACGAAAGTATTTTAGTGCGAATGGTATCGTCTTTCAGCTTATTGAAATAGGGCTGGAAGTTCGGTGGCAGATCATCCGAATAACCATTTTCTTCTGGAAGCTGCGCATAGTTGCCCGTTTCTCCATTACGCAATGAAAGAGTGATACCGTGCGTCACTTTATTACGCCGATACCATCGGTAATAAATGTAGCCCCCGCGCGCAAATTCATTCATTTGCTGTAGCTCAGGGATATAGCCCCCTATGTTGTAGGGCGTGGCTGCGCCCCGTGTTTGCGAGCGAATGAAAGAGACAATAGAGGGCGCAGGTTCGCCGTCTACCGCAAGAATGGAAGCGCCGTTCAGTTGGCGGATATTGAGAAAATTGTGTGTAACGATAAGCGAATCCCCTTGTACTCCGAAAAGGACGGGATAGAGGTAAAGTTCTCGCAGCGAGTCGGGCAGTGTATTGCAGTGGATAATGGTATTGGGGTCTTGTACAAAACGAACGAATTTGTTCAACAGCTGTACATATTCCTGATAAACCAACGGCACTGTAGCTTGTGCGCGAAGCGACTGATAGAGCGAATCGAAGCTTTCGCGCCTTCTGTAGTCGTATATGTTAGGATTGACTTCGGTCAGGAGACTGTAGATAATATCTAGTTCATTTTGTATTTCGGAGACAGTAAAGCGTTTCCTTGAGCAGGAAAAATGATAGTTGTGATAGGGGCGTCTACGCATCCCTGTGAAATAGAAAGGGTCGCAAACGTTGTTCTTCCCCGACGTCGCCATTGCAATGGCGGGCTGCTGGATAAGGGGCGAGAAATAATCTACCGTTCCGAGGGTATCGCCTCGGTGTACCGAATCGCCAAGTTTGAGCGAGACGCGAGGTTTGAAGCCCGCTAGCGTTACATCTACATCTGCCGAAGAGATGGTAATAAAAGCATTGATAAATTGTTGCGAAACCTCATTCTCCGTTGCCACTGCTGCAATTTGCTCCTCTTGTTCTTTGGTGGTAATACGGCGAATATTCCAAGAGAGAAATTCGGTAAAAGAGTGCCAATAGGCAAAACGGAAGTATATCACAATTCCGTCGTGAGGCGCAACGACGGGGGTTTCTTGTTCCGCTCCGAGAATAAGCCACGAGGAGTTGAGTTTGCCACCAATAGAGTCGCCAGGACCAGCTATTATAGAATCGCGGTGACGGTAGCCAGAAACGGGCGGAATCCCCTTTTCGGCGTGTGCAAAGCGACACCCCAAAGTGGTGAATAGAGTAAGAAGCAGTAACAGCCAACGCATAGAGGCAGAACAATATTTATAGCACTAAGCTACAAAACTCGGCATAAATCGCTTTTTACAAGGTAAAGGCAAACGGTAGGAGCGTCCGTGCATCGTCTACAAGCCAAATCTCGTCAGCACCTGCCATCAGTACTCGAACGGGTTGCGAGCTTCGTGTGGCATACTCGAATATTACTTGTCTACAAGCCCCGCAAGGGGTAACAGGGCGCGCCGTTTGTACAAAAGCGCTACTGTCCTGTGTCTGTGAGGTGGCAGCAATTGCTATGGCTCGCAATTCCTCCTTTGGGAATTGTGCAAAGGCTGAAAAAAGCGCTACACGTTCGGCACAGAGACCGCTGGGATAGGCTGCATTCTCCTGATTAGAGCCACAAACAATTTGCCCGCTGGCAAGACGAAGTGCTGCTCCTACGCGGAAATGCGAATAGGGAGCATACGCCGCTTCCGTAGCTTTCAGTGCAGCCGAAACCAGCTCTTGATCTTCAGCTAGTAAAAACGCTGAAGAGGTGTAAACTTCTGCCGTACTCTGCGCAATGTGTACCATTTGTAGCGCTACAAGCCGCAACTAATTATACGCTCTCCGATTCTAGCCCTACCTTGTAGGGTACTACCTTTATTCGCTTGCGGAAAATCAATGAAAGAAGTACGTAGGCTATCATTGCCAACGAAAGTCCCTCCCACTTTAAGAAGATAAGACTTAGCCCAAGCACCAAAACAAAGAGAAGATGCGGAAGTGCATTGGCAAGTGTGAACTGCTTGAACTTGAGTGAGAACATCGGGATGTTCGAAACAACCATAATACCCTGCAATAGCACAACGATAGGTAGGGTATAATCGGCTTTCATGAGTGCAAGCACGAGTGGGGAGGCTGTATTATTTTCAATGGCCAGAACAATACCCAGCGTGAACAGGGCACTAGCAGGCGTTGCCAACCCTTTGAAATAGTAGCGCTGCTCGGTATCAATATTAAACTTCGCCAGACGATATGCCGAGAAGAGTAAGAGCATTAGAGGCGAGAAAACCAGAAAAGAGTGCAACGTGGCGGGCGATACTGAGGCGGCATGCGAAACCTGTAGATGAAAATAGAGTATAGAAGGTGCAAAACCGAAAGTAACCAGATCGGCAAGCGAGTCCAGTTGCACACCCAGCGGGGAGGCTACTCCCAATTTACGAGCGGTGAACCCATCAAAGACATCAAAGAGTGCCCCGAGTACAACGAGGAAAACGGCAACATTGAGCACGCAAGTCTCGAGGTTCGCTCCTGCGAAAAGCGTTATCGTGACTGCAACTGCTCCGCAGAGTAGGTTCAGAAGTGTCAGAAGATTTGGGATAAAACGGCGCATGAGTGGAAATGGAATTAAGCTACGAAAGAGTGTCTAAAGAAATGACGTTTTTGTAGATAGTGTATGTACGAAAGTACTAATACGATAAGTAACCCGCCATAGACAAACTCTGCGCACCAGACTTGTAGGAGCGTTCCTTGTATTCGTAGTGCGACGAGCCACACAAAAAGGATGTAAAGGGAGAGTACGGCTAGGTCTATGTAAAAAGCTTGTATTGTGCGTCCAAGCCCCATGACAGCATAAAATAGAATATTGCCTATCGCTTGTAAAAAGATAGATACAGAGATGAGATAAGTAATGGGCAACGCTGCTTCAATAATCTCGGGCTCATTACTAAATATGCCCAAAATGGCGTGTGGGAAAAGGAGGACAGGAATAACAACAATGAGAATGCTCAGGCACGTCAGCCAAAGCGAACGACCTACAAAAGGCATGATGCGATCGGTATGCTTACTACCGAACAGAAAACCTACGAAAGTGCTCGTTGCAGCGGCAAAACCATTGATGGGGATAAAATAGGCTACCAACACGCTTCGGATTAGATTGGACACGGCAAGTTCGAGTACCCCCATTTTCTCAATAATGAGAAAGAAAACGAACCAAGAAAAAAAGTTTACCGTGGATTGTAAAAGTAGCGGCAACCCTGTACGCAACAAGTCTTTCACAATCCGTAGGCGCAGTGCCTTGTAGGTGAAGAGCCAATAATGCCGCCAGTTCACCTTGCGCAGCGTGTAGAATAAAAAGACTAGCAACCCTACAGCCTCAGCTAGAACCGATGCCAGAGCGGCCCCCCGAATTTGCATAGCAGGGAAACCGAACTCGCCGAAGATTAGCGCATAGTCAAAACAGATGTTTACGATAAGCATACAGAGCGTAACAAATGTAATCACACGCGTGCGCCCGATACCCACATAGAAACCTCGGAAAGAAAAATTGAGCGAACAGAAGAAATAGCCAAAGATGCGCACCTGTAGGTATTCGTAGGCTTCGGCGGCTACCGAAGCATCTTTTACCATAACGCCGAGCATGGAGCGCACGCCAAAGAGCAGGACAAAGAAGAGAACAATGGCTAGCCCCCACATCAGAACCTGCGCATGCGATACGAGGCTACCTATTTCTCGGTAATGTTGTTCCCCGTTGCGTCGAGCTATAAGAATTTGTAACCCAGTGCTGAAGCCCCAAAAGAGCATCGCAAAAACGAAGTACAACAAGCCCGCTATAGCCGATGCTGCCAGTGGCAGCTTCCCTAGATGACCTAGGAAAGCTGTGTCTGTGATGAGAATCCCCGTCTGCACCGCACTCCCGAAGAGGATCGGTGCGGCGACGGACAGAATTTTCTTTATCGGTACTTGTCGAAATGCCAGAATCTCCCGCATCTAGTCGCGTCTAACGTTTTAGGTACAGGTCTAGGTACTCTGTCACTTTTTGCATCAGATGTACACGGTCGCGACCGCGTACATTGTGCGGATGCCCAGGATAGAAGAAGCAATCTACGCCCGTTATACGGTTATCTACACACGCCTTGAGGAACGATAGGGTATGCTGCGGTACAACCACGTCGTCCTGATACCCATGAAGCATGAGGAGGTGCTTCCCCGCCAGATTCTTTACATACTGCTTAAGGTCTGCCTTTGCATAGCCCGCGGGGTTCTCTGCTGGTGTATCCATGTAGCGCTCGCCGTACATTACCTCGTACAGACGCCAATCGATAACTGGACCGCCAGATACGCTCACCTTAAAAGTATCGCCTTCACGTAGCAAAAGGCTCATACTCATAAAGCCTCCGAAACTCCAACCATGCACACCCATACGTTCGGTATCGACAAATGGTAACGATTTTAGGTATTTCACCCCCTCCATCTGGTCGGCAAGCTCTACCTCCCCTAGTTTGCGATGTATCACCTGCTCAAATTCGTAGCCGCGATTTGCCGAACCGCGATTGTCCATAGCAAAGACCACATAGCCGCGTTCCGCCATAAGTAGTTCCCAATATGGAGCTGCCCCCATCCACTGGTCGCGTACCAACTGAGCGTGTGGACCTCCGTAGACGTAAACCACCACAGGGCATTTTTGAGTGGCACTCACATTCTTTGGCGTAAAGAGACGCCCGTATAGCGTAGTTTTACCATCTGCGGCAGTGAGCTCTACAAGCTTCGCTGCAGGCATATTATACCCCGCCAGCGGATTGGGCGCAACGAGCACGTCCGTTACTTCTTTTCTGTTTTTAAGCGATGCGGTATAGACGCCCCCTGGGTTGTGAAACGAACTCCAGAAGCCTGCATAGCGCTCGCCTACCACGTCCATCACGAAGAAGTTATAACCCTCCTTGGGGGAAAGGCGTGTACGTTTTTGGCTCTTAAGGTCGAGCTCGTACAGTTGCCGTTGTAAAACAGCATTTTCGTTGGATGCGATGTAGAGTTTCTTGCCATCAATGCTAAAATCAATCACATCGAGTACTTCCCAATTTCCCGAAGTTAAGCTCTTTTCCAGCTTCCCATCGGTGTTGTAGAGGTAGAGATGGTTATGCCCCGAACGCTGGCTCTGCCAAATAAAATGCTTCGGGTCGCCAGGTAGGAAGCGTATCGGAACAAGGGGTTCTATGTACTTGGTGCTCGTTTCAGTGAAAAGCGTCTTATCCAGTTTCCCTGTGCTGGCATCGTAGCGGTTGAGGTGCATCGTGTCCTGTCCGCGGTTCACCTCGGCCACATAGATGTATTTACTATCAGGACTCCAAGCAATATTGGTAAAATATTGGTCGCTCTGCATCTCAGTATCAAGCCAGATCAATTTGCGAGAATCGAGCGAATAGACTCCCACCATCACTCTATGCGAGACGCCCCCTGCCATGGGGTAGCGAATAGATACCAAAGAAGCAGGCACAGAGCTAATATCTACCAATGGGTATTCGGTAACCATACGCTCATCAAGATGATAGTAGGCAAGATGTCGCCCTTGGGGAGACCAAAAGATACCCTTGTTGATCCCGAATTCGTTTCGGTGTACCGTGCGCCCGTGTCGGATACCTTCTTCGGCATTGTTCGCCACTTCATATCTCTCGCCCTTAGCATCGAGCGCCACGATGCTTTCTCCCACGTTATAGGAAACGGCACGTCCCTCAGGTGCAAACTGCAAATTGTCGGCTTCGGCAGGAAGCTGCCAGCCTTTACGAAGCTGTGCAGCCTCGGGATCGAGGAAATACTGTTTATTCTCGCTCCAGAGTTCTATTTCGCGCGGCGAGAACCAACGATAGCCCTGCCAACCTCGGATGGTAACGCCGTTTTGCTTCAGAAGGTCGGTAAAACGTGCTATGGGGTAGTCGGTGGTGGTCTTTCCTTCCACTACTTTCAGCGTATCGCCACTTACATAGCTATAGGCATTGCGAGCAGGCACCCAACGAAATTGTGCTAAAGTGGCAGGCGATAGGCTCTGTCCGTTGCTGGTTGTACGGAGTACTGCCTCCTCCATAGTCAAATCGCGCTGCGCCATAAGAAAAGACGAAGTAAGGAGTAGAACGAAAAGTAGGAGTGTTCTAATTTTCATAGTAAGGGTTATTTCTTTTGCTTCAGGAGCGTTTCAAATACTTTCTGGAACTTCTCTACCTTGGGGGCAACCACCATTCTACAATAACCCTCGTTGGGGTTATTCTGGAAGTAATTGTTATGGTAGTCTTCTGCAGGATAGAAGTTCTTGTACTCCTCTACTTGTGTAACGATAGGGTTGGGGTATAGTTTCTCAGCGGTGAGTAGTTCGATAGCTTTGAGGGCTTCTTCTCGCTGCTGCTGCGTATGGGTAAATATAACCGACCGATACTGTGTACCCATGTCTGCCCCCTGACGGTTCAGGGTAGTTGGGTCATGCATGGTAAAGAAAATTTTCAGCAATTCGGCGTAGGAAATCTGTTCGGGGTCATACGAGATTTGTACTACTTCTGCATGCCCAGTTTCTCCCGTGCATACATCACGATAGGAAGGATTTACGGTTGTACCCCCGCTAAACCCCGATTGTACTTTTTGCACGCCCTTAAGCTGACTAAACATGGCCTCGCTGCACCAAAAGCATCCCATTCCAAAGGTTGCTAACTCCATTTTTTCCTTTCCTCCTGTAAACGATAGCAATAGTAATATAGAGAACAATATATTCATTTCAAGTCTAGCATTCAACGAGTTAGGGGAGCAAACGCAATGCAATAAATGCGCAGGCGCGAGCATCTTCGAGGGCATGGTGGTGCGAAAACTGGAATCCGTAGTAGCCTGCCACTGTATTGAGTCGGTGGTTCTCCAGAACACCCCCTAGCACCCTGCGCGATGCGATACAGGTGCAGTAGAACTTGTTCGAGTAGGCGATGCCATAATGCTCGAGCGTGCGATGTAAGACAGTTGCATCAAACGCCTTGTTGTGCGCCACCAAAGGAAGTCCGCCGATGAAGGGGGCAAGAACATGCCACACCTCATCAAAATAGGGAGCATCCTCCGTATCCGACTTTGAAAGACCGTGTATTTCGGTAAAACGAGGGAGATAGTAATTGGGGTAGGGGTGGATCAGACTGTAGAAGCAATCGTCTACCTCACCGCCACGTACCCTAACAGCCCCAACACTACACGCACTTGTAAATTTTGGGTTCGCTGTTTCAAAATCTATCGCGACAAAATCCTGCATTCCCCCCGCACCTTTGTCTTTCAGACATACAAAGTACGCAATTTTTATCCAATTTATACGCACAAAGCACGTGGGAGCGTTGTTAAGGAAAGAGAACTGCGGTGGAAGTTTCAGAGAAAATTTGTAACTATGTGTTTACGATTTTCTCTTTATAACACCCTAAAACACGATATTCTATGCCCAGAAAGAATAAGAAATCGGTAGCCAAGGAGGAGGTAGATTACCATTCGCTACTTTCCTACTTTACGCATATACTTTTCGATTCGTACTATTACCCTCTTTTGGTGCAACACGGCGTCGTGTTTTGTCATCAGGAGTTGGGCGTGAGCAACCGCTGGTGGCGTGTAGAGGAGCAAAACGTAATGCCCTTTTTCGAGGTGCTCTATCAATTAGAAAAGTTCCCAGACGGCGCAGATCGAGAAGAAGAAGAGCGCTATAATACAGAATGTGCCAAAGAGGAGGTGATACAGGAGATCATGGCGCCCGTAAGGAATAGCACCATGAGCGAAGCGAGCAAAAGGGACATGGAAAGGCAAGTTCGTGACCTGCTAAAGGATGGTATGAGCATCGAACCCATAAATTATGGAGGCTCAGACGAAGTCGAGGTAAAAGAAGCGCCCTCAAAAGAGGAATCAGTTTACAATTCGGTAGAGACTCCCTACCCGAACGAGGAAGAAGAAAAGGTGGAGGAAGAAAACGGAGGGGAAGACGACAATTCGGACAAATGGATGCGAGAAATGCGTAAAGAGATGGAGAGCCTTAAAGCCATTTTACGCGACCAATTGCACAGTATGGATGAGCCGAATGAGGAGGACGATATGATGCGAATGCTCCGTATCGATTTTGAGTCAGAAGAGAAAAAAAACAGAGGGGAAACCAAATCAATGCATGGGAGTAGTGAGAGCGACGAACTAGAGTCGGCTGTTCTTCTCAATCTGAAAACGCTTGAAGAAAAAACTGCTGAGCTCTTGAAATCTATAGGACTTCCCTACAATAGCACTGATCCTACACAAAATGAAATTGATTATTTCGGTCTTGAAAAACTTTGCTTTGGTTCAGACAAGAAGAAATAAACGGGCAGAAGTGAGATAGTAAGGTATTAAATATTTCATGCCACGAGTTCTTAAAAGGATTCGTGGCATTTTTTTTATAGAACAAAACGAGTACTTATTGAGACCAAGGAATTAGGCTCAACCCAAAATGGGGCGGAAGTGCGAGAGTTCGTTAGATGTTGATGGCTAGTTCTAAATTCCAAGAACGTCCTGGTTCGGGAATCCCTAATGCGCGATAGTAGCTCAAATGGTTGAAATAGCGAACATTGGTGAGGTTACGACATCCAAAACGTAGCGAGCATTCCATCTTTGCTATATCGTGCCGATAGACAATTAGAGCGTCAAAACGTAGTGAGCTTGGGGTCGTGAGTTCGTTGCGTGCCACGCGCTCCTGCGTTGCCGAGTAATGGGCTTCACCTTCGAGAGTTATTTTCCCATAGCGTTCGCTCGGCCAAGGAAGCGTCCAACTCAGCACCCCACGCAGGGAGACTGGAGGCACAAAAGGCAGCGGATAGCCGTCGGTCAGGTTATCGAGTAGAACGGTAGAAGCATTACCACTGACGGATAGCGATTGGAGCAAGTGTCCGTGCACTTCAAGCTCCCCGCCGTATGAAAGGACCTGCGCTTGCGAGAACTGGTAAATCTGTCCCGCATCGGGCAAAAGAGACCACGTGAGCGACGGGTTGAGAAATATATAATTGGAGTAATAAGCGGCAAATGGATTGATACCAATGCGCCATTTTTTGTACGTAACCACGTATTCAAAATCTACTTGGTGTCCTATCTCCGAATTCAGATTTACATCGCCACGCTCGTGCCGAAATGAACCGTGGTGCACACCATTCGCCGCCAATTCATGCACACTCGGAAGGCGGAAACTACGCCCAATGTGTAGTTTAAGTGCTTGGTGTTCGGTATAGTGCCATGCACCGCCGAGTGCCCAGCTATAGTTGAAAAACTGGCGCGAAAGGTACGGACTAAGTTTAGCGTAAGCCTCTATTTGCTTAGGCGTTAGCGAAGAATTTGCGGTTAAATATTGCGCTAAAATGCGATCATCGTATTCGTCTATTTGCAACATCGCTCCGTCGCCTCGTATGCCTGCCTCCAAACGGAGCTTCCTAATCGGTTGCCACGAATAGGTAACATAGCTGCCCAATATACTGCGCGTGTAGCGGGGAAGCAGGAAGCTATAGCCTGCAAAGAGATGACTCTGAAACTGTGCGTCAATGCCCGTTTCGAGCTGCATGTTATGAGGGAGTTTCCACAGTAAACGTGGAGAAGCCGAAAGTGTAAGCAAGCGGAACGAGAGTTCGAGGTCGGCATCCCTTTCAGGAGGACGTTGTGCGGGGTAGTGGGTGTGAAAAGAAGACAATTCGTCGCGTGTATTATATTGCAAGCCGAGATCGAGAAAGGCTGTCCATTGGCGCCCGTGCGGATTGGTTCGGTAGTTGAAAATAAGCTTGGAATGGTTAGCGCGCGAATAGGGGAACTCTATATTGCGAGTGCTCCCATCTGGCGCAATGCGTTCAAGACTTGGGATGCCGTGCGAACCAGGGAAAAAGCCCATCTTCTGATAAACGTGACTTGCCGTAAGAGCAAACACACCGTAGTAGTTGTCAAGCCCCAGTGTGAGCGCAGCATCTCGCTCCTGTCCTGCCGTGTTTTTCAGTCGCTGACCGTAAATAGGGAGTTTTTGTGTGAGATAGACTATCGTATCTGTAGGCACCGCATAATCGCCGTATTCTGTGCCAGTAAGTGTAAACGAATAGAAGAATTTCTTACCAGTGTAGGAACTTTTCACCGAAAGCCCCCCCAATTGCGAATTGGAAGCATACCATGCAACTCCCTTCCCATGAAATCCGTCCACGGGGTGAGGTATGTCTGCATTGACAACGATAGCACCTCCCATCGCGTCGCCGCCATAACGAAGACTGGTTGCCCCTTTGTACACCCCTACATGTTCTGCCGACATCTGATCGAGTTCCAATCCGTGGTCAGCACCCCACTGTTGCCCCTCCTGTTTTACACCACGGTCTAGCACGGCAATTCGGTTAAATCCCATTCCTCGGATCATGGGTTTGCTCGCCCCGTTGCCAATACGCATGGCATGCACCCCTGCCACTTGCTCTAGGGTCTGCGCCAGAGTTGTCTGTCTGCGTTGTGAAATAAGTTCAGCGCCCACCACTCGCAAGGTTTGCGTCGTGGCTCTTTGCTTGGAGGCAGCGTAATTCGCAGTAATGCGCACCGATTCTATATCGACCGAACTACTGCGGAGTGCAATGTGCAGATCGCAGTTCGGGTAAAAAGCTAAGGCAACACCAGTGCGTTCATAGCCTAAACTCTCAACAATCAGGGAATCGGCAAGACGCCCCTCATAAGCGAAGCGGAACGCACCCACCGAGTCTGTATAAGCCCCGTAGTTCGTACCACGGAGATAGACGAGTGCTCCTGCTACACCCTGCGGCTCAGAGGGCGAAACAACGCGCCCTTCTAGAAAGGTCTGTCCGTACGAAACTCCTAATGTGAGAAACAAAAGCGGGGCTGCGAATAGAAATCGCAAAAAATAGGAACAAGTCATGATGGCAGTACTACTCAAAGCGCTTCGTAAGAAACGCAACAACGTTGCAAGTTAGTATCAAATTCTATACCACAGCCACGAATTGAGTATGTCACATCGCCCGCAAACCCCGCTTGTCTTAACTCTTAACTAGCTCCATCTCTGATTCTGAATTCTATGACTGAGCCAAATTCAATCGTGTAGGGGCGAAACCTGATTCGCCCAATTCGGCATATCATGCCGAATATTATCGCATCGCAATACGCATAAAACATTGAATACCATCTCGTAGGGGCGACAGCGTACCCCACCCATTAAATGCGCATCGCGCATTTTCTTGATTGTGTTATTGTCTGTAATGACCGTTTTTTTGGATTATCAATATATTAACGTTGTATGGGCGACGGCGTGCCTTACCCTTTTTATTTGATTTATCTATTGTCCTCCGTAGGGGCGAAACCTGATTCGCCCACTTCGGCACATCGTGCCGAAAAATCTATGTATCGCAATGCCCGAAATTTCCAACATGCATTTTACATATTCGCTTTGCGCCGCAAAACGCCGTCCGCGCGAGGATCGCCCATTAAATGCGCACCGCGCATTGTCTTGATTGTGTCACTCTAGGGGCGTTGCCCGCAACGTCCGTTTTTTTTGATTATCAATTTAACGTTGTATGGGGCGAAATGCGTGCCTGTTTTTTGTATGGGCGACGACGTGCTTTACCCTTTTTATTTGATATTATTTATTGTCCTCTGTAGGGGCGAAACCTGATTCGCCCACTTCGGCACATCGTGCCGAAAAATCTATGTATCGCAATGCGCATACAACATTGAATACTAGTGTTGTCGGGATATTCCCCGCAATGCCCGAAATTTCCAACATGCATTTTACATATTCGCTTTGCGCCGTAAAACGCCGTCCGCGGGAGGAGCACCCATTAAATGCGCATTTTGTTATTCATGCAAAATAAAACAGAATGCGCTTTAACAGCCTCTACTTCTTCAGAATCAGCGCACGCGCTTCGGCAACCTTTTCTGTGAGCATCTTCTCGCTACGCGCTTCTACAATAAGACGTAACAAAGGCTCTGTGTTCGATGAACGAATGCTAAACCACCAGTCGGGAAACTCGACGCGATACCCATCCTCGTCGCTCACAAAAGTCGGCGCTTCTTGCTCGGTGAAATGGTCGCGCAAAGTGTTGATTATTTGTGCTTTCCGCACCTCTTCTACTTGGAAATTCAGCTCGCCACTATTCTCATAGCGTTTCGCTTTTAACACCCATTCGTGCAATGTAAAGCCGCTCTCCTTGAGGTAACATACAGCATCTAGCACAATGCGCGCCGTTAGCAACCCCGAATCGAAATAATTGAAATCGCCATAGTAGTAGTGCCCCGCCAATTCACCGCCAATTGTACCCTTAATGTTGCGCAGTTTGTTAGACATGAAGACACGCCCTACACGCCCTACCTCGACGCCAACCCCCATCTCCTCCAGAGCCTCCGTAACCGATTTCGATGTACGAATATCGACAAGTACGGGGCGTTTTTTACTGCGATGCTTAATGCCGTATAAATATTCGGCAATAAGTGCAATGAGGAGATCGGGGGGAACGAGCTCGCCTGTTTCATCGAGGAACATAACGCGGTCGCCATCCCCATCGAATATTACGCCTACATCGCATTGCAACTCACGTACCGCCTTCTCTAATTGCGTGCGGTTAGAAGCAATAGTGGGATTTGGTCCTTCTTTGGTAAATTTTCCGTCAGGCTTGTCATTAAGGTACAAAGCGGCATCGGCAAGGGCATCGTGTACAAGATTACCCACTGCGCCATGCATGCAGTCTACAGCATATTTAAGCCCGTACGACGTTCTACCGAACTCCTGCAAAAAGTTCAGATACGCCCGCTTGGTATTTACATCAAACACATCCTTGGCTTTACGAACTGGACAGAGTGCAATGTTCTTCTTTAACATAGCCTCTACATTTTTCAGCCCGTTCGCATAACCAATGGGCACACCTTTACGCCCCGTGACCTTTAAGCCGTTATACTCAGGCGGATTGTGCGAAGCAGTAATCATTATCGAACAATCCAGCCCTAGCCTCCATTGCGAAAAGTATAGCTGCGGGGTTGTACATTGTCCCACGTTAAGAACATTTACGCCTGCCAGCAGAGGAATATCTTGCACTAGTTGTGCTGCAATTTGGGGCGAGGTACTCCGTGCATCATGTCCGATGCAAAGCGTGTGCTTATTCGCAAAAAACTGTGCGATATAGAAACCGCACAACCCCAATTCCCTGAGCGTGAATTCTTTTCCCAACCGCCCGCGGATGTCGTATGCATGAAAAGGTGAGCCGTATTCTGTCATATCCCGTCAGACTTTAGCCCAGAAACGCAACAACGACTGCAATAGTTTCAGACCGTCTGTATTGCCTTGCTTTGCATCGCAGGCACGCTCGGGGTGTGGCATCATACCCACCACGCAATGGTTCTTGCTCGAGATTCCTGCAATGTTATCCACCGAACCATTGGGGTTTACAGTGTCGCTTACCTTCCCATCGGCGTCGCAGTAGCGGAATAGAATCTGTCCGTTTACGCGAAGTGCCGAAAGCGTGTCGCGATCGGCATAATACGAGCCTTCGCCGTGTGCAATCGGGATAAGGAGTGGGCGTGTGGGATCGAGACCTGCCGTTGGCATATTGTGTTTTACCTCGGGCAGTAGGTTTATATTCTTACAAACAAATCGTTTAGGGCTGTTCATACGCAAAGCGCCTGGCAAAAGTCCTGCCTCGCACAGGACTTGGAAGCCGTTGCATATTCCTAAGATTTTCCCGTCAGCCTCGGCGTAAGCGCTCACAGCCTCCATGATGGGCGAAAAACGGGCAAGCGCGCCCGAACGCAAATAATCGCCGTACGAGAATCCGCCTGGGATAACAACCAGATCGAGAGAGGGTAGGGTAGCCTCTTTGTGCCAGAGACGTACCACATCGTGCCCCATTATACTGCCAAAACAATACTCCGCATCCCGATCGCAATTAGACCCTGGGAAAACCACAACCCCGATTTTCATCTGAAAACAAATTTTAGCGTCAAATTCTCTGCACAAAGGTACAAAAAACAGAGAAGGCGCAGGGGGCTTACACCTAAACCTTCAGCTCTTCTTGAGTGCAAGCGTGAAGCTAAAAGACAAAACGGAAACTGAGAAAGGGGGAGTTAAAGAAATTGAGGAATAGCTAATCTAAATGCCACCCCTAGGCATCACGGGTGCTCTCTGGTTGCTGTCAAAAGCGTATAGATTTAGGGAAAGACTACTAATGCACAATCTTGCACAAAAACTTAGAGAAATATTTAAGATTCTCTAAAGGAAGGGCAAACTGTCGCATTTCTCGTGATATCAAACGTAAACAGCTAAAAATTTACGAGACTTAAGCAGGGCTAGCATCTTGCTGGTCAGTAGTGTTTTTACCAAAGGGCGTTTTTAGCGTTCCATCACTATACAAAGGTACTGAAAAAGTTTTCGCAAGCGTAGAACGTACTACGCCCATTAAATGCGCATCGTGCATTTTCATTATTCGCTTTGCGTTCGTACCCCGTACCTCGTACCTAAATTTAACCAACTGCCCCTGTGAATTTATCTTATGTACGCCCTCTTTATTACTTTTGCGCCCTATAAAGGGTGTGGTAATAAAAAGGAAAATGGGGCAGACGTACGACTTTACAGGCATCGAGAAGAAATGGCAAGAACGTTGGCGCGAGCAACAGACCGATAAGGTGGCTGTTGACCAAACGAAGCCCAAGTTTTACGTCCTAGACATGTTCCCCTACCCCTCGGGCGCAGGTTTGCACGTTGGGCATCCGCTAGGCTATATTGCCTCCGACATTTACAGCCGCTACATGCGTTTACGAGGGTACAACGTGCTGCACCCCATGGGGTACGACGCTTTCGGGCTTCCTGCCGAACAGTACGCCATACAAACAGGGCAGCATCCCGCTATAACAACGCAGCGCAATGTAGAGCGTTACCGTGCGCAACTCCAAATGCTCGGGCTCAGCTACGACTGGAGTCGCGAGCTGCGTACCTCCGACCCCGAGTACTATAAATGGACGCAGTGGGTCTTCTTGCAACTCTTCGCCCATTACTACGACGTAAAAGCCGATAAGGCACTCCCCATTTCACAACTCGAAGAGTACTTCTCCTTGCACGGAAGCCAAGGCAATACAGCCTTTACGCACAAACTGTCTCATTTCTCCGCCGAGGAGTGGAATGCATTCGGAGAGAGAGAAAAGGAGAATATTTTGCAACAGTATCGTTTGGCATATCAGGACGATATGATGGTAAACTGGTGCGAGGCACTGGGTACCGTTCTTGCCAACGATGAGGTAAAAGACGGTCTTTCCGTGCGTGGCGGGCATCCCGTGGTACAGAAGACCATGCGGCAGTGGTGCTTGCGAATTACCGCTTATGCCGAACGTCTGCTTCAAGGTCTCGAACAGTTGGAGTGGACAGATTCGCTCAAACAGATGCAGCGCAACTGGATAGGGCGTTCGGAAGGTGCGCGTGTTTGGTTTCCGATCGAAAACGAAGAGCGTAAGATTGAGGTATTTACTACGCGTCCCGACACCATTTACGGCGTAACTTTCCTAGTACTTGCCCCCGAGCATCCCTACGTAGAATCGCTCATAAAACCAGCGCAGTCGTGCGCAGTGCTAGAGTATCTCGATTTGGTTTCGCGTCGTACCGAGCGCGAGCGCCTCATGGAAACAAAACGCTGCACTGGCGAATTTACAGGCTCGTATGCCATTCATCCGCTTACAGGCGAACGCCTACCTATATGGGTGGCAGACTACGTGCTGGGAGGCTACGGAACAGGCGCCATCATGGCAGTACCCGCCCATGACAGTCGCGACTTTACATTTGCGCGTACCTTCAAGTTACCGATTCGGCAGGTAGTGGCAGCCAAGAAAGGCGAAACATCCGACCCAGCCACATGGCAAGAAGCCTTTGAGGCCAAAACGGGCTTTGCGGTAAATAGCCACGAAATTACAGATTTAACTACACCCGAAGCAACCTCCCAGATGTGTACACTCCTCGAGCAAAAAGGGTGCGGTGTACGCTTTGTGAACTACCGTTTGCGCGATGCCATATTCAGCCGTCAGCGCTATTGGGGCGAACCCATCCCCATCTATTACAAAGATGGCGTGCCGCATGCTATGCCGCTGGAAGAGATGCCACTTACGTTGCCCGAGGTGGAAAGTTTTCTCCCTACCACGAACGGCGAACCTCCGTTAGCACGCGCTAAAAATTGGACAACAAAGGAAGGGTATCCCATTGAAACTTCTACCATGCCAGGTTTTGCAGGGTCGTCTGCCTATTACCTGCGCTTTATGGATCCGCATGACGACAAGGCGCTCGTTTCGCGCGAGGCTGTAGACTATTGGCGGCAAGTAGACCTCTACATCGGGGGGACAGAGCATGCCACGGGGCATTTGCTCTATTCGCGTTTCTGGGACAAGTTCTTGTATGACCTAGGCTATGTGCCATGCGACGAACCCTTCAAGCATCTCGTGAACCAAGGCATGATACTCGGGCGCTCGAACTTCGTCTATCGGGTAAAGGGCACGAACAAGTTCGTCTCTGTCGGTTTGAAAGATAAGTACGACACCACCGAAATCCATGTAGATGTAAATCTGGTGCATAATGATATTCTGGATCTCGAAGCCTACTTCAAAAGCACAACAGATATAGATCAGGCAGAATTTGAATTAGAAGGGGGCGAATACAAGTGCGGATGGGCGATTGAGAAGATGAGCAAATCGCTCTTCAATGTGGTAAACCCCGACGAAATTGTGAAGAAGTACGGCGCAGACACCTTGCGTATGTACGAGATGTTCTTAGGCCCGCTGGAGCAATCGAAACCGTGGGATACGAACGGGATAGATGGCGTATTTAAGTTCTTGCGCCGCTTGTGGAATTTCTGTACCGCAGAGCCTCTGAGCGACGAGACGCCATGTGCAGTCTCTACTCGTGTTATTCACAATACCATCAAGCAAGTGACGGAGGGGATCGAGACCCTCAGTTTCAATGTATGCGTATCGCGCTTCATGATAGCATTGAATGAACTCATTGATTTGCACTGTAACAAACGTGCGGTATTGAAGCCTTTCCTTATTCTTTTAGCTCCATTTGCGCCTCACATTGCCTCGGAGCTATGGGAACAACTAGGGTTTGACGGAACAGTACTTACGGCACAATGGCCTGTATACAATACGGCGCTCTTGGAAGAAGAGTCGTTCGAGTGTCCCGTCTCGTTCAATGGCAAGATGCGTTTCACGCTCCGTATTAAGCGCAATTTACCTGCTGCCGAGGTGGAAAAGATTGTGCTCTCTAGTGCAGAGGCGCAGAAATATATTGAAGGGAAAACAGTACGAAAGGTTGTGGTTGTGCCCAATAAAATTGTAAACATTGTGTTGAGTTAGGTCGAGAAGAGACGCGTAGAGGAAAGAGCTAGAATGCAAACGAAGAAGAACAAAGTTGCGAAGACGCTTCGCGAGTATGCTATCATAACGATAGGTCTGATAGTCTACACCTTGGGGTGGACTGCATTTCTCATCCCTTTGAAAATAACAGGGGGAGGCGCAACAGGGGTAGGTAACTTGGTCTATATGCTTACAGGTTTCCCTGTAGGTTATACAAATCTGATATTCAATGCATTGCTAATTGCCATTGCCGCGAAAGTAGTAGGTATAAACTTTGGGATGAAGACGATCTACGCCGTGCTAGTAGCATCGTTTCTTCTCGTTGTGGAGCAGGCTTATATAACTGAGTGTATTGTAACTGAGCGTTTGTTGGGTACAATTATTGGTGGTGCACTTTCGGGTACGGGGATAGGTATTGCCTTCAGTATGGGCGGTAGTACTGGTGGAACTGATATAATTGCCATGATCGTTACAAAGTATCGAAATGTGAGTCCTGGGCGTGCTATTCTAGCAGCTGATGCCGTAATTATTAGTTCTGCTTTTTTCGTGTTATATAGCCAAGGTTTAAGTGTGCCTCAGTGTCTTGAAGCTCTTGTATATGGTTATTTGGTCATGTTTATGACCTCGTACATGGTAGATCTTTATCTCTCGGGTATGCGCCAGTCTCTACAGGTTATGATTCTTTCTAATAAGCGCGAAGAGATTGCTGAAAAGATTACGCAAGAGATGCACCGCGGGGTAACCCTTTTGAAGGGCTCGGGGTGGTATTCTAAGGAGGATACAGAGGTTATCATGGTGGTAATTCGTAAGAATGAACAAGGGACGCTGTTGCACCTCGTACGCGACATAGACCCCAATGCCTTTACCTCTGTGGCATCCGTAATGGGCGTTTATGGCAACGGCTTTGACCGTATAAAGTAGCGTGAGTGTCGTTACAGGGCGAGAATTTACGGGGTTCTAAGTACGAAATACACGCAAAGCAAGGACTGACGATGCGTGTAATGCCTCTGTATAATGCTTCTCGGCATAGTGTAATATGCTCTCTTTCTTAAATTTTACATCTGAAACGATTATGAAGAACGGTTCATGCTCCCTCTTTATATTGTTGATAATCTTTGCATTGGCTCTCGCTTCTTGTCATGAAACGACGCCCTCCACGGTCACGGAAACTCCCGTAGTTGAAGAACCGCTTCCTCCTTTTGTAGGCGAGTGTTATGGGATACCGCGGAGCAATTATCAGATTGATACGGTGAAGCTCCCCGCAAATTCGCTTCTTGAGGGCTTTCTCCGTTCAGAGCATGTTGCAGAGCACCATTTGCGTGGGTTGGGCTTTCGTATTGACAGTATCTTTTCCGTAAAGCGTTTTCGTGCGGGGAAAGAAACCTATTTTTTTCGCAACGACGACTCGTCGGTGGCTTACTGGGTGTATCGACACAGTCCAGAGGCGTATTTGTTGGTAGGCTTTACGGGCGATAGTGTTACGGTTCGTTACGATAGTTTGTCGGTTTCACACCAGTTGTCGCTTTCTCATGCCAAGGTTGAAAGCTCCTTGTGGAATGCTATGCGCGAAAGTGGTGCACAACCCGAGTTGGCGCTTCGGCTTTCCGACCTCTTTGCATGGAGTGTAGACTTCTTTGGTTTGACCTCGGGCGATGAGTTCGTTACAGTGTATGACAAGCGTTTTGTGGCAGACCAAGAGGTCGGACTAGGGCGAATCTATACGGCGTATTACATCCACGGCAAAGATACGTTGAAAGCGTACAGCTTTGAGCAGGATTCCTCTTTCAGCTATTGGGATGCACAGGGCAACAGTTTGCGCAAGGCTTTTTTGAAAGCACCCCTGTCGTTTACGCGTATTTCGTCGCATTTTTCCTACGGACGTATGCATCCTATTTTGAAGATAGTACGTGCGCATACTGGGGTAGATTACGCGGCTCCGATGGGCACGCCTGTTATGGCACTGGGCGATGGCACAGTGATAGGAAAAGGCTACGAGCGTGGTGGAGGAAACTTTGTGAAAATCCGCCACAACGGGGTTTATACTACGGGCTACTTGCATTTATCGAAGTTTGCAAAGGGGATTCAAGTAGGGAGTAGAGTTCAACAAAGTGACGTGATTGGCTATGTAGGGATGACGGGTTATGCTACGGGACCACACCTCGATTTCCGCGTATGGAAGAATGGAACGCCCATCAATCCCCTGACACTGGATTCCCCGAGCGATACGCCCATCAAAGAGGAGCTCCGTCCTGCTTTTGAGCAAGCTATGCGGCAGCAGGACAGTGTATTGCGGTCGTTGCAAACGGTGCGGGTAGAAGTGGCTAAGAATTTGGAAAGTAGAGGCAATGAAAGAGAAGGAGAGTAATCGGCCTGTTTGTGCGATTTGTGGTCGTGGCGATGAGGAATGTACACTCATACGTGGTAGTATAGGCTGCGTGTGTACCGATTGTGTGGCGCAAATCAATACGTTTCTACTTTCGCGGCAGGAGGCAGAAGCCAAACCCTTTCACCTAGGGTTAACAACCGAGGAGCTCATGCCGCCAGTTGCTCTGAAGCAAGCGCTAGACCGTTATGTGATAGGGCAAGAACGCGCGAAGCGTTACCTCTCGGTGGCGGTTTATAATCATTACAAACGTCTGCTTTCGCGTGAGGAGGAAGCAACAAAGAAAAAGAAAGAAAAGCAAGAAGGCGGCTCGGTGCGCGTGGAAATTGAGAAGAGTAATGTCCTTTTCGTTGGGCCTACGGGTGTGGGTAAAACGTTGCTTGCTAGCACCATAGCGCGAATGCTTAAAGTGCCTTTTGCGTTGGTAGATGCCACGGTGTTCACGCAAGCCGGCTATGTGGGCGAAGACGTCGAGAGTATTCTTACGCGCCTACTACAAGTGGCAGACTACGATGTGAGTACCGCGGAGCATGGTATCATTTTCATAGACGAGATTGATAAGATTGGTCGTAAGGGCGATAACCCGTCCATTACGCGCGATGTGTCGGGCGAAGGAGTGCAGCAGGCGCTTTTGAAAATCTTGGAGGGGACAAACGTCAATGTGCCACCCCAAGGAGGGCGCAAACACCCCGAGCAAAAGATGATCTCCGTGAATACACGTGATATCCTTTTTATTTGCGGAGGTGCTTTTGAGGGGATTGATCGGATTATTGCAAACCGTATGAACCGAAAGTTTATCGGTTATGGAAACGAGGAAAAAAAGCAATTGCAGAGCGATAATTTGTTGCAGTATATCGCACCGCAAGATCTGCGCGCCTTTGGTCTTATTCCCGAATTGGTGGGACGCCTTCCGATAATAGCCAATCTTGAGCCGCTCGATCGGGCAGCGCTACGCGATATACTAACAAAGCCCGAGAACGCAATTGTGCGCCAATATGAGGAGCTTTTCCGTTTAGACGGTATCCGTATGACGATAGACGATGCTGTGCTAGACTATATTGTAGATAAAGCCATAGAATTCAAATTGGGGGCGCGGGGTTTGCGTTCACTTTGCGAAGCCATCTTCATGGAAGGAATGTACAGCCTTCCTCAGAGCGGCGCAACCGAGTTGCACATCACCCCAGAATATGCCCGCGAGCAGCTGGAAAAGAATTTCTAAAACCGAGGAATGTATGGGTGTTGCCCGCAGCGCCCGAAAATCGAAATAGGAGAATAACGGAAATTGCCTTTTAGGCGGTGTCCGTTTTTCTTTATGCTCGTACCTCCAAACGGTCAATGCGCATGTAATGCAAGTTCTAGGGAAAGCGTTACTTTTGCGTAATAATACAAAACGAGGGGGCATGGGAATTCATCGTGAGGGGGTGCGTATCCTCGCACTGCTGGCGCTGGTGTCTGTTGCTGTGGCAGTGGCGCTTTTTCTTTTTACGTATTGGGTTATCTTCCTGACGGTTGCAGTACTCTTAGTATTGCTCCTTCTGTTTGTTGGACACTTTTTCCGTCGTATGGTGCGCAGCTGTCCAGGCTTGGCGGGAAAAGTCTACAGCCCTGCCGATGGGCGCGTTGTAGCCATTGAGCGCGTATATGAGCCCGAGGTTTTCAACGATGAAGTGCAGGTTGTTTCCATTTTCATGTCTGTGTGGAATGTTCACGCCAACGCCTATCCTGTTAGCGGCTATGTGGATTATGTTCGTTATCACAAAGGGAAATTCTTGGTAGCGTGGCATCCCAAATCCTCTACCGAGAATGAACGTACCACGGTCGTTGTACGTACTGAACAAGGGGTGCGAGTCCTTTTCCGTCAGATTGCGGGCGCTGTTGCGCGTCGTATCTGCTGCTACGCACAAGAGGGTGAAAACGTAAAGGCTGGAACAGAATTCGGTTTCATAAAATTTGGCTCACGCGTAGATATTTTTATCCCACTCGATGCGCATGTCTCTGTGGCATTGGGCGATAAAGTCCGCGCTTGCGAGACAATGATAGCCGAATTGTAATCGTTTTTCTGAAGTTACTAAGCTTAAAAGCATAAGATGAATATTAGTGGGGAGAATAGTACGAAATTGGCGAACGTGCATACGATTCGCCTAGAGTTTGCACCCGCAGACTATACGGAGAAATACAACAAAGAAATTAAAGCCGCTGCTCGCAATCTGGAGCTTCCTGGTTTCCGGAAAGGGCATGTTCCTGCGGGTTTGGTGGCAAAACGTTACGGTGAGCAGTTGCTACGTGGTACGATCCAAGAAATGAGTGAGAAAGCGCTCAACGAATATATAGAACAGAATCAGATTTTAACAGTAGGAGGGATTTACCCAGCGGCGGACGAGGACTTTCAACTGGCACTCAATGAACCAGCCAAGATGGCATTCCATGTGCTTGTTGTGCCCGAATTAAACATTCCATCAGACTTGAAGGTAACGGCACTACGCCCTGTGTTCGACGAGGCCTACTGGCAACACTTTGATGCGAACTTGTGCCGCAATATGATACCCCAAACCGTGAAAGAGACTCCCGTTGGCGAGAATCTTTATTTGGGGATAAAAATAGAAACGCCCAGAGTTCGCACTGAAAACAAGGAAAACAACGCAGAAACCGAGCAATGGGATCTTATTAACCATTTCGCGGTAGCGTGGGAAGACTTGCCCGAAAACTTCCAAACTGCCCTACGGGGAAAGAAGCAAGATGAGCGTGTAGCTTTCTCATCCGATAGCTATAGTTTGCTTGTTCCGTTTGTCGATCTAGAAGAGATTAAAAAAGAGCTCCCAGAGCTGTTCGCGCAAATGGAGAAACAAGGGTTTGCCTTGAGTGTTGAGCAAATGTATCGTTATGACAAGTTAGAAGACAGTACCGAAGTTTTGCTTCAGCGTCTTCTATCGGACGATCGTAGCTCCAATCTTAGCAAAGAGGAAATCCTGAAACGAATACACAAGCAAACGGAGGAGAAGGTACAGCTGGCATGCCAGATTGCTGCTGTGCGCTCCGAGCTAGAAAAGTTAGCGAGTGAGTGGGAATTTGAAATTCCCTTCGAGTGGATGCATAATGTACTCATGCAAGAAGGTGTGAATATGCAGTTACTTCCATTCTACGTATCGCATCGTCGGCAGATACTTCGCGAAGAGGCTTTCACGAGGAGGTTATTTACCAACTTGAAGGAGAAATACAAAGCAATAACAAGTAACGAAGAGCTGTATTACAAGCGCCTCTCATTGGTTGCCGATTTGGCGTTATGTACTCCATCGCTCTATATGCTAGAGCTATTTAGCGATGCGCAAAAAGTATCTTTCGTTAGTGGGCGTGAAGAAGGGGATGTGTTCGCGAAAACCGTGAACATGATTATGACTCGGGTACTGCTCCTTGAGACCCTCTTTGCGAATGCAGAAGTTACTTACCGTGAAGAGAATATTGCGAATTTCTGCCCCCTATCGGGCTTGAGCGATATATATAAGCTGCAGATTAAATTTAAGCAGTCGGAGTCGGAGAAATCTGAGCCTTCATTTGAGGAGCTAATGGAAAGTATCAGAAATGAAACGCCAGTAGCAGAACCCCAAGCAGAGGTTGAAGAACAGAAAGAAGAGAAGTAAGCTACGGATGGCTGAAAAGAATTTAGAGCGAGAATTTCAGAGTTATGCGCGAGGCGTACGGGGGCTGAGTTCTCTCACCCTCAAGCGTTATGCCGACTGGACTGCCAATTACATCAATCCGCAGGTGGTGATTGAGCGGCAGATGAACGTGCAGGTTATGGATGTCTTCTCGCGCCTCCTTATGGATCGTATCATATTTTTGGGCGTCCCGATTGACGACGACGTGGCGAATATCATACAGGCGCAGCTTCTTTTCCTCGAGTCAATGTCGGGGGACGGAGGGCGCGACATCAACATGTATATCAATTCGCCTGGTGGCGTTTTGCACGGCGGTTTGGGGATATACGATACGATGCAGTACCTCTCTTCGGATGTTGCTACGATATGTACAGGCATGGCGGCGTCTATGGCTGCGGTTCTTTTGGCTGCAGGCACGACGGGAAAACGTTCCGCCTTGCCCCATGCGCGCGTAATGATACATCAGCCCCTAGGGGGAGTACGCGGTCAGGCGTCGGATATAGAGATCGAGGCACGTGAAATAAAGTTGGCACGAGCTGAATTGAACGAGATATTGTCGAAACATACGGGGCAAACCGTAGAAAGGGTGCACGAGGACACCGATCGCGATTACTGGATGTCGGCAAAAGAGGCTGTTGCCTACGGTATGATCGATAAGGTGATGGAAAAGCGTGCACAGGAGTAGGTTTTGGAAGAGTAGTTTGAATTATAATTAGTAGTAGAATAGTAAGTTAGATGGCTACAACGGCAGATTTTCGTACGGGGATGTGCATAGAGTTCAATGGAAAGCTTTATGTTGTTACCTATTTTCAACACGTAAAACCAGGGAAAGGCGGTGCGTTTGTCCGTACGAAATTGAAGAATTTGGAAACAGGGCGTACCCTCGAGAATACTTTCAATGCTGGGGTAAAAATTAACCCCATTCGTGTAGAGACGCGCCCATATCAGTATTTGTACAAAGACGATCTGGGTCTGCATTTCATGCACACCGAGACTTTTGAGGAGATCTACCTTGACCCTGCTTTGGTGGAAAACAACGATTTGCTGAAGGAAGGACAGATTTGCCAAGTGTTGGTTCATGCTGATGAGGAGCGTGTACTTACTTGCGAATTGCCTCCCTTCGTGGAACTCGAGGTTACCTATACAGAACCTGGAGTGCGCGGCGATACGGCATCTTCTACTGCTCTGAAACAAGCAGAGTTAGAGACAGGTGCTGTGGTAAACGTGCCACTTTTCATTGTATCGGGCGAAAAGATTCGAGTAGATACGCGTACGCGCGAATACTCCGAACGTGTGAAATCCTAGATCGCTGTACAGCTTTTTGTACAAACAGCGTTTTCTCTTGCATGACGAGGTAGAGCGTTTGAGAGGTCTGTAAATCTGATGGCTGTATTGGTCGGGAGTGCTAACTCCAGAAGTAGTACGCAAGATGAACGCCTTAAGTTGAATTTACTCAAGCTTAAGGCGCTTCTTGATTATACCTCTGAGTTCGGAGTTGATAACTCTACAGGAGGACTTCTGAAGCGGTTCAACAAGATCTTGCAGGAGGATCTGGATATTAACCGTATTCTGTACTATTTTCGGGTAGAAGAGGGGTGGCGCTTGCTACTCAATGTTAATTGTGCTGCTGAGGATGTTGAGGCGATTGAGGTAGAACGTGACCTCTTCTCGTACACGCGCACGACCATTGTGAGTAGCAACAGTTCTGTGGGACTGCGTGAGATAGACCTGATTATCCCTGTGCTGCAAGGAAGCGAGCCGCAAGCCTTTGTACTCTTGGGTGATACCAACGATCGGGTGCGTGGTGTTAGTCCGATTATTATCCATCTCACTTTTGCGCAGACCTTAACCTATCTCTCCTACATCGGGCTGCGTAACTTGTTTGCTATTGAGCGGCAGAAGCGGGAAACAGAGATGCGAAGTCAGTTGGAGCTGGCTTCTAATTTGCAGCGCTCGTTCATCATTCGTCCCGAACGCTTGCCCAATCTGCCTGGGGTACACATTGCCACGTTTTATCAACCTTTTTATGAGGTAGGTGGCGACTATTTCGATGTCCGAGTACTGAACGACGAGGAACTGATGTTTTGCGTGTGCGATGTCTCTGGCAAAGGTATCCCTGCCGCGCTTCTTACGGCGAACTATCAGGCGCATTTTAAGGCACAAAGCCAGTCAGGTATCCCACTAGATGAGATAGTAACGCGCCTTAATCACCTAGTCTTTGATGTAGCACAGGAGACGAGTGCCTATATCACAGCGTTTATTGCGCGCTACAATGTGCGGACGCATTTGTTGGAATATGTAAACTTGGGGCACAATGCGCCGTATCTCTACAATATGCAGACGGGTGAGGCGCGGCAATTGAATTCGTGTACGGTTGCGTTGGCGATGTTGGAGGAGTTGCCGAGTTTGGTGGTAGAACAAGAAGTTCTTACTCAGGAAACTATGTTGCTCTGCTATACCGATGGTGTAACCGAGTGGCGAGTGGATGGTAAGGAGGTATCGAGTACCAATTTCTTGTTGGGGTTGTTGCAGCGCTATAAAGACCCTCGAGCACTTGTTACGGCTATTGCTTCGCGTATGGAGCATGACGAATATTTGGGGCTTCGCGAAACCTTTGACGACATCTCGATTGTTGCCTTAAAATTTTCTCCCGCGGAGCATGAGTAGTATACGAGGCGAGGGAGAACACCCGATTCCAGATAGCATTCTAGGCTTCATCGCACAGCATCACGTACTTACGCTTTGTACCTCGGTAGATGAGGATATTTGGTGTAGTCACGCTTTTTATGTTTTCTTGCCCGAGCATAGGTGTTTTATCTTTTCCTCGGATTCTAAGACGAAGCATATTCGTCAAATCTGTCACAATTCTTTCGTGGCGGCTAGTATTGTGCTAGAGAGTTCGGTAGTGGGTGTGCTACGTGGTTTGCAGATTCAGGGGTCAGTATTTCAGCTCTTGCCATCTATTGCGAAAGAGGCAGAGAAGGCATATTGTAAGCGCTTCCCTGTAGCGAATCTGATGGATTTGCATTTGTGGCAGCTGGATGTAACGTACCTTAAGTTTACCGACAACAGGTTGGGTTTCGGGAAGAAACTCGTTTGGACGCGCGACACGGATTTCTTCGAGAAGTGGAACGCGATACGTGGAAGCGAAACCTGATTCGCTCGAAAATCGAAATACGAAATTAACGGACAACGCCTAAAATGCGCAACGCGTATTTTTTATTATTCGCTTCGCGTTCCTACCTGAATTTATACTTGCGCCGTGGGCGCTACTTTACATGGTCTTTAGTAAAGGGGCAAGCTCCTCTTCCCATACGTTACGGAGTATGAGATATTGTGCGGTCGACCGCGTTTCTTGTAGCAGTAGGTAGTTGTTGAACTGTGTTAATATTTCACGCCAGCGCGCGGGAATGTGGCGTATACTCAGTAAGAGCACATCGAGGTTGTACGAGGTGTAGAACTGTTCGTGTAGTGCCGCGAGAAGATGCGGGAAATGCACCGCATCGTAGTCCATACTAAGAGAAAAACGCACCGCAGAGTTTTGAATGAGTCGTACTGTAAGATGGTGGGTGCGTACCAGTTCAAATACGCGGCTAACATAATCCTGTATGGCAAAGGAGAGGTCGCGCGGACTTACGGTTAGTAATACCTGTCGCTCTTGTACGGCAATGAGTGGTATCGTTTCCCAATTGCGGCGTTCTGCCTCCTGCCAATTGTTTATACAAGTGCCCGCTTCGTTGGGAGCGAGAAACGTTCGTACATAGAGCGGTATGTTAGCGTTCTGTAGCGGTTTCAAGGCTTTTTCGTGAATAACTTTCGCCCCGTTGTACGACATCTCTATCACCTCGCGGTAATCTATCGCCGCTATCGGTTGTGCATTCGGGAATTGCTTGGGGTCGGCACTGAACAACCCAGGCACGTCTTTCCAAATGGAAACGCTTTGCGCGGATAGAAAACAACCCAATAAAGCGGCAGAATAATCAGAGCCTTCGCGTCCCAAAGTTGTGGTGGCTCCTACAGCGTCTGACGCAATGAAACCCTGTGTTACAAATATCTTATTGGGGGAATTGGCAAATTTTGCTTGCACCAGTGGCGAAGAGATACTACTGTCTATAATTGCGCTGCGGTGTGCACTATTTGTGCGGAGTATGGCACGCACATCTACCCATTCGACCTCGAGCCCCATTTGTGCAAGGTGCGCTGCGAAGATGAGCGAAGAAAGTAGTTCGCCGTTCGCTATCACCTGATCGTAAAGCTCGTCGTAGTCGGCTGTGGGGAGATTGGAGAGCAAAACACCCAGATCGTTCAAAAGACGCATAACGTTCTTCGTGGCTTCGGGCTCTAATCCGAGTTGCCTTAGCATTTCGTTGTGCAACGTTGCTATCGGAAGCAGCGCTTCAGCAATATTGCCGTGCTCTAGAGCTACTGACAGTGCGTTTTCTAGAGCATTGGTTGTCTTCCCCATGGCGCTTACTACGAGCAGGAGTTTTTTGCCCTTGTAAAGCTGTTGCACGATTGCCCCCATGCGTCTTACGCCGTCTGGGTTGGCAAGCGATGCGCCTCCAAACTTATGTACCTCAATCTCCATTCATTTTGTATTTACGACCAAAAGTACGAAATAAGTGCTTTGTGTTTTACGCTTTTCTTCCTCATTTTGCATACGAGTTTATCAAAACAAAGGTCTCTTTGCTAGTTAGTGGGCTGACTTTCGTCTAAATGTTATGATTTTACGTCACATTATACCGATAATAATCGTATTATTGCATGGTTTGTTACGGCGTGTAGAAGATCTGTACGCTTCTTGGATTGCAAATAAAAAAATAAAGATATGTTCAGAGAGTATGTAAACCAATTGCGAGTTGGACGACGGCTTGCAGTGTCGCTCTTGACGGCACTTTTTGTCGTCCTGTTAGCGACTTCCAATGCTATTGCTGTGCCTTGGGATTCGCAAAACTTTGTGACGAAGTGGACTGTTTCGGGAACTAACCCGAAGATTGTTTTGCCTATTTACGGGGAAAAACTACAGTATTCCTGCTACCTGAGCACCGAAAGTACGAGTGCTACATTCACGTCTCCCAAGAATTATTACAGTGGTGTCTTGGAGATAAAGGAGGTAACGAAGAATGTAACAGACAAAAAGTTAAAGAGCGGGCAAACGTATATACTGGAAATTAAAGCTACAAATTTTCGTATTCGTATGTCAGATAATGGTTCTCGAGCTTTCTTGAAAGATATACTCTGCTGGGGCTCTAAAATGAACTATATTTCCATGTTTGCTGCATTCAAGGACTGTGCAGAGCTGGATGAGATATCAGCTCTGGATGCTCCTAGGGGTGATTTTAGGAATATACAATCTATGTTTCAAGGTTGTACCAAGTTATCCAAAATTAAAAGTCTGGATAAATGGGATGTGTCTAAAATAGAGAATATGTCTAACGTCTTTTCAGGGTGTCTCGCTTTTACAGGTGATGGGATTAGTAGTTGGAAACCAGCTAATTGTGAAAAGTTCCAAAGCATGTTCTCGGGCTGTACTAAGTTCAATCAAAATCTAGCTGGATGGAAAAATTACACGAGTAAAGCCAAATACTTCCAAGGTATGTTTAACGACTGCATTGCGTTTCTAGGGGATGGACTTGATGAGTGGAACGTATCGAATGCAAAAAATTTCAGCCAGATGTTCTATGGTTGTCGCAACCTCGCCTTTAAGCCTGACAATTGGGATGTCTCTAAGGCAGAATTTATGTCTGAGATGTTCTACAAATGTAGTGCGCTAGACAATGAGAAAAAGGTCAATTTCGAGAAATGGGCAGACAAAGTGCTTAAAGTAAAGAGTTTCGCGAATATGTTTGCTTATTGCACTGCTTTCACTGGCGAGGGGTTGGATAAGTGGATGAAGCTAGGGAATCAGACGGAGGATATTAGTAATATGTTCAACGGATGTTCGCAGTTCGATCAAGATATGAAAGAGTGGCGTGTAGATAATGTTAAGAACATGTCGGGGCTTTTCAATTCATGCATCAAGTTTCGGGGGAGAGGTTTGGCGGAATGGGCAAATCGTGTAGAGAATGTGGAGAACATGTCTTTTATGTTTACGTATGTTCCTTCCTTAGCAGAGAAGTTAGACGACTGGAAGGTTGGAAAGGTAAAGAAAATGCGCGCCATGTTCTCCCAAGCGAACACGAAAAATACCAACTTCTCAAAATGGGATGTGAGTAGTTGTGAAGATTTTGCTTCGATGTTTGCAGTTATCGTTACACCAGTGGTTGGCATCGATGGTTGGGACGTACGTAAAGGGCAAGATTTTACAAGCATGTTTAAGTGGTCTCCTTATTTCACGGCTGATCTGAAAGACTGGAAATTGCTTCGTGCTCGTATTACTCGAGAGATGTTCTACGGATGCGCTAGCTTCCAATCAGATCTTAAAGATTGGTTTGTAGAGAATGTAGAGGATGCTGCTGGGATGTTTCAGAATTGTTTTTTATTTGATTCTGATCTGAGTGCTTGGAATTTCAAGAAGTTGCTTTATATGCAATCTATGTTTGAAAATGCAAAGAAATTCCGCGGTGTGGGGCTTGAGAAGTGGAATGTAAGGCAAGTGGTGGACATGTCTCATGCATTTCGTAGTGTTAAGTATCAGAGTGACACCCCCGTAGGTCCTGATGTGAGTGTTTTCTCTGCAGATCTCAGCAAGTGGAAAGTAGACAATTGCCAAAATTTTTCAGGTATGTTCTACGGGTGTAGTCTTTTCAATAGCGACTTGAGTAAATGGGATGTGGGCAAGGCAGAGGATCTTTCTGCCATGTTCTTTGCATGTTCTAGCTTCAATTCTGATCTAAGTGCTTGGAATGTGGAAAAGGTAACCAATATGGACTCCATTTTTATGGAAGCCTCCAAATTTAACTCGGATATAAGTAATTGGAAAACCTCGCAAGTGCAATCTTTGTACAATGCGTTCAATAATGCTAAAGCCTTTAATTATTCGCTTGGCAAGTGGAATCTCGCCAGCTTGAGTGGTGAAATTACACTCTCCAATTCAGGGATGGGGGTTGCAAACTATGACCGTTCCATTAAGGGCTGGTATGCGAATAAGGAAACTAACCCACGAAATATTAGCGTAGTGGCGACCAAGCTCCGCTATAAGGAGTCGGAGGATGAGAGAAATAAACTAAAGGCTGAAAGGCAATGGAAGTTTACGGGAGACACTAAAGCGCCTCGCTTGCTGCTTATTGCAGAGCCGCTAAAGGTAAGAGTGAAAAAGGACGGGGAGAAGTTCATATCTTATACTGTAGAGGGGACTACCAACGAACCTACGGTGAAGCTTATACCCGAAGGGTTTATAACTTACACTAAAATGAGTGCCGAGAAAAAGCTCAAGGTTCGTGGTGTTAAGCCTGGTCTTACGCACATTCGTATGCAGGTCGATCAAGATGACGAGCGCGCTTATGACGATTGTGATGTGCTTTGTTATATCGCTATTTCCGACTTCGAATTTGCTCACCCCGAGTATCGTCTTGCAATTCACGACAAACTTGATCTCAAGAAAGAACTTGCGATTAAGCCGCAGGATGCAACCTATCCCAATGCTGTGAAGTTTACCTCCAAAGATCTCGCTAAGGCTACAGTGGACGAGAAAACGGGCGTAGTAACGGGCATTGAAGAAGGTGAGGTTGAAATTGAGGTGGAATCTACTGATGGCGACGATGCGAGCGATGCGGTGAAAAAGACTATAAAAATCATCGTACATCGTGTAGAGGTAGAAAGTATCACTTTGTTGCCCGAACCAGGCGCTTGGATTGGTGTAGGACGTAAGTTAGAATTGCAGGTTGTATTTAATCCAGCTAACACAACAGACAAGGAGTACGAGTTGAAGCTGGGTACAGAAGATATTCTAAAACTTGAGGATAACACAGTAACAGGTATTAAACCAGGCATTTGTGTGGTTACGGCAACGACGAAAAAAGGCAATAAGAGCGCCACAAGTACCATCCAAGTTGTGAAAGACTATGTACCAGTAGCTAATGTGGTGCTTGACGACCACGAACTCCGTTTACCTGTTCGTAGCAAGAAAACGCTGACTTATCGGATTGCTCCAGGCAAAGCTTCCAATAAAGCAGTTTTCTGGAAGAGTAGCGATCCTGAAGTGGCATCTATTGACCGAGATGGAGTGCTCACGGGCTTGAAAGAAGGTAAGACGACTATTACCGTTTGGAGTGCAGAGAATAAGAATGCAGGGGATGTGTGCGAAGTAGAGGTCTTTATACGCGAAGTAACATCTATAACACTCCTCGATAAGGATAAACCTATAGAGGTGGCGCAAGGAGCAAAGGCTTCCTCACTCCGTTACAAGATAGAGCCAGAAGATGCTTCTGACCTTGATGTAGAGTGGACTTCGTCCGATGAAAACATAATAAAAGTTAACAAAAAGACGGGTGAACTAGAAGGTGTAGCTATTGGTGGTCCAGTACAGATTACTGTGAAGGCGCTCGGAAGTGGAAGCACTGACGTAGAGGATGTTCACGAACAAGTGAAATGTGTGCGTCTAGTACCTACTACGGGGTTGTCGCTCCCAACGAGTGTTACAATGTTTGTGGGTGACAGATTAGAAAGTTTTGTTGCGACTTTCCAACCCGATGATGCCACAGATCGACAGGTGACATGGACTGTTGAAAAGCAAGACATTGCGGCATATGACGAAGTAAATAGCGTGCTTACGGCTTTAAGTGTAGGCGAAACGAAGCTGAAGGTCGCACTCGTATCAGATCCTTCTATTACGGCTGAGTGTACAATAAATGTCCGCGCGCATATCTATGCTACCGACATAGTACTTGATCCTACAACGCTTACGTTGGGTGTTGACCAAGAGTACATTTTGGCAATGTTCGTAGAACCTGCTAACGCCTCCAAGGTAGACGTAGACTGGACTGTAGAAGATGCGGACGGAGCAATAAGTTTTGACAATACAACGCACCTCGTTAAGGGAGTAAAAGTGGGCACTGCCACAATACACGTAGCGCTCAAGTCGGATCCTGACAAGAAGGCGTCGTGTGTGGTAACCGTCGTAGAAGCGAAGACAACCACAGATGTTAAGTTCGATATTGATCCTGCAGAGTACGAAATAGAGTATGGCGCGACGCTGGATCTGAAGACCAAGCTAGTCTTTACCCCTGCAGACGCTACAGATCGGTACTTAGAGTGGGAATCGGCTAGCTCCGATGTGGTGTCCGTTGTGAACGGTGTTGTAAAAGGGTTGAAGGTAAGCACAGATGGTGTCGTTATTACCATGAAGCTTCACTCTAACCCTGCGATAACGAAGACGTGTCTCGTTAAGGTGAAACCGCCTGTAGTGCCATTGGCGATACGTCTCAATACGAATGAAATCAAGATTCGTGTAGACGACATCCGTACCCTCTTCGTAAAAGAGTTTGTGCCAGAGACAGCCACCGACCGTGATGTAGTATGGTCTACGAGCGATGCGACGAAGGTACAGGTAGATACCGAAGGAAAGATAACGGCAATGGCTATAGGACGCGCATACATAACGGTAGCGTTGCGCTCCAATCCATTGGTAACCGACATCTGTATGGTTGAGGTGCTCGATAAGAATACTTCGGCTTTGGTTACAGCAATACAGATTGAGGATATTGCAGTGACGGAAGGACGTACCGAAGCGCTGAAGATTACCTTTGAGCCTCAAGATGCTACAGAGCGTAGGCTCTATTTTGAAGGTATTGACGCCGATTCGTTCTCTATCGTGGATGGCAAAGTGCGTGGTATTAAGCCTTGCGAAGCTGTGGAAGTTACGGCGTACTTAGTGAGCGATCCAGCGGTTAAGACCACCTTCAAGGTGACGATAAAGCCGTTAGTACCAGTTACGAGCTTTGCAATCAATCATGAAAGCATTCTGCTCTACGAACTGAATGAGGCTTACCTGCGTGTGGTTACGAATCCCGCCGATGCCGATGTTTCGGGCGTAGAATGGGTTTCCGATGATCCTACGATCTGTACGGTACAGAATGGTATTGTTTATGGCGTTGCTCCTGGCGAGGCGAATGTAATAGCCCGCCTGAATGGTAGCAGTGCGACTTGCAAAGTGACCGTAAAAGCGCAAACAGGTAAAACGGGCATTGAAGACGACCGTCTGCGTGCGGTGCTGGTTTACCCAAATCCGTTTGCCGATGTACTTCGCTTCAAGAATGCCGATTTGCAGGTAGTACGTTACGAATTGTTGGATGGTATGGGACGCATTGTACGCAGTGCCAATGTAACGGATGCGGAGGTAATAGTTGAGACGCGCGATCTCAGCGCAGGTTTCTATCTCCTACGTCTGTATTCCGAGTCGGCGGTAGTGACACACAAACTGGTAAAACGCTAAAAGGTGAAACTGAAACACTGATGTAGCGCTTCGCAGCGCTAGTAGTGACGAGAAGGGCGCTCTGGGGAATATTCCTCGGGGCGCTTTTTTTGTAGGTTGAATACATAAAATATTAACATCAATTTCGTATTGGCGAAATGTGATGCGCCCGTGCATCGTGTTTGATAATACGTCTTTTTGGTTAAATTTGTGTGAGTTAATTCAATAGGAGGGTTCGAGCATGAAACGTAAGATTGTCGCAGGCAACTGGAAGATGAATAAAACCCGCGAAGAGGCGGTACGGCTTATTGGGCAAATAGAAAGTTCGTTGGCGCAGGTAGCCTCCGACGTTGAGTTGTACGTTTTCCCTCCGTTTCCGCATCTGGGGTGGATAGATTTTTCCAAATTCTCGAATCTGAAATTGGGTGCGCAGGATTGTTCCGACGAAGAGAATGGGGCTTTTACAGGCGAGGTGTCGGCTGCTATTATTGCATCGTTTGGTGCGAAGGCAGTGATTATAGGTCACTCGGAACGCAGAGCTCGCTTCGGAGAAAAAGAGGATTTGCTTCGTCGTAAGATTGCGCAGGCTCAAAAGCAGAATCTTGAGGTGTTTTATTGTGTGGGTGAGAGCGATAAGATTCGTTCGCAAGGAATACACGTTGCGTGGGAGCACGTAGAACGACAACTCGTGGCGCTAGAAGGCGCTGATCTCGATAGAGTGGTTATTGCCTACGAACCCATTTGGGCAATAGGTACTGGTAAATCGGCCACAGCGGAAGATGCTGGTTGGATGTGTGCGCGCATTGTTGCCGAGTGCAAATTGCGTTGGCATAAAGAGATCCCTGTGCTCTATGGTGGGAGTTGTAACCCAACCAATGCGCGCGATATTTTTGCACAGGATGGCGTAAGTGGTGGTTTGATAGGAGGTGCGTCTCTTAAGGCGGAGCAGTTCATAGAGATTGCCAAGTCCTTTTAAGCCGTTTTTTTTCATTCTGCGATTGGTCGCAGGTTTTTCGGCACGTTGTAGGATAGGGGTGCTGGGTAACGTTGCGCGGCAAAATCCGTTTACTACATTTGTAAGCGCTGCTATGCGTTCTACAATCATGGATGAGGATGAAAAAATCGCGCTACGTGCTTCTGCTATTTTCCCTATGTGTGCTCTTGGGTGGTATTGTCTATTGGCTTCAAGGGGCTGAAAGAAAGAGATTTAAGGGATTTAGCAAAGACGCTGTACAGTTCCCGAGTGAACTATTTTCGCTTTTTGCCGACGCCGAACAAAGTAAAAGCCAGCGTGCTGCCAGCGAAAAAACGTTTACGGAAATTTGGCTTTCTACCAAAGTTTCCGAAGCGGAACGCGCCGAGGTCTTAGAGCTGAGCAACAGTATGTTCCGTGCTGCTGGGCAGAATACGCTTTACTTTAAGCAGTGGCACACGATTCTGGATTACTATTTGCGCGATTCCATCAAATCGATAGAATACCCCCTCCTGCTCGATATGTTGCGTTATGTCCTGAGCGACAGACGTATTCGTGCTGCCGAGCAGGTGCGCTACATTGAGGAATTCTGGCTCTTTGTACGTGAAGGGACGCTACGTAAAACGCCCAATTTTGAGTGGCACGTAACGCCAGCGCAGCTTCAAGTTCGTTTTCAGCCCGAATTGCATTATGCTTTTAAGGATGTCTCGCTCGTCTGCCGACGCGACACCGATAGCATTGTTCTGGAGAATACTACGGGCGAGTATTACCCTATGCGTTCTTTGTGGGAGGGGCGCGGTGCTAAGGTGTACTGGTTACGTTCCAATTTCTCCAAGGAAAATGTGAATGCTACTTTGGCGAATTACAAAGTTTCGACAAACGAGTATAGCTATACGGCAGATTCGGTTGTATTCTGGAACGCCGATTACCTAAATGCTCCCATTAAGGGGACTTTTAAGGATGCGCTTGTTCGCTCAACCGATAAACAGGAATTACAATATCCGCAATTTGTCTCCTACGAGAAACGCTTGCATCTGAAGAATATGCTTGATGGCGTTCGTTTCGTTGGAGGTTGCGAAATGATTGGTGCTCGCCTTATTGGTGTGGGTACACCCGATGAACCCGTACTTTTTAGTCTGAAGCGAAAAGGGAAACCGTTCCTCTCGGTGCAGGCGGAACGCATGGCATTTAGCCGCGAGTTCATAGGCTCTACGTATGCACAAGTTACCATACATCTCGGGCAAGATAGTCTTTACCATCGTGGGTTGCGGTTTGCATACAGCGACGAATCGAAACAGTTGCGCCTGAGCCCTACCGATTTGTTGGTTACCCAATCGCCTCTTTATAGCTCCTTTCATCGCATGTCTATGCACTTTGAGGAGCTTACTTGGAATGTGGGGGGAGATAAGATGATCTTTGGCCCTTTCCGAGGCTCTACTTCTGCGCGCGCCTCTTTTGAGTCGGACAACTACTTCGATATTGAGGAGTTTGATCAGCGAATGGAGCGCGATAATGAGCACCCCATTTTGTCTGTGGCAAACTTCACGGAAAAGATAGGTAGTCGTACCTTTCAAGTGGCAGACTATGCTCGCTATTTGGGCTATTCTTACGACCAAGTAAGCCACATGCTGATGTATTTGGCTGTCGAGGGGTTCATTCAGTATGACATGAGCCGTGCGCGTATTACGGTTATGCAGAAATTGTACGACCAAATTTCGGCACGCGGAGCACGACGCGACTATGATGTAATCCGTTTCTCATCGGCTGTGGGAAAAGATAAAGCGAACGCAGTGCTCGATCTCAATACTTCGGAGTTAGATGTTTATAGTGTTTCCCACATCTCGGTGAGCGATTCGCAGAACGTAAACATAGAGCCGCGAGGTAGGTTCATCAAGTTAGGGCGCAACCGTACTATCTCTTTTGACGGAAAAGTGGATGTGGGCATGTTTACCTTTATGGGGAAAGGCATGTCGTTCAACTATGAAACATTCTCTATAGATCTGAAAGAGGTAGACTCTGCCTCCATGCGTTTTCAGAACAATAAAAAGCTGACGCTGGAAGGAAAGCGAGCGCGCGACCGCGTTGTGTCGTACCTACAACAGATGACGGGGCGTGTACATATAGATAAACCAGATAACAAGTCGGGGCTGTCGCATAACCCCGAATATCCCATTTTCGAGTCCACGAAACCCTCGTTTGTCTATTACGACGATAAGAAGATCTATAACGGGGTCTATGAGAGAAAGAACTTCTATTTCGAGATACCACCGTTTGTCTTTAAGAATCTCAACAACTTTGAGCCTGAAGACCTTGTTTTCGGCGGTACAATGTATACCGACGATATTTTTGCTCCCTTCCAAGACACACTCCGCTTGCGCGAGGATGCCTCGTTGGGATTCATTCATCAAACGCCCGTGGAGGGAATGACGATTTATGCGGGTAAAGGGCGCTTCTTCAACAACATAGATCTGAGTAATGCAGGCTTGAAAGGAGATGGGAAGCTGAAGTATCTTACTTCGGTTACCACATCGCCTGAGTTTAAGTTCTTTCCCGATTCTACGCTTGCCCAGAGCACGGCTTTTGATATTACACGTCTGGATGGTGCGATAGGTTACCCCGATACGCACGGACTTTCGCACCCCATACGTTGGTTGCCTCGCAAGGATATTTTCTTCGCCTACAAGGGAGAAACGCCCTTTAACATGTACGAGCATCAAAGCGATTTTATAGGCGACTATACGTTGCAACCTGTCGGTTTGACAGGCAATGGGGTAGTAGATATGCGAAAGGCACAGATGACGTCGCAATTCTTCCAGTTTGATTCCTACAAGTGGCTTGCGGATACGATGGCTGTAAAATTCTACGTCCCTGGGCAAGCTATAGAGGCATTTACGGCGGGTTTTCTTTCTGGACGCATGAATTATCAGACACGTGAGGGCGATTTTTGGCGCATCAATGCATCAATCTACGGAAAACTCACTGCAATACGCTATGATACGCACGCCGACCGTGTAATTTGGCCTATGGATCTAGACCTGCTACGCTTCCAAACCAAAACGCAACAAGATGCTGTGGCCAAGGGGACATTCCGTCCTGTGAATATGCTCGATCAGGATACAATTCCCATTGGTTCTATCTTCTATTCTGTAGCGCAGTACGAAGATTCGCTCTATTTCATGTCTCGCTATGCTACGTATAACTTGCGTATGCCTCGCCTCGATGCCGATTCTGTGCCCTATGTGCTGGTAGCAGACGCCGTTTCGTACCCTCATGACGGGAAACTGGCCATTGAGAATGAAAAACGTATGCTCCCGTTGAAGGAGGCGCGCCTTGTGGCCAATGTATTCGACCGCTACCACCATATCTACGATGCTTCTCTCAATTTGGCTGGGCGTTTCAAGTACTCGGGAAAAGGTTTTATAGATTACATAGACGAGCGCGATTCGGCAACGCAGCTTAAGCTAGATTCTATCTACATCACGCCACCGCATGAGGGAAATGCTACGCAAGCTTATGGTTTTGCCACCGTCGATCAGAATTTTAAGCTTAGCCCGCGTTTTCACTATGAGGGCAAAATAACAGTGGATGCAAACGAACCCTACTACTTATACCAAGGAGGGGTACAACCGCTTTATAATTGCCCTGATATGCGCTCTACGCTACTGAATTTTATGAGTCGTTTGCGTCCCGATAGCCTGATGATACCCATAAACTTCCCGCAGCGCGACATGAACAACAAGTGGTTGGCATCGGGCGTGGTTATCTCTAACGATTCTACGCACCTGTACCACAGCTTCGTATCGCCGCGTTTCCGAGTGCTCGATCGCGACCTTGTGCGCCCCGAAGGGTTTATGACCTTTGACAGAAAACGCGGGCGCTTTGTTATGGCAGATTCGATACAATTTGTCTCACCCGATAGTGTGGCGCAGCGTCTTGAACTAGATCCGCAGGAGTGTCGGTCGTTTACAGACGGTATACTCCGAATGCCATTCGAGCTTAATCGAGTGAAAACGCACGTTACGGGACGAATGCTCTATGACCCTACCGACAGTATTCATAAGTTCCGTGCTTTTATGGACTTTGATTTTCTCTTCAGTCGCGAAGCAATGCAGCTGTTGATGCAGGCGTTGCTTACGAACCCCGATCTTGACGAAATAGATCAGACGCAGGAAAATTATGCCATGGGGTTACGTGAGCGATTGCCGAAGCGGGTGTACGAGCGGGCAAAGAATCAGATTGAACTTTTTGGCGCAGTACGAGAGCTGTTGCCACAGCTCAATGCAACCATTTCGTTGGCCGATGTGCAGATGCGTTGGGATCAGGCTAATTATTCCTACGTCTCTGTGGGGCAAATAGGTATTGGCTCTCTGATGGGCGAACGGATTGGTAAAAAGGTAAATGGTTTCGTGGAATTGCTTAAGCGGAACGGTGGCGACAAACTGGTAATTTATATAGAGCCTGCCCCAGGTGTTAATTACACCTTTACGTATCAGGGCTTTACGATGTACATTACTTCGTCGAACCAAGATTTTATGAAGATAATCAAGGATACGCGGAAGGGTAAACGAAAGCTAAAGAGCAAGGGCGATGAGAAGGCTTATGTTTATCAGCGCGGTACGACGCGCGAGACGGCACAAGCACAGCTCCGTTATCGTGAGCTTAGCGCAGTTCGGTAAAGCTATAAAAGTGGAATTTAGGTACGAAGTACGACGCCAAGCAGAAAGTGCGCATGTGAGTATGCTGGGCGTGAGGAGCTTTTCGGCTCATTGCGCTGAGTGTTGCCGATGTGAGGTAGCATTCCCCTTAAAATGCCTATTTTTGACTAGGAGATAGATAGGAGCAACGAATGATAGATTTGAATACGATTTTCGAGGAATTTGCTGTGGCTATTACGGTAACCGATCTGGAAGGAACGATTGTTTACATGAATACCAAATCGGCAGAAGTGAATGCCAAAGGTGGCGGAAAAGAGTTGATAGGAAAGCAAGTGAGAGATTGCCACAATGAGCGCTCAAAGGCAATTATAGAGCAGCTTTTTCAGGGCGAGACCAATGTTTATACCATTGAGAAAAAGGGCGTTCGGAAGCTGATTTATCAAGCGCCGTGGCGCGTTGAAGGGGAGGTAAAAGGGCTCGTAGAGCTTTCCATAATCCTACCGCAGGGCGATATGCCACACTACGTACGAAGTTAATACATAAAAATAAGGAACATGAGCGTTTTCAGACAATTAGCATTAGTCGTCTTCTTGAGCGCAATCGGGTGGGTGAACTATGCAAGTGGCGATACGCCGAAATGGTTGGTAACTCCGCGCATTTCGCCTGATGGCACACAGGTTGCCTTCTCTTATCAAGGGGTACTCTATGTAGTGCCTACCAGCGGAGGTCTGGCACGTGCTTTGACCACGGGCAAGGACTATGCTGCGAACCCAGTTTGGTCTCCGAAAGGCGATAAACTTGCATTTGCCAGTGACCGCTTTGGTAATTTCGATATTTTCACCATCAATGCAGATGGTACAAACTTGCGGCGTATTACGCTGCTCTCTGCGGCAGAGATCCCACAGTCGTTTACGCCCAATGGCGATAGCATTGTGTATGCCGCTTCCTACCTTGGTTCAAATACTTCGGCAGCTTTTGTAGGGCGTTGGAATAATCCGCTCTACCGCGTATCGGTCAATGGGGGGGCTGAGAAGCTCTTACTACCTGCGCCTGCACAAAATGTGAGCTATGCGCCCGATGGCAAGAGCTTTATTTTTGAACAGCGCACGAGTGTAGAAAACGAGTTCCGTAAACATCATACGAGTTCTGCCAGTCGCGATATCTGGATGTATACGCCCGCCACGCGTGCTCTTACTTCGATTATGAAGCGTCCTGGCGAAGATCGGTGTCCGCGTTTTGCGCCTGACGGTAAGAGTTTTTATTTCTTGAGTGAGCGGAATGGAGGTTCTTTCAACGTTTACGAACAGCCTGTAGATGGGGGCGATGCCATTCGTATTACTCAATTTGAGAAATTGCCAGTACGTGCCCTTTCTGTGGCAAATAACGGGATGCTTTGCTTCTCGTACGACGGCGAAATTTATACCATGACGAAGGGCAACACGCCCCAGAAGCTGAAGGTGGAGGTAATACGCCCTGACGACGAGATGGAGGAACGGATACTTACTTTCCGCGGCGGCGCAGATGATGGAACTATATCCCCAAATGGCAAAGAGGTTGCTTTTGTCGTGCGTGGCGATGTGTATGTAACTTTTACCAAGTACAACGATACGAAGCGCATAACGAACACTCCAGAACAGGAACGCTCGGTAAGCTTTTCGCCCGACGGACGTTCGCTCGTTTATGCTGGTGAGCGTAACGGGAGTTGGAATCTCTACATCTCAAAAATAGTACGCCCAGAGGATAAGTACTTCTCATTGGCAACGGAAGTGAAAGAGGAAGTACTCCTTGCCAACGACCGACAGACGTTCCAACCAGTTTTTTCGCCCGATGGGAAAGAAGTTGCTTTTTTGGAAGATCGTACCAAGCTGAAGGTTATCAATTTGGCAACCAAAGCAGTACGCGAAATCACGGATGGGAGTAAAAACTATTCGTACTCCGACGGAGATATGAATTTTCAGTGGTCGCCCGATAGTAAGTGGTTTGTGTTACAGTTTAACGATAAGCATCGTTGGCCCAATTCGGATATAGGTCTGGTTAGTGCAGCAGGCGGCGCGCCTATCACCAATCTTACCCTGAGTGGGTACACCGATACGAACCCTCGTTTCATGATGGGTGGCGATATGATTATCTGGACTAGCGATCGGAACGGGCTTCGTAGCCATGCTAGTTGGGGCGCTCAGAATGATGTTTATGCCTTCTTTACGACCAAGGAAGCGTTTGACAAGTTCAACCTCACAAAGAGCGAGTACGAGGTGCTGAAGGAGACAGAAGCCGACGCCAAGAAGGATGCTAAGAAGGACGACAAGGATAAGAAAAAGGACGAAAAAGAGGAGGTAAAGAGCTTAAAGATAGATCTGAACCGCGTGGAAGATCGCATTGTTCGTCTTACGATCCACAGCTCCGACCTCTCCGATGCTGTTGTAACACCCGATGGCGAGAGCCTTTACTATTTGTGCAGTTTTGAAGGTCGGTATAACCTGTGGAAAACGGATCTGCGTAAGAAAGAGACGAAAAAGGTACTAGACTTGAATGCGGGGGCAGGTTCGATAGCGCTTGACAAGAAGGGCGAAAATATGCTCGTAGTGGCGGGTAGCAAGATGGTGGCTATTGAAGTGAAGGGTGAAAAACAGACCACAGTAAGCTTCAATGCTCCGTTTGATTGGCGACAGAAAGAAGAGCGTCAGTATATTTTCAATCATGCTTGGCAGCAGGTGGTAGATAAGTTCTACCGTTCTGACCTTCACGGTGTAGATTGGAAATTCTACAAAGAGGCTTATGGAAAATTTTTACCGTACATCACCAACAATTACGATTTTTCTGAACTGCTTTCTGAGCTTTTGGGCGAGTTGAATGCATCGCACACTGGGTCGGGGTATCGGCACGTGGCAAAAGCCGATTCGTGGAGTACCTCGTCGCTTGGGGTATTTTTCGATCGCGATTTTAAGGGGCAAGGTGTAAAAGTAACCGAGGTAATAGCTACAGCGCCCTTTGATCAGGCAGATTCTAAGCTCCGTGCTGGCGATGTGATCACTCACATTGACGGTGAATTGTTGGCTAATTATGGCGAATTACCTCGCCTTTTGAACAAGAAAGCAGGGGAGCGTACACGTGTTACCTTCACGCACGGGGGCGTGAGCGTCAATGAAGTAGTGAAACCTATTTCGTTGGGTGCATTGCAAGAAATTTTGTACGAGCGTTGGGTAGAACAACGTCGCCACGAGGTAGATAGCTTATCGAACGGTCGCCTAGGTTATGTGCACATTCGCGCTATGAACGCGGGGAGTTTCCGCACTATTTATTCCGAACTATTTGGGCGGTATAACGACCGCGAGGGCGTGGTAATTGATACGCGCTACAATGGTGGCGGACACTTGCACGAAGATATAGAGGTGCTATTTAGTGGTAAGAAGTATCTAGACCAAGTACCCCGCGAGCAGTGGGTAGGGGAACAACCGCGTAAACGTTGGAAGAAACCGAGCATCATGCTGATGTCGGAGGCTAACTATAGCAACGCGCATGGCACGCCGTGGGTTTATAAAACACTCGGGATTGGTAAGTTGGTAGGTATGCCCGTACCAGGTACTATGACCTCTGTGTGGTGGGAAACGCAGATAGATCCCAGTATATATTTTGGAGTGCCGATAGTAGGTTATATAGATTCTACCGACAATTATCTAGAGAATCAGCAATTGCATCCAGATATAGAGGTGGCGTTGGATTATTTGCGCCTAGAACAAGGACACGATTCGCAGATAGAGCGTGCAGTAGCCGAGCTACTCAAGGATTGCGATGCAGTGAAAGCTACAAGTCCTTGGACAACGATAGATAAGAAATACGACAAGAAGTAACCCGACAGGTGTTGCTATAGAAAAACGAGGAGGAGCAGCGAGAGCTGTTCCTCCTTCTTTCTTGGTACGAAGTACAAGGTAAGAAGCGCGTAATTCTGTTGATTTTCAATATTTTCAATTTTCGTCGTACTGTGTACTTCAATTTTACTTGTGCCAATGGAGCTGATTCTCTCTATCTTAGTACCGCCTAACGGAATTGTTTGCTATGCTGAAATTCGTAGAAGACTTGTTACAAGGTGAAAGGGTGGAATGGAAGAGGCTGGGAGGAGGTTGCTAAGTTGAAGCGGGGAACTTCTGTAACAAAAAAGACCTCAATGGCTGGAAAATATCCAGTTGTAGCTGGTGGACAACGCCCAGCATACTACATAAATCAATTTAATAGGGATGGAGAAACTATTACAATAGCAGGTTCTGGTGCTTATGCTGGTTTTGTAATGTATTGGAATGAACCTATTTTCGTAAATGATGCTTTTTCTATTAAAACAGACGAAACTCAACTTCTAGCTCGTTACGCTTATTATTACCTTCAGAGTATTCAAGATAGCATCCATGAGTTGAAGACAGGTGGTGGTGTTCCGCACGTTTATTCAAAAGATGTAGCATGCTTTTTTATCCCCATCCCTCCGCTATCCGAGCAGGAGCGTATTGTAGGCATTCTTGATAAGTTCGATACGCTAGTAAATTCCCTCTGTGAGGGATTGCCCCGCGAGATAGACCTTCGCCACAAACAATACGAATACTACCGCGACCAATTGCTTACATTTCCTGCTCCGCCTAACGCCCTAGAGTAAAAGAGCGATAGGTTTGGCCGTGATTATTATGCGTTGCCCGTGGCAATATGGCGTCTGACCAAAACAATTGCTTACCTTTGCGGTGTGCGCGATAGGGTACACCGTAGATAAAAAAAGCTGGTACAGATGGAATTAACAGCGGCAATGATTGCGGCCTATCTCGGAGGCGATGTGGAGGGTGACTCCTCTGTGCGCGTTGCTGAGTTTGCTAAAATAGAAGATGGAGTAGAGGGCGACCTCTCCTTTTTATCCAATCCGAAGTATGAACACTACCTGTATACAACGGGGGCTAGTGTGGTACTAGTAAATCGGGATCTCAAGCTAAAACAGCCCGTAAAGGCAACCCTTGTCCGTGTGGACGATTCCTACGGGGCTCTTGCCAAACTCTTAACCTACATTGAGTCGCAACGACCGAAAAAGAAGGGTATTCATCCCACAGCAATTGTCGAAGAGTCGGCTACAGTGGGGCGCGATGTCTATATTGGTCCTTATGCTTACATAGGCGACGGGGCAATAATAGAGGATGAGGTGCAGATTTATCCGCACGTCTATGTGGGAGACATGACGCGCATCAAGTCACAAACCATACTTTATGCTGGTGTAAAGATTTATGCGAAGTGCGAAGTTGGCGAACGATGCATTGTTCATGCGGGTGCAGTGATAGGGAGTGATGGCTTCGGCTTTGCACAGGACTCGGATGGGCGTTTTATAAAGATCCCGCAAATTGGGAATGTTATTGTCGGGAACGATTGTGAGATTGGTGCGAATACCACGATTGACCGAGCTGCATCGGGCGCTACGCGCATCCACGACAATGTAAAACTAGACAATCTAGTACAGATTGCGCACAACGTAGAGGTAGGTGCGAACACGGTAATGGCGGCTCAGTCGGGCGTTGCTGGCTCTACTAGGGTAGGGCGCAATTGTATGTTTGGCGGGCAAGTGGGGTTAGTAGGGCATATAGAAATTGCCGATGGTGTTCAGATAGGTGCGCAGTCTGGTATTTCTAATTCAGTGCGTAGCGCCAAAGATCCCTTAATGGGAACACCCGCAATGCCAGTACACGAGTTCTATAAAAGTTCGGTACTATTCCGCCGTTTCCCCGAATTTAGCGATGAATTGACTCGTTTGCGTAGTGAGCTAGATCGGCTGCGTGCTGATTTTGAAAGCACAAAACAAGCGAATGGAGCGGATAGTAAGAACGAAAACTAGTTTGCTCACAGTACAAGACCGAGAAACTTAGATATTGAGAAATAAAAAAACGCGTAGAGGAGTCTACGCGTTTTTTGTTCTGATACCTTTTGGGTTAGTTAATGCGGCGTCCGTTATTTTGCATGGAAAGCAAGAATTCCTGATTGTCTGCAGTGCCTTCCATCTTATCGCGTATAAATTGCATTGCTTCGGGCGATGTGAGTTCCGAAAGTATGTTGCGTAAAATCCAAACACGCCCTAAAGTCATTTTGTCAAGTAGGAGGTCGTCGCGACGTGTGCTGGAGGCTGTAATATCAACCGCGGGGAAAATACGCTTGTTGGCCAGTTTTCGGTCAAGCTGTAGTTCCATATTCCCTGTTCCCTTGAACTCTTCAAAAATCACATCATCCATCTTTGACCCCGTCTCGGTAAGCGCTGTTGCCAAGATGGTGAGCGAGCCCCCCTCTTCAATGTTCCGTGCCGCCCCAAAGAACCGTTTAGGCTTCTGTAAGGCATTGGCATCTACGCCTCCTGTTAGTACTTTACCAGACGCAGGTGCAACGGTGTTGTAAGCACGTGCAAGGCGCGTTATGGAATCTAGAAGAATGACTACGTCGTGCCCACATTCTACTAACCGTTTGGCCTTTTCTAGCACCATATTGGATACTCGCACGTGGCGTTCCGCAGGCTCGTCGAAAGTGGAACTAATCACCTCGGCTTTTACACTACGTTGCATGTCGGTTACCTCTTCGGGGCGCTCGTCTATCAGTAGCACGATAAGGTATACCTCTGGATGGTTGGCAGAAATGGCATTCGCTATCTCTTTCAGGAGGATTGTTTTACCCGTTTTCGGTTGTGCTACAATCAGACCGCGCTGTCCTTTTCCGATAGGAGCAAAGAGGTCTACGATGCGCATTGAAAGGCTGTTAGACCGAGCACCGAGCAATGTGAACTTTTCGGTGGGAGAGAGTGGTGTTAAGAAGTCAAAGCCTGCACGATCGCGGATTCGGTCGGGCGAATAGCCGTTTATTTTCAAAACTTTCTGTAGCACAAAGTTCTTTTCGTTATCTCGTGGTGGGCGGATAGTACACTGTACCGTATCGCCATTCTTCAGCCCCCATTGCTTTACTTGGTTAGCTGCTACTTGTACGTCGTCGGGCGACGGCAAATAATTGAAATCGGCAGAACGTAGGTAGGCTTGCCCTTCGTTGAGAATTTCAAGCACGCCTGTTGTTTCCACTATCCCCTCAAATTCTACTTGAGGTTCTGTCTTTTTGTTTTCTATTACCGAAGGAGACTGGTTTTGTGGCAATTTCTCCTTTTTCTTAGGTTGAAAACTCTGGAGTGGGGTAGGGTGTGGTGTTTGTGTTGGCACAAGCGTCTGTGATGAGGTAGGAGCGAGCGGCAAGTGTGCTTTTTGCACTTCGTTATTTTTGGTACTAGGAGTCTGAGAATTAGTTACGAGCTGTGAAGAGGGGAAATTGGACTTCTGAGGCGTTTCGGTTGTAGGAATACGGTTTGGCTGGTGTTGCGCCGTCTGAGGAGTGTGTTGAAATTTGGAGACTGGTTGCGCAGGGCGTTGCACAGGTGTTGGCGGAACGGTATGCCGAGCGTTGTTTAATGCTTCGGGGCGATTGTTGTTATTGATGCCGTTGTTATTGTGTTGCCGATTCTCGTTCGGATTGGGCGAGAACGGTGCTGTACGAGGCAGGAGATTGGGCTGTTGGGGTGTTGGAGGGTTGGGGCGCTGTGCTAAGGGTTTACGTCCGCGTCGGACTGGGGTAAAGGCGGGCTGTTCTGAACGCTCTGTTGCTGTTCCCGAGGTTGTCTCTGTCTCGTTTGTTGCCGTCGGCTTTAAGTGTGCAAACTCCGTTCTAATTCGTTGTATCTCGGCAGGTGGGAGCTCGGACTGGCGGTCGAGCATCGCGTATATTAAATCCTTCTTCTTAAATGCTTCTACGCGTCGAAGGTTCATAGCTTTAGCGATCACGCGTAAGTCCAAAAGAAGCATTGCTTCTAGTTCATGAATATCGTACATCTAAAATTTTAGTTAACAAATCGGATTTGGCTCTTAGCACAAACAGTGGTGGCATAGTACTGCGCGACGTTCGTTTGAAGTATAGAGGGAAGTACACAAAAGCGGATGCGCGACTCGCTATCCTATCCTAAACGCTTAATGACCGCGTGTGGCTATTGCCTTTCTAGATTGTGCAAAAGTTTCAGTGCAAATGTATCAAAAGTTTTACACTAAGCCAACGGCTCTTGCGCGGAGAGCGGATGTGAAATTTGGGTACGAGGTTTAGGTACGAAGTAAAACGAAAATTAAGAATGATGCAAAGCGGTTAGTGCGTCATTAGCAAGGGGAGGGACAGGATAAAGTCGGCAAGCAATATCGCCGATTAGAAAACGATTATTTTTCGTTTCTTTGACCCTGCAAAACAATCATATATTTTATATCCTCTATGTAACAATGAGTAAGTTTCTTAATAATCTCCGACAAAACTGCATATACATATTGTGCGCAAGGTAAGCTCTTCGCTGCGGAGACCTTATAAAACCAAAAAGAAACATGTGGAAACTCTATGCTATACTGTCTGCATTCTTTGCGGCATTAACAGCAATCTGTGCCAAAGTTGGTGTTAGGGACATTGATTCTAACCTTGCGACAGCTATTCGTACCACCGTTATTCTTGTGCTTACGTGGGGTATTGTCCTTTTTGGCACGCATCTCAGCGAGGTGAAAGAGGTAAGTCGCAACACTTGGCTGTTCCTTAGCCTGTCAGGTGTGTCCACTGGGTTGTCGTGGTTGTTTTATTTCAAGGCAATCCAACTGGGAAGCGTTTCGCGTGTGGCTCCAATTGACAAATTAAGTGTTGTTATCACGATACTCCTTGCCTTCCTTTTCTTGCACGAACAGCCTAACCTGAAAGTAGTGCTCGGCGCCATCTTGATAGCGTCGGGTAGCATTTTGATGATATTGGAATAAAGGTGGCTGTTGTACATGCAACGAAAAGGTTGTTATTGTTAATAGGATTGTTGCTATTACTATTATCCTTCTATTATATAATTCGTTGTTAAATAATTGTTTGTTATTCTTTTAATGTATGCAATGAAGTGCTGTGTTATACAGTTGGGGTCTGCATCAATTCCTTACTAATCTTCTATTCGAGATTTCGTAGGATAAAATATTTTGATAACTTTGCTGTTAGATCTGTTCGTAACAGGAGCAGAAAGCAGCGGCGTACTGTACCTACTCTAATGCGCTATAACAAGAAATAGATGGCGAAAAAATTTCATTTTAACCCCGAAACGCTTCAGTTCGAACAGCGAATCCTCACTCCTGGTCGGCGTATAATACGCACTGGTGTCTTTGTTCTATTCTGTAGCGCGGTGGGTGTAGGGTCAATGCTCTTTTACACCCAGTTTTTTAATACACCCCGTACTCAAGTGCTAACCCGAACGGGGAATGATCTGCATACGCAGATAAACATGTTACAAACGCAGGTGGAGAGTTCGATGCGGCAGTTAGCGCGTATTGAAAAACGTGATAATTTCCTTTATCGTACCATTTTTGAAGCAGATAGTATTCCTTCTTCAGTTCGGCAGGGCGGTACGGGGGGGGCTTTCCCTTATGCCTCGCTTACTGCCATAGAAGGTGGGGAAGACCTCCGCGATTTGGCACTTGACATTGATGCACTTTCGTGGCGTGCTTACATCCAGTCTCGTTCATTCGATGAGGTGACCAAACTGGCTCACGAAAAGGAACGGTTGATGCATTGCATCCCCGCCATACAACCCGTATCGGTGCGCCAATTAACGCGCATGTCTTCAAGCTTCGGGTATCGGAGCGATCCCTTCAATCATCGAGGGAAGTTTCACTCGGGTGTTGACTTTACGGGAGCGCTAGGAACTCCGATTCACAGTTCGGGGGATGGTATTGTGGTTACAGCTGCGCACTCTAGTTCGGGCTATGGTAACCAAGTTATAATTGATCACGGTTTTGGCTACAAAACGCGTTATGCCCACATGAGCAAGATTCTGGTGAGTGAGGGAGAACGTGTAAAACGTGGTCAGGTGATTGGGGCTATGGGCTCTACGGGGCGTAGCACGGGGACGCACCTTCATTACGAAGTCCTTGTGAAAAACCAGCCAGTAAATCCGCTTCTTTACTTCAACGATATGAATGAAGAAGAGTACGAGGAGATGCTGGCACATGCCGAATCGCAGGATTTAGACTAGCTGCACCGCGTGCGCTGTCCGTTTGAAAATGAACAATAAAGGGGGTGTGTCAAAATTGGCACACCCCCTTTTGTTTTATTTGCACATCATTCAGGATGTGCAATACGCATATTGGTGATGATTAGAATGCGTCCCTTGTGTGTCTATCCAGTTATTTGAAAAAAACGAACACTGAACTCCAGAATTAAAAATAAACTAGTTTGTACTACCTTCGTGTAGTATTTCTACTTCTAAAGGGTTCGTTTTGACAAAACAAAAATATCAGTTCAATCTCGAGTCGCTTACTTTCACGAAAGCGAAACGCGGTGCGAAACATTACCTAGTACTCTTGTTGCGCTACTTTCTTGCAAGCGTTGCATTGGCGGTATTGAGTTATATTATCTATTCATTTTTCTCAGATACGCCCCGCGAACGACAACTTGCGCACGACAATTTGCAGCTCGAAGAGTATCTGAACAAATTAAATGAGCGTTATCAACAAGTAGCTGCCGTTCTAGAGGACATCAGACAACGCGACGATCATATCTATCGTACCATTTTCGAGTCTGAGCCTATGCACAACGACGAGCAGGAGGCGGAAAGGGTGGTAAACTACCTCTATCGGGAGCTGAAAACGAGTGGAGCGAGCGTAATTGTAGAACGAACAAGCCATCTACTCAATGATGTAACGACCGATGTAATGCAGGTCTCAACTACGTTTGACACACTCATAACACTCGCACAGGATTCGGCAGCTCTATTGCGAAGTATTCCCTCTGTTTTGCCCTTTGCCAATTCGGCTTCTATACGTGTAGCAGCTCCTTTTGGGATGCGCATTCATCCCTTTTACAAGGTTTTGAAAATGCACATCGGGGTAGATTTTACCGCTAGTGTAGGTACTCCTGTTCGAGCAACGGCAGATGGAGTCATAAAAAGTCTGGTAAGCTCGAAACGTGGTTATGGGAATACGGTGGTAATTGAGCATGGCAACGGCTATCAGACTATCTATGCACATCTAGATGAGATGCGTGTTAGGGTAGGACAGCGTGTTGCACTGGGTACGACAATAGGAACTGTTGGTAATACGGGCATGAGCATGGCTCCACACCTTCATTACGAAGTGCATTTGCGCGACGAGCCTGTTGACCCGCTCAATTATTTCTTTTTAGAACTTTCGCCTACTGCGCTTGCTGAAATGGCTCAAAGTGCGTTGCAATCTGGACAGTCTTTGGATTAAGAAAATATGTTGAAACGTCGTTTTATCGTTTTGTTGCTCGCGATTCTCTTTCCCTGTGTTCTTTGGGCATGCGTCAATCCTGCTAGATCGCTTAGCGGAGTAAGCCCAGATTCTGTGGATACAGTTCAAACCATAGAGGCAATTACTACACAATCTGCTCCCTCCGATACATTGACCATTGCGGCAGTAGGCGACATTATGTTGGGGACAGATTTCCCTAACAGATCTTCGTTGCCCCCAAAAGACGATCCAGACGTTTTACTTGCCTCTGTTGCACCCTATTTGCAGGCAGCGGATATTGCTTTTGGTAATCTCGAAGGTGCTTTTTTAGATGGGGGGCATCCTGCCAAGAGTTGTCGCGATATGTCGCGCTGCTATCTTTTCCGCATGCCTACTCGTTATGCGCCTGCCCTCAAGCGTGCTGGGTTTGATTTGTTGAGTATGGCCAATAATCATGTTGGCGATTTTGGCGAACCTGCTCGTAAAAAGACTCGGCAGCTGTTAGATTCGCTTGGTATCCGTAATGCAGGGCTGATTGTTCACCCCACCGATACACTCACGGTGCGCGGCGTAAAGATTGGCTTCTGTGCCTTTGCGCCCAACAGTGGAACTTGTGCACTGAATGATTACGATTTGTTACGACGTACGGTAAAAAAGCTAAAAGAAACGAACGATATTGTTATTGCCTCTTGCCACATGGGGGCTGAAGGCGCGTCGCATACTCACGTTACGAAACAGCGCGAGCTCTTTTTAGGTGAAAACCGTGGTAATGTTTACGAGATTGCTCGTATACTTATTGACGCTGGAGCAGACCTCGTTCTAGGGCACGGTCCGCATGTTACTCGAGCAATAGATTTGTACAAGGAGCGCCTTATTGTTTACAGTATGGGAAATTTTTGCACTTACGGACATTTTAGTTTGAGTGGCGTCTCGGGCATTGCTCCTTTGTTACAGATTCGCCTGCTGCCCGACGGGCGTTTTATAGATGGACGCATTATTGCTACAAAACAGATTGCACCTGGAGGAACTCTCCTAGACCCCACGAATCGGGTCATTAAAGAGATGCAAAAGCTAATACAGACCGATTTGCCAGAAACGCAAATCCTCCTCAGCGACGACGGGCAGATAACGGTAAAAACAGAGTGACGAGCCATGGAACACACACAACCTCTAGACGATAAAAAACTTTTTTATAGCATTGGCGAGGTGAGCCAAATGCTCGGCGTAGAACCCTCTACGCTTCGTTATTGGGAAACGGAGTTCAAGCAACTCTCTCCCAGCCGAACACAGCGAGGACGCAGGCAGTACAAAGCCTCGGACATTGAGATTCTTCGGCGTATTTATCACCTTGTACGTGTTGAAGGCATTGCCATAGACCAAGCGAAAAATCGCCTTGCTGTAATGGGCGAGAAGGAGCAGCAGCGTATAGAGGCTATTGCACGCCTCATGAAAGTAAAGAAATTGCTGCAAGATCTACGCAACATTCTTTGAAAAGAGACTACAGACTATGGTCACTTTTTCCGACGTGCTGGCTGCAATAGACGAATCTGCCCCATTCAAACTACAAGAAGAGTATGACAACAGTGGCTTGCTTGTTGGCGAGCTTGATACGCCGCTTCGTGGCACACTCGTTTGTATGGATGTAACCGAAGCGGTTGTTGCCGAGGCGATAGAACGAGGTTGTAACCTTATTGTATCACACCATCCCTTGATTTTTCACGGTCTAAAAAGTTTACGCGGCGATACCGAGCGCTCGCGGGCTATCATTCTTGCGCTACGAGCGCATGTGGGAATTTTGGCAGCTCATACGAACCTAGATGCTGCATGTGGCGGAGTGAATTATGCCATTGCTCAAAAAATTGGGCTAACGCCGCAGCAAGTCTTAGCTCCCACATTGTCGGGAGAAGGTGGAACGGGGATAGGATTGATTGGGACGCTAAGCACAGGATTTAGCGAAGAGGAGTTCCTCATATACATTGCACGAAAATTCCCTCAGCAACCTTGCCTGCATTATAGCCCCAAAACGGGTAAAACAATAGAACGCGTAGCACTTTGCGGTGGGAGCGGTATTGAATTCCTAGATGAGGCTATTCGTTTAGGCGCGGATGCCTATCTCACAGGCGATGTAAAGTATCACGATTTCCAACGTCCCGATGGTAAACTACTGTTGATCGATTTAGGGCATCGCGAGAGTGAACTTTGCGCAATTGATTTGTTGAAACAGATTGTCTCTCAAAAATTCCCTACCTTTGCGTGTGGTGTTTCCGTACAGGAACAGAGTCCTGTTAATTATTTCGTTAGCAATAAATACTAGATGTCAGAGTCGCACGAACAGGGACAGCGCGTTGATGCCGCGCCAGAGAAAAATCTCGAGATTCTTTATCGTCTACAAGGGGCAAATTCGGAGATAGACCGTCGTGTTGCAATGCTCGGCGATTTGCCGAGAGAGGTCGAAGATCTCGAAGATGAGATTGAAGGGCTACGCACACGTGCAAAGAAGTTGCAGGCTGAGATGGATGAGCGTACCGCGGGCGTGACAACCAAGCGTCATGAGATACGAGATTTTGAGGCTAAGATAAAGAAATACAAGGAGCAGCTGGAGTCTGCTAGCAATGACCGAGAATACGAGTCGCTCAATAAAGAAATTGAATATTTGAGTCTCGAGATCGATTTCCGAAATAAAAAGATAAAGGATGCAAAGGCTCGTAATGAGATAACGAGCAATGAGTTGCAGACCACACAGATGAATATAGAAGCTAAGCAAGTAGAGCTAGAAGCCAAGAAGGCAGAGCTTGAAGACATGAAGGCTTCTATGGCCAAGGATATGGAGATGCTGCAAGCAAAGGTAGATGAATTGAAAGCACAACTTCCTTTGCGTCTGCAACAAGGATATGATCGTATCCGAAAGAGTACACGTGATGGGCGTGCTGTAGTAGCAATCCGTCGTGGTGCATGCGGAGGTTGTTGGAACAGAATTCCCCCACAAAAGCAGCTAGATATTCGCCTCAACAAGAAACTCATTGTGTGCGAATACTGCGGACGTATTATAATTTACGATCCAGAAGTCGACGAAGCCGAATTGCAGTCGGTTAAGTAGCGATGGATACCTCTGAGGTCTCTACCTCTACGTCGCGTTGGCAGCGTGTGCGTATCGTATTGTATTTTCTTTGTGCCTGTGGCATTCTATATGCTTTAGTGCCAAGAGAACAACGCTTTTTCTATGAATATCAGCGGGGCAAGGTTTGGACCTATGCCCCGCTAATTGCTCCTTACGACTTCCCACTGCGTAAACCAGCGCAAGAGTTGCGTCGCGAGTATAGGAATATTGAGCAAAAACTACGCCCCATCTTCGTTGAAGATACGACGGTGGCAGCGCATGTTCTCGAGGAGTTATTAGGGCAGATAAAATCCCGTTATGCAACTTACAATGATTCGTTGTTAGCCCTTAATAACCAGCGCACTAGAGGAATTTATGATTCGCTCTCTGTTCTTTTTCGCGGAAATTTTACGCTTCGCCTCACAGAGCTTGTACATTACCTTTATCGCGTCGGTATTATTGATACAAAGGACGTCTTACGCTCTACGCAAACGGGAGAATTCTCCATATTACGAAGTCGCATTGCTTACGAGACGTCGCTTACCGACGTATATTCACCCCGCACGGCTGCAGCTTACCTCTCTCAAGAGGTTGATAAGTTGAACAATTCGGAAGAGGAACAATTATTTCTTTCCTCCTTCAATTTCTCTAAGATTTTAGAACCGAATCTTTTGTTCGATTCGCTGCTCACTGTCCAGTTGAAAGAGGAGGCGTTGAGCAATCTGGCTAAATACCAAGGAGTCGTAAAACGGGGGGAACGAATTGCAAGCACAGGAGATCTGATAACCGACGAGGTCTTTCAGAAGATAGATTCGCTACGCCAAGAAATGGAGGGACGTCAGCGTCATGGACTGAGTCTCTTTGCCTCCGAATTAGGCTATTTGTTATTACTGCTTGCCGCATTTAGTGTTCTCTATTTTTTCCTTTATGAGAGCTATCCACAGGTGTTACTGCGTCAGCGTGAGACACTTTTTCTCTTGCTCTTATGTACGCTAATGTTGGGCGTAGGCTTTTTGGTAGTACGTTTTGCACCGCGCTTCTTGTATCTTGTACCTCTTATCTTAGTACCGTTCTTGGTACGTACCTTCTATGATGCGCGTCTCTCTTTGGTAACGCATCTCTCGGTCGTGGTTACGCTTGCTTTCTTTGCACCCGATAGCTACACGTTCACTATGTTGCATGGGGTAGCAGGCATTGTCTCTGTGTTGGGGATTAAAAATATGACACGACGCGGACATCTTTTCCACCAAGTCTTGTTGGTACTCCTCTCCTACGTTACTTTATATGGTGTAATTACCTTCCTGCAGGACGAGATGTTCACAGTCTCTAACCTACAGGTTCTCTTTCTCTTTGCAGGCAATGCACTTCTAACATTGGCAAGCTATCAGTTTTCTTATCCCTTAGAACGGACTTTCGGTTTTGTGAGCAACGTAACATTACTCGAACTTTGCGATACTAATCAGCCCCTCCTGCGTGAGCTATCGAGCAGAGCGCCAGGTACTTTTCAACATGCCATGCAAGTAGCTAACCTTGCAGAGGCTGCGGCGCTTGCGACTGGGGCTAATTCCCTCTTAATTCGTACGGGTGCGCTGTATCATGATATAGGTAAAATGCTCAATCCCGAATACTTTGTAGAGAATCAGACAGAGGGCATGACTCCGCATGCGAAACTCACCGAACTACAAAGCGCCGAGGTGATAATAAAGCATGTAACAGATGGTGTTTTCCTAGCGCACAAGTACCGTTTGCCTAAGCAAATTATTGATTTTATCCGAACGCACCACGGCACAACACGTACCGAATATTTTTATAGAACTTATCGTAATAATCACCCCGATGCGGATGCGAGCATAGAGGCGCGTTTTACCTACCCAGGGCCACGACCTTTTAGTCGTGAAACAGCGCTGCTGATGATGGCCGACAGTATAGAAGCTGCATCGCGAACGCTCAAAGTAATTACAGAAGATACGCTTACGGCATTGGTTAATAAGATTGTAGAGCATCAACAGAACGCGCAGCAATTTGACGACTCTGATCTAACGCTCAGAGATATTGCCACAGCAAAGCGTGTCTTTATTGCGAAGTTGAAGAACTTCTATCATTCGCGGATCGAGTATCCCGACGAAGTCAAGGAGAATAAGAAAAGTAACTAACTTAGACCTATCGAAAAACTTTAAGCAAATGACTAGTGAACTTTTCGCGCAGTGTGTGGTGGCTATCCTCTTTTGGGGGCTCTATTTTGTTGGTTTGTGGGGCTGTTTCGTTAAATCTGGTAAACCTGGTTGGTGGGCACTGATACCTGTCGTGAATTGGGTACTCATGTTGCACACCTTAAATATCAAGAAACGATATGCGTGGTGTCTGCTGCTACTAATTTCGGTGCCTATAGGTTTAATCCCTATTTTCTGGTGGCATATGTGCATGGTACGAGCTTGCGGATTTCGCAAATGGTTCTTCTTACTTCTTTTCATAGCGCCTCCTATAGCCTTGCTGATCGCCGCCTACAGCAAGCGTGAATACGATTATGTGGGCATGTTGATGATGAAGCAGCGCGTAGCGGCTACGTGGGCTAATGCGTTTCGTGGCTTCTTCCTCTACGAAGTGGCAAAGCGGCCTTCATGGTCTCGCTATTGGTTTATAACACGCGGAATGGGCGGAAATAAGCGCTAATAAAAACGTACCGCTCTTTTTTCTTTCAACTTTTTCCCTGTTTTGTTATTCTCGCGCTGACGGCGTTTAGCAGCACAAGGCGTGTATATAAAGCATTTTACACGTTCTGAACACACCTACGCAGGGAGTGTTCGGGTTTCCATTTTGCAACACCCACATCTCTATTACATTAGAGTATCCCTTCTCGTTTCGTGTTATGTAGCGATTTTTGGGAATTGTAGGGTAGAGTTGCCACAAACGCGCTTTCTTTGTTACTTTTGCACTAGTCGCTTCGTTGCATGAAGGCGACGATAAATCGTTATGCATTTATGGAACTAGGTTTTGTTACATGGGATGTTTCGCCTGAAATTCTGCATTTTGGGAAGCTCAGTATTCGTTACTATGGTTTGTTCTGGTCTATGGGGTTGCTCATTGGCTATTACCTTTTGCATCGCTTTGCTCGCAATGAAAAATTCTCCTCTTCAATAGCCGATAAGGTGGCTTTGTACGCTGCCATTGGAGTTCTCATCGGAGCGCGTTTGGGGCATTGTCTGATATACGACCCAAAGTATTACTTACTAGAGCACCCGATAGAACTGTTCTATTTTTGGGAAGGCGGTTTGGCTAGCCATGGCGGAGGCGTGGGGGTACTAATTGCCCTTTGGATACTTGCACGACAGTTGCGCGTCCCGATGCTTTGGATTATGGATCGTATCTCTATCCCTATTGCTCTTATTGCTACCCTAATCCGACTAGGGAATCTGATGAATAGCGAAATCTATGGCATAGAGACTTCTAGACCTTGGGGTTTTATTTTCACGCGCGTGGGCGAAACAGTGCCACATCACCCTACACAGATTTATGAAGCATCGTGCTACTTGCTTGTCTTTTTCTTGCTGCTGTTTCTTTACTATAGGCGTCCCATTGTACGAGAGTACCGAGGTTTACTTTTTTCCGTATTCTTAGTGCTGATGTTTACAGCGCGCTTTATGCTTGAATTCGTTAAAGAGCCGCAGAGTGCATACGAGATTGGTATGCCACTGAACATGGGGCAAATACTGAGTATTCCCTTCTTGATTTATGGGATAATTCTTCTGATTCGCGAGCTTAAGCGCGGCGCAGTCGGAAAACTGGCAATTGTACTTCCGAAAGAGATAAGAAAGAAAAAATAGAAATAGGATGCTGCGTTGTTTTTACAAGGGAGTTCTGCTCATTGCGTTGGCTGCGATGCTTGTGGCATGTGATGGAGGCACGAATTCGGTTATTAGCAAGATTACGGGGAAACAGGGCGAGATTCTGATCATCTCGCCGCTTGATATACAGCGTACGGCGCTGCGCGATTCGTTGGACACTATACTGCGCCAAGAATACCCTTACATCCCGCAGTCTGAGCCTCGTTTTACAACTATCTATGTAACTGCGAAGGCTTTTGGAAATGTCTTAAAGCCCTTCCGCAATATTCTGATGATTCATTTCAATGCAGATTCTATTACTCCGAGTTTGCATTTGGAAAAAGATAAGTGGGCTAAAGAACAGCGTATTCTTTCGCTTTATGGTACTGATCAGAGAACTCTTGCCGAGTTTGTAGGGCAGAACAAAGAGCTCATTTTATCCCTTTTTGAAGAATTTGAACGCGACCGTACGCAAACGGTGAATGCGGCGCTATGTGATAGGACGATAACCGATTCGATACAGAGCCTGTTCGGTGTAAATCTGACAGTACCGCAAGGCTATTCGTTGCGTCGTGCTGCGAACAATTTTCGCTGGTATTCCATCGAAACGCCAGATATAAGCCAAGGTTTGCTGATATACAAGTACAAACGTTTGGGCTCTATGCCTTGGCTGCCAGATTCGGTGATTGCGCATCGCAATGCTGTAACTAAAGAATATGTACCTGGTCCGAATGCGGGCACTTATATGAAGGTGAGTACGGTAGTGCCGTCCGAATTCTCAATCTTAAAAAAAGAACAGGACACGGTTTGTTTTGTACGAGGTTTTTGGGAGGTAGAAGGGCATGCAATGGGCGGGGCGTATGTAAGTTATTCGCATCTAACGCCTAATCGTGACTCCGTCGTGGTAACTGACGGCTATATCTATGCACCCCGTTTCAAAAAACGTGACTATGTGCGAGCTCTAGAGGCTCTTCTCCAATCGCAATTCCGTGCACGTTAGTATTCTCTTTTCGTTTTCCAATTTATCGTTTTTATGTCTGACCAACAAGTGCTTAATTATACAGAAGATACCATCCAGACTCTCGAATGGAACGAACATATTCGTCATCGCCCTGGTATGTACATCGGGAAACTGGGTGACGGATCGCAACCAGACGACGGGATCTATGTGCTTCTGAAAGAGGTCTTTGATAATTCGCTCGATGAGCACATGATGGGCTTTGGTACTCGTATAGATGTACAGGTAAATACTGAGCTTGGCGAGGTGAGTGTGAGAGATTATGGGCGAGGCATCCCGCTCGGAAGCTTGGTAGATGTTGCTTCTAAGATGAATACAGGGGCTAAGTATGAAGCAGGGGTGTTTACAAAATCCTTAGGGTTGAATGGTGTTGGGATAAAAGCGGTCAATGCGCTATCCTCCAACTATCAGATCGCTAGTTTTCGCGATAAAAAAGGGGCTCGTGCTACCTTTTCTTGTGGCGCACTCATCAATTTTGAAGAGTTTGATGCTCCCAATGAAAAAGCAGGCACCTATACCCTCTTTCATCCTGACGAGAAGCTTTTCAAAAATTTTCATTACGACCTCTCTATTGTGCAGTCTATGCTGCGCAACTATACCTATCTGAATACGGGGCTGACTATCAGTCTTAACGGAGAGGAGTATCGTTCTAAAGGGGGCTTGCTCGATTTGTTGGCCGAGAATATGGTGCGTGACCCTCTCTATGAGCCAGTACACCTCATTGGGAAAGATATTGAAATAGCTTTCACACACCGCGATGCCTACGGAGAGGACTACTACACGTTTGTAAATGGTCAGCATACTTCGCAGGGCGGGACGCATCTCTCCGCTTTCCGAGAAGCCTTGGTACGAACAGTAAAGGATTTCTATCACAAAGATTTTGAGGCTGAAGATATTCGGATGTCTGTTGTGGGAGCTCTCAGTATTAGAGTCCAAGATCCTGTTTTCGAATCGCAGACGAAAACGAAGCTAGGTAGTAAAGATATGGCCGAGGGTGGCCCTACAATACGGCAATATATAGGCGATTTTGTTAAGGAGGAGCTAGACAACTATTTGCACAAAAATCCGCTAGTTGCCGAGACGTTGTTGCATAAAATTCAGGATAGCGAGCGAGACCGCAAGTCTATGGCGGGTATTCGCAAACTTGCCAAGGAGCGTGCGAAGAAAACAGGGCTGAACAACCCAAAGTTGCGGGACTGCCGTATCCATTACAACTCTAATCATGAGCGCGCAGGCGAGACTATGATTTTTATTACTGAGGGGGATTCGGCGAGTGGCTCTATTACGAAGTCGCGCGACCCGAATGTGCAAGCCGTCTTCTCGCTTCGTGGTAAACCCAAGAATACGTTTGGGCTAGATAAGAAAATTGTCTATCAAAATGATGAGTTTAACCTGCTGCAAGCTGCTTTGGATATTGAGGATGGCATGGACAACTTGCGTTACAAAAAGGTGATTATTGCTACCGATGCCGACGACGACGGTATGCACATACGTCTCCTTTTGGTAACCTTCTTCTTGCAGTTTTTCCCAGACTTGATTCGTCAGGGACATTTATACATATTTCAGACTCCGTTGTTCCGAGTTAGGAACAAAAAGGTTACGCACTACTGCTATAGTATTAGCGAACGCGATGCTGCCGTGAAAAAGATTGGCGACAAACCAGAAATCACGCGCTTTAAGGGATTAGGAGAGATCTCGCCTGACGAATTTAAGGGATTTTTGGGGGAGGACATTCGCCTAGACCAAGTTCGTTTGTCGCGTGAAGATTCGGTTAATGAGCTGCTCGAGTTTTTTATGGGGAAGAATACCTCTTTTCGTCAGGACTTCATAATCGACAATCTTCGTATAGAGGATAACGAGATCTAAGCGACGGAAAACGAGTAAAGATGTCGGAGCATCTGGAGCTACAAATAACAGAAGACGGCTCTCCTACGCTCTATTCTACAGAATTCCATGAATGTTACCACTCCACGCGGGGGGCACTCTCTGAATCAAGGCATATCTGTGTAGATAATGGTTTGGCAACTCTCTCCTGCGAGCCCCCGGTTTGCGTACTCGAGTATGGTTTTGGGCTTGGTATGAATCTTTGGGTTGCTGCGCAATGGGCGATACAAAATGCGAAAGCGATAGATTATACAACCCTAGAGCTTTATCCTGTTCCCTCCGAAATTGTATCGCTTGCTAGTTGTTTCGAATCATCGGAAGTAGAAAAAATTTGGAGAGAGGCACATAAAGCGCCTTGGGAAATAAAGTGCACTCTATCGCATCAAATCGCCTTAACCAAGCTGTGTATTGATTTTATGCAATACACGCCTCCTGTTAATACTTTTCACATCGTTTTTTTCGATGCTTTTAGCCCTCTTCGAGTACCCGAACAGTGGGATAGTAGCCTGTTTGCAAGAATTTTTGACGCTTTACTCCCTGGAGGACGCTTGGTTACCTACAGTGCCAGCGGAAATGTAAAACAAGCTTTGCGTAAAGCGGGCTTTCAAGTACAACGTAGACCAGGTGCACTGGGAAAACACCATATGTTGGTGGCAGAGAAATAAGCTTCTTTGTTAGGAGCTTTCCTAAAAGTTTTGGTCTCTCAATTGTAACGTTTTGTCTTCTTGTACGTTACTCCTTCTCGAAAGGCAATTAAAAATTGCTACCTTTGCGGTGCTTGGTATTTTGGGTGAAGCTGATACGAATTTCGTTGTATGGATCTCTCCTTGTTAGAAGTACTTTTACGTCGTTATGGTCGTCTGATCTTGCCAAATCTAGGAGCTTTCCTTGTAAGCAATTTTGAGAATGGCTATGAGTTGGGGCGAGTCTCCTTCAGCCCTTTTCTGCGTTACAATGACGGAAAGTTTGAGCAGTATCTCGAATTAGATTATTCTATGCCTCGTGAGGAGGCACGCAAGGCGGTCGCCAATTATGTGGATGAAATTCGTACAACGCTTGAAACGACAGGGGTATGTGTAATTCCTGCGGTCGGTGTTTTGCGACAGGCGTCTGACGGTCAGCTCTCTTTTCAACTGTCGGGCGTGGTAACCCCAACCGCGGCTATGCCCTCGGAGGCAGATGATACGTTGTCGCTCGATATCCCTTTGATAGACGAAATACCGCCAGTCCTGCCCGCTTCCCAAGAGTATTCTATTCCAGACGGAAGCCATTTTGCGCGGGAGGTGAAAAATGAGCCTGCACCTGAAAAGAAGGAACAGAAAGAACCTGCTCCTTTTTCGCTAGATGGCGCGTTGGCCGAAGTTTCTTACAATGCAGAAGCTCCAGAATTACCACCTGTCAGTGCAGATGCTGCGCCCGTCTCTACAGGGTTCAATGTAGGGGCTTATATTGTAGAAACCACAACAGTTCCAATAGGTGGGGGTTCTGGTTTTGAGGTAAATGATTGCCTAGATGCCCTAGAATCGCTCAAATCGGCAAGTGGAGTTGCTACAGTGCCAGACGATTCTGTTCAGGAGGAGCAAAAGTTGCCGATTCAAACAGAAGTTAGGCAGGAGGTAGTACAAGAAACTCCTGAAAAAAGTGAGTCGCTCGTGGCAGCACCTATAACGACAGTGCAGGAGGCAGAAGAAGGCACTCCGTTGCGCGAACCCTTGGTAAATGTTCGTACTACGGTAAATCGTGCGCATAAGGAACAGGGCACAGAGTACGATTCTCCTTGGGTATCGCCGAAGAGCACTACAAGGAAGAGTTATCGAGGGCGAGTGGTTCTTATATTGCTACTGCTGGTTATTGCTTTGGGGGTAAGTGATGTACTGTGGTTTCAGCAGGTTACACCCTACGTAGGCGATGTATTGGAAAGTAACGGCGTTTTGTTGCGAGAACACCCTTCGGTAGATGTAGTGGCTTCCGAAATTGCAGTCTCCGAAAATCCAACCACGAATACAGATGCGCAGGCTGTAGCTTCGCAAGTTTCTTCTGAGATAGAAAAGGAGTATAACAAGCGAGTGCAAACTGAGAATGCGCCGCAGATTTCCCCTACAACTAACAATACTGCGATTGCTACCAATTCGCCTACCACAGACGCTCGCACCTCGTTTAATTCATCAATTGACAGTCGTTTCTTCTTAGTGTTAGGGTGTTTCCGTAATAGGGATAATGCCGAAAATTATTCTGTAAAATTGAGCAGCGAAGGTTTTCAGACGCGCATAATTGCACAGCCGTCGGGCATGCTCGCTGTCACTGTGGGAGGTTATCCTACCCGTTCTGAGGCATTGGTTGAGTTCCGTAACATTCGTTTACGACATCCTGAAGTCTGGATTCTTGAACGATGACCTTAACTCTTCTGCACGAGTATGATTTACCCCCAGAAGGTGTAGTGGAATTTAAGTGGAAAGCCTCATCGAATACCTCCAAGCTACAAATTAAGCGTCTTCTGGTGCAGCCTGCCTTGCTTGTCTATCCCACCTCGATGTCTCGTGCGGAGATAGAAAAGCATTTATTGGAGTTCCCAATTTATCTTTATCTGAAGTCTCTACAAGAAAAGCCTGTTCGTAACCCTTTTCAAACCGGGTATCATACGCGCAAGCATGTGCTATATATAGAATATAACCAGCGTGTGCGTTCCATAGAGTCGCAATTATTATCTGATGGGGTGCGTATCTTTACGCCGTGGCATCGCCCAATAGATAGTTACCGAGTTCAGCGCTTTGCGTACGAATATTTGGTACAGTTCCTTTATCGCGAGGCCGAGACTTTGCTGTATCCCTACGTGCTGAAATGTGCAAAAACTGTCGGGCTCTCTTTCAATAAGATGAAGATAACAGCTCCATCGTTGAAGTGGGGGAGTTGTTCTTCGCAGCGTACTCTCATCTTTTCCGTATTTGCCATGTTGCTCCCCAACGAACTGCTTCGCTATCTTGTTTATCATGAGCTTACGCATCTTACGCACTTGAACCATAGTGCGGCTTTTTGGGAGCTTTTGAGTGAATACTTGGACGAAGATGCGCGACTTCTTGATAAGAAATTGCAAGAGTATACCCTCAATTCACTTCCCATACCTGAGTTATTTTAAGCTACGGCAATGAAGATTGGGGCAGTTGATTTGGGGCAGTTTCCTCTCCTTCTTGCGCCTATGGAAGATGTAACCGATCAGTCTTTTCGTCTTCTTTGTAAGCGTTTTGGTGTAGACCTCGTTTACACAGAATTCGTGAATTCTGATGGGCTGATCCGTGGAGCTGCAAGTTCTATCGCAAAGCTCAATTTGCTTGATGAAGAACGGCCTGCTGCTATTCAGCTCTATGGGCAGCACCTAGATGCTATGGTAGAAGCCACGCGTATGGCTTGCGATGCACACCCCGATATAATTGATTTGAATTTCGGTTGTCCTGTGAAGAAGATCGCTGGGCGCGGAGCGGGGGCTGGAATGCTGCGCGACATCCCATTATTGTTATCCATTACGCGCGAAGTGATACGTGTGGCTAATTGTCCCGTTACGGTGAAAACACGCCTCGGATGGGATGAAAAAACAATCTGTATAGATACACTTGCAGAACAACTCCAGGATGAGGGTATTGCAGCGTTGACTATTCATGGTAGAACACGTGCGCAGCTGTTCACAGGAACGGCGAATTGGGAGGCGATAGCAAGAGTAAAGGCGAACCCACGACTTCGTATTCCTATTATAGGGAATGGTGACATTGTAACGGCTGAAGGAGCGGCAAACGCATTTAGAAAATTTGGTGTCGACGGTGTGATGATAGGGCGCGCAACCTACGGACGCCCGTGGATATTCCGCGACATTAAACATTATATAGCTACAGGAGAGCTGCTCCCCAATCCTTCGATTGAGGAACGTGTAAGGATAGCTCGCGAGCATTTACAACTTTCGTTGCAGGCAAAAGGTGAGGTGCGAGGAATATTTGAATTGCGTCGGCATCTCAGCTGTTATTTCAAAGGACTGCCAGATTTTAAGTCTATGCGTCGTGCCCTAGTTACCGAATGTGACCCTACGAAGCTAGACGAGCTTCTTTGTGAGGTAGCACGTCGTTACGGGGATTGGACGCCTCAAAAAGCCGAAGAAATTAATAACCCTTGGAGTTAGCGCAGTTTTCTCTATTTATAGAATAGGAATGTCGCAAATTAAGCGGTATGGTTTGCGTGTAGCAGCTGCGATTGTAGCTTGCATCCTTTGGTCTTTGGCGTTTGTCTTTATCAAGTTGGGGCTGCAATTTATGCCCCCTTTGCAATTTGCGGGGCTTCGCTTTTTCATATCAGGGCTAGTTCTAATCCCATTGGTTCTATACTACTTGAGGCGCAGTGGCGAGACGGAGTTGCGAGGACGGATTTCCCATGCTTTACCGCGTCTGTTTCTTTTAGGGAATTTACAGATCGGAATTAAGTACGCTTGTTTTTATTTTGGCGTGGCTCTGCTCCCCGCGGCACTCAGTGCCCTTATCTCTGGTACGAGTCCGCTTGTAGTGGCACTTCTTGCACATTTCGTTACCCCAGATGACAAGTTGGATGCGCGTAAAGTCGTGGCATTGCTCTTAGGGGTCTTTGGTGTTTTGTTGCTTACGCTGCTACGAAATACAGTAGGCGCGGTTGGAGAATGGGCATTATTAGGGATTGTGCTACTGATACTTACTAATTTGTTTACGGGCATTGGCGATATATTGGTGCGACATCAGGCTAAACAATTGCCAAGTATCCTTATTGCATGTTCCTCGCTAATTGCAGGAGGTGCGGTATTACTACTTGCTGGGTGGCTTGTAGAGGGCGTAACACCTCTGCCAGATTCTCCGAGATTTTATGGTGCTCTATTTGCGCTTTGTACAATCTCTTCAGGGGCGTTTGCGCTTTGGTTTTGGGTACTGCAAGATCCTGCCGTTAAAGTCTCGCGCCTTCACGTTTGGAAATTTCTTATACCCCTGCTAGGCGCGCTAACGGCATGGCTTTTCTTACCAGAAGAGCACCCTACGCTCGGTGCATTACTCGGGATGTCGTTTATCGTTTTGGCTCTCTTCGTTTTGTTTTGGCAAAAGAAGAAGGGGTAATAATCTCGTTCTGTTGTTTACTCAATATCTTGTTGCGAACAAACTTATTGTAACGCAACGTGACAGATACGTCGGAAAACGGACTTCCCTTTTTTCGCTAACTTTGTTGCTGCATTAAAGGGAGAAACAAAGAGAAATGACAGACGAGCAACTTGCACAAGGGCGCGAATCGTATTCTGCGGGCAGTATTCAAGTCTTAGAAGGGCTAGAAGCGGTTCGGAAACGTCCTGCTATGTACATCGGCGATACGGGCGAGAAGGGTTTGCATCACCTTGTATACGAGGTCGTAGATAATTCTATTGATGAAGCTTTGGCTGGCTACTGTGATCATATCGAAGTCTATATTCGCCAAGATGGCTCGGTGAGCGTGCAAGACAATGGACGCGGTATCCCTGTAGATCTTCACGAAAAGGAGAAGATTTCAGCTCTTGAGGTGGTAATGACGCGTCTGCATGCGGGTGGAAAGTTTGATAAAGGTTCATACAAAGTCTCGGGAGGGTTGCATGGTGTCGGAGTTTCTTGCGTCAATGCACTTTCCGATAAACTTATTGCCGAGGTACGGCGCGAAGGGAAAGTTTGGCGTCAAGAATATTCGAAAGGGAAAGCCATTACCGCTGTAGAGTGTGTAGGGGAGTCGCCGACAACGGGAACGACGATTACTTTTCATCCAGATCCCTCAATATTTACGCAGACTACAGATTTCCGCTTCGATATTCTGAAACAACGTCTCCACGAACTCGCGTTCTTGAATAAACGTATTCGTATTGTGTTGGTGGATCTGCGAGATAATGAAGATCATAAACCGCAGCGGGAGGAATTCTATAGTGAGGATGGTATTAAGAGTTATCTGACCTTTTTGGATAAATCGACGCCGTCGATCACCGAAAAACCAGTATTTATTGAGACGGAGAAAAACGGTATCCCCGTCGAAATTGCGCTGGAGTACCATGATTCAAAAGTCATTAAGGAGTACTCTTTTGCCAACAATATTCACACGATGGAGGGGGGGACACATCTTCAAGGTTTCCGCCTTGGTCTCACCCGAACGCTGAAAGCCTTTGCCGAATCCACAGGGCTTCTTTCTAAGTTAAAAGAGGAATTGAGTAGCGACGACTTCCGTGAAGGGCTAACGGCAATTGTCTCGGTTAAGATAGCAGAGCCGCAGTTTGAGGGACAAACCAAGACGAAACTAGGAAACCCTGAGGTTACGGCATCTGTGAGTCAAGCAGTGACGGATGCACTGACGCAGTACTTGGAAGAGAATCCGAAGGATGCGCGCATAATCGTGTCACGTATATTGTTGTCTGCCGAACAGCGTATTGCGGCGCGCAAGGCTAGAGATTTGGTCGTAGCAAGAAAAAATGTGCTCTCGGGAGCAGGCTTGCCTGGTAAACTGGCGGATTGTAATTTGAAAGATCCTTTGCACACGGAGTTGTTCTTGGTCGAAGGAGATTCGGCGGGTGGAAATGCTAAGCAGTGTCGTGCATCGGAGTTTCAGGCAATACTCCCGTTGCGTGGTAAGATACTCAATGTGCAAAAGGCGCAAGTTTCTCATTCGCTTTCTAACGCTGAGATTCAGAGTATCTATATGGCGCTTGGAGTACGTCTTACGAATGTTGCCAACGAGGATGGTACAACGCGAGATGTGTTAGATTTGTCAGGGCTACGCTATAACAAAGTTATCATTATGACGGATGCTGATGTGGATGGTAGCCACATTGCCACGCTTATCATGACCTTCTTCCATAAACAGATGAAGGAGCTAATCTTGAATGGTCACCTATATATAGCTGCGCCGCCTTTGTATTTGGTAAAACGTGGTAAAAAGATGCAACGTTACTGCTGGACAGAGCAACAGCGTGTACAGGCCATAGAAGAATTTAGCACTGACGGCAAAGAGCAAAGCGTAACGGTGCAGCGCTATAAAGGTTTGGGGGAAATGAACCCAGATCAGTTGTGGGAAACGACCATGGATCCTGCTAACCGTCTGCTGCGTCAGGTAATGATAAGCGATCTTGAAAAGACGTCCGATGTGTTTGAGATGCTGATGGGTGATGATGTGCCACCACGGAGACAGTTTATAGAAGAAAATGCGCGCTATGCGAATATAGATGCGTAGTTGTATTTTGTTTCGTACAGGAATTTGGATTTCAGTTGCGCAGCTGCGAGATGCTGCGCTTTTTTTATTTCCTAGACGGAACAAATAACGAATGCAAACGTTCTACGAAAAACTGAGAGTGCAATGATAACGCTTATTCTTATTTCCGTTCTCTTGCTTGCGGTATGTTTCTTAGCGCTTGGGGTTAAGATATTTTTCCATCACAGCCACAAATTCCCAGAGACTTCTGCTGGTCATTCTCCTGCACTGCGGAAGTGCGGTATTCGTTGTCCGCATGCCGAGGAAGAAGCAAAAAACGATTGCTCTGCTTGTGCAGATTAGACGAGTAGCCCTCCAAAGTAAGGGTGTACTTTAGAGCATGGTGCACGGGTATAGCTTAAACAATTCGTAACTTTGCCCCATGCGGAAACTGGAGGGGGTATTTTTTCTGATATGGGGCATCGCAACCTTGTTTGCGTCGCTAGTTGTTACATTGTTACTGCTAGTAGCCAAGCTGAGTTATGCGGGTGTATTTTGGGTATTAGTACCCGTAGTTGGGCTCACAGGAACTGCCCTTCTCGTTCGCTATTGTAGAGGGCGTCATCGCCTTTTTGGCGAGGCAAAACGTGCAGTGGCTGCACTGTGGATGTTTGTCGGTCCTGGTATCGGGTTCGTCGGTTTTGATTCCTCCTCTCCGTTGGTTGCAAAACTTATTCTACTAGGGATAGGCGTTGCTGTAACAGGACGCCTTGTAAATCATCGCATTACGATGATTGTAGGAATCGTTGCCGCTTTTTCGTCTCTTGTCTTGTATCAATTGCCTTCTCTTTATCAACCAATCGCTTTTGGTCTTATTACGCTTGTTGCCATGTCGCTACCATGGGCGTTAGTTGCTTTGTGTCCCGAAAGCAGAAGCTCTGAGGAACAATCTATTGCTCAAGATGCGTAATAGTATTGAACATCGCATTCTTTCGCTTGAGAATATCGCATTGCTCGATATTTTAGGAATCAATAACCAGCGCTTTGATCAACTACAGAAACGTTTTCCAGATTTGCGAATAGTCGCCCGCGGAAATCAATTTTGGGTAGATGGCGCATCTGTACGAATTAACGAGCTTGAGCAAGTAGTATTTGCTTTGGAGCATTTCTACATGCGCAATCAAACGATAGACGATTATCATTTTGAGAAAATAATTGCGGGCGGAGTGCCCTATCAGCCTACAATTGCGCCAGATACGAAGACAAGCGGAAATTCGGTGATTGTTTATGGAGCAAGCGGCGTTCGAGTAAGTGCACGAACACAGCAGCAGCGTGCTCTTGTGGATGCTGAGAAAAATCACGATATCATTTTTGCAATAGGTCCTGCGGGGACTGGGAAGACCTATACAGCAATTGCACTCGCAGTGCGCGCTTTGCGAGCCCGTACCATACGTCGTCTTATTCTTACTCGTCCCGCGGTAGAAGCTGGAGAACGTTTGGGCTTTCTGCCTGGAGACTTGAAAGATAAACTAGACCCCTATCTACAGCCGCTCTACGATGCACTAAATGATATGATGCCTGCGGCTACACTTCAGTCGTTGTTGCACGAAGGAACAATTCAGATCTCGCCGCTTGCCTATATGCGAGGACGTACTTTGGATAATGCATATATTCTGCTCGATGAGGCACAGAATGCAACGATACCCCAGATGAAAATGTTCCTAACTCGTTTGGGGCGAAATGCCAAAGCTATTATAACTGGTGATCTTACGCAGATTGATTTGCCCGATCCTCGCAAGTCAGGGCTTCTCACGAGTATTGATATTGTGCGCAATATCCCAGGAATTGCAGTCGTCGAAATGGGAGTAGATGACATTGTACGACACCGTCTTGTCTCTCAGATTGTCGCGGCTTTCCAGCACTGGGAGAAAAAGGAAGATAACAGACAAGAGATAGATAATCAAGCTATAAGCGATGAGTAACGTTTTATTGCATACCGATTGTAAGTTCAAAGGCATACAGTCGCGCTTTCAAGGTAAGGTGCGCGATGTATATCATCTGGAGGGCGGTCTGATCGCTCTGGTGGTAACAGATCGTATTTCTGCTTTTGATGTGGTTTTACCTTGGGGAATAGAGCATAAAGGTGCTGTGCTAAATGGCATTGCCTATCAGGCACTGATGGCAACAAAAGATATTGTTCCGAACTGGATGACCGCTATGCCAGATCCGATGGTTATGGTCGGTCTCGATTGCAAACCTTTCGCCGTTGAGGTGATTGTGCGCGGCTATATCTGTGGAAGTGCTTGGCGCGAATATAAAGCAGGTGTACGCGAACTTTGTGGCGTAAAGTTACCAGAAGGTCTAAAAGAGTACGACAAATTTGCGTCGCCTATTATAACACCTACTACAAAGGCTGAAGCGGGGCACGACGAAAATATTTCGCGCGAAGAGATTATTAGACAGGGGATAGTGTCTAAGGAATATTATGAGCAGATAGAGCAATATGCTTTGGCTCTTTTTGCCGCGGGTTCAAAGCTTGCGGAGGAACGCGGCTTAATTTTAGCGGATACAAAATACGAATTCGGACTGCGAGACGGGAAAGTCTACCTGATTGATGAAGTACACACACCCGATTCGTCCCGTTATTTTGAACGTTCCGATTTTGCATCAAGTATTAGCAAGGGAATCGCTCCGCGCCAACTCTCTAAAGAGTTTGTGCGTCAGTGGCTAATTGATAACGGTTTTTCTGGTAAAGCAGGCGAGAAGATCCCCGAACTTTCTGAGGAAAACGCTCATGAGATTTCGCAACGTTATTTGGAATTGTATGAGCGCTTGGTCGGCAAGAAACTGGTTCACGATACGTCGGCAGGGCTAGAACAGCGTATTGTCGATAGTGTTAACCGATTACTCAAATAAGGCTACCTTTGTTCCAAATCCTTCAATTTAGAGAAACAAACTATGCATTTCACGACGACTGTAGAAGCGTTGACCAACGCTTGGACTTATTTGCAAAAGATCCCTGTACGCCCATTTACACCTGAAGGTACGCTAGTGCGTGCGGAAGGCGATGTGCTTACGGTGACCATGACGGACACCGACATGACCATGCGGATTCAGATTCCAGGGGTCACGATAATTGAAGAGGGGGTACTCTCTTTTTCTCTAAAATCTGTGATGGGCTCTTTTAAGTCCTGTCAGAAGACCTCTGAGGTAAACTTCTGGACAACGCCAGTAGAGAACGAACCTAATGCACAAATGCTTCACGTGCATGTGGAGGATTATGATGTTGCTCTTCTTGGGCAGACCGAGTCGCTCACGCGAATGATGGACGAGATGGAAGAAGAAACGCTACATTCCATTGTTCTTTCACAGAATTATCTGAAACAGGGGTTAGAGAATTCCGCTTTTGCAGCAGTTACCTCTGCTAACCGTGCTATGCGTGCTATCTTCCAGTCGGTGCTTGTTGAACTTGCTCCCAATGAAATCAGATTTATAGCCACCGATACGAACAATTTCGCCTATTTCAAACGCACCAACATTGATAACCAAGAAACGCTAGCGATTTGCCTGCCTATCAAGGCTACTGAGATTCTGACTGGAATTCTCCGAGAGATGAGTGATAGCGATGTTCGCTTTAGTTTCGGAGAACGGTTCTTTAGTGTGGCGACCGAAGATTTTACTTTCATAGCTCGTTTACGCGAAGGGAAATTCCCAGACTACCACTTTGCTATTCCGAAGGGGGAACTCCATGAGGTTGCTGTGTCGCGCTCAGAGATAAAATCTGCTCTGGAATTCTTCGCTTCTTACGCCCTTTCTAAGGATTTGCCTATAGAAATGATTATCCAAGGGGAAAAAATGGAGCTTTCCTTGGCAAAGTCAAGAACGGTAGCCTTGGCGAAGAAACCGATAAGTTGTGTCTCGGAAGGAGACAAAGTCTATAAGTTAGCCTTCCAGATGAGTGCGTTAAAAAATGCGTTCGATCATTTCAGTTCGCAGGATGTTTATCTCTGCATCCCAGATGATGAAGGGATTGGATCTGCTATCTTGCGACCAGCTTCTGAAATAGATGAGAATGTAGAGTTCTGGCAGCTAATCACAACCACTGATATTGCTCCGCTACCAGAGGTGTAAACCAATTGACAAGAAGATGCCAAAGCCCAGTACTATCGATTGGAAGTCTAGTTCCTTATCTAGCGCCGCTTTTTCGGCTCTTGAGTTGAGACGTCCGCTGTTGTTTTTTGATTTAGAAACAACGGGCGTTGATGTGGTTACATCGCGCATTGTGCAGATTGCGTTGCTTCAGGTCTTTGAAGATGGCTCGTCGCGCGAATGGGAGTCGTTGGTTAATCCCACGATACACATACCGCCTGCCACAACGAGCATTCATGGCATAACTGATGATATGGTTAAGGATGCTCCCACTTTTGCGGAGCTTGCTCCGTTATTAGCGCCTTTGTTTCAGGATTCGGATTTAGCGGGCTATAATTCTACTCGCTTTGATGTCCCGATGATTCTTGAAGAATTTGCGCGTGCTGGCTATAAGATGGATTTTGATGATCATGCGCTTCTAGATGCACATCTCATTTTTACGCAGAAAGAGCCACGGACATTGACAGCAGCCTATCGTTACTACTGTGATGGAGATTTGGTAGATGCTCACTCCGCGCTTGCCGATACTCGTGCTGCAGCAGAGGTTCTGATGGCGCAGTTGCAAATCTATGACGATCTGCCATCGAATATACAAGAGCTTGGGAAGTACTGCAATAATGGGCAGCGTATTCTAGATTTCTCCAATAGGTTGGCATACAACGATAAGCAAGAGGTAATTTTCAATTTCGGAAAGTACAAGGGACAAGTAGTGCGAGAGGTCTTTGCGCAGAATGATGGGTATTATGGGTGGATAATGCAAGCGGATTTCTCGGCACAAGTGAAGGAGATTGTAACGAAGATTTATAGGGAATTGCATAAAGCATAGGTATCGTTGCTGATACACGAACCAGTTACTGTTCTAGTGCATTGCACTGAGTGGTAACTGGTTATTTTTTGCACTTAGGGAAGATGAAAATCGTACGAGTTTTGCCTTCAGGGAAGGTTGTTCTGTGTTCGGATACTTCGCGCGTAAATAGGGGCGAAGTTTACTATTTGGAGCAGGAGTATGTTTATAGAGTGATGCCATGTGTATTTTTTCATCTCAACGGAAATTCGCGCAGGCTTGCTCTACAGGAGATGCAGCATTTGGTAGATAAGTTCGGATTTGCTTACCATATAGAGAATGCGACTCTTGCGTCGCGTGGCGCAGAGGATGCTCGCGTATATAGTGCCGACCATTCTTTCATAGCAGGGGCTCAATCTACACTTTCTGAGGATGTATGGCACAAAATTTGGGGTTATACTTTAGATTTTAATACACCAAACACTGTGGTAAACACCTCGCAGCTTGACCTTACACAACTGCTTACTTCGCTTGTCGCAGTATCGCGCTGGTTAACGTTTAATGGAGGCGATTGGTTTGTTTATGGTTTATTGCCCACCGCAGTTGCTCTACAGTCTCCAGCAAGAGTGAGACTTTTTGCTAACGAAAACTTAGTACTCGACGAACTGATACGTTCGTAAACACCTAAATGAATACAATTATTGAGAACGCATCTTCTACACTTCTTCCCGCGTCAGAATTGCACCTATTTTCGCTTATTTTGCGCGAAAGTGTGCTGCCCGAGGTGATGCAAAAACCCTATAAAAAACTCAGACAAGAGCTCACTATAACTGAGAACGGGGCGGAAAAGACGATAACCTTGGCCGTGCAAAACGACTTGCTGCGACAGGATGCTGCTGGCTACTTCCATTACCCTGAGCAAACATTTGCTGCGCTATTGAAGAATTTGCAACATTGCTTTAAGGAAAAACTACAAAGTACACCCTGCGAAACTGACGTCTATGAAGCATTCTCTAATGATTTCTTTCAGGCCTCCTTGTATCATGTACAGCGGATATTGCATATCGCACAGCGACGCGACAAACGTGTTTTGAACAGTAAATTGGCTCGCATTGAACTGATACGTCTGTTGAGTAGAATTTGGCTGACTGTCTTTGAGTTATTTCCTGCTATTGAGACGGCTAGTCTTCCGTTGCTACAAGTTTATTTCTTGTTACGAGATGGCAACTTTCAGTTTGAATTGCCCTATTTTATCGAACAGCTCCGTAATACCCCTCATTGTCTACAGTTGTTGAGCCTCTTTGCCAATGATCTTGGTTCGTCGGATGTGAATTTCCCCTTCGATGTTCTGACCTTTGCACAGACTATTGGCTTGAATACAGCTGATACTTCCATGTTTTGGACAGCAACGTTCGATCTGATGGTTTTTTTAGCTACTACCGATAAACGGATAAAAATCCGCTACGATCTTCTACACGAGGATTTTGTTCACACAGCGAGTTTGCTTTTCCTTCCTATAAAAAATGATGAGAGTTTAGCATCACTCACGGCAGATTGGTACTCGAATGATCTAGAACTCATAGCAGACGAAGGTTCTCCACTTGAAGATATAGCTGCACTGCGCAAAGAGCTGGCACAGCAGATTGAACATATTCCAACAAATACTAGGCAGGTCTTTCCGCTGGATTCCCTTTTTGTATTTATTGGTCAACCTGGATGCGGACAACGTGATTCGGCTCGGATTCTGCGCCATCAGTTTGCCCAAATCCCTGCTTGGCCTTTCCAACAGGGTTACTATGAGTGGGATGTACAGAAGCGACTAAATTATCCTTTGGGCGATCTGAGTCAACTTTTGCACCATTACGCGCAGGGATGTATTTATTTTTACAACTTCCCGCCATTGGTAAAATCCAGTACAAGCGATCAGAACTTGCAAGATTTTTTGAACCTCGTCAGAGTCAATTTGCGAGGTCGGATGTATATCTTCGATTTTGCTTCTCTTTCCCAAGTTCAGCACTACCTCCCCGAGCTAGAGACTACGCAAGTGTTTGTTGTGCGTTTTAAGTCGTACACAGCTACGCATCTTCAGCACCATTTTCGGCAACTTGCAGTAATGTCTGAAATAGATGTGAGTGGCGAAGCTTATCCGTTTTTGCGAGATTTGTATGAAAAGGCGAAGCCTTTTTTTGATAAAGGGGTTTATGCAGATCAGTTTGTTTACCAATTGTTTGCTGAGTCTCTACGTAATATGTCTTTTCGCATTAAGGAAGGCTTTGCACATAGTGGTGCATTGTTGAATTCGGAAATTATACCAGAAGATTTGCTAAAGGCGTTTCATTTGTTGTTACACCTTTAGACAAATAATGGCTCGGGCATCAGATTTTACCCGCGGTGCGATAACGCCTCAGATTATGAGTTTGGCGCTCCCTATCATGGGGACTGCCTTCATACAGATGGCGTATAATATGGCCGATTTTTATTGGATTGGTCATTTGAGTGGAATTGCTGCTGCCGCTGTCGGGGCAATGGGCTTGTTTGCGTGGTTGGGCGTCTCTTTTAGCCTATTAACGAAGGTAGGGGCGGAGATCACCATTTCGCAGAGTATAGGAGCTCGTACTTACCTTCGTGCCGATCGATATGCACAGCACGCAATCGTTTTGTCGGCTTTTTTTGGTCTCCTTTTTGGGCTTTTCCTTTTCTTTTTCCGCGTTCCACTTGTCAGTTTTTTCTCATTCACCTCGCCTGTAGCAAGTTACTACGCTAACGATTACCTCGCAATTGTCTCCTTTGGTAGTCCGTTCGTATTTCTGAATGCAACCTTTTTTGGTCTGTATAACGGGAAGGGGCGTTCTAAGCTTGCCTTTTGGGCTAATGGTATAGGTTTACTCCTTAACATGCTTCTTGACCCTCTTCTGATAGAGGGCTACTTTTTCTTCCCGCGAATGGAGGTAGCTGGAGCTGCCTTAGCAACCTCATTTTCTCAACTGTGTGTAACAGTGGTGTTTTGTTTACTCAATCTGCGGAAAGATGCTCTATTCCCTGTGCTTTTTAAGCGTTTTCGTTTCTCCTTTTCCTTTGCAAAACGGATTCTTCGTCTTGGAGTCCCTGTTACACTTCTCAACGGTCTTTTTGCGGGCATATCGTTGGTAATCGCTCGCCTTGTAGCACAGTGGGGCGATATAGGGGTAGCAGTTCAGTCGGTTGGTGCACAAATAGAGGCTATATCGTGGATGACAGCTGGTGGTTTCTCCACGGCATTGGCGAGTTTTGTTGGGCAGAATTGGGGAGCACAAAATATAGCACGTATTAAAAAAGGGTATTGTCTCACGCTTGCCCATATGCTATCGTTGGGAGTTGTGAGCACGCTGCTTTTTATGCTATGGGGGGAAGAGATTATGGGCTTTTTCATCCCTGAGAAAGAGGCGATGTTTTTAGGAGGGCGCTACCTTTTCATCATAGGAGTCTCTCAGATTTTTATGATTCTGGAAATTACGAATTCGGGGGTGTTTAATGGGATCGGTCGCACAACCGCCCCTGCAGTTGTAGGTACAACGTTCAACTTATTGCGTATACCACTCGCATTGTGGTGGGGGAGTATTGCTCTAGAAGGCATTTGGTGGGGCATCACGGTCTCTAGTATTTTGAAGGGTACTGTTCTTACGGTTGTGTTGTTAGCTATAAACAGAAGACGCGTTTAGAGTGTTCTCTGTACAATAAATTTGCACCTGCGTGGTTAGATATACACATCAACAAAAAGGAATATCGCATCGTGCAAATTGAATCATCGAATTTCTAGAACTCTGTTGTAAAAAGCAGAGGGAAAAAGTATTACAACATCGTTAGTTAGCCATGCGACGTTTTTTCAGATTTCTCTTCTTGTTATTGGTGGTGCTCATCGCGGGTGCGATAGGAGCATGGGTGGGGTTACGTTATTTTCCCGAATATTTTAACCTTGCGCCAACTGCACTGATGCATCCTGCATCTGAATTTTCAGACTCAGTTCGAGCTCCGTATCGTTGTACAGATTTTGAACAATCGTTTATTGATGCTGCGGCGCAAGCCTCACCTTCGGTTGTACACGTCCGAGTACAGTCGCTTATTGAGCGCGAAAGCCCCTATAAAGGAACGATTTATGAGTTCTTTTTTGGTCCGCAGCCTAATATTCAGCAGCGCGTATCCTCTTCGGGGTCTGGTGTTATTGTCTCCGAAGATGGGCTTATTATCACCAATAACCATGTGGTGGAGAGGGCTAAGCGAATTTCGGTTACGCTCTCGAATCAGGAGGTATTAAACGCAGAGATTGTGGCACGAGATCCTGCAATAGATCTTGCCTTGCTTCGCGTGAAACCTACTACACCTCTTCGCGCAATACGTTTTGGGGTAGCTGATAGTCTTAGAGTTGGAAACTGGGTGCTTGCCATAGGTAATCCGTTTGATTTGGAAACAACTGTAACAGCAGGTATCGTGAGTGCGAAGGCTCGTTCTTTGAATTTACAGTCGGGGCGTGTTGCTATTGAATCGTTTATACAAGTAGATGCTGCCGTTAACCCAGGGAATAGTGGAGGGGCGCTGGTTAATCTTCAGGGCGACCTTGTGGGCATTAATACGGCTATAGCATCTCCTACAGGCTCATTCGCGGGCTATGCTTTCAGTATCCCCGAGAACATTGTTCGCGATTTCCTTACTACGGTAACGGCACACCACGGTAAGGTGGAACGGGGTGTCTTGGGCGTAGTGCTTACTGAGTTACGACCTCATTTAGCACAAACGCTTACTGGAGGTAAGATGGAGGGAGTAGTAATAGCACAAGTAAAGCCTAATAGCGCCGCCGCCGAAGCAGGACTTCGACAAGGTGACGTTATTATTGCAATAGACGGTAAGCCTTTGAAGGGCATTGCGCAGGTAAATAGATTATTGGGGAGCAAGAATCCTGGCACAAAAGTGAAGGTTACTTACATCAGAGCAAGACAGGAATATTCGGTTGAGGTAGTGCTCAAAGAAAGTGAGTAGGGTAGTAGTTTCGTTTTTTTTCAATCTAGCTCTGACACTTATATAGAATGGTCAGCTCTGGTGTTGTGCGCAAATTTGGGCTATCGGGGACAGAGCTTTATCGTGCGCGTTTGCTTATTGAGAAAGGTAGCCGTGCTGCATTGAATAAGTTTTTAACGATATATACTCCCGTTGTTTACCTTATTGCTCGGCAGTATACACTGGATGCAAGGCTGCAGCGAGAGTATATTAGGGCGGGAAATGTCGGGCTTCTGGTCGCTTTGGAAAAGGCGAATGGTAAGAAAGGAGATATTGCGTTTTATACATCGTTAGCAGGAGATATACGGAGTGCAATTCGTGCATATATTGTACAATCGCATCAGGTGCTGCGCCTACCCTATTTATTTTTGGGAATGAATGAGCCAGAAGCTGGGGAAGCGGGAATTGCGGTACTGTCTGTGACGAATACAGACAGGAATCCGTGTCCGCTAACGCCAGGAGATAAACTCACTGAGATCGATGGAGTTGCAGTAAATACACTTGAAGATGTAAATAGGATGCTGGAGAAACTAAGAAAGGGCGATATATTCCGAATAACCTATTCCAGAGCGAATGTGATTCGCAATGCGTTTTTGAATTGTGTAAGATAGCCCTCTAATGCAAATTGATTCTAAAGATGCAAGTTTCTGATGCCTATTTTGTTGTACTTAAAGTGTAACATTAAACAAAGAAAGGTCTGAACGCAACATTTTTGCGCTATAAGCGTTTTCTCTCGGTAGAGAATGTACGCAAATGTACGCACGAGTGAGGGGTGAGTTTCCTTTCCCGATCGTACCAACGGGGATACCGCAAATATAGTAAAGTAAAAACATCTCACAAATTAGGAAAGTAGCATGAGGCAACTTAAAATCTCAAAATCTATTACGAATCGCGAGAGCGCTTCTCTCGATAAATATTTGCAGGAGATCGGAAAGGAGGATCTGATCTCGGCGGACGAGGAGGTGGAGTTAGCGCAAAAAATTAGAAAGGGCGATCACGAGTCTTTAGAAAAGCTTACACGCGCAAATTTGCGTTTTGTAGTCTCTGTCGCAAAACAATACCAGAACCAAGGGCTCAGTTTGCCCGACCTTATCAACGAAGGGAATTTGGGCTTGATTCGCGCAGCCGAAAAGTTCGATGAAACGCGTGGTTTTAAGTTCATCTCGTACGCCGTATGGTGGATTCGTCAGTCCATTTTACAGGCTTTAGCAGAGCAATCGCGTATTGTGCGTCTTCCTCTTAATCAGGTGGGAGCCTTGAACAAAATAAATAAGGCGCTTGCTAAGTTTGAGCAGGAAAATGAGCGTATGCCTTCGGTTGAAGAGTTGGCAAACGAGACGAATATGCCGAAGGAGAAAATTGCCGATAGTTTGCGTGTTTCAGGACGCCATGTTTCGATAGATGCTCCTTTTGTAGAGGGAGAAGATAATAGTTTGCTAGATGTAATTGCAAACCCTGATTCTCCTCGTGCAGACAACGGCTTGATGGAGGAGAGTTTACGACGCGAGATAGACCGAGCTTTGGCTACACTAAGTGATCGTGAACGCGACATAGTACGTTTGTTTTTTGGGTTAGGATGTCAAGAAAAGACCTTAGAAGAGATCTCTGAGGAGTTCAAGCTGACGCGTGAGCGCGTTCGACAGATTAAGGAGAAAGCAATCCGACGCTTACGTCATTCTAGCCGTTCCAAGAACTTGAAGGCCTACTTGGGCTAGAAGGTTAGAATTTATTAGTGATAAGATTAAGGGCGTAGTTTTGGCTACGCCCTTTTTATTTTAGAGATTTTGAGATAAAACTGATACAGTACGCTTGCTTTGAGAAGTGTGCTTGAGTATCCTTTTTAGTTGCGACCACAGAGCAGATCTGCAATGATGGGCAGGTAGCGGTGTTCGAGTGGATGAATTCGTGCAGCGAGTGTGTCGGGCGTGTCTTCCGAGTATACGGGGCAGCTAGCTTGGAAAATAATTGCTCCCGAGTCGTATTGCTCGTTTACATAATGTATGGTGATGCCAGAATGTTTTTCGTGCGCAGCGAGTACGGCCTTGTGTACGTGTTCACCATGCATCCCTTTCCCTCCATATTTTGGAAGTAAGGCAGGATGTAGATTTATAATGCGGTTCGGGAACTCAGATATGAGCTCTGCGGGTACGAGAGCAAGGTAGCCAGCAAGGATAATCCAGTCTATTCGGTGTGTATGCAGTACCTGTATGAGCTCCGAACGGGGTGTTTCATGGCTAATTAGCACAGTGGCTATATCGTGCTTTTTGGCACGCTCCAGAGCATAAGCTTTTGGCTTGTTGGATACAAGTAGCTCTATGCGCGCTGTAGTCCGTTTGGCGAAGTACTCAATGAGTGCTTGTGCATTAGAGCCGTTTCCCGAAGCGAAAATAGCTATATGGTTCATCCCTATCGCTGTCCGTTGGTTATACCGCCAAAAATAGAAAAATTAGTTTACCTTTGCGTCGTGAGAGGGATCTTTTGAGAAGAGGAACTCCTGATGTGTTAAACCATAATAAATTTGGAATTATGAGTGTTGCAGACAAAGTAAAGGACATAATTGTTGAGAAGTTGGGTGTAGAACGTAGCGCAGTAGTTGATACGGCGAGTTTCACGAACGATTTGGGTGCAGATTCGCTCGATACTGTCGAGCTGATAATGGACTTGGAAAAGGCTTTTGGGATTACGATTCCAGACGAAGAGGCTGAAAAGATTAAGACTGTTGCTGACGCAATTTCGTACGTAGAGTCTCACGCTAAAGCTTAATTCGGTGCTGATTCTGCCTTAAGGCATATTCGAATTTTTAATATCAGACGAGGAGAATGGAGCTTAAGCGAGTCGTAATTACGGGGTTAGGAGCTTTGACCCCGATCGGAAATAATTTGGCGGAATACTGGGACTCGTTGAAGAACGGTCGTAGTGGGGCTGCACCCATACGCAGCTTCGATGCTAGTAAGTTCAAGACCACTTTTGCCTGTGAGTTGAAGGGGTTTGATGGCACTGCGCATTTTGATCGTAAGGAGGTGCGCAAACTCGATCTCTATTCTCAGTATGCTCTTGTAGCAGCAGAGCAGGCTGTTCTAGACGCTGGACTCGCCGAAGGTGCTGTTGCACACGAACGCGCTGGTGTCGTTTGGGGATCGGGTATAGGAGGTATACATACCTTCTGGAATGAGGCTGAAGAGTACTTTAAGGGCGATGGTACGCCGCGTTTTAATCCGTTTTTCATCCCGAAGATGATCTCGGATATCGCAGCAGGTCTCATCGCAATGAAGTACGGTTTCCGCGGCCCAAACTATACTACAGTGTCGGCTTGTGCATCTTCTACGCATGCCATTGTAGATGCCACGAATTTGATTCGTCTTGGCAAGGCAGATCTCTTTGTTTCGGGAGGGTCAGAGGCCGCCATAAATCCTGCGGGATTAGGTGGTTTTAGCTCGATGCAAGCGCTTTCGACGCGCAATGATGATCCTGAGTCGGCATCGCGTCCTTTCGATAAAGATCGAGATGGTTTTGTACTTGGCGAGGGGGCAGGTGCGTTGATTCTTGAAGAGCTCGAGCATGCAAAAGCGCGTGGCGCGAAGATCTATGCAGAGATTGTGGGAACAGGTATGACGGCTGATGCGTATCATCTTACGGCACCTCACCCCGAAGGGTTAGGCGCTGCATCTGTTATGCGATTAGCGCTCGAAGAGGCTGGAATTAAGCCAGAAGAGGTTGATTATATCAACGTACATGGTACATCTACGCCAGCGGGCGATTTACCAGAGTTGAAGGCCGTACAGCAAGTATTTGGCGAGGCTGCTAAGAAGTTGAATATAAGCTCTACTAAGTCTATGACGGGGCATCTGTTGGGTGCTGCTGGGGCTATAGAGTCTGTGGCTTGTATTATGGCAATTCAGCATTCGCTAATTCCTCCGACAATTAACTTGCACAACGTGGATGAGGCTATTGATCCTGCTTTGCAGTTGACGCCTAATACCGCAGTGGCTCGCAAGGTTCGTTATGCATTGTCCAACACCTTTGGATTTGGCGGTCATAATTCGTCGTTAATCTTTAAAGCTTACGAAGCATAACGTGGCGATAGTAACGCGGATAGTTGAAAAATTAAAGAGAGTCTGTTCACTGTCTCGAAGACGTGAACAGGCTTTTTTTATGCCTCTACTCATCGACCATTTTGGTATACATCAGGTGTCAGATTACTCATTATACATCTCTGCTCTCACGCATGGTTCATTTCATGATGAACATGCATATAGCCATGGGTGCCTGCAGTTGCTTAATGAACGGCTTGAGTTTTTGGGAGATGCTGTTCTTGAATTGGTAGTCTCAGATTACCTTTTTGTACGCTTCCCCAAGATGGCAGAGGGTAAATTGACGCGCTTACGAGCTAGTATCGTATGTCGTGATAATCTGAATACTCTGGGGCGTAATATAGGTCTTGACAAATATTTGCGTACGGGTTTACAGGAGTCGCAGATGGGACTTGATGTGCTGGGGAATGCTTATGAAGCTCTTATCGGTGCAATCTACCTAGAGAGGGGATATACGGTAGTACGTAAGATTTTTGTTGCAAGGGTTCTTGAGAGCGGTTTTATAGATTGGGCTTCATTGCATGGGGAACTTTACGATTATCGTTCAATGGTTTTGCATTGGGCGCAGCGAGAACGAAAAGACATAGAATACCTTTATGAGGTTGTAAGCCAAAAACCATCGCTTTTTGAGTGCAAATTAGTTGTTGATGGCGAGACGAAAGTAAGTGCTCGTGGACGTAATAAGAAATTGGCAGGTCAAGAGGCGGCTCGAATTTGGATAGAAAACTTGAGGGAGCAGGCTAATATAAGTGAAGATAGTGAGGGGTTAAGCGAACTTCTCTAACCCCTTGCGTCTCAATGCTAGATTTAACGGTGCCACTCTATAAAATCTGATGCGCAGCCTTATGCAACGTTTCGATAATGTGGTGTGTACTCCAGAAGGAGTTGGTTGCTCTTATGGCATTCTGAAGAAGTGAAAGAGCAAAAAGGTGAACCACAACGAAAAAAGAAGCCCGTTAGTATATCCTAATAAAAAAGTAGTATCTTTGTGCCTAGAAAGACGTACGAGGTACGTTGCATGAAGATTTTGGGTAAATAAATAGTTAAGGACGATGAAAGTTTTGAAATCGGTGATTTTGGTAGCGTTGAGCGTTTCTGCTTTTGCACTTGCATCTTGCAACAACAATGCTGCTCCTGCAACGGACAACACAACAAACACGGAAGCTGTTGCTACGGAAGCAGCTGCTGGCGATTGCGGTAATTGCGATAAGGCTAAAGAAGGTACTTGCGAAAAGGCTTGCGATTGCAGCGCCGAAGAAGGTGGTTGCAAGTGCGATGCTAACGCAAATTGCGGTAAGGAAGGTTGTGGTCATGCTGCAACAGAAGCTCCTGCTAGCGAAGAAGCCGCTCAGTAGTAAGATTTGAGCAATTAATTTAGCCCCCGCATTCGCCAGAATACGAGGGCTTTTTTGTAAAAAAGCGTTTTGAAGAGGGGAGTAGTGGAACGCAACTTGTATTGTATCTCTGAGGAATCGAATATATTTAAGTATGATGGAAGCAAGAATTGAAATTTATCAGGCGCTCTGGCATTCTTTTTTTGGGTTACGCCTAACAATTGGTCAGGCTCTTAACGTGGGAGTAACTCGAGGTTTAACTTTTGAAGATGCGATTTTATTAACGCAAATTGCCCAACGCAAGGGTGTTAGTGTACGCGATATTGCGCAGAATAGTGGGCGCGATGTCGCATCTTTATCGCGTCAAAGTACACGTTTGGAATCGCGTGGTTGGCTAATTAAGAAGCGTAGTGCCAGCGATGCGCGCCTATGTATAATGAATGTTACGCAACGCACAATAGATGCGCTCCCAACGATCAATGAAACAATAGATCGTGTAATCGGAGAATGTGTAGAAGGGCTTTCTGTGCCTGAACGCCAGGAATTGGTTCGTATGCTATTTATCGTAAACGATAAGATCGCATCTCTCCGTCTTTCCACGCAGGATTCTGAAGAAAATCTGAGGTAGGGCTATTCTTTTGTTACTAACGAAAGTGGCATGAGGATCGGTTTATTTTACGACCCCGTTGAAGAGTGTACTTAACAAGAGATTTCCCTAATCTTTCCTATCCTGTTCCTTAAAATCTGTTGGAATTCGATTTTTCCCTTGGAGGGAATTTTGCCTATTGAGGCGCGTGCGTGTGTTCTTGGTGCTCGCTTGCGCCTTTTTGTTTTAGGTTTTTCTTCCTACAGAAGTCTGAAGAGTAATATTTACTCAACTTTTTGTGAGTTTTGATTCATGTGTCTGAAACGCAGATTTGGGTATGCGGGGAGGATGCAATTTATAATATTAGGTGTAGAAGCGTGCAAAATAGAATAGCTTATGATTTGCCGCGTTTTGCGATTTAGCAAAAAGTGTATACCTTTGCCGAGTGTTTTGGGGCGAGGGTTATTGCCCAGGTGGCGGAACTGGTAGACGCGCTAGTTTCAGGGACTAGTAACAGCAATGTTGTGCAAGTTCGATTCTTGTCCTGGGCACGCATGGTGGTTTTTGTGTCGTTGTTTGATGTATTGCCCAGGTGGTGGAATTGGTAGACACGCCAGCTTGAGGGGCTGGTGACTGTTAAAGGTCGTGCAAGTTCGAGTCTTGTTCTGGGCACCTTGTGGTAAGCTTTGTTTTTTTGAAGGAACTTCTTTTTATCAAAGGAGTTCCTTTTTTGTTGCAATTGTGACGTCAGACCTTGAGTCTGCAAGACAGCTCAAACTCTTAAGGTTGTTGTATTAGAGAAATCTAATCTTCTGTGAGATTTCTTGTTGCCCTGTAAGAATATTTCGGTTTTCTATTTTGTGGTAGACGTTTATAGTGCTGTTGTATTGCCTTTTACAGAGTTGCCAGATGTAATTAGATGTCTGTGCTTTTTACTAAACAGCGAGAAATACAAGGTGCATAAACTTCTGCTCAATCCACCTTTCTCATTAGGGGTAATTACATAACCCCTAATTATCATAAAAAGTATGTACTTTTGTACGACAAAAGTACGAA
>CAJPTC010000003.1 GCA_905373475.1 Bacteroidia bacterium | reverse complement strand
CTACAGAATTGGTATCCAATAATTTATATACATAACGACATGATAAATTCGGTACATTATGCCGAATTGGGCGAGGCACGCCTCGCCCGTAGAATAGATATTGAGAATAATCTCAATTCGTGTGCGCCGCACACGACGGGCGAATCAGGTTTCGCCCCTACGTTAGATCATTGGTGGGCGAGGCGTGTCTCGCCCCTACACGATTGAATTTGGCTCAGTCATAGAATTCAACAAATATTAGGCGTTTACCACGAGCACAGGGATCTGGCGTGCGTGCAGAATTAAGCTCCGTTCGTGAGATTCTAGGATGTAAAAATCTTCAGGCGAACGGGTACTGTTGATAACGAGGAGATCCGCACCAACCTCTTGACCATAAGCAATGATTTCTTGTGTATACTCGTCGTTGCCAGGCACGGTGAACTCTTGGTAGGGGATGTGCCGCTTTTCGAGAATTTGCACGATCTTTTCGCGATTTAATTCAATAGCCTCCTGCAAGTCATTTTCGTTGACTTGTGGCATAATCAGGTGCACCTCACAGGCAAAGAAAGGGGCGAAGAGATTGAGCCAATCGTGTGTGCATTCGGGTTTGTCGGTAAAGTCTACGGGAAGGAGTATACGTTGAAACGGGACTTCCTCTACCTCTTCTTGTACTAGGAGGTAAGCACCTCGTAGATGTTTGAATAGGGTGCGTGCCAGCGATTTCTTATAAAGTTCTGGTGTATTGAGGTGCTGAGAACCGATAATCACGAGGGCAGGCTGCAAATTCTGTACAACGTTGCTTACTTCTGCCAAAAAATCGCCTTGTAGTAGCATCCAATCGCACGGAGCTTGCTCGTTGTACTCAGCTACTAGTTGAGAAAGATCGACGCTTCTATCAGCTTCTTCGGGTTTGGCTACGTGTAGTAAAGTGATTTTCCCTCTGCTTGCCTGAGCATAAGCTGCTGCAAATGTGAGCGCAGCATGAACTTTTTCAGAGAAATCGGTTAAAACGAGGACGTTTCGTTGTCGGGGAGGCTCGTCGTTTGCTCCCTCAACACGTAAAAAAGAGTCTCCATGTCCTCCAGAAGTATCGTCCATTGTCTCTATTGTTTTGTGTGACACTGTCGCGTATGGCAAATGTACGATTTTCCACGAAAATCGGAGTTAGCGTGAAAAGAACCACGGGTAGCGGATGCCACTTCCCCTTATGCTGTTAAGAGGGTGCTGTGCATACGGTAAGATTATTTCACAATAACGATGCCCCTAAATGGGGGCGGAGTCTTTAATCTAGCGTGTAGCCTTGTTGTACAAGCACGCGGGTTAATTCTGCTGAAAGTTTTTCATAAGTGGCGCTGGGGTATTGTTGTTCCATGATGAGCTGTGCCAGATTCTCGCGCCCAGCTTTTTTCACCTGCTCACGGTAAAACGGATCGTTTTCTACGTCGCGATAAAGAGTTTCCACTTTCTCGGTAGGGAATGAAGTGTACTTCTCATAATGCACAATGGCTTCTAGAGGGAGACGAACGCGGAGCGGCGGATTTTCGGCAGGGTAGCCCAATGCCATGGTTAAAACGGGCATTACGCCGCGAGGTAGTGCGAGCGTTTGAATAATCCCTTCCAAGTTGTAAAGCACCGTACCCAGAAAACAGTATCCCAATCCGTTTTCTTCGGCAGCAACTGCTACGTTCTGTGCAAAGAGCATGGCATCTAGTGTCCCATTGTAAAAACCCATGAGGTTCAGGTGTCCGCACTCGGTGGCACGAGCATCGCACCAGGTGGCAAGTCGATTGTAGTCTACGCAGAAGGTTAGAAGTACGGGGGCTTGTGTTGCCATGGGTTGGTTGAAATGGAACGGAGCAAGTTTTTCTTTCATAGCTTGCTCCTGCGTTACAACCACGCTATAGCTCTGAAAATTGCCAGTATTGGAGGCGCGTGTGCCAATGGTTAATATCTCGGTTAAAAGGTTCGATGCTACCTCTTTAGGCAAAAAAGAGCGTATGGAACGGTGATCTTTGTAGTTCATCTCTACGAATTTGATTTCTGATAAACCTATAACGTGCTCCGAACAAAAGTATTTGCTTGCTCGTTCTCTTTAACGAAGTAACCAAATGAAGTGTATAACAATGAGACACAAAGTGCAGTTTGCGGGCAACGATGTAGAGTTGCTTGGTAATGAGATAAAAGTAGGTGTCAAAGCGCCAGCATTTGCAGGAGTGGGCATAGGGTTAAAGCCTGTAGAATTTAAGGGTGGAGATGGGAAGATTCATATATTCAGCATATTCCCATCTATCGATACGCCCGTTTGCTCTTTGCAGGCCGGACGTTTCAATGCTGTGGCAAGCAACCTAGATCAGCGTGTGGAGATTATGGCTATTTCGTGCGATCTTCCTTTTGCACTAGATCGCTACTGTGGTGCGCACGGCATTGACCGTATGACAATGTGTTCTGACCACCGCGACCTTTCGTTTGGTATGGGGTATGGCTTTGTACTTAACGGACTGCGGCTTTTAGCACGTGGTGTGGTTGTGGTAGATGGGCAGGGCGTAGTACGTTATGTAGAGTACGTGCCTGAAGTGACGCACGAACCCAACTATGATGCGGCTCTTGAAGCTGTAAAAAGTTTGCTAAATTAGCCGTTAGCAACCAATAGAGGAAAGAATGAAATTGCTAGAAGGAAAAACGGCGATTGTTACAGGCGGTACGCGCGGCATTGGACGGGGTATTGTCCGCATGTTGGCAGAACACGGGGCAAATGTAGTATTTACGGCGCGTAACCCTGCGTTTGAGGAGGTAGAGAGCGAAGTAGCTGCATTGGGTGTGCGTGCCAAAGGCTTTACTTCTGATGCAAGTGTTTTCGCACAAGCAGAAGAGTTGATAGATGCTACGGTAAAGGAATTTGGTGGGGTAGATGTGCTCGTAAACAATGCGGGGATTACGCGCGATGCACTTCTGATGCGCATGACGGAAGAGCAGTGGGATGAGGTGCTGAGAGTTAATCTGAAATCCGTCTTTAATATGACAAAGGCCGTACAGAAGGTTATGTTAAAGCAAAAGCACGGTTCTATAATCAACATTAGTTCGGTAGTAGGGGTGTCTGGCAATGCTGGGCAAGCAAACTATGCAGCTTCTAAGGCTGGGATCATTGGTTTCTCCAAGTCCGTTGCCAAAGAACTTGGAGCGCGCAATATCCGTACTAACGTGGTAGCCCCTGGGTTTATAGAAACCGAGATGACCGAAAAACTTTCGGAAGAGGTGCGTAAAAGCTGGGCGGAACAAATTCCGTTGCGTCGCGCTGGAACTCCTGAAGATGTAGCGCGCGTTGTACTATTTCTTGCCTCCGAACTTAGCGACTATGTAAACGGGCAAGTAATTAACGTCTGCGGTGGTATGAATATGTAACAAGCCTTCGACAATTGTTCTTACAGACTATAAAGGGATGCTACTTTGTGTGGCATCCCTTTTTCTTTTTATGAGCCAGTGGCTTTCTCTACTTCAAGAAGAAGCGAGAGGGGAGTTACTGACGAACAAACTGATAGGTAATCATCCCTACTTGAAGCTCGGGGGCATCGGGCGAGGCATTAAACCGAGAGCGGTATGCCGCCTTAAGGGCTGCTTCGTGTAAACACTCTGACTCTTGCGACTCTTGCTTATTGATCCCCGCGTTGATAACCGCCCCTGTTTTATTCACGTGAATAATAACCACTACAATCCCTCCTGTTTGGCAACGATAGGCTGGTACGGGCAGAGCGACCGAGGAACGCCCATCCAACACATAGCTTAGTACAGAAGGACCTTGATACAGATTGTCTTTCTTTGTGGGCGGTTGTGTGGTAGGAGGTAAATCTACCTCACCTTGTGTTGCGTTGTTTTCGCGCTGCTCACGAGCTTCTTTATATTCGGCAAGTTCTGCGCGCAAACGGCTCATTTCGTCATAGATCTCGTTGGCATTGGCATGTTTATCGTCTGCAAGCCCCGCATTGAGTTCATGGGCTTGTGTGGCGTCAACAACAATGTTTCGGATGGGTGCTGTGTTGTTCGCTTGCACCAGCTCTTCGTACTCTTTGTAGAGTTTTTCTAGCTCTTCGCGCGCAGATGGATCGTCAAATTCAATGGCAACAGGACGCATTTCTGAAGGTAAGTAAGTGCGTAGGCTCATGCTCATGAGTACGATTACGATCAGTACATTGAAGATCAGGATGAGCAGGATAGAGACTGCGTGCTTACGCCAGAAGTTAACAAAGCGTTCCGCAGGTTCTTCAAGAAGCTTTTCGAGGTCTATCATTTACGTAGTATCCTAAAAAAGTGGACTAAAGAGTCGTGCAAAAGAGTGTTTTATTCGATCGGGGAAGGTGCGCTGACTCCATTCTTCTAGCTCCATCTCCTTGCTCTGAAGTGTGTCTCGCAAAAAGACGCGTTCTAGTTCTTGCGTGATTTCGGTATTGTAAATGAAGGTTACTACCTCGAAGCTGTCTTCGAAGCTACGGATGTCCATATTGGCAGACCCCACGGTGGCAAGCTTGCCGTCTACCATCATGATTTTAGAGTGGTTGAAACCGCCTTGGAAGAGAAAGACGCGGATGCCAGCTTCAAGCAATGTACTTATGTAGCCCATAGTGGCCCATAGTACAAAACGTGAATCGCTCTTGAAAGGGATAAGGAGGCGTACATCAATGCCACTCAGGGCTGCGGTACGCAAGGCGGTTAGTATACTCTCATTTGGGACAAAATAGGGCGTAGTGATGTAGATGTGATTGTTAGCCTTGGAGATAGCAAGAAAAAAAGACTGCATTATAGCAGCCCAGTCGCTATCGGGACCACTATCGGTAACCTGTAGCGCGATGTGCCCAGGAAGGGGTTGTAACGTAAAATCTACGGGCGTAAACGAGTAGCTTGAGCGCGAAACAAAAGCCCAATCGGTCAGGAATACAAGGTGTAGCGCAGATACGGCGGGTCCATTTATACGAATCTGCGTGTCGTGCCATGCACCCAAGACGGGGTCGCCCTCTATGTACTTGTCTGCTATGTTCATACCGCCCATGTGGGCTATTTCGCCGTCAATAACCAGAATTTTACGATGGTTACGATAGTTCAGCCGACTCGAGAGGTAGGGGAAAATTACTTTTTGAAACGGGTAGATCTGCACGCCGTTGTTGCGTAGTTCCTTTATGAATCGTTTCGGTATTCCCCAGCTTCCCACGGCATCATAGATTACGCGCACATCTACGCCTGCTTGTGCTTTGCGGATGAGTATCTCTGCAATGCGTTGTCCCAGATGGTCGGCGCGGAAAATGAAGTATTCGAGGTGTATTAGACGTTGTGCTCTCTCCAGATCTGTTATTATTTGCTCGAATGCAGAGTGTCCTTCGTGGAAGAGTTTTACATCATTCCCGCCTATTACAGGTGTAAGACTGTTGTTGAGAAGTAATTGTGCAACATGACGATATGCGGCTACGCTTTCAAGTGCGCTCTCCGAATCGGCATAAATGATCCCCGAAGGGATAGTCTCCTCATTCAGGTAGGAGTTATCCACTCGTTTTTTTCGTTTGAAGATATGCTTGCGTCGGAGGTTTTGACCAAAAAAGAAGTAGAGCAGAAGCCCTGCAATAGGTAGCATTACAAGTACTACCACCCAAAGCATGGCTTTGGTGGGATCTCTTTTGTCCAGAATTACCGCGATAACAGTGGTAAGGATTGTTAGTACGTAGAGAAGACTAACAAGCAATCCTGCCACAAAAAGCCACTGCGTAAAAAAGAGAGGCATAGGCGTTCAGCGAACAACTTATTGGGGTATACCGATTCGTTCTCGAACAAGCTCGGGCACTCGTACGGGTTTACGCGTTGTGCTATCCACAAAGGCTAGCGTTGTAGTTCCATATACCAGCCTTGCCCGATCTGCGGCTCGAGATACGATGTAGCCAAAGATCATCGATGCCGCATGTAATTCGAGCACTCCTGTGGTGATATCTAGGAGGTCGTCGTAATGTGCAGCAGAATCGTAATGCAAGTGCATATCAACAACAGGCATCATAATACCATACTCTTCTATTCGCCCGTAAGGGAAACCGAGTTTTCGCATGGTTTCATTACGCCCCACCTCGAAGTAAAGAGCATAATTGCCATAATAAACGTAGCCCATGGCATCTGTCTCGCCGTAGCGAACGCGTACTTGCGTGGTGTGAGGCTTCCAAAGTAGCTCGGCGACACCTTTAAATTCTTGTTTGGTAGTCATCTTAATCTCCTCCTCAGACCCTTCTACAAAGATAGGCATTTGTATGCATCCCCCTTGTTTTATTTTTAGCCATGGCACGCCGATACATTTTTCTAACACGTTGTAGGTGCATCTCTATTAGGTATAATGCGTAATTTTTGAATTACAGATTTGCTGTACATTTACCCTGATGCGGCGCTTAACATTTCTTCTCCTCTGTTTCCTTTTCTCACTCTCCTTGTTTGCTCAAGAGACGAGTGAGACACAGTATCCCCGAACGAACTTGCAAGCCCCCGCTCGGCAAGTGGTGCGCGTTTTCCCCGAAGAACAGCTAGTGCCCGCTACGTTACAGCTTATACAAACGTATATTGATTCTGGCTACTTAGCTGCCCGAATAGATAGTATTCGCTTGCTGGACACGCTCACCCCACGCCGCTTTGCCGTCTATGTATACACTGATTCGCTTTACTACGTGTGTGTGGGTACTGATTCGCTGGCTTGGAAGCGCGATGCAATAGAGTACCTTGCTCGGAATTATGCCCAGCAAAATCTCACTACAGCGCGCATAGAAACGCTTTTACACAGCCGTTTGCAGAACCTAGATTCCAATGCCCCCACATTAACTTTTGCAACGGATGAGTCCTTGCCCTATCCTCTTACAAGCATCGTGAATCACGGAGAGTTGCGTATGCCACCCAAACTGTGGTATAGTTTATTGGGCGTAAAAAAAGGGGAACGGCTTACAAGTCACGAACTTCTACACATTGATAGGGTACTTGCCTCTGTTCCCTATCTTTTGCCCGTAAGCGCCTCTAGTCTTGAACTTCTAGATACAGGCGCTCTCCGTTTACACCTCAATGTTGCGGCTCGTAAATCGCACTTTGTTGAAGGGAATGTAGGATTTATGCCTGCATCCCGAGGGAAGGGGGTAACCTTTTTTGGCAACGCACAAATGCACCTCGAGAACCTCTTTAACCGTGGTATTCTGTTTGAACTCCGCTGGATGGGAAAAGAGCTCGAACAGCAGCGAGGCTTCTTGCGTTTTCAGTACCCGTATCTTTGGGATACACCTTGGGGAATTGATTTGCATCTCGAGGCTCACTTGCAAGATAGCGTCCACTACAAATGGGGCGCAACACTAGGTGCAGATTATCGCATCAATGGTTTTCATAAACTCACCCTTTCTGTCGAAAGAACCCAAGTACAAAGCACAGTCGGCGAAGAGGTAAAACAAAATACAGCGTTGCTTTGGAGCCTGGGGCATCAGTATCGAGCAGTAATATGGCGAGGCGAGTGGCAGGAGGGTGCAGAAATACAAACTAGGTTTTCCGTAGGCGAGCGTGAGAACGCACAAAGGGGAGCAAACATAGAAGGACGGTACTTGTTTGATGCACAATATGTGCGGACTCTGTGGCGTGCTTTATATGCAGGAGGCGGTATTACGCTCCGTGGCAATTTGTGGAGGCGAACTGACGCTTTACTCCTCGAAGGATATCCCTTCGGTGGCACTGCGAATTTCCGTGGACTGCAGGAGGCATCTTTCTTTACACCTCAGTATGGCTATGCATCTTTTACCAGTGGAGTGTATTTGGGCAACTTGTTTCGTTTGGGTGTCCTTATGCAATGTGGCGAACTAGAATACGAAAGTTCAATACGTTTTGCATTGAGTTATGGTGGCGAAGTCGCCTTGCGTACCACAGTGGGGCAGTTGCTTTTGGGTATGTCTCGTTTTTACCCGATAGGCGCATGGCAAGGAGAACAAGACTGGTTACTTCATCTTCAACTACGTTTCTCCTTTTGAGTGGCGTAAATTCGATGTATCTCCTGCTTAGGTGCGTTGTCTGTAGTGCTCATTACTTGTTGATTTTCAAAATCTTCTGCTATCTTTTCTTTATTTTAGTTCCTGATTTTTAGTTGAACTGTTCGCCCCCATGAGGTAAAAGTATCTTTTTTACTATTGATTTACTCAAAAAAAACGCTACCTTTGCTTGCGGGTGAGATGAGAGGGAGATGAGAGGGAGATGAGAGGGAGATGAGAGGGAGATGAGAGGGAGAATGGTTCAAAAAGAAATTTTATTAAGCACTGACAACGATGGATAAAGTTCGCGTAGCAATAAATGGTTTTGGGCGCATAGGACGTATGGTTTTTCGTGCCATCCACGAACGTGAAGGTATAGAGGTGGTTGCGATCAACGGACTTATGGACGGATCAACGGCTGCCTACCTGACCAGATACGATTCCACGCAAGGAAGATTCCCTGGACAAGTTGAGTTCGATGGCAAAGATTTGGTTGTTGATGGGCGTCGGGTTTTCTTGTCGCAAGAAGCAGATCCCCGAAAAATCAATTGGGGCGACACACAACCCGAAGTGGTTGTAGAGTCTAGTGGAGTCTTCAGAAGAAAAAGTGCTCCCGACGGTGGCTACGGCGACCATTTGCGTGGCTCAGTTAAGAAGGTGGTGCTTACTGCTCCTGCCAAGGACTCAATAGACCGTATGGTTGTACTAGGCGTAAACGACGAGGTGATTCGCCCTGAAGATCAGTTTGTTTCTAATGCTAGCTGTACCACAAACTGCCTTGCACCTATGGTGAAAGTACTACACCAACACCTAGGCGTAGAACGCGGATTTATGACCACGGTACACTCCTATACCAACGACCAGCGCATTCTTGATAGGGTGCATGAAGACTTGCGCCGCTCTCGTGCTGCTGCCGTTTCGCAAATTCCTACCACAACAGGAGCTGCAAAAGCAATGGGAATCATTATGCCCGAACTAAAAGGTCTGCTCGATGGTATCTCCATTCGCGTACCAACCCCTACGGGCTCTTCGGTCGATTTTGTCTGCAACGTAAAGAAGACTGCTACAATCGAAGAGATCAACGCGATGATGAAAGAAGAAGCCCAGAAGGAGGCTATGAAGGATATCTTCTCTTACACAGAAGACCCCATCGTGTCTGCCGATATTATCCACGATATGCATAGCACCATCTTCGATGCGATGAGTACTAAGGTGATTGGTAATATGGTAAAAGTGCTCGGGTGGTACGACAATGAGTGGGGATATTCTTGCCGTGTTGCAGATCTTTGCAAGAAGGTGGTTCTAATGAGTAGATAACCCCTTTTCTCCTAAAAGTATTTTTGATGAAGGAGCATCGGTAGGTATACTGATGCTCCTTCTACTTTTTAAGTAGATGATTCCACCTTTTTTACAAACCCCTATCTATCTATGGGGTTTTATGGGAAGCGGGAAATCTGCCCTAGGGCGTAGACTGGCGCACGAGTGGGGTGTTCTCTTTTATGAAACCGACGCCATGGTAGAAGCGCTGGCAGCAGAAACCATTTCAAACATTTTCCGCAATAAAGGCGAGCAACAGTTTCGTGTCTACGAGCGCGAAGTCTTGTACTCCATTCCTACAAATGCTCCCGCAATTGTGGCAACAGGAGGCGGGCTTCCTTGCTTTGAAGATAATGCTCAATGGATGCTTCAGCACGGACTGACGCTCTTTCTTGCACTCTCCACAGAGGAACTCGCAGCACGCTTGGAGCGTTCGCATACCGCACGCCCTCTACTGCAAGAAAAGCGAGGTAGCGAACTGCGTTCTCACATACAACAAATGCTTGAGGTGCGCGAACCCATTTATAGGAAAGCCCACATTGCCATCGATGCCAACCTTGCTTCCCCCGAATATTTGTATAATATTTTAACGCGCTACGCTACACAATTAGGTCTTAAAAAATAAATTTGAAAGTTCTACAGACCTCTTTACAAGCTAGGTGTATACCATCTTTTTCACTCTCAAGCCTAGCAAAATTTGTAATTTTACCCTTAGCCTAATCAGAATCGAGGGACGGTTCATACGGCACAAAATGTATCACCGAGCTGCGCATCATGGTATCTAAATTCTGTGCATTGCAAGGTTTAATAGAGCTTTGGTTTGTCTTATCTGAATGCGTGTAGGTGCTCCGTTTGAACTCTTTCATGGTTTTATGCGCTTCTTATGTCGTTAGCCGAATACGGTTTGCATCTTATTGAGGTATACGAGGATACTATTGCCGATGGCGAGGGGATCCGCTATTCTTTTTACCTCGCAGGATGCCGACATGCTTGCCCGCACTGTCATAACCCCCAGAGTTGGAGTCCGGAGGTAGGACAGCTTCTGACTGACGAGCTCCTAGAAAGACACATACAACGTATCTTGAAAGATGCGCTTTTAGCAGGCATTACGCTTACGGGAGGCGATCCCTTCTACAATCCGCGTGGGCTACTCGCCCTCCTACGTATCTTGAAAGAGAGAACTCAGCTGAATATTTGGTGCTACACAGGCTATACCATCGAAAAATTAGCGCAGCACCCCGAATTCTTAGCCCCGCTAGAATATATAGATGTACTTGTTGATGGTCCGTTTATTCAGGCCATTCGTGAAGAAGATTTGCGTATTGAAGCCGCAGGGGGCGAGGAACTTCGTTTTCGTGGGAGTTCCAATCAACGAATCATTCGCAACCCTTTCGCTCTAGCACTTGCACTACGAACGGAACAGAAATAACCCTTTTCTTTCCTAGCGCCCGAAATCGGTATCTTTGTACTCCAACGCTAAGGATATGAACAAGCAGAACGAGCAAGGATATATAGAACTGGAGGGGGTACACGTCAACAATCTGGATATAGATTCGCTACGCATTCCCCGCGGTGAACTGGTAGTACTTTCGGGGCTATCGGGCTCGGGCAAGTCTTCCCTTGCCTTTGACACACTGTACGCCGAAGGACATCGTCGGTATGTACAAAGTTTGTCGTCGTATGCGCGGCAGTTCCTAGATCGTTTGCCTAAACCCGATGCAAGACGCATTGCGGGAATTCCCCCAGCCATTGTTATCGAACAACGCGTTAGCAACCGTAACCCACGCTCTACTGTGGGCACTATGTCCGAGATATACGAATACCTGTGCTTGCTCTATGCTCGAGTAGGACGCATCATTTCGCCTACAACAGGGCAAGAGATTGTCTGCCATACAACAAAAGATGTTACCGATTTTATCTTGTCGCAAGTAGGAAAACGAATTGTGGTACTCGCACCCATAGAGGTACCCGACGTAGAAGCGCTAGGCGTGCAGCTCGATATTTATAAAATGGATGGCTACACCCGTGTTTTTGCCAAAGGGAAGATGGCCGAAATAGGTACACCCGACGTGGTCAAAGCCTTTTTAGAGGGGGAGAAAATCTACCTCATGGTAGATAGGTTTGAAGTGACGGATTCTAGCGAATTCCTTGCACGTTGTGGCGACTCTGTCGAAGCAGCCTTTCGCGAAGGCAACAATGCTTGTCGCATCGCGGTACTGCAGGAGGACGGCGCATTTGTGTACGAAGACTTTAGTGCAAGACTCGAGGCTGACGGAATCGAATTTAAGCAACCTACACCTGCACTTTTCAACTTCAACAATCCGCAAGGAGCTTGCCCTGAATGCGCTGGCTATGGTAAAGTCATCGGGATTGATGAAGACCTGATAATCCCCAACAGACTCCTCTCTGTTTATTCGGGTGCAGTTTTCTGTTGGCGTGGTAATTCGCTGCAGGCATGTTTGAACGATTTTATCAAGCACGCCGCAAAGTATGATTTCCCCATCCATACTCCTTATTACCAACTCACCGAAGAGCAGAAGGATTTGCTCTGGAATGGGGATGGCGACAAACTGGACGGCATCAATCAATTCTTCCAGTATCTTGAGGAGCACAAACATAAAATACAGGTGCGTATAATGCTTGCGCGTTTCAAGGGGAAAGCTACGTGCCCTGTGTGCCACGGGAAACGACTACGAAAAGAGGCTACTTGGGTGAAAATTGGCGGGAAAGCTATCACACAGCTCGTCGATTTGCCTCTTACTGAGCTGGCAGACTTTATAAACACGCTGAAATTCGACGAGCACGATGCGCAAATCAGCAAGCGTATTCTCACGGAACTCAAGACGCGCATAGGCTACTTGCTAGACGTTGGAGTGGGTTATCTAACCCTAAATCGGTTGGCAAGCACGCTATCTGGAGGTGAAACCCAACGCATCAATCTTGCTACCTCTTTAGGGAGTTCACTTGTAGGCTCTCTCTATATTCTCGACGAACCAAGCATTGGGTTGCACAGCGTAGATACGGAGCGCCTACTTGAGGTGCTACGTGGCATGCGCGACCAAGGGAATACGGTACTGGTAGTAGAACACGACCTTGATATCATTCGTGCTGCTGACACCATCATAGACCTTGGCCCTCGTGCAGGTTCTCTTGGCGGCAAAGTGGTCTATGAAGGTGATGTGAAAGGGATAGAAAAGTGCGAAGAGAGTCTTACGGGCGGCTTCCTTTCGGGACGATTGAAGCTAAAAGCAAGGAAGATACGCAGCAATACAGGGAATTATATTCTCCTAGAAAACGTCATTGTAAACAATCTACAGAATCTAACCCTCAAGCTACCTCTCGGGCTTCTTACCGTAATTACGGGCGTAAGCGGTTCGGGTAAGTCTAGCTTAGTGCGCGAGGCGCTTATTCCAGCGCTACAATCGCTAGTTGACGCTTCGCGACCCGCCATTGCGAATTTTTCAAAAATATCCTACGAATACGATGATAATGGGGAACACTACAAAAAAACTATTGAAGCTGTTGAATTCGTAGACCAAGACCCATTGTCGCGCTCCTTACGTTCTACGCCTGTGACCTACATTAAGGCATACGACGATATTCGCGAACTCTTTGCAAAACAGACACTCGCAAAAAATATGGGTTACAGTAAGGCCATGTTCTCTTTCAATGCGCCTGGAGGACGCTGTGAAAATTGCGAAGGAATGGGAGTACAAATTGTCGGAATGCAGTTTATGGCAGACGTCGAGGTAAAGTGCGAGAAGTGCCACGGTACTCGCTTTCAAGATGCTATCCTAGAAGTAAAGTACCGCGGAAAAAGCATCTACGACGTGCTGGAAATGACCGTAGAAGAGGCACTCCGCTTCTTTAAGGACGATGAAGAATCGTCCGAAGCCAAACGCATTATAAAACGACTACAAGTATTGTACGACGTCGGACTAGATTATGTGAAGCTCGGAATAGGTACTAGCGAACTTTCGGGCGGTGAGGCACAACGTTTAAAGCTCTCGCTCTATCTGGCAGATCCGATGAGTTTTCCTCCTACATTCTTTGCCTTTGACGAACCTACAACGGGTTTACACATTGCCGATATAGATCGCCTGCTACAGGTTCTGGATTCTTTGTTGAAATACGGTCACACGGTAGTACTGATCGAGCACAATCTCGATGTAATCCGTAAAGCCGACTGGATTATAGATATGGGACCTGGAGCTGGAAAAGATGGAGGACGAATCGTTGCAGAGGGAACGCCTGCCGATATTGCCAAGAACCCAGAAAGTGTGACGGGAAGGTATTTGTAGTGGGGAAGTTGCCCATATACTCATGCTCTACACAATCTAGAATGTGCGCACTGGCGTGGCTTCTATTTATACCTAAAAAACTGAGCGGTACTGCCTTTGTGCACCTTTTGTATTAACTCTATCCCTCTTTTTTATTTCAGTAACTTTGCTGCCGAAATAACACATACACAACAATGCAAATGAGAAATCCACTATTGAAATTAAGCATGCTACTCGTTGCCATATTGGGTATATTGCTAACAACACAGGCAGCGGGAGTATCTGTAAAGGTTACCCAAGTAGGGGAGGGTGCAACAACTATTTACAACATAGTAAACGGACTACCCGATACAAAGAATCCCGTAGTTTCCACTGATACCCCTAAAACGCTCACGCTTGAAGCTGAAAAGGGGAAATACTACTCCCTGCAATGTTTTGCCGATGGAGATAAGAAGTACGAGTTTTACAGCATCGTAAAGAAGTACACCGAAGACGGTGTAAAGAAGGAGATAAAGGAGACTCCCAAAATTGCTTCAGGCATACATCGTGTAGATTTTGGTTTTAAGACGGATACTAAAATTACAGAGGTTGAGTACGTTGTGACCTATACCGATCAGATCATCGTCAATTTTAATACTCCGAAGGTGATCGAAGGGACATTGAAAGTAGAATACTATGATCCTGAAAACAACAAAAAAGAACTCAGCGCTTCGGGCAACATTCCTGTGGGTTCTACCGAGCTTATTCTGACACTAACACCTGCTGATCCTACACGTACACCTACCGTGAAATATAATGATAAACAAGGCACAGCAAAAAGTCTGGAACTGACGAAGGTCGGAGATAGCTATAAAGGAACAATAAAGGTTAAGGAAGAGGATCTGATCGAGGTAAACATTACCATTTCTTTTGGGTTAGATGAGGTACTCGTTACATTCATTCCGCCAAGCGAAAAGGATGGGACTTTGAAGATTACCTATAAGGATGGCGAAAAAGAGGAGACGCTCGCTACAACGGGGAAAGTACTGCGTGGGACAGAATTGCAACTGACGGTAACCAAGAAAGACGAGAAAAAGAAACTCGTAGTAAATGCCAAGAAAGAGGGAGAAGAGGCAAAACCCATCTCTATGACCGAAAACGAAAAGAAAGAATGGGTGGGTAAAATTGTAGCCGATGCCCCGCTTACCCTCACTCTACGCTTTGAAGGGGATGAGACTGACGTAACAGAGGCGCTCTTTGCGAACGTAGCCGTTTATCCGACCCCATTTACCGATCGCCTGTGCATCTATTCTCCCGAAGGTGAGGCGCATTTTGAACTCTTTAATGTTCAAGGCATTCTTTTGCATAGTGGTGAGGTGCGCAACGGAGAATATGTTCTTTCTACCTCGCAGTTGCCAGCTGGCGCTTATTTTGTTGTAGTGACACGAGAAGGACAACGCCGTACTTTCAATCTGATGAAGTAGGCGTGTAAGCCATTTTTCACGAGAAAGAGAGCCAAAGCGGTAACGTTTTGGCTCTCTTTTGTGTACACAAAGTGTATTACAAACACCAGTGCAAAAGATGAAAACTTTAGTAGCTTTTTTCTCCGCCTCAGGCGTTACCGAACACGCTGCACGAGAACTCGCTCGTCTCGCTCATGCCGATCTGTACCAGATTCTACCCCAAACGCCTTATACTCGCGCCGACCTCGATTGGACGAACTCCCATTCGCGGAGTACGGTAGAAATGAAAGACCTCAGCTTTCGCCCTCCTATTGCAGGACATCTGGACAATGCCGAGGCGTATGAAGTTATTTTCGTCGGCTTTCCAATATGGTGGTATACAGCTCCGACCATTATTAACACCTTCTTAGACACCTACAACTTTGCAGGAAAAATAGTTGTTCCCTTTGCTACCTCTGGTGGTTCATCTATTGACAAAACTCAAGGAGACCTGAAAAGGAGTTACTCTGCTTTGGATTGGAGACCAGGGCGGCTTCTAAACAGAGTTAACCCCAAGGAGGTGGAAGTGTGGTTGAAGGAACTCGGGATTGTGTAAAACAAGTCTCCCCGAACAATTACCTTTGCCTGTGGTATCAATAGCGATTAAAGACACACAGGCAGGGGGATTGCGGCGCAGAGTAACACGCGGCTATTTGTGCAAAGTACTGTAGTAAAGGCGCTGCGTGCTGCGCATGCGAACGGATGTTCGTACCTTTCGTTTGTTCATCTGTTTGTGATTGCGCGATTTTTCTAACGGATGTTCTGTTACAATGCTACTATTTGATGATGCAATAGACATTGACAGTGTTCTCATCTCAGATGCTGCCCGAGATCTGGCTATCTCTACGGCGACTGTTAGGAATTGGATAAAAACAGGGTTATTGGAATCTTCCAATCGTGGTTGTGTATCCAGAAAATCGCTGGATTCTCTAAAAAAGAATCTTGAACAGGGGGGCAGGTTAAGTTCTAGAGCAAATAAGAGCAAGAAAGGGGAGCAAAATTACTCAGAAGTCTCGGCGAGTATTCAGAACAAGTTAGAGAGCAATCCTTTTAATGAAGCTATTGTCTCGGAATACGAGAGAGCATTGAGCGAATCTTATCGCAATAAGGAGGGAATTTACTACACGAGTTCGAGTATAGTAACGGACATGCTCAGAGATTCCCTAGTTGATGAAACAACTACATTCCTAGATCCATGTTGTGGCTGTGGTAATTTTATCATGGGGGCGATAGAGAGAGGTGTACGCGTTGAGAACATTTACGGATTTGATACCGATAAAACAGCGATTCGTATCGCGAAGCAACGTATATATGCAAAGACTGGGAGAGAAGCAAAAAACATTGTCTGTGCTGATTTTTTGACGATTGCGCAGGAACTCCATCAATCCTTTGATCTAATCTATACCAATCCTCCGTGGGGAAAAAAGATGTCGCGGGAGCAAAAAGAAGCGTTGGCTGCGTACTATCGATCTGGGAAAAGCACCGACTCTTGCTCCTTGTTCGTGTTTGCTGCAATGAAACTACTTGCCAAGAATGGCTCTATGGGGTTTCTGCTTCCCGAATCGGTCTTAAATATTGCTACCTTTCAAGCATTGAGAGAGTTCTTTCTTTCTCAATCTATACAGGAAATTAAAAATTATGGAACTCCGTTTGAAAGTATACAGACCAAAGCCTACTCCGTAATTGTAAGGAAATCGTCTCCATCGAAGAACCACCAAGTCAGATGTATAGATAGAGGGGAGTATCTCCGATTACAAACTTCTTTTTTAGAGAATCCGAAGCAAATTTTCAACGTCTGGGTCGCTCCAGATGAGCAGACTGTAATAGATAAACTGTTTCAAATACCTCATAGCCTACTAGAAGATAATGCCGATTGGGCGTTAGGCGTTGTTACTGGCGACAATAAGAGCAAATGCAAAAAAGAACCAGCAGAAGGGCTCGTTCCCATATATAGAGGCAAAAACATTTCGAGTTCGGGCTTGAGCGCACCATCGATTTATATTGACCGAGAGTTATCCAATTGTCAGCAAGTTGCGCCACTTTCGCTTTACTACGCCGAGGAGAAGATAATATATCGTTTTATATCAGATCGGCTTGTTTTCTATTGCGACACAAGTAAAAGTTTGGTACTCAATAGTGCCAATATCTTGGTATTACGAAAAAGCTTCCCGCTTACGAGTCAGCAACTTACCTCTTTGCTGAATAGCAAAATCATCAACTGGCTTTTTGCAAAGGTTTTCAACACACATAAAATACTGCGAGCAGATTTAGAAGCACTCCCATTGTATACCTCATGGTATTCCAAAGCAGGATTTGACGAGGAACTCTTTTTAGAGCAGAACAATATAGAGTACAGCAATGGAACTTTCAGAATTAAAGGATAAGATTTGTAGCACGTATTGCGGCGAGAAAGAGCAGCTTGAGAAGCTCCTCGCTTTGTTTGATGAAGATAAGGCTGTATTTCCCTTCAATGAGTACGAGTTATTGCTTACGACCATGTTGGCGCAAGGCGGCATAAAATATGATGAGTACAAGGCAATCCGTGCAGAATACCTCTCGCATAATCCCAATTTGTGGGTGTTGAAATATCAGCTCCTCGCTCTTTTGGCGAAACGTATGCTCAAACCTTGTTACAAACCATGAGTAGTAAATTGCTTACGCCGAATAAAGATTTAGACCCTGACTATGACAAGCAGTATGATCTTTGGCTTGATGGCATTAGGATAGAAGTGAAAGCATCTAGAGCTGTAGACAATGATAGCGATGAACCGCTGTATAAAAAAGCACTATCCCTAAATACCAAAAAGAACCTTCTAATGAATTTCCAGCAGTTGAAACCTCAATATTGCGATGTCTTTGTTTGGCTTGCCGTCTACAGAGACAGTACAACTATATGGGTAATGAGTAGCCGTGAGGTGGAAGAACATTCCGACTATTCGTTCGGACAGCATAGAGGAAATCTTGGAAACGAAGGGCAACTCCATGTTACACAAAGAAATATCCACACATTAGACAAATACATTGTTGAAGGAACGAATATTGAAATGACTATTCGCAATGCCGCCTACCGAAATAAAACATCTTAAGAGTCTTCATCTCTCTCTAGGTCAGACTGCTAATCAGAATGAAGAAGTTTGATACGCCTAGAAGTAGGAACTCTTCCCCTTGAATGCTCAAACATAGCAATCTGTGCACCCTGCTTATTGCGCTACTATCGCTTGGGGTAGCAATAGGCTGTTCCTCTCCCAACAATTCGTCATTTGGAGAGCAGCACAATCGTTATGCGACGGGCTTCTCTATTACCTACTCTGCCGAGGGAGATACTTCCGCCTACCTTTTTCGCAGCAAGATGCGTTGTCGTTTTGGCAACACGCTTTTCATCTCAGATTCGTTGCTCGTCTTGCCACACACGCCGCGCCGAATTATATGCCTCAGTAGTACGCATATCGCCTTTCTCAAGGTCTTAGATGAATTAAATACAGTGGTAGGATTGGGAGGTACGCGCTACGTTTCGGACTCCATCCTCCAAGATGCCATTCGCAACGGCAAGGTACTGGAAGTAGGCGAATTGCCCGATCTTAATTACGAACGCATTATTGCTTTAGCCCCCGACCTCGTTTTAGGTTACGACGCTGATATTACCGCAGTCTCAAATTATGCTAATCGGTTGCATCATTTTAAGATTCCTCTGATTAGCATAGACGAATATCACGAGGAACATCCCTTAGGGCGCGCAGAATGGTTAAAATTCTTCGCTTTCCTCTTTCATAAAGACAATATAGCTTCTCTGGTTCTTGATACGGTAAATGGCGCATACGAAGCTATTCTAGCGAAAACGAACAGAGAGCATACCCCAAAAGTACTTATCAACTATCCGTGGAAAGAACTCTGGTATATACCAACGCAAAATAGCTATATGGCACAATGGGTGCAGGATGCGGGAGGCTCTCTACTACTGAGTTCTGAGGGGGAAGGGAGTACAGCCAAGGCGGTAGCACGAGAACAGGTGCTTTGGGCTGCACAACAAGCCGAGTTCTGGCTTAATCCTGGCGTGTGTGAAACGCTCAGCGATCTGGGGAGCCTTCAATCCTTTCCAGCTGTGCGCCAGCACAAGGTCTATAACAATACGAAGCGTTGTAATTCCAATGGAGGAAACGATTTTTACGAATCGGGCGTACTGCTCCCGCATCTAATTTTGCGCGACTTACAAACCATCTTGCACCCTCCTATAGGCGATACTGTACCGCCTCTTATTTTCTACAAACAGTTACAGTAAGTCACTGTTGCGATGTATCAAAACGCGGCGAAACGTAAGGCGAATCGTCTTCTACGGCTGCCATAGCTTCTGGCGATACTTCGCGCCTATAGCTTGCATGCGATAGCTCCAATAGTGTCTCGGGACGTAAACTAGCTATGTGAACAGTCTCTGCCCCAAAACGAGAATCGAGCTTATCTATGGCCGCAAAAAGGCGTCCGCGTCCATAACGATCTACCGTATCGAAGAGGTGACTCGCACAGCGCTCAGGAACGAGGTCGCCAAAATAAACTCCAATTCGTTTGTACTTTACTTCGGGCACAAAAGTAGCCTGTAGCAAGGCATTCATATAGGGGAGTAGTTCCAGCGGATCTGCGGTTGGAAGTTCAAGATGCAGATCCTTATAGCAAGATTGATAGCTTGCACCGCGGAAACGATTCGATGCCAAATAGATACCAAAGTGCCGTGCTGCCAAATGCTCTTTGCGTAGCTTACGGCAACAGGAATTCAGGAACAAATGAACACAATCCGATACTTGGGGAAAAGAGCTTATTTCGTGCAATAGCGTACGCGACATAGATACACTCTTGCGTATATCCTTATCATTGAACGCTATACGTTCTTCACCCCCTAACTCCTCGCGTATATGCACGCCTGGTGTACCCAAAAGACGAACAACCTCTTCACGGGGCATGGCAAGAAAATCGGAGATAGATTCTACACCGTTGCGTCGGAGTTTTGCCAAGTTGCGCCGCCCTAATCCCCATACTTCTTCCAGCGGATAGTGTTGTAGTGCGCGCTGCCGCTTTTCCTCGGAATCTAAAATACAAACTCCTTTATATCCTGCATAGTGCTTGGCAAAATAGGTAGTGAGCTTGGCAAGCGTCTTAGAAGGCGCAATACCAATACTCACGGGGATGCCGATATCCGTGGCTATACGCTGCCGCAATTCTCGTGCCCAGTCTTCTAGTACGGGGGTTTGTTTGACTTTTAGAAAGCACTCATCGATAGAATAAACCTCCTGCGGAAAGCCTTCTGCCGCAATTGTACGCATGATGCGACGCGACACCTGAGCGTAGTACGGTATATTGGCAGAACAGATCTCAACCCCATTTTTTCGTACCACATTGCGGATCTTGAAAAAAGGGATACCCATAGCTATTCCCAGAGCCTTAGCTTCATTGCTTCGTGCAATAACGCAGCCATCATTGCCCGACAGAACGATGATAGGTTTGCCCACTAACGAAGGGTCGTTTAACCGTTCGCAGCTTGCAAAGAAATTGTTACAATCTATCAAAGCTATCATGGTGTACTAAGATACTCTATCGGCTTAGCGTCACACACATTCGCATCTCCCAATTTCTCTACGAAGATACAAGAATCTAAGCTTGCAATATTTTGTGGTGCCATATCGTTTAACTGGTGTTTAACAAACACACACGTACACGGATATGGAAGAACGCCAAGAAGTGGATATAAGAGAGCTCAATACACGTATTGAGCGTGAGAGTTCGTTTGTCGATATGTTGTCATTGGAACTCTCGCGCGTTATTGTCGGGCAACGGCACCTCGTAGAGTCATTACTGATCGGCTTACTCGCCGATGGGCATATCCTCCTTGAGGGCGTACCAGGATTAGCAAAAACACTTGCTATCAGCACCTTGTCGCGTAGTATTGATGGTCGTTTTGCAAGAGTTCAGTTTACCCCCGACCTCCTACCTGCCGACCTCATTGGTACGATGATTTACAGCCAGAAGCGCGAAGAGTTTGAGGTTAAGAAGGGACCCATTTTCGCGAACTTCGTACTGGCTGATGAAATTAACCGTGCACCTGCAAAAGTGCAGAGCGCTTTGCTTGAAGCCATGCAAGAAAGGCAGGTTACTATTGGCGAAAATACCTACAAGCTACCTGCTCCGTTCTTAGTACTTGCAACCCAAAACCCCATAGAGCAGGAGGGTACCTATCCGCTACCCGAAGCACAAGTTGACCGATTTATGCTGAAGGTGGTGCTAGACTACCCGAAGAAGGACGAAGAAAAGCTCATCGTGCGGCAGAATGTTCGCGGCTCTTTCCCCGAAGTAAAAGCTGTCGTTAAACCCGAGGATGTAATCCGTGCACGCGATTTGGTGCGTGAGGTTTATCTCGATGAAAAAATCGAACAGTACATCGTAGATATTGTTTTTGCCACGCGCCGACCAGGCGAATATGGCTTAGCGAACTACGCTCCTATGATTGGGTTCGGGGGCTCGCCGCGTGCTAGTATCAGCCTTGCGCTCGCTGCAAAGGCTTACGCATTTATCAAACGTCGCGGGTATGTTATTCCCGAAGACGTTCGCGCTGTGGCGATGGATGTACTGCGGCATAGAATTGGGCTTACCTACGAGGCAGAAGCTGAGAATATAACTACGGAACAGATTGTTACCGAGATTCTTAATCGTGTAGAAGTGCCCTGATAACCTCCTTTGTCTCAATAATTTAGGAGGGCAGAAACAATGAGTTCTGACGTACAGCAAACTCGCGAGTTGTTAGCTCGCTTACGACGTGTGGAGATCCGAGCAAGAGGATTGTCGCATCAGATTTTTGCAGGAGAGTATCACAGTGCTTTTAAGGGGAAAGGTATGGCTTTCAGCGAAGTGCGTGCCTATCGTTATGGCGACGATGTACGCAATATCGATTGGAACGTAACTGCACGTTTGCGAGACCCTTATGTAAAAGTCTTTGAGGAAGAGCGTGAGCTTACTGTGATGCTACTTGTTGATGTCAGCGGGTCGCGACGCTTTGGTACAGACCTGCTGACCAAGCAAAACGTAATGACCGAGCTCGCGGCTATTCTTGCTTTTTCCGCCATTCAGAACAACGATAAAATCGGTGTTATTCTCTTTAGCGATAGGGTGGAACGGTTTATACCGCCCAAGAAAGGGAGAAAACACATCCTTCGTATTATTTGGGAACTGATGAGTTTTCAGCCCGAAAGTTCTCGTACTGACATCGGGCAAGCGCTCCGTTTTCTTACCAATGCTATCAAGAAGCGCTGCACGGCTTTTCTTCTGAGCGATTTTGTCGATTTCTCTTCCGAAGGTGAACCTCGCTTCGTCGATCCGTTGCGCATTGCTTCCAACAAGCACGACTTGGTGGGTGTACGTGTTTACGATCCGCGCGAAGAAACACTACCCGATGTTGGGCTTATCCGACTCGGAGATGCCGAAACTGGCGACGTACGATGGATTGATAGCTCAAGTCAGCGTGTCCGCGAAGCTTATGCGGAACTCGCCGAACAGCGCCAAGTAGCACTCCAAAAACTCTTCTCGCGCGCAAGGGTGGACTGGGTTAGTGTGGCTACTACAGAAGACTACGTTTACCCCCTTATAAAGCTTTTCAAGCAGCGTGGCTAGAAAATCTAAAGAGGGTAGTGCTATGTCGTTACGCGCAATGTTTTGCGTTAGAATGAAAGGGTTCGCTTACTCAATTGCTATACCGTAATTCTTTGCTTGTTCGCCTCGTCTCTAATCAATAGACGGATGACTATACATAAGGTCAGAAACTTTCTACTTGCGTTAACTTTCTCTTTTCTCACCCTTGTGGCAGTTGCGCAGCCCACCGCCGAACGCCACCTTAGTCGCGATTCGGTGCAGGTCGGTGATTCTGTCATGCTCTCCCTAAGAGTGGAGACACAAAAAGGTGCAGAAATCTACCTCCCACAACTCTCCGATACCTTAGGCGGAGGATTAGAACTCTACCTGCCGCCTTATCTGGATACGCTACAATACGACGAAAAAGGTTTTGTAGCCCTGTGGCGATTACCGCTTGTTTCCTACGACACAGGCTGGCTCGCAGTGCCCGATATCCCCCTGCTTGTAATGTACAACGGTCATGCCGACACGCTGACGACGGGGGTATCTATGTTGTACGTCTCGTATGTGCCTTTTGATGAAAAAACGGGCGAACTTGCCGACATCCGCGAACCGCTCGCGCAGTCTATCACTTTTCGCGAGCTTTTACCTTGGCTAATCGCGCTGCTTGCCGCGCTCCTTGTAGCACTAGGCATATACTTTTGGCTTCGTTTCCGAAAGAAAACAGTGCATGTTCCCGATGCACCCAAAGATACACGTCCGCCTGAAGAGATTGCGCTCTCTATATTGCACGATCTTACGCAGCGGGAAGCTTGGCGCTCACCAGGAGCAAAGTATTTCTATACAGGCGTAACAGATGCGCTCAGAGGTTACCTTGCAGCCACTTGGAAGATTCGTACCCTTGAGGAGACTACGGCGGAGATTCTCGAGGCTTTACGTACAGATACACCCTGTACTACCACGCATCTCGAGCAAATTAGGCAGATTCTACAACGAAGCGCCCTTGTGAAATTCGCGCGTTTTGAACCCACCGAGATGGAGGCAAGAACGGATGGCGGTACTGCTGTGCGCATTGTAGAAGAGATTGCGGCGCAAGTTGCCCAAGAGCGAAATAAGGAAAGGGAAAGTCTACCCTCAGAACCATCGCTCAGCGAACAACTCTTGACCAGTGAGGAGGAAGGGAAGTAAAATGTGGGACTTAGAGTTTGCCAATCCTGCCTATCTCCATTTACTTTGGAGTATACCCCTGCTCATTGCGTGGGAGATTTGGCGCGAGAGAGATAAAAAAGCTATCGTTCTTTTTCCTTCATTTGCCGAGCTACCAAAGCAGAAAAGCGTCTCTGTTTGGACTAGACATATACCGCTGATATTTAGACTGTTAGCTATTGCTTTCTTAATTGTCGCTTTAGCCCGTCCGCAGAGTTTCAGTAAGGAACAAACTTCCACGACCGAGGGTATCGATATCATGCTCTCGTTAGACGTCTCTAGTAGTATGTTGGCGCGCGACTTTGAACCAGATCGCATTGAGGCCGCAAAACGCATCGGTATACAGTTCATCTCGGGGCGTCCTTCCGATCGTATGGGCTTGGTCATCTTCGCCAGTGAGGCCTTTACCATGTGTCCGCTTACCCTAGATCATGCTGCACTTATCAACCAGTTCAATGCCGTGAGCATGGACATGCTGGAAGACGGAACCGCCATCGGCTCAGGACTTGCCATGGCAGTGAACCGTTTGCTCAATAGCGATGCCGTTAGTAGGGTAGTTATTCTACTCACCGACGGGGTTAACAATAGTGGTGAGATTGCCCCCTATACCGCCGCGGAGATAGCGCAAACCTACGGAATACGCGTTTACGTCGTCGGAATTGGTTCTATGGGTACTGCACCCTATCCTGTACAGACTCCTTTTGGTATACGCTACCAACAGGTTGAAGTACAAATAGATGAGAAACTTATGAAAGAAGTGGCACAACTTACGGGCGGCGAATATTTCCGTGCTACTGACAACAAGACCCTTGAGGAGATCTATCAGAAGATAGATTCTCTGGAGAAGTCTAAGATAAACGTAGATGAATTCCTACACCGAAGCGAAGAATTTCTCCTTTGGGGGATACTGAGTTTCTTTTTCGTGGTTCTTGAAATTCTCTATCGCGCCTTCATACTTCGCCGACTGCCTTAATCCGTTTCTCTTCTTATGATTTTGTGTTTCAGTGTACCCTCACACGAGTTTTCTAAACTTCTAGTTCAAAATGTTCCGATTTGCTAGCGTCGAGCTTCTTTGGTTGCTGCTTTTCGTACCGTTCTATATATTGCTCCTGTTCTATATGCGCTATCGGCGTAGCCGCAGTGTTGCCCGTTTTGCGACCAAACAAGCCTTTCAGCGTTTAACGCCCTATAGTTCTACACCGCGATTTTGGTGGAAATCTATTCTACTGGGTTTGGCATTAGTCTTCTTAATTCTGGGGCTTGCACGCCCTCAGTTTGGACTAAAGCAAGTGAAGCAGAAACGGAATGGTGCGGAGATTATGATTGTGCTCGATGTTTCCCGAAGCATGATGGCACAGGATGTACGCCCAAATCGTCTCGAACGTGCTAAACTAGAAATATCGCAACTTGTACGAAACCTCAAGGAGGATAGGGTAGGGCTTATACTCTTTGCAGGTCGAGCTTACGTGCAGCTGCCCATTACTAGTGACTATGCTTCTGCGCAAATGTTCATCTCGCAGGTGAGCTGCGATATGGTTTCAGAACAAGGGACACAACTTGGAGAAGCCCTAGATTTAGCACTCAAATCATTCAGCCCCCAGCCCGATGTGGGACGTGCTATTGTCGTGATCTCTGACGGCGAGAATCATGAAGGAGATCCGATAGGAAAGGCAGACGAAGCGGCACAACAAGGAGTGCGCATTTTTACTGTAGGAATCGGTTCGCCCGAAGGAGCTCCGATACCTGACGCACAAGGAGGGGTAAAAAAAGACGCTGCGGGCAATGTAGTAATTTCGAAACTTGACGAGATTACCCTCTCGCAAGTGGCTGCTAAAACGAATGGGATTTATATGCGTGCTGCAACCCTGCAATCGGGCTTGAAGCCTATTCTAGACGAAATAGATGCAATGCAACGCGCAGAATTCGATCAAGTGGCATACTCCGCCTACGACGAACAATTCCAGTTGGCATTCCTCATTGCGCTATTTTTTTTCCTTACCTCCTTCCTACTTATGGAGCGTAAACATCCTTGGTTCAATCTTGATAAACTATTTGGCGAAAAAGAGGAGGTGAAATAATGAAACTCGCATTGCTAATAGTGCTTCTTTCGGTGGGGATACAGAGCGTTTTTTCGCAGGATGGCGCAAACTATGTACGCAAGGGAAACAAGGAGTTCAAGAAAGGGAATTTCTATGAGGCCGAGCTCGAGTACCGAAAAGCTATGCAGCAGGAAGAGAATTCCTCTAAGGCACAGTTCAATCTCGGCGATGCGCTTTTCCGACAGGAGAAGTACGATGAGGCATTAAAGAATTTTGGTGCATTGTCCGAACGTACCGATGCTTCGCCAGAGTTAAAGGCGAGTTCCCTATACAATTTGGGTAACTCCTTTTTCAAACAGCAACACTATCGCGAGAGCGTAGAAGCCTACAAACAGGCACTACGGCTAGAGCCAGGGGCGAAGGATATAAAATACAACCTCTCTGCCGCTTTACGTAAGCTGCAACAGCAAGAAAACCAGCAGAACCAGAACAAAGATCAGAATCAACAACAAAATAAAGACCAGCAGAACCAAGATCAGAAAAACGGTGGGGGAGAAGGGAACGATCAAAAGAATCAGGATCAGAATCAACAGGATAACAAAGATCAAAACAACGATAAGGGGCAACAGCAACAACAGAATCAGGAACAAGGAAAAGAACAGCAAAACAAGGATCAGTCGCAGCAAAAGCAGCAACAAGGTAATGAAGAGCAGCAGAAGAAGAACGATAAGGGGGCGGCTATGTCGCAAGAAGATGCCGCGCAACTTCTAAAAGCTCTCGAAAACCAAGAAAGTGCTCTGCAGGCAAAAGTGCAAAAGGCAAAGGCGAAAGCTGGTGCTAAGAAAAAAACAGATAAAGATTGGTAGTTTTGTACTGCAACTCCCATGAGTGCAATCCGAAGGCTATTTAGACGAAAAGAAATTCTATAAGGTTGAGACGAATATGAGTTTTTACACGAGACTGAGGAATCTGTGCGTATGCCTTCTTCTCCTTATTCTCTCTTTCTCACAGACAGCATGGGCGCAGGAGATTACCCTGAATGCCCCCCAAGCGGTTTATGCGGGACAACCGTTTCGCGTAGTTTTTACGATCAACGGTAAATATTCCGATTTCAGGCCACCTGTCTGGTCTAACTCCTTTGCAATACAAGGACCTTACGAAGAAACCATGCGTCAGTTTAACATGATAAACGGACAAACAACCAGTAGCGAATCTACTTCTAAGGTCTATATCTGTCAGATTACCACTCCAGGTGCTTACGAGATCCCAGCTGCAAGCGCCAATGTCAATGGAAAAGTAGTAAAAACAGAGCCGCAAAAAATAGAGGTGCTGGCAGGCGGACGCGCTGGTGGGGGAGCACAGACCCAAGCGTCAACCCCTAACCAAGGAGGCAATACGCAGGGCGAGACGAATGATAATACTTCAGACTTGCTGGTCGTAATACAGCTGAGTCAAAACGAAGTGTACCAAGGGCAGCCTGTCGTTGCTACGATGAAAATTTTTACCCGTCTTGACCTTGCTGATTTTGAGAATCTTCAATTTCCAGATTTCAAGGGATTCTGGGCAAAAGAAATTGAAACTCCCCGCCAAGTTCGGTTTAATACAGAAGTTTACAACGGCAGGGAATACCATGCTGGCTTGTTGAGACAGTACGCCCTTTACCCCCAAAAAAGCGGGGAACTTCAAATAGACCCTCTTAAGGTCACTGTACGATATCGGGTTAGGGGAGCGCGTCAGTCCTTTTTTGACGAGTTTATGGGCACATTCCGAACAGATTCGCGTGCTATTGAAAGCGCGCCGCGAAAAATCAAGGTACTCCCGCTTCCAGCAGGCGCACCAAGTAGTTTTACGGGAGCTGTTGGCAAATTCGATATTAAAGCGAAGGTAGACAACTCGAAACTGAAAACTAACGAAGCACTCTCCTATACACTGACCGTTACTGGGGCAGGGAATATGCAATTGCTCCAAAAGCCTGAATTGCAGCTCCCTTCTACAGTAGAAGTTTTCCCTCCCAAGGTTGTAGAGAATTATTCGTTGCGCAATGGCGTGCAAACAGGAAGTGTAACCTACGAGTATACACTAATTCCACGTGCTCCTGGCAAGCTACAACTCCCTGCATTCGAATTCTCTTACTTCGATCCGCAAGCACGCGCCTATAAAACGAGTACAGGGCAAAGCTTTGAAATAGATGTTGAGGCAGATTCTACGCAAAATCTTACAACGGTAACAGGTGCTATCTCAAAAGAAGATATACAGTATCTTGGGCAGGACATCCGTCACATTTTCGTAGGGAAGATCTCCCTGCATCCGCTTACACTCTCCTTTGTAGGCTCATTCTTTTGGTGGCTCATTTTTCTATTGTTTGTCGCCATATTCGCAGCACTTTGGGTTATTTTACGCCGTCGGCAAGAGTACTTCGCCGATCTTACCTTAGTGCGTGGACGACGTGCAGGCGGTGTCGCGAGAAAGCGTCTCAAGCGCGCCAAAAGCTACATGAATGTAGATGCTGCACAGTTTTACATAGAATTAGAACGAGCCGTTTGGGGCTATTTTTCTGATAAACTTGCCATTGAATTATCCGACCTCTCGTCAGACGGGCTTCGTGTTGCTTTGCAAGAACAAAAAGTGCCAACCGAGACCATTGAAAAGATTCAACGTGTGATTTCGCAATGCGAATATGCACGTTATGCGCCTAGCGCTCTACAAGGTTCGCAGGAAGAAATTTATGCCGACACATTAGATGCTTTCGAGGAACTCGAGCGCTGGCTTAAAGTTCGAGGACAGAAATAACACACGTTACACCGATACGCTAAACGGGCAAGTTTGTCTTTCAAAACACCTTCGATAATTATAAGCAATATGAGATCTGCATTACAATACGTCTTATTATCGCTTCTCTGTGCCATTTTACCCCTTATAGCGAGTGCAACGAATGAGAATGCGCTTCAGCATTTCTTGCGTGGAAATGCCTATTATGAGCGCGCTCGTTTCGACAGCGCCGCACTCGAGTACGAAGCAGTACTTGCCGACTCGCTTTGCAGCGACATGCTATACTATAATCTCGGCAATTCCTACTATCGTTTGCAGCAGTATCCGCGTGCAATTCTCAACTACGAACGTGCGCTAAAGCTAAACCCAACTAACGAAAATGCTGAGTTCAATCTGGCGCTGGCTCGTTCCTTCACGGTGGATAAACTAGACATCCCCGAACCTTCACCCCTAACCAAGGCGTGGAATAGTTTCAGAAATCTTCTTAGCGCCAAAGGATGGACTATTCTCGGCTTCTTTGCATTAGCCTTCTCGTTACTTTGTGTGCTATTTTTACGCTTTTTTGTCACACGAGAGCTTTTCCGTCGTCTTTTCTTTGTGCCGATACTAACAGGTATTATTTCGACTATTGCTATAGTCTTGAGCTTTAATGTACAGGGCAGAAGCCAAACCCACAATGACGCCATTATTATGCAATCGGTTGTATCTGTAAAAGGATCGCCCGACGCCAGTGCGAAAGATCTCTTCTTGTTGCACGCAGGCACTAAGGTTCGTATTCTTCAAAAGCTCGGCAAATGGTATGAGATCTTCATTCCCGACGGACATCAAGGTTGGGTTGAGTCCGATATTCTGCAAAGCATTTAGTATATTTGGGGGCGAGTACTCCCCTTTTATATTATCAGATAATAGGAATTATGTTAACTAAATAATTCTATCCCGCTTCTCTCACTCTTTTAAGAACATATAAAGGCTACTCTGGTACTCGTGCTTTGGTACTTGTAAGGTTGAGAATAGATGTAAACGCTACAAACGTGATAATTGAAACTCACAATATCGGAAATATAAAGGTGGCTGAGATTATAGCCGACAAGATAATCTTGACATCTACCGAAGACGGTTTGGAGTTGTTAGGGAATTTGTACTATCAAGGATTTGACAAAATCATTATTCACGAAAAGAATATTACTCCTGAGTTCTTTGATTTAAAGACCAAAATAGCTGGGAATATACTCCAGAAATTCGCACAATACCAAATGCCGTTGATAATTGTTGGCGATTTTTCCAAGTACAAGAGTAAAAGCCTGAACGATTTTATTTTTGAGAGCAATAAAGGTAGCCAAGTCAATTTTGTGAGCGATTTAAGCAGAGTATTACAGCCTGTTTGATTTTCCTCAGACTGTCAGGCTTCCCTCACTTAAAACTGTACGCTTGCTTCCTGAGGCATCGCAGCACGTTTTCCCAATTTGCCTGTGCGGAATAATAGGGATGTACGCTTTTGGTGCGTAGACCGCTTACAAACATAGCACGTCGCTCCCCTTTAGCGGCTTAGATTAGACGCCTAATCCTTTAGAAAACAAAGGACGCCTCTGTAGGGGGAAAATTCTCCACCAATTCGTAGGTGTTTGCAGAACGCGTTTGAAAGCCTGAGGGAGTTTTCCGCTTGTCGCATCTCTTCTGGCGTAAAAATTCGCAAGTAAGGAGCGTCTTGAGCCCTTTTCGCGTTTTCCGTATAACCCTGTTAAAAGCGCCTTCAAAAACAATATTAGGGCGCTCTGTAAGCCGAATTCTGTACGCCCGATGGGCGCGGCAATTATTTCTCTGTGGTTAGCAAGCTAACGCAGCGATCTACCCTCCCGCTAGAACATGTCCGTCGCAGGGCAACGACGCTAAAATAGTAGCGGGTATACTTGATCTTGCACCATCTGGTGGCTACGCGCTCTGCATCGCTGCAAAACGCCGTGAGCTTTTACCTCGCGTTCTCACCCTTACCGAAAATCGGCGGTTATTTTCTTCTAGCCTATACATGATCTTACGACCATCTCACCGTTAATGAGCAAATCGCCCTGTGGTGTTCGGACTTTCCTCCCTGCTCTAAAAGCAAAGCAATTGCCCGAGCGCCCTAATATTGCACTACAAAAATACGAAGGTGTTTTGAACTATGTACTGTCTACCGAGCAACTTAAAGAATAAACACAAACTATCTATAGTATACAGATGTAATTATTCTTTGATTGCGCGATACCGTATATAGCGACCATCGGGCTGCAGAACGACGATATCAGGCAAGTTTGTTTCAGTGATTACAGATGTAGTATTAGAATTGGGAGTGCTTGCGACGTTTTGAATAGGTGTAGGAATGGTCTCTATTTGAGGTTTATCACTTGATGTACTCGGCAAATCTTGCACAGAGTTTACATTTGTATGTTTTAGAATAGGCTTTCTCTCTCTCTCTCCAGGTCCGATATTGTGTATTTGTGTATGTGAGGTCGTGTTGGGTAGCGGAGCTGCATTGACAAGCTCTTTGAGCGAGGTTGAATGCGCACGTTGATTTTGGAGACTGTTCTTAGTGGAGGGGACAGTCTCTACTTTACGCCACATATCCCCTTTTCCCAATATAAGCCAATCGGGATTAAGTTCGGGGAACGCTTGCAGCATGCTCCCAATCACCTCGAACGAGGGTTTATTACGCCCACCGATAAGGTGGCTTACGGCACTTTTTTGTATTCCTACCTTATCCGCAAAATCGGCAGTTTTCATGCCTAAACTCTCAATTAACGTAGCAATACGTTGCGCTACGTCTGTACCTCTTACCTCGTTACTCATGAGAACATAAGAATATCTAATAGCACAAATGTAAACAATAAAATAAGAATTGTAAAATCAAGTATGATACGATTGTAACTATAAATCTGATTACGGGTGTATATTTATATAATTGTCTCTACGGAACAATTATATGTAGGTATGCATTTGTATAATTTGCTCCAGAGCTTAGTAAAGGCTCCCTTCAATCACTGTCTGCTACCAATGTAGAATAGGGTGCTGTTTTATAATGAAGTAGGGAATAAATAAGGAGTTGGAATGGTTACAGTTGTGAAATTTATATAATAACAACTGTAGTTTTTATAGAGATAACGATTTCTCTACCTCTGTTTTAGAGATTAGTAGTTAATGCAATGAAAATCCGTTAATTGTTCATTTCAATGTTGACGAATATTACAAGCGTTATTGCTATTGTATCTGTTCTCTTGCACTACCCTATTGTTCGTATTTTCTTTGTGCATTACTCCCCCACTCGCCCCCTATGTTTCTTTTTCGTAGTTTTGCTATGAAATGTCATTTATTCTTGCACTATGATATTTGACATTTCTGCGCGTTATATCTTAAAACTAACCTCCTGAGCTATTATGGGCTTTGCTTCAATTACTAAAACACGTAAGCCGCGTCAGTTTAATTACGTGCCGCGCTATTACGATGAGCGAAAAGAACGCCTACAAGCTCTTATTGCACGTGCTCAAGAGGAGCGAGGCGAAAATGTTGCTCAGACCTCTCAATTTTCGACAGCTCGGATGCAACTCGAATTTCAAGAGGCTCGTGCTAAACGCACCAAACGAACAACTAAAGCGCAACAAAAACGTACCCTACTTATTCTCGGTGCTCTAGTTCTGTTGCTATACTTCTATTTTCGCCTCTAAGAAATGCCAGATCTTATCAACTTGCTTCCCGACAGCATTGCGAACCAAATAGCCGCTGGCGAGGTCGTGCAGCGCCCCGCTTCTGTCGTTAAAGAGCTACTTGAAAATAGCATTGATGCTGGCAGCTCCCGCATACGCCTCGTCGTTTACGAAGGTGGTAAAAATGGGATACAAGTTGTAGATAACGGTTTAGGTATGTCCCCTATGGATGCTCGTCTCTGTTTTGAGCGTCATGCTACCTCGAAAATTACGCAAGCATCCGACCTTGAGTCTATAGCAACGATGGGCTTCCGAGGCGAGGCGCTCGCTTCCATTGCCGCAGTTGCAGAGGTCACGCTCATCACGCGACGTGCACAGGATGAGCTTGGCGTAAAAATTACGCTTTCGGCTTCCTCGGTCACAGAGAATACGCCTACTGCTTGCCCCGTAGGAGCAAACTTTTTTGTGCGGAACTTGTTCTTCAACGTTCCTGCGCGTCGCCGATTCCTGAAGAGTACACCCATTGAACTAAAACACGTTGTCGCCGAATTCCTTCGTGTGGCGCTTCCCAACCCCACGGTTGCTATGTCCTTATACCATCAGCAAGCAACGCTTTATAGCCTGTCGTCGGGCACTCGCAAACAACGCATCTTGGATCTTTTCGGCAAAGAGTTAAGCGATGCGCTCATCCCCATAGATCTCGCCTCGGCGACAGTAGCTATTGAAGGATTTGTAGTAGATCCCCTAGCTGCTAAAAAGCGTTACAACGAACAGTATCTGTTTGTAAATGGTCGTTACATGCGTAGCGCCTATTTCAATCGCGCCATTTTCAATGCATTTGAGCGATTATTGCCGCCAGATGTACTCCCAAGTTTCTTTTTGTACTTTACAGTTGATCCGCATCGTATAGATGTAAACATTCATCCAACGAAAACCGAAATTAAGTTTGAGGATGAGCACGTGATATGGGAGATTCTATTTAATGCGGTACGTACCGCTTTAGGGCGCTCTGCAGGGCTTTCTAACGTGGCTACAACGCAAGAACAAGCTCAACATATACCCTCACTGACGTCTTACTCCCACGTAGGGAAGAAAAGTGCTTTCCCGCTCATTCCTGCTGTGCAAAACGGGCAAACTACTGCTCCTTGCAACAGGAACGTGATGCAAACCACCGAACAGACAGTATCCTATTCAACAGGTGTTGCGCAGAGTGGCACGCGTGTTGTACAAGAAGTAATACAACGGACTCCCCTAACGTCTATTTTTACTGTTGGCGGAGTACAAGAGGAGGCGAGTAGTCAGACACTGAATTTAGACAACTCTTATGTGGTTACAACGGTGGGAAATTCGCTCCGTATCATAGATCAGCATAGGGCGCACGCGCGCATTCTCTATGAGCGTATGCAAAGAGAAGAGCAACTACAGTTTCAGAATTTAATGTACCCTGCCCAGTTATCTCTGATCCCTTCTCAACGTGTTGGTATTGAAACTTTTGTGGAACAAGTACAAAAGATGGGGTTAAGCATTGAACTTACGTCTGAGCGTAACCTACAGCTGAACAGTATAATGCGAACCAATATGCCTCTGGAGGCTGAAGAATTTTTGCAAACGCTCTACCAAGAATACATCGAAAAGGAAACAACTAGTTTCGAGCACATACTCGATCGAACACGAGCCGCTTTTGCGCTTGCCATGGCCTACAAATATTCTACTCCCTTATCGCCTGAGTTGCGAGCAACACTCGTGGCAGATCTGTTTGCATGCAGCGAACCGATGTTAGACCCAAAACGGCGCGCCACCATGTACGTTTTAGACACTACGCAATTGCAAAGCTCTATGCGTGCAAAGAGTTAAAGAGGAACAGAATGAGGCGTAAACAGAAAATACCGTGTATCGTATCTTGCTGTAGCGAACAGGTTTCGATAGCTAACAGCAGCTGGCAACTCTTGAATTTTATATACTTTTCCTATTAACTCGTAATCTAGATGGCATCGCCTATGCAACAGCTACGAGGCGCACTGGCACAGTACCCTGTGGTCTCTAATCTCATTATTATCAATGTCCTTTTATTGCTCGCCACCTGGGTTGCCGAGCGTACCTTTCATTTTGATCTTATCAATACCCTAGGACTGCACTACCCTGCTAGCCAACTTTTTCGTCCGTATCAGATCGTTACTCACATCTTTATGCACGGAGGGCTAACTCATCTGTTTTTCAATATGTTTGCTCTTTGGATGTTTGGACGCATACTCGAAAATCAGTTGGGAGGCAAACGTTTCCTTTTCTACTATCTTTTTACAGGACTAGGAGCGGCGGGAGTACATACACTCGTAAATTATTTCGAGTTTACCTCTCTTCAGCATCAAATAGATGCCCTCCTACCGAGCCTTTCGCCAGAGTCGTTAGACTATTTTATTACCCAGCATTTCCCGCAGTATCATACCTATTTCTACGAAAATATAATAGCGCCTTGGGAAGCTACTCCTTCCAATCCTCAGTTCTCTGTTTTGGCGCACGATTATTTGCAACAGCTTGTCTCATTGCAGATGGACATCCCAACCGTTGGTGCCTCAGGTGCAGTCTTTGGTATCTTGCTCGCTTTCGGAATGTTATACCCCAATGTGGTATTATATCTGCTTATTCCTCCTATTCCTATAAAAGCCAAATGGTTTGTGATAATTTATGCCGCAATTGAGCTATATCTTGGCATTTCGCAGCCTGGAAGTAGTATTGCCCATTTTGCGCACATTGGCGGTATGATTTTTGGTTTCTTCCTCATACTCTACTGGCGAAAATATGGCTCGCGGCTCTAGTATTCTCTCAGCGCTAGAAGTTTGGCTTGCACAGCGGCGGATACCTCGCGTGCTCTTCTACTATATTGCCGTAAACGTCCTTGTTTTCTTGGTAGTTAAACTCCTTGTTATAACTCTCCAGGGTATAGCTCCCGATGCGGCACTTTCTCTTTTCTATAGCTTCGCGCTTCCATCGGATCTTGGGCGCTTAGCTTCCCACCCATGGACGCTTTTTACCCATTTCTTTTTCCACCAAAGTTTCACACATCTCTTGTTCAACATGCTGTGGCTTTGGGTGTTTGGGCGTATGTTTTTTGAGCATTTTACCTCACGCCAGTTCCACTGGGTATACTGGTTGGGAGGTATTGCAGGGGGACTCTCATATCTGATGGTCTACAACCTGTTCAGTTATTTTTCCGACGTAGTCCATGTCTCTGCGGCTATGGGCGCATCGGCTTCCATTATGGCCATAACGCTTGCTACCGTTGTTGCTGCGCCCAATAATGTGGTGTACCTCTTTGGGCTTGTACGAGTGCGAATTGCTTGGCTCGCTCTTGCCATGGTTGTGCTTGATTTCCTGAGTATCACCCAATCCAATGCGGGCGGGCACATCGCCCATCTTGGCGGTGCACTGGTAGGGACACTTTATGCCTTTTTATTGCTCCAGAGCAAGAGGTCGCGTCACACGCCGTGGCAAGTTCTTTTAGTCAAGTGGGGTGCATTCTTTGCTTCGTTATCAAAACGAAATAAACAAACCGCGCAGAAACAAGACCCGAAACGCAGTGCACCAAATGATGAAGCCGAGATTCAACGCATACTAGCAAAATTAGCTAAAGGAGGTTACGCCTCTCTTAGCAATGAAGAGAAAGAGAAACTTTTCAGAAAATAAGAATGCTAAAAGTCTTTCGGCGTATAGTTCATTTTTTCGGACACTCCTTTCTTACGCTTTTAGCCTTGGTTTTTACCCTATTTTTGGCGTTAGCTTCCATCGCGCCTTATGTAGATCCCAACGTCTTTTGCCTCCCGAATCTTCTCGCACTTGCGCTTCCCATATTGGCTTGTATCAACCTTTTTCTTCTCATCTACTGGTCGGCTCGCAAGAAAGTCTCGGCTCTCATTCCCCTAGCATCGCTCTTTTTAGCTATTGGTATTCATCTTGTGCGTTTCTACGATACCCCTCCTGCTACGCTTTCTTCGTTGCCCGACAACGCACAAGTATTTAGAGTACTGTCGTACAATGTCAATCTTTTTCGTCTTTATTCTTGGGCTGATACGCCTCCTACGGCTTCGGAAATAGCCGCTCTGGTTCGTAGAACTGAGGCAGATATTATTTGCCTTCAGGAGTTTACAACCTCCGATGCAACCTTCCCAGATTCTGCGGCGCGTAAACTGTTTGCCCCTTTTAGCCATATACATTACACGTTGCATCACGGCGATTTGCATCACGGGGTCGCACTCTTTTCAAAATACCCCATATTGGAACGCGGTGTAATCGAATTCCCCGATTCATACAACTGTGCCATTTATGCCGATCTGCGTGTTGGCAGCGATACATTGCGCGTCTATAGCACTCACTTTCAGTCTTTTCGCCTACATCGCAACAACCTTAATTTTATACGTTCACCTCGTTTTACTTCGAGTGACAATCTGCTTTTCGAGATATCCGATATCTTTAAGAAGCTTTACAGAACCTTGCAACGTCAAGCACAACAGGCGCAATACGTTAAGAACAGTATTAGCACATCACCCCATCCTGTTTTGCTTTGCGGCGATTTTAATGCGACTCCCTTTACTTATACTTATGCCACAGTCTCGCAGGGCATGTATGACACCTTTAACGAAATACACAAGGGCTACGGCGCTACTTTTTCAACGCTTTTCCCCCCAATGCGCATAGATTTTATACTACACCCTCCTGAGATTTTCCCTTATGCTTTCCAAGTCCTCCATGCTCCTTACTCTGATCACTATCCCGTTTTAGCATCTTTTGCCTTCTCAAAATCCTTTAGGAAATGAAACATAACTACTTGTTTGCGAATAGGTTCTATCTATTTACTCTTTTTGCCTTTGTTCTTTTGGCAGCATGCCAAGAAGCTCCCAAAGCATCTTATCGTAATTTCAGTGGAGAGGGGATTGGGACTTTCTACCAGATCTCGCTACGCGATTCCATAGAGCGCGACCTTCACTCCCCAATTGATTCTATTCTGACGGCGATGAATCACCTCTTTTCCCTTTTCTCCAAAGAGTCGGTTATAACCTCTTTCAATCAGTCTGCCAATGGAATTGCCAGCGCAGAATTCGCAACACTTACACGTGAGGCGAAACGTTTCTCTGAACTTACTAATCGGGCTTTTGACCCTACCATTGCTCCCTTAGTACGTTTGTGGGGGTTTGGTCCCGATGCCTCGCAACTTCCCGACAGTGCTACTGTAAGCTCATTGGTAGCTCGTATTGGGATGCAATACGTACACGTGGCGAATGATTCTGTTCTCAAAGATCTTCCTTCTATTTCGTTGGATTACAACGGTATAGCTAAAGGTTATACTGTTGACCAAGTAGCCCAATATCTTGAACGCATGGGGATACGCCATTATATGGTTAACATTGGGGGCGAAATCCGTGCTAACGGTCTTAACTCGCGTGGCGAAGCTTGGATTTTTGGGATAGAGACGCCAGAACAGGGCTATGTGCCTGGAAGTTCCATCGTGCAACGAATACAGCTTTCTTCATGCGCACTTGCCACCTCCGGGAACTATCGCTCATTTCGCGAAGAGGGCACGAAGAAATGGGGGCATACCATCAATCCTCATACAGGCTACCCTGAGGAAAACTCCCTATTAAGTGCTACTGTTTTAGCACCTACTTGCACCGAGGCAGACGCCTTAGCTACCTCTATGATGGTTATGGGACTCGATTCTGCAAAGCGTCTTGTTGAGCGTATTCCCGAAGTTGAGGCAATACTTATTGCTCGGCATGACTCTACAACTTACGAAGTCTGGAACTCGCAGGGCGTACAGAAATTTCTCCTACAGAAGTAGTGGTAGAGTTCCCTTGCACTGAAGGGTATTGTCGTCTATTTTGAGGCGTTTTGAGGCGAAATACGGACTCATGTTCTCTATGCCAGAAAAAGAAAAAGCCTAGGTAATATCCTAGGCTTCTTTTTTCGTAGTATAAGGCTCGTTAGTAAGCACTAGCCTCTTGTAAAATCTAAGAGCTGCTGCTCCGATGCAATCTTGCGGAGGTTGATGAGCGCATAACGCATCCTTCCAAGCGCTGTATTGATACTTACCCCCGTATGCGTGGCAATTTCTTGGAAAGTAAGCCCCAAGAAATGTCGGAGTATCACCACTTCTTTTTGCGTTTCGGGTAGTTCTTGTATCAGCTCCCTTACCTGACTCCGTTGTTGCGAAGCCATCAATTCATTATCTGGGGTTATCGAGGAGGTAAACGTATCGGGAAGCATTGAAACTTCACGATCTGAGTGTACCTGGTGGAAACGTTTCCTATCACGGTAATGATCCATAAGAACATTGCGCGCAATCCGCACCAGCCATGGCTCGAAACGCCCGTCTTCGTGATACTGTCCGCGTTTTATAGAGACGAACGCCTTAAGCATAGCCTCTTGCGACAGATCACGAGCAATACTATCATCTTTGACGGATGACAATATGTAGCTGTATAATCTTTTTTGATACTTAGAGAAGAGACGCTCTGCAGCGTCCACACTCCCATTCCGTAACTCTTCTATAAGAGTTACATTCTCGGTTTCTGAAAATGAAGTATTCACGTCTGCTAAATGCTTGGTTACGTAAATATCACTCGATAGGCGTACTGTTTTAGTGTTTTCTCTATGACAAAGGTAGTCAAATTTCTTTGTCATGCAAAGATGTTGCTAATATTTTCCATGAAATCATACAAAATCTGCGCCAAAGTATTTTTTCTATCCCCGCTATTGTATTATTATGGCAGTTTGTGTCTCGTAAAAAAACGGAGACTTTCCAAAATAGAGAGTCTCCGTTGTTAATGTTGCAGAATTATCAACTTGCCATAAGAGAAGGGAATTTCGCAGATTGATTACTCGATACAAAGCAAACAGCTTGTACTACGAAATTCTAAAGAAATTGGTCGCATCCCGCAGTAGGTCGGCTTGTGCATTGAGTTCTTCTGCACTTGTAGCAAGCTCTTCCGCTGAGGCTGCATTAGATTGCACTACCCCATTTAGGGACTGAATCGCCGCATTGATTTGATCCACTCCCGTTTTTTGTTCGCCACTCGCCGTTGCGATCTCTTCTACCAAATGCGCCGTTTTGTGTACATCTGGCAACACACTTTGCAGCTTCTCTGCGGCAACTTCCGTAGTTGTTAGGGCATTGAGAGAAAGATCTGAGATCTCATTGGCAGAATCTCTACTTCGTTCAGCGAGTTTACGTACTTCAGAAGCAACCACTGAGAACCCTTTTCCGTGTTCGCCAGCACGTGCAGCCTCCACTGCAGCATTAAGGGCTAATATGTTCGTTTGACGCGCTATTTCGCTCACTATAGATATTTTCTCATGGATAGCACGTACCGAAAGGAGTGAGTTCGATGCCCCATCGCTCACTTCTGTGATATGTTGCTCCATCATGCGCGCCAAGCTCTTGGCTTGTATGGCACTATCGCTGTTCTGTTCAATGTTAGCGGCCATTTCTTCCATGGCACTGCTTACCTCCTCGGTACTAGCCGACTGATCATTTGTACCTTGCGAAATGCGCTGTGAAGCAGCATTCAGTTGCCCACTAGCATCTGCCACATTGGCAGCGCCCGACTGAATATCTTGCACCGCCTCGCGTATTTTAGACACCATAGTATCTACCGCGCGAGTCAGTGCTCCAAATTCATCTTTGTACACTTTTTGTTTCGCATCCAAACGGTAGGTAAAATCGCCCGCAGCACAACTCTCTAGCAGGGTAAGCAAGTGACGCAACTGCCCCACCACAAAGTTCCCCACTAGTTGAGCACATATCGATGCTACTACGAGAATAATGATCCAAAACGCCGCACTAAAAAGCAGTGCCCGTTTCTCTACATCGTTGTGCACCGCCGAAAATTGTACTGAAGCCTCCGCGAAGTAGCTCGCCATTCTTTCAGTTTCTTCTTGCGATTTCTGAATATTGGCTAAAACGGGCTCACCAGCACTTGCAACCGCAAGTAAATCGTGTTTGAGCTCCTGTAAAGGCTCACTTAAACGAGCTGGAAGAGCACGCCGCTCCAGAAGAGCAATGCGTTTTAAGGCTGCTTCGAGAGTAGGAATATCGCGACGTTCTAGCGAAAGAAGCGCGTCACGTGCGGTGAGAAACGAAAGTGAAGTTATTTCATTTCCCAGGCTCGCATCGCCCATTACAGCCGCCATATACACCTCTATATCCTCTTGCGATGCCGCTACAGCTTTGCCTACTTCGGTGGCAAGCCCGTACAATTCGTCAAAATTTTGTTCGTAGTTCTTTAGCGTAGCGCGCAATGCCTGTCCGCGTTCTATCGCCTGACGATTGGCAGAGGCATTGAGTATCTCATCCAATTCGTCTAGTACCAAATGCATGCTATCCAGATAGCTTCGCCCAACAGAGTATTTCTCGTCACTAAAGGTTGCGCAATAATCGTTAAGATGAAGACGAGCTCTTGAAAAATACGCTTCCGACTGATTCGCCAACGACATTGCGTTCCCAGCACGGGCAATACGGCGAATCTGGTACAGCATATAGAGCGAGCCTACCGAGAAACTAACCACCATGGCAAATACACAGAGGTTTAGTTTCGTCTTCGTCTTCAAGTTTGATATATTCATTCTTTTCTACTTTTACTTCCGTTTTTTATAACGTTCATAAAACTACGATGTTACCAAACGCCTTACTTTGTAAGTTTTTCTTTTACGAATCGCTATAAAAAGGGATTTTCTTGCCCAAAATTGGGGACGTAAGTACCTATACTACTCATTTCTTGTACCCATCCGTTCGTATACCCGAGGCTGTACATAAAATCTACAACTTGCCGATATTCCTCTTCCGTGATTTTTCGTGACAAATCGGAATCCTCACCTGCTAAGTGTAACGGTGTATACTGACTCATGAGTGAAAGAGTGAGCTTATTCCCAAACTCGCTCCAAAGATTGAAAAGAGCTGCTCGCGAGTTTTCTACTTGGTTGGGCAAAACGAGATGTCGAACAATTACTCCCCGTCTAACAAGTCCCTCTTCGCTGTATTCTAGCTCCTTCCCCACTTGTTTAATCATGGCAGCAATGGAGGTAAGAGCTTGTTCTGGATACTCTTTTATACCCGAATAACGTCGCCCGAGCTCCTCGTTTCCGTATTTATAATCGGGCAAATAGACATCTACCACTCCCTCTAGCAAAGCAATTGTTTCGGGGGTATCAAAGGCATTCGTATTGTAGATTACCGTTGGATAATAGTCGCGTTTATGGAGCTGTGCTACGCATTCTATGATGTGCGGTACATACGGAGTGGGCGAAACAAAGCCTAGTGCTGTACACCCTGCTTCGAGTTCACGAACAATAGACTCTAAGAGCCCCTGGAGTGTGACACTTGCTTCGGAGAGTGCGCCAGTATTAGTGCTGATCTGCCAATTTTGACAGAACTTACACTGTAGGTTGCAGTGGTTGAAAAACACATTACAAACACCTTTTTCTCCCCCCAACGCAGGTTCCTCGCCTAAATGACGGCATACACTGGCAACGTACAACCCTGCATCCAGATGGCATATACCTCTGTGTCCTGCAATGCGATCTGTGCCACAGGCATGAAAACAAAGTTCGCAATGCGACAGGAGCTTAGCGGTCTGTTCCTGCATCAGAACTTATTTTTCTACAGCCGCGGCAAGTTTCTCAGCGCGCCACTGACGGAGTAAGGTGTAGAACTTGGCAAAATTCACTGCACTTTGAAAATCTGCCTCAAAGCGACGGCGTGCTGCTTGAGCATAGAGCGAGTACTCCGACCATATTCGGTCGGCCTGTGCTATAAAGTCTGTTTCTTCTACCTCAAGCGGGAGTAAAGCGCCTACCGTGTTGTCTATAGCCTCTCTGATACCGCCACCATCGGTAGCTAGAACAGGGATAGAAGCCGAAATCGCTTCCTGAATAGCAATTGGGGTAGCTTCGTGCAAACTCAGATGTACCAATATAGCCCCCTCAATGGTTGCCAAATAATTACGAACAGTTGCATTGGGTTGCATGCCTGGAAGCTCAACCTGTAAATTGAAGGGAGGCGTTTTCACTGCCTGCCGCAACTCTTCCATGAGTGTTCCATCGCCAAAATGAATCCAATGTACTTGCAGGTGTGGATGGCTTTGGGCGTAAGCACAGATATTTTCGTAGATAAGCTTTACCCGCTTCACGGGTACTACGGTGGAACAGCTTATAAATTCCCGACGTCCCTCTACTACTTTGCCAGTGCGCGCCGCACAAACCTCGGCCACTCCCAAATGCTGCCATTCGCATATAGGTGTGAGCTCGGGGTAAAGTTCCAACAGCTCGTGCCAACCGAACTCGCTCGCCACAATTACTTTATCAAGGGCGCTAAAGGCACGCTTACGGAAAGGTAGACGTCCCGTAGGTTCTATAATATCCCAACGATGCGCTCGCGAAACTTTTAGGCATTTACGCAGATGTGGTTCTATACGCTCTGCCAAATAAAAGCCTGCCGTAGCTTCGTCGAGCCAATAACTATACAGCACTGAATTGTCATCAATGCGCCCACTACGATAGTTCGCTACTAAGTAGTCGGCTATATAAAGTGCGCGAATAAAGCGCGCAAAGAGTACTTTTTTAGGGAAACGTAGGTGAATTAATATGGGGAGTACACTTTGCACCAAAAAACGCCAAAAAGCGCCTCTAGAAAAGAGAGAAAAGATTACACCTACCGAGAACCGTTCTGCACGCTCTACGATTTGCGCATCTATATCTATCGCTTCTGGAAGTATCCGCTTTTCTTCCCCCTTGCGTTTGAATGGGACAAGAGTGATTTTCACACTCGCATCGGTCGCAATGCAGCGCATTTCTTCCGCAATGAAGGTTTCGTTTACCTCGGCATACGGGAAGTATAAGGAAAACAAAAAGACCTGCATGGGAAATAAGGAATTAGAAATTGAAAATTAAACTACCCAAAGCTTGAACATCGTGCATGAACCTTAAGCACGATTTGCCTTCACTTAGACAGTGGCCAGTACTGAGTGCGATGTGTGTTTACTCCATTGCGTCCTAACTCAGGGCAAAGAACATTACATCTCTTGTGTTTCAACTCGCCCCTTCAGAGTTCCTGCGTACATCGAGAAACGTTGGAATTTGCACTCAATCGGTCCATTGAAAAGTGTAATGGTACGCGATGGATGTAGCCCAAAACTTTTCATTGCCGTACGGTTGCCTGCTAGTACCCAAACATCCCAGCCCTCATAGCGCGACTTAAATACGTCGCCTAATTGTGTATAGAAGCGATCAAGCTGAAACTGTTTAAGTCGTTCGCCGTAGGGCGGGTTGGTTACTACAATACCAGGTATCATAGGCGGATGGTAGTCAAAAACTGACTCTTTCTTGATCTTGATGTACTTACTTAGCCCTGCTGAGCGAATATTCGCCTCTGCCGTTTCAAGAGCTTTGCCCGAGATATCTGTACCCAGAATTAGAACGTCGTTCTCGCGTTCGCGGGAGTCATCGTTAAAAATCTCGGCCATAAGGTCTGCATCAAAATCTGCCCAATACTCAAATGCAAAGTGCTTGCGGAACAACCCAGGTGCTATACCATAAGCAATGAGCGCTGCCTCAATGAGTAATGTCCCCGAGCCGCACATAGGGTCTAGAAAAGGGACTTCTCCGTTCCAGCCACTATGCAGAATCATTCCTGCTGCAAGTACCTCATTTAGGGGGGCTACATCCTGTGCAACACGATATCCTCTTTTGTGGAGCGATTCGCCCGACGAATCTAGTAAAAGGTCACACTCCTGCCCTTTTATGTGTAAGTGAATACGAACTTCGGGGTTTTCACGATCGGGGAAAGGGCGTCGCCCTCCGCAGCGCGCTTTGAACTGATCTACAATCGCATCCTTGAGCCTGTAGGTGGCATAGCGCGAATCGCGGAACTCTTCGGAATTCACAACAGCGTCTATGGCAAAATGCTGTGTTACGTTCATGAGCGAACTCCAATCAAAAGCCGAAGCTTGCTCATAGAGCTCGTCTGCATCCTTTGCCTGAAAGGTCGCTATGGGCTTTAGGATGCGCAAGGCTGTCCTACAATGAAAATTTGCCATATAGAGCATGCGCAAGTCGCCCTCAAAACGAACCATACGACACTCTTCCGTCACATTCTCCGCGCCGAGTGCACGGAGTTCCTCCGCTAACAATGGCTCTAAGCCCTGCAAAGTTTTTGCGATATAAACCTGTGCGGAATCCATCTCCCACCTACCCCGTTATTTATTTTTTACGTTTACCACGTTTTTTTACTCCCTCTTCGTCCTGCTTCTTAGCTCCACGCTCCTTTGCTTTGGAGATCATGGGTTTCCCATCTGCGGTTTGTTCCTGCGAGAATGCGGTCAAGAGCTGCTTGGCTTTTTCGTAAGAAACCGTTACGAATGAAAAATCTTCGAGTACCAGTACATCTTCCAGATCTCGGCTTCGTACTCGCCCTTGCTCAAAAATATATTCTGTGAGACGACGCGCATTGTAGCCATCGCGTTTTCCCAATGCAATAAAAAGGCGGGTAGTACCACGTCGCTCTACATTAAAACCGCGTATCTCCTGATAGCTCGTTACGTCCAGATCGCTTTTATACGCCATACGGAAAAGTGCCGCCAGTGCCACTTCGGGTTGAAACTCCTGCAATAGCTCGCTGGCAATATCCATATAGTCCTGATATTGTTCATTTTCTACGACCTCGCGTAGCTCGTCTTTCAGCAACTCGCGCTTTACTTCTACTACATCTTGCGCATTGGGAAGGGTCTCTTTACGAATCTTGAACTTGATGCTTTTCTGGAAATAGAGAAGCTTCCGATATTCTGAGGGACTAACGAATGTAATGGCAGTCCCCTGTTTCCCAGCGCGACCAGTGCGTCCCACGCGATGCACGTAAGCTTCTGGGTCTTGTGGCAAACTGTAGTTTATAACGTGCGTAAGGTCTGCAATGTCTATACCTCGTGCCGCTACGTCAGTCGCTACTAATATGTTAACCAGATGTTTCCGAAATTTGTTTAGAGTCTTTTCTCTCTGTGTCTGTGAGATCTCGCCATGCAACCCCTCGGCAGCATAACCGTGTTCTACCAGTTGCAATGTTAGTTCGTCTACGTCAGTGCGCGTTCGGCAAAATACCAGACCATAAAACTCGGGTTCAATATCTACGATCCGCGTAAGAGCGTCAAATTTGTCGCTTTCAAGCACTTCAAAGTAAATCTGATCGGCAAGATGCGTCGGCTTTTGTTCTTTATCTACTTGCAGGAGTCGCACCTCCTTCATGAACTTCTTAGAGAGCGCCACAATTCTTTCGGGCATTGTGGCAGAGAAAAGGAACATGCGGTGCTCGCAGGTTACTTGTGCCAGAATTTCCTCCACATCTTCTATAAAGCCCATATTCAGCATCTCGTCAGCCTCGTCGAGTACAACCCATTCTACGCTATCCAGATGCAGATCGCCCCGCCGCAGAAGGTCTAGAATACGCCCTGGTGTACCTACTACAATTTGTGCTCCACGCTTTAAGCGTCGTTGCTGTTCGGAAATAGACTGCCCACCATAGACCGTAAGCAGGTGGAGAGGTTTCTCGCCACGCAGCGAAGCCAACTCCTCGGTTACTTGAATAGCCAATTCGCGCGTAGGTGCAAGTATAAGGGCTTGTGGAACGATTTTTTTTACATCCAAGCGTTCGAGAATGGGGAGACCGAAAGCCGCCGTTTTTCCAGTTCCTGTTTGAGCTTGTGCTATCACGTCGCACGTCTCACCCAGCAAAACAGGGATTGCCAACCGCTGTATCGGCGAGGGTTGTTCAAACCCCTTTGCTGCAATGGCAGATAAAGCGTTCTCGGAAAGACCGAGATCGGAAAAGCGAACCTCTATATTATTCTCTTGTTCGTTCATCTAAAGTTGTCAAAAAAGCGGCTACCTCAGTATTTTTTTAGGTGGTAGCATTTATACTGAGTGTTTTTAGTTATTTGGCAGGTTGTAATAATTTCTCGCCTTTCTCTTCCCAATTTTCCAGAAGATCTAGGGCGCATTTTACCTCCTCATCGCGCAGATGCAGAATGCGATGCATGTACTCAAAGGAATAAAGCGTTCGCGCAACGAACACCTTCGTATACCAATCTAGTTCTCGAATGTCGACCTCCGAGAGGTCCGTCCCTTCTTTCAACTTTTCCCCATTGCGCGCACAGTAGGCTACCAATTGGCTACGATCGGCAGCGCTCATAGCAAAGTGCTCCTTGTAATCGTCGAAAGTCTTGTAGGTTCTGAGAAGCGAATCGCGATGCTCGCCTACATAATCAATCACCCACTGGCGTATTAGTCCGTTACGCAACAGACGTCCCACATAGTCGGATGCAAAGGTGGTATCAAGTGGAATGAATACGTCGGGCATAATACCACCGCCGCCGTACACCGTGCGATGTGTGCGCAGGGTAGAATATTTCAGACTATCGGGAAAGTGAATACTGTCTTTGTGAAAAAGCTCCCCGTTCTTGTAACGACTGATGAAAGATTCGCGGTATTTGTCTTTATCGCCTAGTGTGTACGGGGTCTGAATAAGTCTATTGCTAGGAGTATAGTAGCGTGCCACCGTAATGCGATACAATGAACTGTCGGGGAAGGCGAACTGATTCTGTACTAATCCTTTACCGAAGGTCCGACGCCCTACGATAACGGCACGATCCCAATCTTGTAGTGCGCCTGAAAGTATCTCGCTTGCCGAAGCAGTATTTTCATCTACAAGCACCACGAGTTTGCTCTTTAAGAAAGCATTGCCCATTTGCACTGCTTCAAAATCTTGTCTTCCCACGCGTCTCCCTTTTGCGTACACCACTAATGAGCCTTGCGGCAAGAAAGCACTTGCCATCAGTATTGCGCCTTGCATCAGTCCGCCGCCGTTGCCTCGCAAATCAAGAATAAAAGACTTTGCGTTAGCAGCATTCAGTTTGGCGAGTGCTTCTATAAACTCGCGCACAGTGGGTTCTGCAAAACGTGTAACACGCAAATAACCAATTGATGGACGGATAGAGTAAGCCACGTCTACGCTGTTCATGGGCACAGAATCGCGTACCACTGTGTATTTCTCTACCTTATTCCGACGCAACACATCTAGCACCACCGAGGTACCTTTAGGACCTCGCAAAAGTTTAGCAACCTTACTGTTCGTCAATTTTATGTTGGTAATGGGTTCGCCATTTACTGTGAGAAACTTATCGCCAGCACGTATCCCAACGCGTTCTGCTGGTGCATTAGGAATAGCTGCCATCACCACGAGCGTGTCCTTTTGTATGGCAAATTCTATACCCACGCCAAAGAAATGCCCCGAAAGCTCACTCATCGCCTCGTCGCTTTGTTCACGTGGTATGTAATAGGAGTGGGGATCTAGTTCTTGCAGCAGAGCTGTAATGGCTTTGTCTACCAATTCCTTGTCATTAATAGTATCTACGTAGTAAAAACGTAAAGTGCGTACAAGCTCCACAAGCTTTGCGTCGTTGAGCATCTTCTCGTTCGAGAAGAACGGCATGCTAGGGCGCATGAGGTGTAGACTCTGCGCTTGGATTGCTAGAGCGGCAAAGGTAATGAGTGGGAATAAAAGTGACCTTAAGAAACGCATAGATGGAATGGGAATTAAACTCCGAGGATTAAATGTTAAACAAGGCGCAAAAGGGAATAAGCACGTTAGGCATCAAGAAACTGCTCTAAGGGAACGTAGCAAGCAAATGCAAACCGCGAGGATGTAGTGCGCGGTTCGAAAATGCTACTCCCACTCTATCGTAGCAGGTGGTTTAGAACTTACGTCGTATACTACGCGGTTAATGCCACGAACGTTGTTTATTATTTCGTTGGAAATGTGCGCTAGCACGTCGTAGGGCAACGGATACCAATCTGCTGTCATACCATCTACCGAGGTTACAGCACGTAAAGCAACTACGCTTTCGTAGGTTCGTTCATCGCCCATAACACCTACGGAACGTACGGGCAACAGGATAGCTCCAGCCTGCCAGATTTTGTCATACAAGTCTGCGCTCCGCAAATGTTTGATGTAGATGTCGTCGGCTTCTTGCAAAAGAGCCACACGTTCGGGGGTCACCTCGCCTAAAATGCGAATTCCGAGTCCTGGTCCTGGGAATGGGTGACGTCCTAAAATGAGCGGCGGAATTCCGAGCTCAGCACCCACTCTACGTACCTCGTCCTTAAAGAGAAGTCGCAATGGCTCTACCAATTGAAATTTTAAGTCCTTTGGTAGCCCCCCTACATTATGATGCGACTTGATAGTAACACTTGGTCCCCCTACCGAGACCGATTCTATCACATCTGGATAGATAGTACCCTGCCCTAACCATTTCACAGCATGCAGCGCACTAGCCGCGCGATCAAAAGCTTCAATAAAGCAACGACCTATTGCCTTTCGTTTGCCTTCAGGGTCAGTTACTCCTGCAAGTGCGGCATAGAAATGGTCGCGAGCATCTACGCCGACCACATTTAACCCCATCCCCCGATACGACTCCAACACGCTTACATACTCGTTCTTACGGAGTAAACCATTATCTACGAAGATACAAGTAAGCTGATCGCCGATGGCACGGTGTAGTAATGCAGCTGCTACGGTGCTATCTACCCCGCCCGAAAGCCCCAACACCACCTTGTCTTTGCCTATTTTGGCTTGTAGTTCAGCAACGGTTTGCTCAATAAAAGCTTTAGGTGTCCAGTCGCAATGAAAGCCACAGACTTTTACCAAGAAGTTGCGCAAAATGTCTGTCCCACACGTAGTATGCGAAACCTCGGGGTGAAACTGTAGCCCGTAAACTTTGTCTTGCGCTTGGAAGGCTGCAACGGGTATATCGGGCGTACTGGCCAATATTTTCCACCCTTCGGGGAGTACCTCTATACTGTCGCCGTGCGACATCCAAACATCTACTCCTTGTCGAATGCCTTCAAGGAGTGTACTTTTGTTCACGTTTTGTAAAGAGGCGCGCCCGTATTCCCTTTTTTGCGATCGAACTACACGCCCTCCGTAATATGAAGCGAGGAGTTGTGCTCCGTAACAAATGCCGAGCACGGGGTATTTTGCAAGGATTTCGGTTAAATCTACGCTTGGTGCTTTCGCATCGTGCACCGAACAAGGACTTCCCGAGAGGATTACCGCTTTCCAATCCTCGCCCGCGGCCACACCACTGTGGAACGGTTTTACTTCACAATATACACCTAATTCTCGCACACGACGCGCTATTAGCTGGGTGTATTGTGAGCCGAAGTCTAGTATTAGTAACTTCTCGTGCTCACCAGCCCGTTGCCCCATTTTCCTGTCCTCACCTTTTTCTCTCCGCAAAAGTAGCTAAATTATAGGTTTTAGCGGTGGCATCCTCCTTTCGTACCAGACTGCACGCACTCTCTCACGACACAATGAGCTGAAATATCCTCGTCCTTCGTACCTGAATAAAACACTTAACTTACCTAGAACTTCGTACCTAACTCAAATGTCCTCTTGAACAGGAGACTCCCGAACCTCCGCAGGATCTATTAGTTTCATATTGGCGGCATAGATTGCCATTGCCGAGATGGAGCGGATACCTAGTTTAGCACTAATATTCTTACGGTGCGACGTTACCGTATGTACACTTATAAAAAGTTCTTCGCCAATCTCCTTAGCGGTTTTCCCTTTTACTAGGAGCTGTAGTACTTCAATCTCGCGTCGCGATAGTTGCGGTTGTTGTGGTCGTTGTTCACGGGCTTGGAAAAAGCTAATTAGTGTAGAACGCACATCATTATGCGTCATGAAAGTGTTGATTAGTGCATCGAACTGTACCTGAATCTGGCGCCGCATGGGTTGCATTTCGAGCCCAACTACCCCAGCATTCGGTTTCGTCTTACGAATTTGTTGCACCATCTGCGGGGTAAAATAAGCTTGTGCCGTGTCTATTACAACAAGTTTTAAGCGGCTGGAGTCCATATCAATAAGGTTGCGCTCCCAATAGGCATGTTCCACCACCACCATTTCAGGGTAATCTGTGTGGAGTAAGAAACTAAGGAAGTGCGAAACAAAGAGATGGGGAGTGAAAATCACCGCCTCGGCTCTGTGGGTTAGGAGTTCCATCGGCGTTCCATTTTTTCAACTAAAGGGATGAGTACATCGTCTTCTATGCAGGTATGAATCTGCAAATCAGCACATAGGATATCTAATGCATAGAGCAGACGGCGCGCCAAGCTTGCGTCAAGTAAGGGGGGAAGGTAACGAAGTAAAAGGTGCTGCAAATCTTCAAGTTTTACACGTATATCGGTATGTCTGTGTTTATATTCTTGCATCCGATAATCGCCCGAATCCCTCTTGGTAAAAAGCAAACGAGCGTAAGGGAAAACCACGTCGTGTTCGTAATCGAAATGCTCACGTGCTTCTTGCATATAACGATCGAAGAATTTGCGGAGCAGCTCTCCATTGGGGGTATCGGTGTCTGGTAGTACTGAGGCTAAAAGTGCAGCAATATTGGGATTGGCTTCGTTAATATAGTATTCGTGCCCGTTTAGTAGAAAGTCTATCAGATGCGGCACATCTTCTAGAACGAAGGGATTCACTTCGGAAAGCGTTCGCCCTAAAGAGAGTTGGAGGAGGTTAGTGAGGAGCTGAACTCGTATACCTCGTTCCACTGCTATCTCAGCTAACGTCTTATCTCCGACGCGGAGAGGGAGCGATAAACGCTCAAAAACCAGCAGCGTAACGGGATAAGACAATAAAATGTCTTCGGCACGTGTTGCTGGTGTGAGGACTCTACACGAATTTTCCATCTCGTCGGTTTGCATTAAATGAAAGAGGTTGCCCTGCGGGTTCTTGCACGCCATGCACATAACAATAAGCGGCCTTCCCGTTTACGAGAGTTCGACGTACAAAATAGTTCGTACGCATTCCGTCGTATGGCGACCATTCGCACTTGCTTTCAGCACCGCGGCTATTTAAAGGGCGAGGTTCGCACGCTGCAATAAATACAAGGTCGGCAAAATAGCCCTCCCGTATATAGCCACGCTCTTCAATTCCAAAAAGCCGTGCGGGGGCATGCGACATAAGTTCCACAATCTGTGTGAAAGGAATTTTTTCCCGCTCTGCCAAGTTCAGCATCAGTAATAGACTATACTGAATGGAGGGAATACCCGAGGGCGAATGTTCGTAATCCTTCAATTTCTCAGAAACGAGGTGTGGCGCATGGTCTGTACCTATAGTACGAATTATGCCATTCTTGAGGGCTTCTATCAGAGCAGCACGATCCCCAGTACCTTTTATGGCAGGGTTACATTTTATCTGCCACTGTAGTAGGTCGTAGTCTTCGTCGGAGAAATAGAGGTAGTGCGGACAAGTTTCGCACGTAATTTTTCCCTCGGCTCGTAACTTAGGGTCTGTAAAAAGCGCCAACTCCTCAGCTGCACTCAGGTGCAACACATGCAAGCGTGCACTGTATGTTTGGGCGAGGCGCTGTGCTAATTGTATGCTTTTTACGCAGGATGCTGTGGAACGAATATGAGCATGTTCGGAAAAAGGAATTCCTTGCGGAAAGGCTAAACGAGCCGCCACCAACTGTTCTGCTATCATGCTATCCGTCTCGCAGTGGGTAGCTATGAGAAGAGGAGATTCGCGGAAAACCGCTGCTACGAGTTCTTCGGACGTAAGTTGCATACCTCCTGTAGAAGACCCCATAAATAGCTTAATTGCAGGGACTATGTTGGCGTCGCAGTGGCGAATCTCGTCCAAATTGTCGGAGGTTGCACCCAAATAGAAAGCATAGTTGGCATGAGCCCTCCCTGCCGCAGAAGCCTGTTTCGCCCTGAGTGCTTCCATGGTAGTGGTCTGCGGGTTTGTATTCGGCATATCGCAGAAGCTCGTAACGCCTCCCGCCACCGCTGCACGCGATTCGCTGGCAATATCGCCTTTGTGTGTAAACCCTGGGTCGCGGAAGTGTACGTGTGTATCTATAACGCCTGGCAACAAATACTGCCCCTTGCCATCTATGAGGCTATAACGCCGCTTCGGATCGAGGCTCAGAGTTCCAGTAGAAACCTGCGCTATACGACCAGCAGCATCGATTAGGAGCGCTCCCTCCGTTATCGTGCCCTCATTCACAATCCGTACATTGCGAATAACTAACGGTAAACGATGTTTGCAACCTTGCGCCATTGTACTCTCCTCTCTTTGCCGAATGCTGTAAAAACAAGTTTGAAAAGCCTTTTGTTAAGATTCGTTCCCTATACTCTTTTTGAAGCCAAACCGCATGCGGATCACCCCACACAGTGCTTCTGAAAAAATCCCCCCCGACATCTTAGAAGTTCCTCGCTTTCGGTCTGTGAATATGATGGGAACTTCCACGATTTTCAGGCCCATACGGTATGCCACATACTTCATTTCAATCTGAAAACCGTAGCCTTTCATACGTATCGGGTGACGAAGCAGGCGCGCCAGCGCTGTGCCCCGATAGCAAACAAAACCAGCCGTAGCATCGCGCACAGGCATACCGCTTATGCATCGAACATAAACCGATGCACAATAGCTCATGATAATGCGCCCCATAGGCCAGTTTACCACGTTCACACCGCTTACATAGCGTGAACCTATGGCAAGATCTGCATGCTGCTCCTCGCAAGCAGCAACCAAACGCGTTACATCTTCAGGGTTGTGCGAAAAATCGCAATCTATTTCGCAGAGATAGTCGTAGTTTCGCTCCAACCCCCACTGAAATCCTGCCAAGTAGGCAGAACGCAAGCCTTGTTTTCTCGCTCTATGCAACAGATGCACTCTGCCCTCAGGATGCGAAGCCATATATTGCTCTACGTATTGCCAAGTGCCGTCGGGCGAATTATCATCTACTACAAGCACATCTACCTGATCTGGAAGCGCCAACAACGCTTCTAGCATCGGCGCAATGTTCTCGCGCTCATTGTATGTGGGCAATACGATTAGAATTCGCAACATCTATTCCTCCTCTAGACCATCTTTATGCGTTTCGCCCAACCAAAACTCACAGGGCGACTGCCATACTTCACTCTCGCCAATTGCTTTCCAATGCTCGGGTAGTCCGAACTCCAAATAGCAAATTGTTTTCCCTCGCTCTCGAAAATAACGCTCGTAGTATGTACTAATTCTTAATAACGGAAATTGTTCTAGTATGTTGTCAATATTATCGGCGGCATAGAGTACTCGCCCGCCTATTGTAGCCACCTCATTCAGTGTGAAATCGTATAGTTCGCGACTATCGGTTTTAAGGTGTATGACTCCAGACGGAGCAAGAATTCGCGAATAAAGTTCTAGAAATCGTTCGCCCGTAAGGCGTTTTTTGGCTCGTCGTTCCTTGAGTTGCGGATCTGGGAAGGTAAGCCACAAATGGGCAATTTCGTTCGGAGCAAAAAAAGAGGTAAGAGTTTCGATGCGGGCACGTACAAAAGCGACGTTGGTAAGCCCCTGCTCTTTCACTGCACGTGCTCCCACCCAGAGCCGTGCACCCTTGATGTCCATACCAATGTAGTTCTGCTCTGGTGCGGCTTGTGCCAAGGCTACGGTATATTCACCGCGTCCGCAACCTAATTCTAGGGTTATGGGGTTTTGATTGGAGAACTGCTGTGCAGCCCACTGCCCTTGCAAAGGGTAGGGAGCGCGCCAAACAGAATCGAAGGTAGGTTGATGTAAGTAAGGAAAGGTGAGGTTCTCGCGAAAGCGCGCCAATTTATTTTTTGCCATTCTTGCCCTCAAGATGCTCGTATACTTGTAGTCCCATATCTTCTACGCCCTCCAACAGGTCGTAACGCATGCCGTGGCGAATGCGAAAGGTGTAGTTGCCCAGCTGTAGGAATTGGAAGTCGCTGTGATAGGGAAGTAGGAGCTGTCTTGAGGTGGTGAAACCGCGTCCGTACCATTCTCCTTGGGGAGATGCAAGCATGAAATTGACGGTGTCGGTAATCTTATTTCCTGCGGGCGCAAGGATCTCAACAAAAAGGTAAATATTCGCGTGCGGATACTGGGTAGTATGTCGGATGTAGAAATAGAGATCGTGTCGGGCGCTTGTATCGGTATTCGTGTAGTTGTAAACCAACACCGAATCTTTGTTCCACCCTTCGGCGGGCAAAACCGTATCGGCAGAATACTCTATGCCACTATTGCACGACACGAAAAGTAAGGAGAAAAAGAGATCGAAGAGTAGCAGATAGAAATTATGCCTCGGGATTCGTATTTGCATTCTCTCCATGATTTTGTGTCCTATCTACCGCAGAAGCTTCAGTTTTGGTCTCTTGTGGGTTACGCGATCGTGCTACCTGCGCAGGATTGGTAGCGTTTCGTTGCTTATTAGCTTGCATTGAGGGCTGTTGCTGCCGTTGTCGCTGTTGCCCTCCATTATTCCGATTCTGCGGATGTCTATTCTTTTGCGCTGGTTGCTGGTTCGGTACGCGTTGCGAATGGGCTTGAGAGGCTACCGAGGCACTCCCTTCTTCATTCCTCTGAGGTACAGTCTGTGCCTTTAAGGCTGCTTGTGTCTCATTGCGCTGAGGCTGTGGTTGGGTAGGTGTTGCCTCCGCGACTGCATTTTCCTTTGCAGATTCCCCTGCGGGGGCAGTATCACGCTGTTTTTGTTGTTTGGCGCGATTCTTACTTTTACCCGATTTCTTCTTTGCCTTGTCAAAGCGCGTAAGACTCTCCTCCTCAATCACGTTCCCATAACCGAGTTGTGTGGTAGCCACCTCTTGCTCTTCAACTCCGCTAAATGCCAAGATGGACTCCCCTTTCCGCCCAGAGTGGTTAAGCTCTAGTATCTGTTCTACCTGAGCACAGGTTAGCATAACCAAGTGTTCGATACTCTTTGGCGAGGTAGAAAAATACATGCAGTCCCGGAAAAGGTCATTTTTCACATGGTACAGAACCCCATCTTCAAACTGAAGTGGCGCTTTGACGCGCGGCATTTTGCGCTTTGCCTCCTCGTAAACATCCACCTCAAAATTGAGGCAGCATTTGAGTTTACCGCATTGTCCTGCCTGTTTTTGCGGATTGGGCGTAAGATCCTGTAGCTTAATAGTACTCGTAGTAACCGAAGCAAATTTCCGTAGCCACGCTCCGCAGCACACCTCTCGCCCACAACTCCCGATCCCGCCGATGCGCGCTGCCTCTTGCCGCGGTCCTATTTGTCGCATTTCAATGCGCACCTTGAATTCGCCCGCAAAGACTCGTACAAGCTCTCGGAAATCTACTCGTTGCTCAGCACTGTAGTAGAAAAGCGCCTTACTCCCATCACCTTGAAATTCTACATCCGAGATCTTCATCTGTAGATGCATATCTTGGGCTATGATACGAGCACGTAGCATCGTCTCCAGTTCACGCGCCGTAGCCTCGATCCAGCGTTCAACATCTTGTTGAGTTGCTTTCCGATACAGCTCCATGAGGGGCTCGTTAACACGGTTTTCCGTCTCTATCTGGCACTGTTGTTTTAGGTAGTTCCGTCGTGCAAGCCAGCCCGTAAGGCAAACCACACCCACATCGTGCCCCCCCATGGCGGCAACTGCTACCACATCGCCTCGATGTAACGATAGCATTGAGCGATTGATGTAAAACGCTCGTCGTGCATTCTTGAACTGTACCTGAACGACCTCTTCGTCGTGTATATCCTGAGAAAAGGCTGCGCCCCAGTCATATTCTCCAATCTCGCCAAAGCCCGCATCCGCAACGTAATATTCGTCTACGCCCTCCTTCACGAAGAGCTCGCCGCGCGAGCTTACCAATCTACCCTCTTTCACCTCTTCCGAATTTTCTATGTTCCCACAAAACTACGAAAAACTAGCATTTTAGCCCTGTTCGTCTATTGTATACAATCTTTGTCGTACTATACGCACTTTTCGCTTTTCCTTCGTCTTTTACAGCCCCCTTCTCCTTTCCCAATGCCACAACCGCAAACTTCGCAAAAAACAGTAGCTTTGTTCCCGAAAATCCGTTATTTACTTGCTTGGAGAATCTCAGATGTTGACTCGACGACTCATACGCATCAAAGTCTTACAAACCATCTATCTCTATGAGATCTACCAGCATTTGAATGGAGAGAGCCTACCCCCTTACCGTCTAGAAGATGCCATGGCAACGCTACGTTCCTACCTGAACGAGTTCTTGGATCTTCAGCATTTTTTGCTCTCCCTCCTTCCTCTTTTCTCGCGCAAAGCACAGGAACTCCTACAGGAAGAGGAAAAAAAACATTTGCCTCGCGAAGAGTATTTGCAATTACTCCGCCCTCTAGCCGAAGATGCACTCTGTGCCGCCATTCACAACAACAACGCCCTACTGGATTCGGAGTATGTAAAAGGCCTTGAGGCAAGTTTGCAATCTCCCGCCTTCCTCCATATCTTTCAAGAGTGGCTTCGTACCGCCCCTTACAAACAATACGTGGCAGCTGACGGCAGTGACAAAAAGAAACGCTTGGCAGCTATACAGGAAATGGCAGGGGCACTCTACTCATGGCTTTTTAGTAGCTGGTATGAGGAAATAGAGGCTGAGGAAAAACTCTTGGAGAGTCTCCCTCACAACAATCAGAGCAACGTCCCGTTTGGTAAATCGTACCTCCAGAAATTCTTTCTAGATGCGCCACTTACCTATACCTCAGATTTGGAACTCGCCGCGCGACAAGTAACAGAGCGCATTCACAAGCTCAAGGAATTGCCCGCGCCCGAAACGAAACTGACAACTAAGCCAGTTTTAGCAGACGAGCTCGAATTTGCGGAACAACTTTTGCTTAAGATGATTTCAAATTCAGGCGAGCATCAAGCGCTCATCAAAGAAAACCTACACAACTGGGAACTGGATCGTCTGAAAAAAACAGACCTCATAATCATCGAACTAGGAATAACCGAACTACTCTACTGCCCCGATATTCCGACGCGCGTAACGCTAAACGAATACGTAGATATAGCAAGCCAATTTGCGGCAAACGAGGCGTTACCATTCATCAATGGCGTATTAGACAATATTCTACGTCAGTTGGAAAGCAAAGGGCGTATACACAAGAACTTTGAAGCGCAAAAGCAATAAACGCGCTAACAGTAGCTTTTAATTCAAAATATTTGCATAGATGGCAAACAACATGTTCGTACTGCTTCAAGCAGCCCAAGGTGGCGGAAGTCCGTGGATGTCTATCGCTATGATCGCTCTGATCATCGTAGTCTTCTACTTTTTCATGATAAAACCGCAGATGAAACGCCAAAAGGAATTACGCAAATTCCAAGAGAGCTTAAAGAAAGGCGACCGAGTTTTGGTGGCAGGCGGTATTTTTGGAACAGTAGAAGAATTGCGCGACGACTCTATCGTGGTTACCATAGCGCACGACACCACAATACGTGTGCTCAAAACGAGCGTGTACCGCGACGCGACCGACGTGAAATAGAATTTTACAAGACAGAACTCCTCTAGACTAGGTTGCCCCAGCTCATGGCTGCGCAGTTAGTTTAGAGTGGTTCTGCATCAATTCTGCTTCTGTTTTGCCACTCCACACACTCAAGACGCTTCCCTCTACTCTATGGCGAGCAAGAAAACAAGTCTTGCTATACCTCCTCTTTGTTGCGCTCTCAGCCCTGCTCTGGTTTCTCAACAAGCTTAATCACGAGTACACCATCGAGGTAGCACGTACAGTATTGCTGGATAATACCCCCTTTGGTCTGCGCGTAGTAGATGCCGAACACAACAATGTAACCTATCGTATTAAAGGGCACGGCTATGCCCTCATGAGTTACCGAGGTTGGGCCTACACCTCACCCATTCACATCAATTACCGCGACTCCTTACGTCGTTTTTCAAGCTTTCACCTCAATGGCGCTACCCTCTCTCGCCAAGATCTGTCCAACCTACTCTCGCGTCACCTTCCTCCCGATCTTCAACTTATAGACGTAGTATCTGACTCGCTTAGCTTCCAATTCGGTTGGCAGATTGAAAAACGCCTTCCGCTACGCGCAAAGGTAACTTATACACTCGCCGACCAGTGTATGCTTGTAAAGCCTATAGAACTCTCCCGCGACAGCATTGATGTTATAGGCACTGAAGACCGTTTAGATAGCCTCGTAGCGATAGAAACAGTACCAACCCACTTGGGTATGCTCTCTACAAGCGTTACTACTACGCTTCCTCTCGATCTTCCCGTGGGTGTATCGGCAAGTCAGAAAGCTGTAGATGTTTTTCTTACCGTCGAACAGTATACCGAGAAGACCTTGCGAGTGCCCATCATGGTGCAGAATGACACCGATTCGCTACACCTGAAGCTAGTACCCACTACAGTCGATGTAGTCTGCAACATCCCCGTTTCTTACTACGATTCGCTAAATACCCACTCCCTACGTTTTTGGACGCAGCTAGACACCCTACAACAATTCTCGCGTCTACAGGTGCAATTTGACCCGCTCCCATACTACGTCCGCAACTTGCGCTTTCACCCCATGTATGTGGGCTACTACGTTTCTAGGGAATGAGGAAAGCTCGTGTAGCTTACGGACTTACAGGGCAAATTGGCGCAGGTAAAACTTTCGTAGGCAAGCTCCTCTCACAACAGGATTGCGCCATCTATAACGCCGACGAGCGCGCACAGCTCCTTCTTTTGTCAGATCGCAAGCTTCAGGCAAGAATTTCCGATCTCCTTGGGGCAGAAGCGTTTACTCCCAAAGGAGGCTACAACCGAGAATATGTTGCAGGAAAAATTTTCAAGAATCCTACACTCCGTTCCGCACTCGAAGCTCTTATACATCCCGCCGTTTTCGCCGATTTTGCCCTCTGGAAGGAGAAATGTGCAACACAACGCAATTTCGTCTTCATGGAATCCGCCTTGCTCCCACGTTTGGACTGGCATCCCTATTTTCGGGGTATTGTGCTCATTACTGCCCCACAGTCGGTGCGTTTGGAACGCGTTATGCAACGCGACCATACTACACGCGAACGTGCACTAGAACGCATGGCAGCACAACCGACCACACGCGAATACTACGAAGTAGCACATTTCGTTCTTGAAAACTCATCTCGCTTTGATCTGGCAACAGAAGTGGCTCAACTCATAGATATATTGCAATTGCAGAATGCGAACTAATTCCAGTTTTGGTTGCTTTATTACCATTCTAGCGGCTGTCTTTTTTTTCTATCTCATTGGTCCGTATGCCCTATTTCTACTCCCTTTGTTAGGGGTGTTGGGGCTCTTTCCGTTCGTGCGAAGCGGGCAGCGCTTTAGCCAAAATTTTTTCGCGGGTGGCGCAACAACGGCGGGCAATGCACGACCGCTTCTCATCCTCTTTGCCGCTATCATGAAGGCAGACGGACGAATAATGCGAACGGAATTGGTTTACGTAAGCGATGCACTCAAAAAGCTTTACCCTCCAGAACAAGTGCCCGCTCTGATTGACGAGCTAAAGGAGATTTTGCATCAGAACCTCTCAATCGAGGAGGCCTGCGACGAAATAGCGGCTCAATACTCGTTGCAAAGCCGAATTTCAATTTTGTACATGCTTGTAGGACTGGCACAGGCAGATGGTATGGTAGATTCGCAAGAGCGATACTTGCTTTATCAAATTGCCGCTCGTTTCCATATCAATGCAACGTATGTAGATGCCTTTCTACGTGGCAATTCCTCCTATTCCTACAACAGCTCTTCCTCCTACAATTCGCAAAGCGGCTATTATCCGCCTCGTAGCTCGCAAAATGTAGGCGACCCCTACAAAATTCTCGGCATTGAGCCAACCGCAACCAATGCACAAGTAAAATCGGCGTATAGGAAATTGGTAAACACTTGGCATCCCGATCGTTTCCAAAGCAAATCCGAAGAAGAGATTAATAAAGCCACCGAGAAATTCAAAGAGATTCAGTCCGCATACGAAGTAATTTGCAATGCACGCGGAATGAAATGAGAGAAAAACGGCGCAGCCCATATATACTCCGAGCGCTGAGTGCTTATATAGAGCAAGAAAAACTCCTTTCCGCAACCTCTCGCCCACTTTTAGCCGTTAGCGGAGGGCGCGATTCTATGGCACTCCTAAGCCTTTTTCTTCATCTATACAAATGGCCAATTAGCGTAGCACATTTCAATTTCCTGCTGAGAGGCGAAGAATCCCAACGCGACCAGCGTCACGTTGAGCAGATTTGCAAGAGTGCGAACCTCCCATTGCACATACAATGCGCTGATGCCAAAAAATGGAGCAAAGAGCACAAATGCTCGCTAGAAGAAGGGTGCAGGGCGCTTCGCTACGAATATTTCAACGCGTTGTGCGATAAATACGGCTATACTGAGATTGTAACGGCGCACCATGCAGAAGACCAAGCCGAAACCCTTCTTTTTCATCTGAGTCGTGGCTGTGGTGTGGAAGGACTGCGCGGTATGCGCCCTCGCAACGGGAAGATAGTTCGTCCACTTCTCTCATTTAATCGCGAGGAGCTTGAAAGCTGGTTGAGTGAAAACCAAATTGCCTACGTAGATGATTCTTCTAATGCTTCAGACGATTATGCGCGCAACTATATCAGACACAATGTTCTACCAGATCTAGTAACCGTAAACCCACAGGCCGTACGGCATATCTATGCCTTAAGTCGGTATGCTGACCAAATATATGAAACACTACGCACTGAATCTGAAACGCTTTTTGGAAGCATAGAACGCCCAATTCCTTTTGTATTTGATATCAGTGCAAAGATACGAGAGCATGAAGGTCTCGCTTTTTTTTGGCTTCGAGAGCGCCTTCAGTATCTAAATTTTAGCAATCACTCAGTAGATACACTACAAACCTTGCTCTCTTGTGGACAAACAGGAAAGAAAGTCCTTGCGCCCAATTGGGAAGCCTACTTGGAAAGGGGAAAAATCGTGATAGTACCTCGATGCAATTTGCCCGTAGCTCGAATTTACCCTGACTCCGAGGCAAGCGACGCAAACTTCATCTTTAAACAAGAAGTTATAAAACAGCAACTTAGTCTAACCGAATTAAAGAGTTACGCAAACCGAGGAAAAAGCACTGCGCTATTTGATTTTGAGCAGGTTCGCTTTCCGCTCACTTATCGCGTGTGGGAGAAGGGCGATTTTATCTATCCTTTAGGTATGCCGAACGGCAGGAAAAAAGTAAGCGACGTGCTAACAGATGCACACTACCCTACGCAGCTTCGGCAACAGGTCTGTGTACTCGTAGACGCCACAGGAGCAATATTGTGGATTCCTCCCCTCCGTCAATCCTCGATGGCAGTATTATCGCCAAGCACACGCCAAGTACTTGTTGTAGAATATCATCGCTCGGAGAATAGCTTCTAGCTTTTTTTACTCCTTGACAAAAATAAAGGCGTGACTCGCATGAGCCACGCCCTTTTAATACAACTAGTTTCCCTAACAGAAACGTTCTCTACCACGTGAGTTTGCGCGACAAATACATTACAAGTCCTAGCACAATAAACAGGAAGATGCTACCTACTAGAAGTGGGAAAGTATCCATCTGAAGGATGAGGTACAGGAATACATACAAAATGACCAGTATCCCTACACAGACCATAGTAGCTTTCAGACTACGCACAAAACTCCAGAAGTAAACCCCTATCATCCCGATTATCGCCAAACAGGTTATAAGGTAAGCCCAACCGAAGGCCAGATATTCGGAAAGCGAGAGCAACAGGGTATAGAATAACAAGATAGCGCACCCCGTAAGCAAATAGCCTATCATAGGCATGTTGGTTTTGGAGAGCGTATCGGTAAAAAAGAACGTTAGGAACGTGAAAACGATGATAAGAATCGCGTATTTTAACGAACGCTCTATAGCACGGTAATATACGTCGGTAAATTGCGTGCTTACTGAGAATGAACGCGGATTAAACTCGTCATCATAGTCGTAGTAACGAGTATCGCGATCTCTAACAGACGTCTGCGGGAAGGTGGAAGCGCTGGCAAAGAGTCGCCAGTGTGCAGTGGTTACGCTGTCCGAGATGGTGCGCTCGTCGGGTAAGAAATCTCCCGAAAACGAAGGCGACGGATAATGCAACTTCAGGTTCACATCCATAGCATCAGACTGCACATAAAACTGCAAATCTTTGTATCCGTTGAGTTCGTACGTGTAAGAGAATTTGCCTAACGAATCCGTTCGCAAATCAATGGGTGCGGAAAACGTCTTCCCATCGTCAAACAAACTCGAGGCATTAGAAGCCGTGAGATGATACTCCTTGCCCCCCATGTTAACCACGAGGTTAGACTTCAACCCAAGCGGCTCGCGTATTGCAGTCGAGATATAGCCCGTAGGCGCGATTCTATCGTAACGATATCCATCTATATACAGATCCTCCTTAAGTGCTTTCGGATCTATGTAGCCGTCTACCTTAATTTTAGCATGATAGAGTACTGCCGAATAGAAACCACGATAGCGCGTTTGCGTGGTCATTTCAACATCCATTTTCACACTATCTACTTGGTAGTGAGCCACGTAATTGGAATTATCGTCCTTATCCTTCTTTTGTACAGGGAAAGAAAGCCATATAGGGCGAACTGCTTGCTCGCCACCCCATGATTGGGCAATGTTCGCCTGCACCTCTTCCGAATAGTCTCGGCGGCTATCTACCAGCAGATCTATGAAAATCTGGGGGATGAGTAACACCAAAGCCATTACGGCTAACAACAGCAACTTAATACCTGGCGACAAAGAACGCCGCGTGGGTTTATTCTCGTTTTCCATTCCTTAGCAATGTTTCTTCTTACCTCGTTTTTCGTTTTCTTCTTTCTACTGCTTGTAGAATTTCTTAGCGTTAATCTCTACCTTCAGTATAAAGAAGAAGGTATCCTGATCCAACTGCAAAAACTGATACTCTAAGGGTTCTTCGGTTTTCCGTGCAATGTCAATCAAACCAAGACCTGCACCACCTTTCTCCGAGATCTTCCCTTCCTTAATCTGCTTTTTGTACATCTCTTTCAATTCCTCCTGCGAGGCATTGTTCACTGTGTTCAAAGCAGACTCCAAATTTTCCTTGTGTTCGCGAGCCACCTTATTGGAAGTTATTACGTAGTAGGTATCGTTCTTCTTTCCAATGATAAAGAGACCACCGCCTACTCCCCCTTCGCCTTCGCGAAGCTCGTCAGAATGTTTATTCATGTTCTGTAGCGTCTCTACCATTACATGATAAACACGACGTTGTACTGAGCGTTCCTCGCTATTTTTCTCCATGTCCGTTTCGGTCATAGACGTGAACATCTTGGTGATTTCGTGGCTGAACTCACCCAAATAGACGAGCGAGAAACCTTTAGCGATCATCTCGTCATATATGATCGATATGGACTTTACGAAGTTGAACGTCAAATTCATCTGTTCCATTATTAAGCTTTTCACAAGTTTACGAAACAAATTCGTAATTGTTGTGTGCTAGGGCTTTGGGGTGAGTCCCAGAACCTCTTTCCCTTGCTCGAAACGAATATCTATAGGTACATTCGCCTCCTGAATCTTCTGAAGGTCTTCTGCCAACAGCGGATCTACAACACCTTGCTTGAGGAGCATCTCCGAAGCACGTTGATAGTCGCCGTCGCCCTGAATTACAAGAATATCTTGCGCCAAACCAGCAACTGCTTCCGACATCTTTTCAGGTACAATACGATAGAAGCCCGTTACAGAATCGCGAACAAAAGCGCCTCTATCCTGGAAATAATGGAAGCGAACCATATTAGCCTTCCCGTGTGCCGATGCAGCGCCAAAACGCACAGAACGGAAAATACCTGCTAGGAAGGTTACATAGTTGTTCATCATATCGTGTTCGGGAAGTTCTCCCATTTTAGCCAGCTGCTCAAGCATGAAAATACCCAGGATGTCTGCCTTACCTTCCTCAATAGCCGAATAGGTCTCGAGAAGCGCTTCCTGCGGCGTGCTTTTTCCGTCTAGCGTCTTTTTGATACCCAACCCGTGTGCCACTTCGTGGAACATGGTGTTCTCGAAGAAAGCATCAAATGTTACATAGTTCCGTTGAGCAGGGTCTATTAGCAATGCGGCAATAGGTTCCATTATCATGTTGAACTTGTATTGCATCGAATTGCGCAACTGGAGGCGACGCGACCCTTTCAATTCTTGAATCTTTTCGTCATTCGGCAAATTGATCGCAATGGTCTTGCTCCCCGCGTTGCAATCGCCTGCGTAGAATACCACATCATACACGCCCAAATCGGACTCTGCACCTGGTAGCTCCGACTTGTATTTTGCTTCCACGGGCAGGTTCTTCTGCAATTGGGGTAAGAAACTCATATAACGGCTCAGACGCTCGCTCCACTCCATATCTTTTACCAAAACAAAAGCTTCGTGTGCAGCCTTGTTGCCATACAGATGATCCTCATAATTCTCAATAGGTCCTACTACAAAATCTATCCGATTGTTTTTCATTTCCATCCATGCAGCGTCGCTATCGTAATAGTTATCAGTACGAAGCGCTGTAGCACGAAGCGCGAGATATTTAGAAAGCCCCGGATCTTCTGCAAGCTTTGCAGCACTGTCAAGCAGCTTCGCAGCCTGTTCAATCTTCTCTGCATAGAATTCGTGATACGGAATGGCGATAAGCTTCCCTTCTGCGTCGCGGCTTAATATCGAATACATACTTTCTTTCAACGGATCCGAGCACGCTTCAAACTCCTCTTTGGTCATATCCTTCGGATAGAAATTCGCTCCTAGCGGCTTTTCGCCGTACCCAGGTACAAAAGGAGCATTGCCATTTAGGCGTTCCCATGGCCCGTAGTTGATTAGTGCAAACTCACGATACGTATCGTTTGGCAAACTAGCAAGGAAGCTTTCTTTGTCGCCATAAGCTTCTTGCCAGAACAGATCGTCCATTATCTTCGCCGCATCAAAACAGAGGTTCAGTACCGCTTTTTCCGATTCTGTTAGGTGCTCTATGTTGCACTTCAAGGGCACTTGTGCAAAAGCTTCAACCTTCTGCTTTAGCTCCATTTCCTCATCCATTGAGTCTGGTTGATTGTTTACCGTGGGTGTGCAACCTATGAAGAAAGCACTAACAACTCCCACGGTTAAAAGAGAAAACTTGTGTTTCATTCTCGTCAATATTTAGAATTGTATCTATTTCTGTGTTTCTCCTGCAATGTCATCCGAATTAAAGCGGAAACCTAGGCGTTTCCCAGTTTGCAGTTTGCTATTCTCCACCTTCGTGTTCATCTGCGATACGGTGGCAATTTTCACAATGTCGTATGGGGGAACTAGTAAATCAAAATCCAGCGTATACTGCATCGCGGTCTGGATAATATTTACAAGCGCATCTTTGGAAATTGGCTGCGTGCCAAACGTACCACACAAATAATCGGTCTGCCGTTTCCCTTCTACAAAATATTGTAGGTCGCGATTGATGAACAGACGTCCTACCAAGTAGCCTAAATCTTCTGCGCGATTGTACTTGAACGAATCGGATAGAAAGTTGTACATATTGATCACGCCGCAATACGAATTCAATTTGTCTTTTTCAACGTACGAGAGATTCCAAATCGAATGATCGCGGTCAAACTCAAACACATTCGTATGCATGCTAAAGAGCAGTACATCGCCCGCCAGACGTACTTCGGCTTCAAACTTACCTCGGTCTCGGTACTCAAGGCGCACACGCCGATCGAGTTCGCGTAGGTAAGGGTTTAGGTCGTTCACTAGTTCATGCAGAATCTCCTTTAGTAAATTAAAGGTCTCAAACGTGTGATCGTAGACAGCCATTTTTACGGCAGACTTCTGCACGAGCGTCTCAACTATCGCACGCCCCTTCGCATCGAGCGTTTCAAGATTAATAACTGGGGTACTACTTTCGTTTTCTTGCTCCATCACGGATTTATCAGATTTACTGTCTCGTATCCTTATTTTTAGTAAAAAGGGTGTTTAGTACGCGCGCGCAAAAAGTACGCGACGATGCGAAGGTTTACCTGTGCGCACGCATACGCCCTCTTCGGGTACACTATCTAACGGAATGCACCGAATTGTAGCCTTGGTCTCCTCCTTGATAAGTGCTTCTGTTTCAGGCGTACCATCCCAATGCGCAGAGATAAAACCGCCATCCTCGTCGAGTACACGCTTAAACTCCTCGTACGTATCTACTTTACGGATGTTCGCTTCTACAAACTTCAGGGCTTTTTGGTACATATCGTGCTGCATGGTTTCCAATAAAGCAGGAATACGTGCAGCCAGTCCTACAAGGGGCTCCGAACTCTTAGCGAGCGTATCGCGACGGGCAAGTTCTACAGTACCATTGGCCAGATCGCGCGGCCCTATAGCTATGCGTAGCGGTATGCCGTGCATCTCGTGTTCTGCAAACTTGAAACCAGGCTTCAGATTGTCGCGATCGTCAAACTTTGCAACGATGCCTTCTGCTTTCAACTCTTGCAAAAGCGTTTCGGCGCAAGCACGTATCTGCGAACGCTCCTCTTCGGTCTTATAAATAGGAACAATAACCACGTGAACCGAAGCCAATCTAGGAGGAAGCACTAGCCCATTATCGTCAGAATGCGTCATGATAAGTCCGCCGATCAAACGCGTAGAAACGCCCCACGAAGAGGCCCAAACGTATTCTAATTTTCCGTTGATATCGGCATATTTCACATCAAAGGCCTTTGCGAAATTCTGACCCAAGAAGTGCGATGTGCCCGCCTGCAAAGCCTTACCATCTTGCATTAGTGCCTCTATACAGTAGGTGTTTACAGCTCCCGCAAAGCGTTCACTTTCTGTTTTCACTCCCACAATTACAGGCATAGCCAACCACTCGCGCGCAAAGGTTGCATAGACGTTTACCATTTTTTGGGCTTCCTCTTCAGCTTCTTCGCGTGTAGCGTGCGCCGTATGCCCTTCTTGCCAGAGAAACTCGGCGGTGCGAAGAAATAGGCGGGTACGCATCTCCCAGCGCACCACATTCGCCCACTGGTTTACCAAGATTGGCAAATCGCGATAGGACTGAACCCAGCTCTTATAAGTGTTCCAGATGATGGTTTCCGAGGTAGGACGTACAATGAGTTCTTCTTCGAGTTTCGCATCCTCATCCACCACTACGCTTCCCCCTTCGGGCGAGGTCTTTAATCTATAATGCGTTACCACGGCACACTCTTTGGCAAAACCCTCTACGTGTTCCGCCTCGCGACTGAGGTAGGACTTAGGGATAAAAAGAGGGAAGTACGCATTTACGTGTCCCGTTTCTTTAAACATAGCATCGAGAGCGTCATGCATCTTCTCCCAAATCGCATAACCACGCGGACGTATTACCATACACCCTCGTACACTGCTGTAGTCTGCCAGCTGCGCTTTAACCACCAAATCCGTATACCACTGCGAATAATCCTCCGCACGTGTCGTAATCTCCTTCGCCATCACCTATTCTTTTGGTATAGATTTTGTTACTACCTTTAACAAAAAGATGTAGTACATTTTTACAAGCACAAAGTAACCAAATTATACGCACATAGGGTCATTGCTCAAGACCCACAACATTTGGAAGCCATGAAAACCACATCCGCTATTCTCGTCAACAGTGCACTGCTTGCAGTAGCACTCGCGATGGTACCCATGCTATCGGTTGCACAATCGCCTTATTCCGATACTTACATCAATAAGGCATCATTGCAAAAAGAGGCTGAACAAGCCAAGAAGCAACGCGAACTGGAGGAGCAGCGCCAGCTTGAGTACGAAAAATGGTACAAAGAGCAGCAGGCAGCACAGAACGCGGCTAACAATCAACCTCCGCAGGAGACTATTAAGAAGCCAGAAGATTTTGCTTCATACGCCGAGTATCGAGAGTATCTCGACGGACTAGGACAGCGTACAAAACAAAACGCCAGCAATGCGACCGCGTCGCAAGGTATTCAGCAACAACAGAGTGGCTCAGTGGTGAACAACTACTATGTAAATACACAGCCACAACAGAACCCACAAGTTGTTACCACTTCGGTGGTATACGATCCGTTCTGGGATTCGCCCTCCGTTACCATGGGGCTTTTCTTCGATCCGTGGTATATGACCTCATACCGTGTACGTTACTACCGTTATTGGCGCGACCCGTTCTGGGACTATCCTTGGTCTTACTCATACTACGGTTGGAATTACGATCCTTGGGGCTGGAGCAATAGCTATAACCGTGGCTTCCGCGATGGCTATATGGCGGGGTCGTACGACTACGGCTACTATCCTTACCTGCCGCCCTACTATGGTGGCTATTACACGCCACCGTCAATCTCTATCCCGCGCGAACCGACCGTGTATGGCGTACGACGCGCCTCTACGAGTTCGATGTCGGGCTATGGGCAGGTACAGCGCTCAGCAACTGCACAAACAGTGCGCGCTCAGAGCAATACAGACGGGTATTACCGCAATAATACGGTACAAACAACACGTAATGCGGACTACACCCCTACCTATACCAGCCCTGAAAGTGGGAGTTCACGACACTACAACAATTCATCGAATTGGTCGCAACCCTACACGCGCAGTTCGCAATCCGCGGGACAAACCACTCGTCAGGCAGACTATCAGTACCAATCGCAACCTACACGCAACTACAACAGCAGTAGCACACCCACACGTTCTTACACTCCGCAACAAACCACCCGTCAGTCCAGTTCTTACAACAACTCTGCGCCACAAACAACACGCAGCAGCTATTCGGGATCATCAAATGGAGGGAACTCGGGCGGAAATAGCGTGCAGCAGACCACGCGTCGTTAAACTAAAAGAGGAAAAGAAATGCGTAAAGGCACAGCTTTAGGATTCGGTTTAGCGCTTGCACTACTATGCAGTAGCTCGCTCTACGCGCAGGATATTAACGACCTTCTACTCTATTCGCACAACAACCCCGCAGCTACGGCGCGCTCTGTAGGTGTAGGCGGAGCAATGGGGGCTATTGGAGGAGACTTTTCTACGCTATCTACCAACCCCGCTGGGTTAGGCTTTTATCGCTCAAGCGAGTTGGCAGGTACACTCAACTTGGGGGTGCACATTGGAACAGAGACCTACAGGAAGCAAACCTATGCTACCCCATCGTTCAATGCCGATTTGGGCGGTCTTGCTCTTGTGCTCAACTTCGGGAAACGCGAGAAGCAGGAAGGGCTTATAGATTTCAACTTCGGAATTGCTTACAACCAGCTTGCAAACTACGATTATTCGTATACCGCACACGCCACCAACGAGGAGCATTCCTATCTTGATGCGCTCACCAAAGAAGCACAAACGTTGCGACTCTTACCCTCTACCTTCGATAGAAACGATGTCTTTTCGGCTTACAACTGGTTCATGATCGCGGCAAGAAAAGCCTATCTTATAGAACCAGTAAATACCCACGGGAAACCCTGGGAAGGGAAAACAGGCGAGACCTTCGATCATTTCCGTACCGTGCTAGAACCTGGCGAGATTGTAGATCAGAAACAGGTTAACAGCACCACAGGACACCTAGGAGAAGTAGATTTTTCGATTGCAATGAACTTCTCTAACCGATTGTTTCTCGGTGTTACGCTGGGCGTGCAAGAGCTCTATCGCTCTTGGGTTATGAAACATACAGAGGTTTCGACTTTTACACCATCGCCTGCCTCTACGTTAGACAATTTTGTTCTACAGCAGCAGGCCAAAGAAGAGGGAATGGGCGTTAACCTGAAGGTAGGAACTGTATTAAGGGCGAATGATTACCTCCGTTTCGGACTCGCATTTCATACCCCAACAGTACTTTCTGTAGAGACCTCTTTTCGTGTACAAGCCGATGCTTACTTCAAGTCGGGAACGCCCCGTTGCTACTTCGAGACACCTAAAGGAGCTAACAAATACACCTTCTACGAGCCATTCCGAGCACTCGGCTCAGTAGGTCTTTTCTTAGGCTCACACGGCTTCTTATCGGCAGACTACGTATTCTCGTACACCCCGCTTACCCGCTTCGCCGATGTATCCGTTTATTCCAATGATAACGAAGTGTTGCAGAACGACACGAAACCCACTCACGAAGTGCGTGCAGGGGTAGAATTTCTTCTTCTTCCCTTTGTATTTCGCGCTGGCGGAGGCTACAGAACATCGCCCTATTCTGCCAAACTCTATGAACCCTACGGCGACTCGTGGTATGCTACTGCGGGGTTCGGTATGGCGTTTGACGGTTTCTACTTTGATGTAGCCTATCGTCACTCCTATCAGAGCGGCGAAGGCGTTCTCTACAAATATGCAGATATAGCGGCAACCTCTGAACGTAAAACGTTTGAAGGCTTATTGCTTTCTACAATAGGTTTCCGCTTCTAAACAGATTTGGCTACTAAAATTAAAGCGAGTCGTTCCGCAGGGAACGACTCGCTTCTTTTTGTAGGGGGGCTTTTCTACCCCCTTTCCGATAGAGCATTGTTAATGATATTTGCAGGCGAAACCTGATTCTCCCTTCTCCCGTCTTTTTTTTTGATTACCAACGCACTAACGCTCACACCTCTTCCAACAAAAGACCCTCACAAACTAACGTCTGTGAGGGTCTTCCTTTCAATTTCTTTTTATGCTGCAAGACTACTTCTTCTGCGCATTACGATTACCATAACGGCTCATGAACTTATCTACGCGTCCAGCGGTATCTACAAGCTTCATCTTACCCGTGTAGAAGGGGTGCGATGCACTCGAAATTTCCATCTTGAAAAGCGGATAAACAACACCGTCTATTTCAATGGTCTCGCGTGTATTTACGGTCGACTTCGTAATGAAGACTTTGTCGTTCGACATGTCTTTGAAAACAACCAAACGGTAATTTTCGGGGTGAATTCCCTTTTTCATTCTCTATAACCTCCTGCCAATTTGTTGGACATCCTATCGCCCAATCCTCTGGCAAAGGTAGTAATATTTTTCGTGCTGCGTAGGGTTCGGTTCATCTCTATACCTAACCCTTAGGTGTAAAAAGAGACATTAAGATGATAAACGATGTACTTTTGACACTGAAATACGCTATATTGTAGTGTTTAGGAGAGAAATAGATGCAGCATAAATTCTATTCGCGTAGGGAAATGAATCGCTTCGGTTGGGTAAGCGCGATAGCTCTTTTGTTCTTATTCACCGTCTGTTCTGTAGATCATGCGTATGCACAGGTAACGCGTATACGAGGCGTTGTGTACGATGCTGAAACGCATCAACCTGTCCCCGACGTTAGCATTGCCCTCTTAGGGCTCCCCGTGGGTACTATCACGACGGACGAGGGGATCTTTTTTCTTGAGACGCGAAAACGAGCAGACACTTTGGTCGTTGCCTCTGTCGGATATATCGAACAACGTTTTCGCATACAACGAGGTACATACCAAGAGTTTAAGATTGAGCTCCAGCCACAAGAAATTGCCATGGAGGAAGTTGTGGTGCGACGCGATTTCAATCCCGCACTTCCCATACTAGATTCTGTAATTAAGTACAAGCCCCGCAATAACCCCAAAAGTATCTCACGCTATTCTACTCGCGTTTACAACAAGATAGAGTTCGATGTTAACAACATTGATAGTTCTTTTTTCAACACTGCAGGACTCCGCGATCTGCGTTTCCTTTCTAAAAATATAGATACCAATGCTGCTACCGGGAAGACATTTCTTCCCGTATTCCTTTCCGAATCGCTTTCCCGATACTATTATAGTGCCTCGCCCAAAGCCTCGCGAGAAGTAATCTATGCTTCTCGCATGTCGGGCGTAGAACGAGACGATCTAACAGAGTTCTCGGGCGAGTTATATCAAGATTTTAATCTGTACGAGAACTACATGTCGGTCTTCAATCAAGGATTGGTAAGCCCGATACACGATAACGGCACCTTCTACTATCACTATTTCTTGGTGGATAGCACAGTGCAGAATGAGGTAAAACGATACCGAATTTCTTTCCGCCCCAAGCGCAAACAAGAACCGACCTTCAAGGGATATATATGGGTTGATACACGCGAATATGCAGTAACCGAGGCGCAATACGAGCTAGATCGCTCTGTCAATCTCAACTTTGTAAACTACGTGATGGTACAGGAACGCTTTGCCCGTCACGCGGGCGATGTCTGGTTTCCAGAACGCAAGTACTTCTTTTTAGATTTTGCCCTGACCGATAAGACTTTTGGCTTCTTCGGGCACAAGACTACCATTTACGATTCGCTAACACTCAATCAGCCGATACCACAAGCCTTACTCCGCGTTCCCAATGAGGTACAGGTGCAGAGTGTAGTAAACGAGTATTCGGCACAAGTGTGGGACACATTACGTCGTGAAGAGTTATCGCACAAAGAGCGCTCCATTTACCGCAATGTGGATACCATAAAGACCCTCCCCCTGTACCAAAATGCACGCGCCATCGCCGAACTGTTGGTAAACGCACACCTGAAAGTAAAGTACTTTGAAATAGGACCAGTGCAACAATTTTACAGCTTTAACCCCGTCGAGGGGCAACGTTTCGCAATAGGAGGGCGCACTACACGCTTTCTCCACCCGCAGTGGCGTTTCAGCTTTTTAACTGCGTATGGAACGCGCGACCGAGCATGGAAATGGCGGAGTGGAATAGAATACGTACACAGCCGCTACCCATGGCGTAAGTTTACCCTTACTGCCTCGCACGACATGGAACAGCTCGGACAGGCCGAACGAACACTCAAGTACGACAATATTTTAGCGTCGGTTTTTCGCCGCTATCGCAATTTCTCTATTGCACCAGTAGAACAATACAAACTCAACTACTTCCACGAAATATATACTGGGCTATCGTTACAGTTCGATTTGGGCTATCGACGTCTTCTACCCAATCGTCACCTCACATTTGAGAAACCTAATGGCGAGGCATTGCCCTACATACAGTACTCCTATTTTGGGGCAGAATTCCGTTGGCAGCACAAGGAGAAATTTTTTACGAACTACTTTACACGTCAGACGCTAGGAAGTACTTATCCCGAGCTTAGTGTAAATATACAAGGAGCGCAAAAGGGGCTACTCTATACCGACTATAGTTTTTTGAAAGTGCGCGCTCGTATACGCCAGAAGCTTTCTTTGCATCCCATAGGTTATTCGTGGCTATTGCTAACGGGGGGAGCTATCTTTGGGCGTGTACCCTACCCGCTCCTAGAATTGCATGAGGGAAGCAATACCTATGCAGTTTCCCGCTTCGGGTTTGACCGACTCGAATTTTACGAGTTAGCATCCGACCGTTGGCTAACTGCCACGATCGAACATCATTTTATGGGCTTCTTCCTCAACCATATACCGTGGATACGCCATCTCAAGTTTCGCGAATTGCTAGGCGTGAAAGCCGTAATAGGCAGTTTGTCTGACGCAAACCTTGCAGAGTTACATTCGTCTCTCCCTCTGCGCGGAATTGGAGAAGTTCCCTACGTAGAAGCGATGTTAGGCTTAGAAAATATATTCCACGTGCTTCGTATTGATGCTGTTTGGCGTCTCACCCACACAACAGCGCGCGAACGCTTTAAGCCTTCGCTACGAGTAGGTCTGGCATTCCAGTTCTAGCCACGATGCTTCATGGGCTTTTATGGAAATACACTGCTGCTGCATTATAAGCACCCTTTCTTATTTGATAATCAGCCTATTTATGACACACCGTACTTTATTTCGTGCCTTCATCCCTCGTTTTTCGTATTTGAATAAAACTCTTAACTCCCCGTACTTTGTAGCAAAAAGAAAGCCTCCCCGCAATAGGAAGGCTTTCTTCTAATTCAGTACTCGTAAAGCGTCTTATTTCTCTTCGCGCAATCCGTGCTTAATACGGTCTCTTTCCTCCGCCTGTTTTGCACCATTCCAACTATCTAAATTCCCTGTCAAATAGCCTGTTATACGACGGATGCGCGTTATTTGGTCAGAAGCGCACACGGGGCATTTATCGTGAATCACGCCCTTGTACCCGCAACCACGGCAAGTATCTACTGGGTGATTGATAGAACCATAGCCAATACCGTTATCAATCATCGATTTCACAATGAGAGCAATTACGCTAGAGTTCTTCTTAGCCTCGCCATCGAGTTCTACGTAGGTGATGTGTCCGCCTAACGTTAATGCGTGGAATGGCGCCTCTTTACGGATTTTATCCTGAATGCTTATTGTTTCGCGTACATCAATGTGGAAAGAATTGACATAGTAGTCGCGGTCAGTCACTCCAGGGATTACACCGTATTTCTTTCTATCCATCCTTGTAAAGCGCCCCGACAATCCTTCTGCGGGCGTTGCTAATACCGAATAGTTAAGGTGATAGCGTGTCTTGTATTCATTCACAACCTTATTAAGCAATTGTAGTGCCTCGTAGAGCGTATCCCAAGACTTCTGGCTCTTGCCATGCCCTTCGCCAAAGAGCGCTACCATAGCATTGTGACCACCAATGAAACCAATACCTAGTGTCCCCTGTGCAATAACATCGCCAACAGGCTGATCGGGCTTTAAGCTACCGCCTCCCTTCCAGACATCGTTCGTCATCATAAATGGGAATTGAAATGCATAGGCAGTGCGCTGGAACTGATACCGTTCATACAACTGGTCTGCCACTAAGCGCGCTTTAGCCTCTAGCTTTTCCATGAAGTAGATCTTTGCCATAGCTTGAATCTTCTCTTCGCCAGCATCAAAAGCATCGCGAACGGCTGCCTTGCGGGCTTCTATAGCCAAGCGTGGCATATTGATCGAGGTAAATGAAAGATTTCCCCGCCCAATTGAGGTACGCGGTCCATTTACGTTTTCATACACACGAGTCCGACACCCCATAGTTGCCACCTCATGATAGTATCGCTTCGGGTCATCAGCGCGCCAATCACTATCAAAATTGAAAGGTGCGTCTAGGTTAAGGAAATTTGGGAAAAGCGCATGTGCCGTAGTGCGACAAGCTTCTACAAAGAGATCAAAGTTCGGAGCTTCAAAGGTAAGCTTACCTGCCAATGCGCCCTGCCAATCCTTCAAAGCCTTTGCAAGATCGGCATCGCTAAAACTAATACCCTTTTTCAATTTGAAGATTTGAATAGGAAAAATGGGCGTTTCCTTTTTCCCTAATCCCTCTTCTGTAGCTCTTAGAAGCGAGCGCATAAGCATACGCCCCTCAGAGGAGGTGTCCGTTCCGTAGTTGATAGAGCTAAACACTACCTGATTGCCACCACGCGAGTGCATGGTATTAAGGTTGTGCAAAAAGCCCTCCATAGCCTGATGCGTATCAATTCGGGTTTGACGTACCGATTCTTTCAGTGCTAGGTGTAAACCAGAAGAGGAGAGCTGCATGTTTAGCGAACGCATTATCTCATCCAGCATGGTCTGCGTATCGTGTCCATCGCCTAGCGCTACTTCGCGCGCCCAAAGCCTTTTACGTATCGTACGTTCTAGGCGCTCTTCTTCCTGTTCACTAAGTTCCAGCCCATAAAGATCTTGGTAGGTATATATCAAGCGCTGCGCTAAGTGTTTATGAAACGACTTGCGTACGCCAGGCGCCATGAAAAAATCAAAAGCGGGGATAGCTTGCCCACCATGCTGCTCGTTCTGGTTCGTCTGGAAAATGATGGTAGCTAAGGTCGCATAACTCTGAATGCTCTGTGGCGGACGTACCGAACCATTCTTGGTTCGGAAGCCTTTCTCATAAAGCATCCCAAGGTCGTACTGCAAGCAAGTAGTCGTCTTCGTTGGGTAATAATCCAAGTCGTGGATGTGTATTTCGCCCGATTCGTGCTGCTCACCGTACAAAGGGTTAAGGCGTCCGCTTACAGCATCCTTGCGAGCTAATTCCGAAGCAAAGGTCATCATTTGCCCCGCAGGCGTATGTGCCGACATGTTCGCATTGCTACGGTTGAGTTCGCACGGTTCGACATTAACGATAGGGTCGAACATACCCTTGAGGTTCATGCGTTCCCAACGCGCCTTATCGCGCGCATGCCGGTAGTGGATGTAACGTTGTGCAACATGCGGATTGTATCGCATTAAGTGGTGCTCTACCCGATCCTGAATATCTTCGACCGTCATACGCCCACTCATACTAATTTCCATGCTCACGTTCTGCACAATGACATTTATCACAGAGGTGTCTGGCTCCAAGCCGTCAGCTGCATACGATTTGCTAACAGCGTTCACGATACGGAGTGTATCATAAGGTACTTCCGTTCCGTCACGTTTAACAACCGTAAACTGAGACAAGCCACAATCTGATTCAAAACCGAATGCCCCCTGTTCGTTCATTAAAGATTTTTGTAGTTCCATCGCGTCTGATTTACTCCAACAAAGCTAACAAAAAGACAATCTTACGCTACCGTTTGTTGCACAATTCTCTGTCAGAAAATACGAACATTGCCCACCGACGATAGAATTTCATTGCGCAAACAGGCAAAATGCACAACTGCTCATTTTTAAGAAATGGCAGAAAATCTGTTCGTGGAAAATATTGCAGATAATACCTAAAGAAAACTTTCATTTGCCATTTCTTCTTACGGTGGGAGCGACTCTAGTCGTCTCTAACTGTGAACTTGTGGAAGCGTATTTTAGGGTTCTCTGATGCCCATATCTTCGTAGCTTGGACAGGAATATATTTTCAGATAATTATTATCAAATGTCTTTCATAGCGATCTCTATATGTACTGTATCACAGCAATATATAAAGATTATTGAGCGTTGCTATTAGGTCTATTGCTGCTATAATATGGCAACATTTTCATAGCATTGTAGCGTATTTTTTGTTCCTTAAAGCGAGTGCTAAGAAAAATATCTGTATCGCCAATTCGTATTTCCTCAAAAGACTTTTCCTATTTTTGGGTCAGAAATTTGGATATCAAACTAACTGTCTGATTAACATTTTGCAATTATGACTGCCTTTTTCCCTCCTGTAGCGCCCCAAAAAGGCGGGCAATTGAGTAGTGGCTCTAGGCGTCTATTTCGTTATCCCACGACTAGTAATGTGTTACTTCTGTTGAGTCTCTTTGTTATCTCCTATTCTCTCCTCTCCTGCAACTCGCACAAAACGACTACGCTCATTGTACGAAATCAGGCTCAAGAATGCATAGCTTTTGAATACGCGCTTATTTCCCTGCCCCACTCCCTTTCCGACACACTTTCGCAACCTGTATTTTGTTCTGCCGAAGCGCAAACGGTTGCTTTATCTCTTGTAGAACCTACTTTTATTGCGGTACGGACGCGACAAAATCCACGCACCTACCTCCTTCTCATTGCACCGAACGATCGTGTAGAGCTACAACTACGACCTTTAGGATATGAGGTCTTAGGGTCACCGCAATCAGCACGAATCTGCGAACTCAATGAAATTTTTAAAGGTTTCAACGATTCAGTGCAACTCCTGAAACGCAAGTATGAATGGACTTATGCGCCAGAAGTAGCCGCAATGTTACAAGAGCAAATGCGGCATAATTACGACTCGTTAGTAGCACATACGCGTCGTACCCTGACACGATTCATAGCACAAGAACCCCTCTCAAAAGCGAATTTACTGGCATTGCAAGCACGCTACAATGGCGACAATTATTTTTTTGACTCGCCACGCGATCGTGCATTCGCACGGGAGATAGCTTCGCGCATCATGCGCTGTTATGCAGACACACTTCTCGCTGCAAAAGTCTTAAGAGAATGCGCCGATGAGTGAGAAAAAAATTTACTTCGCCTCCGATTTTCACCTCGGCTTATGTACTGAGGTCGCTCCCGAATTGCGAGAACGGACTATCATTCAATGGTTGCACGATATCTACCCCACTACCCAAGAACTCTATTTGTTAGGCGATATCTTCGATTTTTGGTGGGAATACAAACGCGTCGTACCTAAAGGCTACGTACGTTTTTTAGCCACACTTGCCCATTTTACGGATACTGGCGTACCAGTACACATTTTTACGGGCAATCATGATGTGTGGATGTTTGATTATCTGGAAAAAGAGATAGGCGTCCAGATTCATCGAGAGGCAATGGTAGCGCATTTTTTCCAACACCCCTTTTTTCTATGTCATGGCGACGGATTAGGGAAATCGTCAGCACTCTTCCGTATTATGCGAGCTGCTTTCCACTCCTCGTTCCTACAGATGCTGTTTGCCAAACTTGTGCACCCCAATGCCGCTTTGCGCTTCGGCAATGCATGGTCGCATCACAACCGTTATGCGAAAGACTTACAACATAACTTCCGTGGTAACAACGAACCCGTTGCACAGTTTGCTATTCAGAATTATCGTGATACGCAAATTCCCTTTTACATCATGGGACATTTGCACATTGCTACCATTCATCCCCTTGCGCCTCAGGGTGCATTAGTGATTTTGGGAGACTGGATTACGCAGAATACCTACGTTGCGCTTGATGAGAAGCAAATTGTTTTGCTACAGTTCAAAGGCTCTGGACAACCGCCCAGAGAACTCGCGCGCTTTTTATTTTAGAAAAGGGAAAATTCAAGAATAGGTTAGCTAAGCCCCGTTCCGTAAACCTGTATTACCTCTGCGGCCATCTTGTTGGCGTATGCGAGGCTTTCACCTAGCGTCCAGTCCTGCAGATAACCGTAGAGAAAACCAGCCGCAAACATATCGCCACTTCCAGTGCTATCTACGCAGCATACGGGCACACTTGGGCTGCACGACTCTTGTTCGCCCTTACGAGCAACTGCCCCTTTCGCACCTAGCTTAACCACGACTACATCGCAGAACTGAGAAAGTTCCTCCATCCCACCTTCTACGTCGCGCCCCGTAAAGGCCCGCAGCTCATCTTCATTAGCGAAGAGAATATCTACGTATTCGGGGATCATCCTTCCGAGTAGCTCACGATTCATATCGACAATATCGTAGCTTGAAAGGTCGAGAGAAACAGATTGATGGCAGCTTCGTGCCAAAGATAGCGCACGAAGAAAAAGATCGTGATTGGGGACTGTATATCCCTCTAAGTGCAGATGATCGTAACCCACGAATTCGTCTTCCGAGAGATCTTCTGCGTTGAGCGTTCCCGAGGCGCCTAAAAAAGTTGCCATGGTTCGCTCAGTATCCTTGGAAACCAAGGCAAGTACTTCGCCTGTGCGGGCACGGCTGTAACGCAACAGAGGGAATACTTTTGCTTCCTGTAGTGCGGCTAAGACTCGTTCTCCTGTTTCGTCGTGCCCAATTTTCCCTATAAACCCCGTCTGCAAACCCAGATGCGCAATGCCACGAATGGCATTACAAGCGCTTCCACCTACGCTTCGCATAATCTCCTCGGTACACGCTACCCTATGCATGGCAAGAAGGGTATCGAGGTCTACTACTTGCATCCCCCCCTTTACCAACTCCCATTCCTGGAGTAACGCATCATCTGCTAACGGAATAATAGAGTCCATAAGCGCATTACCTAAACCTAGAACGCGGGGCATAATTCTTTTCTCCTAGGCTCGTTATGCTTTTTTACCCGTCGTAGCAGGATCGAACGTATCTATGTGACGACTTCGTTTATCGGGAAGTACCTCGTTCACAACGACCAGAATACCAGTCTCTTCCACATCGCCAAATTCGTGATTGATAGCAGTCCCAAAGACACGCGATGTACTACTCAAGCTTATGTACGACTTAATGAGTGGTGGGATTCGCTCGCCAAATTCCCCCAATTCGCGTAGCAGTATTTCAAAATCGGCTTTATAACTCCCCCCAGTAAATACTCGTGCTTCGAGTGACGGATCCAGATGCAAGTCTAACGGTTCTATGGGCGTTACTAACCCATCGGGATCGCGGAAATATTTTTGTAAGAATATCTGCAACAGATTCCGCGCCTCCCAATTATAAGTGGGATACATGGTAACTTTCCCGAAGAAATACTTAATCGTGGGATTCAGAATCAGAAGCGCCCCTAAGCCATCCCACAAGTTATCGAGAACGTACATACCACGACGCGCATCGCGTGTGGACTGGTAAGCGGTGCGCACGAACGAACGACCCAATTCTATCGTGTAAGGCAAGTATTCGTTTTGGAATCGCTCGGAGAAGTGAAAAAGTTCGCTGGTAGCTAAATGGCTTGCATATTTACCATCTGGTGTGGGGATTATGTAGCGATAGCCTCCCAGAATAATTTTGTCTTCAGGATTCCAGACAATGAGCTGCGTGTACGGGTATTCGCTCGTATCGTACTCATCAATATCTAATTCTTTACCTGTTCCACCTCCAGCAGCACGGAAGGTCTCCTCGCGTAAACGCCCCAACTCCTGCATCGTAAACGGACAATCTACAGCGCGAAAATGATAAATCTCATTTCCCCCGTTATTCGCTTTACGTAAGAAATGCCCCGCGTGCAACTCCGCTTCAATCGTTTCGGGAGACACGCTCGTCACATCCAATCGTTCTGATGCCTTCTCTAATTCACTCATCTACTGTCTCTTCACTATCGCTTACAGTGATCAGATATTACCCGATAGGCGCGATCCAAACCTAGCTGGCCTGCTAGACTTAAATCAAGACACGCCTGATTGTTTTTGTTTAGCAAGATACGCACTAATCCCCTATTGAACAAAGCTTCTGCAAAATTTGTCTCGAGAGCTATGGCTTTGTTGAAAGCCTCTTCCGAGGCATGTAGATCGCGCGAGAGATAATGTGCAATCCCCAGACTATAATAGAGATACGGATTCTCGCCGTATTCAGCATTGAGTGCATTTAGTTCGCCAATAGGCGCGGAATAATCGGCAGGCGGGGGCATTTCTCTACTCTTCGTTCCTGAGAGCGATAATACCATAGGAGCAGGGGGCGCAAAGCGTATTTGCGAGATTTTAGCCACAGCACTTACCAGACGTCCCAATGGTTTGATGGGGCTATGTTTAGGAATGGAATCCAGAAGCAACTGAGCCGCATCGTAGTTATGTGCTTCTACCCACGCAATACTCCGCATCAGATTCACGGCATGCGGATCGCGCACGGGCGGGAAAAGCGAAAGATCTACCCTACGAGCCGTATCGTCGGATGGAACAACCAGTGCAAAAAAAGGAGCACCTGCCACACTATCGGCGCGACGTACAGGCGTCCATTCGGTATAGTTCTGCTCCTGCCCAACACGGATTGTGGCAAGCGGATACAGTTCGTCATAGTCTTTTAAAAAGGCAGGAATTACCAGCTCTGAGGGCGTTGTAAAATCGTTTTCAAAAGCAATGAGCCGCGAAAAATTCGCACTTGTATCGCTCCATTTCTCGATATCTTTCTCAGGTGTATTTTGATAACGAGCAACGATACTCTGTGCCGAATCGTAATCTACGCGCGCACCACTCTTATCGCCCAATTTTAGGCGCATAGCACTACGCAGGTTATAGGCACGAGCAAACTGCGGATAGAGTGCAATGGCATAGGAAAGCGCATCGGCTGCCTCGCGATACCGTTTCGCTTCGCCGTAAACAAGCGCAATGTTATACCGAATAAAAACGTTGTTGGGCGATATCTGCGCCGCTGCTTCATAATCTTTTATGGCCGCCTTATAATTACCATCCTGCGCATACATTATAGCGCGGTTGTAATATGCCAACGAACTTCTAGGAGCGTACTCTATCGCCTTGGTTATTGTAGCTATGGCAGGTTCTTTTCTTCCAAGATCGTGCTCTATTAAAGCCTTAATTAGAAGCGCCTGCCCCGATTTAGGCGACAACTCAAGCGCTTTATTGAGCGTGGAAAGTGCTAGCTCGTTCTTTTGTTGTGCATAATAGACGCGCGCCTCGTTGATATGCGGACCTGCCGCATACGGATTGGTCTGCGCCGCCTGCCTATAATCTTGCAGAGCAGCAACTGTATCGCCTTTCAGAAGATGTGCCGTCCCGCGATTTAAGCGGGCATCCAGATGCTCTGGGTCACGTTTCAGGGTTATCGTGAAATCTTCGATTGCGTCGGTATAATCTTCCAAAAGGAAATGTGTTACGCCACGCATATACTGTATATCGCGCTCATTAGGGCGTAGTTCCGATGCCAATCTGATATCTACCATCGCCGCCTTGTGCTCGCCTAACTGGTTGCGCACCGCAGTACGTAGTACTAGCGCCTCGGTCATAAAAGGCTTGCGGGTAAGCAATTGGTCAAGGTCTAGCTGAGCCCCCCGCCAATCATCCAGCTGGTATTTACAGAGAGCACGCAGGTAGAGCGCAATTTCGTCTTCACTCTGGTATTCGAGGAATACGGAAATGGCTCCAATAGCCCCCGAATAGTCGCCGCGCTCGTAAAGCTTCTGCGTCTTCGCATAAAAGTAATAACGGTTAAGCTGTGCTTGCACTACCGTTTGCCCCAGAAAGAGTCCTAAAAAAAACAGAATAAAGAGCCTATATTTCAAAACAAAAGAGGTTTCGTGTTAGTATCTAGACAAATAAAATAGTTCTGGGGCTCGCCTCCTGCAAGAAAATGTCGCAAATGAGCGCTGGGTAATTTGCTTAAACTTGCGATGTACTTAAGAAAGATTTGTTACTAGAGACGATCCACAAATTCGTAGGATGAAGGAACATCTAGGCGATAGATACGCTGAATTCCCTCAATTCGGTAAAGACGCTGAATAAGCATATCAAGCTGACTTAGGTGCTGCAACGAGAACGAGAGCACCCCCTGAAAATGAAATCCATCGCTCCGTAAATCGGCGCGGGTAATATTCGTATTGGGCAATTCTTTCATAAACACCGAGAACAACTCTATCAGTAAGTTGGTTCGGTCTTCTCCACCCACATAAATATGGGTGGGGTAAGTAGCATCGGTACGTACCGACCAATCAATATTCTTCACTAACCAATCGCCATGCTCAGCAGAGAGGCGCTGGGCTTCGAGACAATTCGATTTGTGTACGCGAACTATATTTTCGCGCATCTCGGTTTCTCGAAAACAGAATACATCTTTGTCACCAGGCAGGGCGCAACAACATGGAGACGTCAGTAGCTTGTATGTACTCTGTTTTTTGGCAGCAATACTCTGGTGCTCAACGGTGTCACAACTCGTATGACGACGGAATATATGTAGCATAACATAGTTGCGAAGTCGCATCCACGACTCTGCGAACTGCTTTCTGCGAACTGCATGTCGAATCTTACGGAAAAGATACTGCGGATTTATATAGCCATTGGCAAGGTTAGAATAGAAAATATCCAGATTTTCTACCTTGAACAGCGGCAATAACTTGCTTAAAATATCCTCAGAGTAGGCAACATCCAGGGTATTGAACATCTCTTGGAGTCGTTGCCTTCCACGCTCCTGTAGTCCTTCCTCCTGTTTTTCAAGTGTCTGATTGATGAGATTTCGCGCCAAAGAGGTTTGCACAACCTCTTTCCAGTTCTTTGTGGGATGTTGCGACGGAGCTTCTATAATTTCTACCTCGTCGCCCGCCAAAAGCTTGTAATCAAGACTTCTGAGTATACCGTTAACGCGAGCCCCTAGAGCGTGATCCCCAATATTTTTATCCTTGAGGTAAGCAAAATCTAGGACACGCGAATTGCGTGGTACAGTAAAACCTTTCCGAACATGCGACAGCCCCTCATCATCCTTTTCACTTAGCACACGCTCATAGACCGTAATTTTCTTAGCGAGAAGGTCAGTTTTTAAGTAGGCCATGAATGTGGAGGAGGACATTTCATACGAGTAGGAAGATACCAAGGTCGCTAAACTAGACCCGATCTCGCCCAAATGCCCATCGCTATCTACATCGTCCTCCTTCTTGTAGCGCCAATGTGAAGCCCCGCCATTTTCGGCAATGGAATTCATGCGCTCGGTGCGTATCTGTACCTCTACCCATTGCCCGTTCTTGTCCATAAGCGTGCAATGCAAAGCTTCGTAACCATTCACTTTTGGGGTGGTTACCCAGTCGCGTGTACGCTCACGGAGTGCGGGGAAATGCTCCGTCAGAAGCATATAAATAAACCAGCACTGCGTTCTTTCGGGGATGTCAGGGCGAGGTTCGAAGATGATACGTAAAGCGATGAGATCGTAAATCTCCTCAAATGGGATACGTTTACGGGTAATCTTCTTATGGGTGGAATAGGGCGTTTTTTCACGGCTCAGGAGTGTAAACTTCATCCCCGTGCTCGTCAACAGACGAGCAACGCGATCCTTTACATCCTGATGCACTGCCGAAAGCTTCTCGCGGTATTTGTTGAAAAGCTCCTGTACCTCGCGGTAGTCGCTCGGATTAAGGTAACGGAAGCTCAAATCCTCCAATTCGGTTTTAATGGCATATAGCCCAAGACGTTCCGCAATGGGAACGTAAAAAGTCATAGTCTCGCTTGCTATCTTTTGCCGCTTATCTTGCGCCTGATACTCTAGCGTCTGCATATTGTGCAGGCGATCGGCAAGCTTTATGAGGATTATGCGCGGATTGTCATTGATAGTTTGTGAGATAAGCTTTCGGAAGTTCGCCACTTGTGCGCTATCTTCCGTGTCGTTTAGCACGTTCAGCTTCGTTACACCGTCAACGATTTGCTCTAACCCGACACGCTCGGGGAAACTTTGCTTAATCTCATCGAGAGTCTTGGGCGAATCTTCTACCACGTCATGGAGGAGCGCCGCAAGAATCATATCTATGTCGCCAGGATAGATTTGCGAAGCATATTGTGCCACAATGATGGGATGAATGATGTAAGGCTCTCCCGATTTACGATACTGTGCACCGTGCGCAATTTTGGCAATACCGTAGGCTCTATCTATAAGCTCACGATACTCAGGTGCTCTTTCTAGTAGTGTCGCATTTTGCTGTAGAAGCTCATCATAGAGCTTCGGCACGTCAGAATCGGTATACAAATGCGCCGACGTACTTTCTGGCATTTTCGCTGGTTAACGAGTAGGATATACTACCATGAACGAGCCTGTACGTACTTGGGAACCTCGTTCGGCAAAATAAAACTCAATGCGGTAAATGTAGGCACCTTCGGGTGCGTAAGTTCCATCGCGGAGTTTACCGTTCCAACCTTTCCCCTCTCCTGTGTAGATCAGTTCACCCACACGATTGTAGATATACATCTTGTAATTGGAATCGTAGGTTGTAAGCGGCGCAAATACATTTCGTGCTAGCTTATTGCCAGTAGCGGCCGTTTCCATGGGGGAGATAGCTGTGGGTATCTCGATTTTAGAATCTGCTTGCGTACAATGTGGTGCCGAGATACTGACGCGCTTTGTACTATTATCTGCTGTGAGTTCATAAGCAGATACTTTGTAGCAGAAATCGTTTTTAACGCCTTGTCCTTCGAGTTCAGAGAGGTCGTCTATATAGCGTAATTCAGAACCACCGTGTACAGTAGCCATTTCTAGATCTTCCACACCCGTAGGTTTCGTGATGATACGGTGCACACGGTATTCTGCGCGATTCCCTTCTTCTACCTCCAGCTGATCCCAAGTTACAATGTTGCTGCTTCCGCGGCTTGAAACCCGAACGATGATACTATTACTCTTCTGCGATCGATCTACCTCGGCATCACATTCATCCATAGCTATAATGGAATAAAAGCGCTTACGTCCCTGAATCTGATCGGGGTCTACGGCGTCTATTAACTCGCGTGTAGTAGGATCGGTAAACCGCAAAATTTCTATGGCTTCGAGCTTCCCTTCAGCCTCATCAAAGACATTCTGACGAACCAGACGGAAATAGGCAGGATTACTGTTCAAATTCATCTTTAGGGTCAACCTATTCTGGTGTGGGCTGCTTATGATTGAGTCCAAAAGAATGGTTGATGGAATGTACTGTTTTCGCGTGATTACTTCGCACATATTGGAACGTGTGACCTCTCCTGTTCCTGTGCGGCGTGCCTCTATAAAAAGATACCAAGTCTTATCCTGCCCCGAATCGAACTCATATTCCCATTGTGCTCCTTTCAAGGTAGCAAATTCGGTCAGCGAAGTCCACGATTGGCGATCGCCTGCTCGTACTATGTAATTCTCAATCTCATTATTCCAACCGCCGTATTGTGTCCATTTCATGCGGATTTTGTTCAGACAAGGCACATATTCCACCTCCAAATAAATCGTGGCATGTGGGTCTGTCATGGGGCTTGGTTTGTCGTTATCTGGTCCTTTTGAAGCAATTCGATAGCGTACGACACCATCCTTGGCATGGGCATCGTCGTCAGTCCAAGAAAATTGTGTGGGCGGTACGGTACGCACCAAAGTCCAAACCTTATCGCCTGCGGCATTGGTGGTCTCACGATATATCAGATAGCCCTGTGGTACAGGATTGTTGGGGCTAGGAGCAGGTGCTTCCCAAGTTAAGATTGCCTTACCACTATTGGGTTCTACCGTTACAACTCGGAATGTAGGGGGCAGCGGAATATTCTGCCAAAACGGATTACCACCCTGCGCCATACTCTGAAATGGCAGCAACACCAACAAAAACAATACAGGAGCAAGTGCTCCCCAAACCGTTGCGTATATCCTCTCTAATACTTTTCGCATCTTCTACCTCTTTAAGCCTCAGAACCGTATTCTACAAAACCTCGTGTAGAATAATTACGTTTCATGGTCAAACAAAGTTTAAGGGTTTTGGCTTGACCAACAACATCTCCCTAAAAACTTGGCAATGAATGTATTTCAACATTTACTTCTTTGCTTCGTGGCAAATACTACTGTGGTCGCTCCAACGAATTGATTACTTCCTCTCTTCCCGAAACGCTAAGTACAAAGTTATTGGGCTTTAGCCACTCTTTGGCAATTGCCACAATCTCGGCTGCTCCCACCCTACTTATGGCTTCTATTTTCTTACGAGTATTTTCATACCATTCTTCCACGGGGAAGCCATAAATAAACATGCTTACAGCTGCATCCAGCACTCCATCCAGAGCCTGCATAGATTCGCCGAGTAGCTGCCCGCGAAGAATCTCCAATTCCTGTTCGGAAGCGGGAACACTGACCATGCGCATAAATTCGTTATGAATCTCTTCAATGGCTCTTTGGGCATACTCGTTGCCTACATTGGTACGCAAAGAAAGCACGCTTGTATCATAGTAGAACGAGAGCCCAGCACGAATACCATAAGTATAACCCTTGTCCTCTCGTAGGTTTTGCATCAAGCGGCTACTGAAAACGCCCCCAAATAGCGCTACGGCTATACGCAAGTCGTATTCGCCTACGAATGGATGGCGAGGTAACAAGCAGCCCATATACATGGGAACTTGCGTTCCAGAAGGTACTGCGGTACGAACCATTGCGCCCTCTGTAGCACGGAGCTCGCCGTATTGCAATGCCCCTTTCTGTTTACCAAATTCCCATGATGCAATAAGACGAATTGGGTCAATAGAGGCTGTTGCAACAGCTCCTCCCGCTATAATCACCGAAGGGCAATTCTCTACAATATTCTTCCGCCAGTATTGCTCGATTTCGGCAAGGGTCAGGCGCTCGTAGTGCTCTGTCTGAAGGAGTTCTCCATAAAAATGTTTTTCGCCGTAAAGAGTGCGCCGCAAAGCTCGCCCTGCCAAATACGCAGGATCTTCCATGTTTACTACGAACTCGGCTTTACTCTCCTCAATCCATTGATTAAAATCTTCTAGCGCCATACGTGGAGTAAAGAGCACTTCGCGAAGCAAAAGCAATGAGGCTTCCATATTCCGCAATGAGGTACGTAACGTCACCTCATTATAGTCACGTGCAGCTGCGGATCGTATTCTTGCCCCGAGTATTTCCAAAGCTTGAAAGAGCTGCTCGGCGTTCTTACTTTTTGTGCCACGTAGCAGCATTTCCATAGCAGCATACCCCAGAAGTGGGTTGTTGCCTACTGCATCAATACGCGGGAAAACAAAACGGAATTCCAATACCGAAGTATTCGGATCTACAAAAAGAGTAAACGAGAGTCCATTTTCTTGCTTACTCTCACAGGTTGGGAGTGCTACCTTCTTCTCCCAATGCAATGCTGGGGCAATCGTTCTATTAAGCGTCATCTCTCTCCCCTTTCCCCTCCTTATTTGGCACGATAGTGCAATGAACGACAATTCTCGCGAGTAAACGTAGTGGCAGCACACGCCTCAAGCATCTGTGTTGTTACCTCAGCTCTTTCTTGTACTCTACGATTTACCGCATTGGCATCGCCGTAGAGTTCGTATTCTGCCAATAGTTCTGCACGTCGCGAAGAGCGCAATTCCTGGTAGAGCGCATCGGTCTCATAAAGATTTTGGATACGTCTTAGCTCCTCCTCCGAGATGCGCGAAAGGCGCCCCAATTCCTTCCATACTCCTTCTTCTGCCTCTTCCAGAGTTACGCCTTCCATCACCATTCCCGAAATTGATACCAGACCTGTTTCTATCGTTCCATCTACAGAGGCATCTACTGAGCTAAATAAGCCCTGTTTACGCACCAGCTCGGCATTTAGACGCCCCCCGCGTCCGAGGCTTAAAATATCGGTCAGCATATCGTAAATAACGTAGTCTTTGCTACGGCGTCCTGGCATTTGGAATGACATGTACAGGAGGCTACTCGGCACGTCGCGTTCCACCACTTCACGCACATACTCGGTTCTGCGAGGTTCTATGGGAAGCGAACGTTGTAATTTGGCAGGACTCGGAATAGGAGCAAACCATTTGTCGCATAGTTGTTGCACTTGCTCCGTAGTTATGCCTCCTGAAAGTACAAGAATCGCATTGGCGGGATAGTAGTGCGCTGCAAAAAAAGAACGCACATCCTCCATAGTAGCACGCTCTATCTGCTCCACGTTTTTCCCAATCGTAGGCCAACGATACGGGTGTACTTTATAATTCAGCGCATGCACAAGGTGATACAAATCGCCATACGGAGCATTGAGATAATGCTCCTTGAACTCTTCAATGACCACACTGCGCTGCACTTCTAAGCTCTTAGGAGTAAAGGCCAACGACAACATTCGGTCGCTTTCAAGCCAAAAAGCGGTCTCTATGTTAACAGCAGGCAGTGTGCAATAATAGCAAGTAAGGTCGTTTGTAGTGTAGGCGTTGTTGCTACCACCTGCGAGCTGAAGCGCCTCGTCAAAATTGGCAATGTTAACACTGCCTCCAAACATCAAGTGCTCAAAAAGATGTGCAAAACCCGTATGCTCCTCGTCCTCATCCTTAGCCCCTACATCGTAAAGCACAACCATAGAGACGAGCGGTGTGCTCATATCGGTATTTACTAATACCTTAAGCCCATTTGGGAGCACGAAACGATCAAAGAGAATCATAAAAGAATATGTTGCAATACGCGGATTGAAACCTGTTACTATTTTTCTTTTCTAGAACTGTTAGAGCAAAGTAGCTTCGAGGCGACGAACCGAATCGGTATAATTCGCCACTAATTTTTCCATGATAGAGTGTACGTTCATTACTTCCGTGAACGTACCCGCAATTTGCCCTATCTCTAGCTCGCCATGCTCCAAATCGCCCTCCATCATACCCCGACGACTGCGCCCTGTACCTATGTGCTCGCGTTGTTCTTCTACGCTAGCACCACTTCGCTCAAGAGCTTGCAACTGATCTGAAAATGTGTTGCGCACCACACGCGTAGGCCCCCAGCCATGCGAGGTTAGCACTGTACCGATAGTCCCCACTTTTAGTAAGTGCGCCTTAAACACGTCACTTGCCGAGGATTCGACACTGCACGCAAAACGACTCCCCATCTGAATTCCGTCTGCACCTAACGCTATGGCAGCTGCTAAGCCTCGACCACCCATATAGCCTCCAGCAGAAACAAGCGGCAACGAGGTAGTACCCGCCAGTAGTTGCGTTAAGACCAACGTTGTAATCTCGTCAAGACCATTGTGCCCTCCAGCTTCTACCCCTTCGCAAACAATGAAATCTACTCCAGCCGCTTCTGCCTTTTGTGCAAATTTGGTATTGGCTACCACGTGTCCGACCTTAATCCCCAATTCGTGCGCACGCCCTGTCCATGCAGCAGGAGAGCCTGCCGAAGTGACCAGAACAGGAACGCGTTCTGACAAACAAATCTCCATACACTCCTCGGCTTTTGAAAAAAGTAAAGGAACATTAACCCCAAAGGGCTTTTCAGTCTCTTGTCGAACTTTCGCAATTTGTTCCTTGAGGAACTCGCCCGTCATAGAGCCTGCGCCGAGCACACCCAGCCCGCCATTCTTAGAAACGGCACTGGCTAAACGCCAACCGCTGCACCAAATCATACCTCCCTGAATAACAGGGTACTCGATGCCTAGCAGCTGGCACAATTTATTGTTTGAAAACATCTTCTTCGTCTTTATTAGAGCTAAGAAGATACACTACTACATGGGCTGCCATGTAGCCCCCTCTCGCCCCTTACAAATATACGTAGAATTATGTTTTTTCGTATTTACAGACAAGGCAATTCCGTGGGCGCGGGGTTATGAAAGTTCAGTGTAGAAAGTTGGATGTTAAGAATCGTCAGAAGGGCTTTTCTCGCCCTACCGAATGATGAAAATAAATAACAAATGTATTTTTATAGACTTATGCTTATAATGCATGAGAACACAGGGCAAAAGGGAGCTCTATTCCCAGCGCTTTGCATTTTACGTATATCGAATACACTAAAAAGGGGCATGCAGAATAGAAATTCCGCACACCCCTAGTTTACCAGCGCGCTGAGGCGCGTTATTACTTCAGTAAGCTGGTTTAGCAGTCTAGCTTCTCTAGGAACGCCGTGAGCGGACTTGAGGCTGAGGCTTCTAAAGCAGTAACAGCAGATGAAGGCAACCCAGCCTTCCGAGCTTCATAACCGCTTTGTACGGCTTTTTTGAAAGCCTCTGCCATAAGGATTGGGTTGTCGGCTACGGCAATTGCTGTATTCACCAGTACCGCCGAAGCACCCATTTCTAAAGCCTCGCAAGCGTGCGAAGGAGCGCCTATACCCGCATCTACTATTACAGGCACGTTACTCTGTTCGATGATGATGCGTAAAAAATCGCGTGTGAGCAACCCCCTATTACTACCGATGGGCGCACCCAAGGGCATTACAGCAGCTACGCCAACCTCTTCCAATTTTTTACACAGTACAGGGTCTGCACTAATATAGGGCAAAACGGTAAAACCATCCTTTGCAAGCTCAGCACTCGCTTTGAGGGTTTCTTCGCCGTCGGGCAGCAAGTAACGCGGGTCGGGATGAATTTCGAGCTTAATAAGATCTGTACCTAAGGCTTCGCGCGCCATCTGAGCGGCAAATATGGCTTCTTCGGCATTCCGTACGCCCGAGGTATTAGGCAATAATTTCACTCCCGTACTACGCAATGCAGCCAACATGTTGTCTTCGGCATTGTGCACGTCTATACGCTTCAAAGCCACTGTAACAAGTTCAGTTCCCGAGGCAACAATAGCCTCCGCCATCAACTGATTCGACGCAAATTTTCCCGTCCCTAACAACAGATGCGACGAGAATGTATAAGACCCTAAACGAAGCATTAGCGTAATATTTTCTCTATTGATTCAAGAAACTTTTGCGTGGCAAAGGCAGGATCACTCGCCGAAGCAATACTTCCCGAGACTGCCACCCCGTGCACGCCGAGAGCAAGTAGTGGACGTACATCTATATTCTCTACCCCACCAATAACAAATATGGGATGTGTAACCCCCGCTTCGCGCGCTTTTGTAACGACATTGCGAATTCCTTCGATGCCAAGAATAGATGCCAGATTTTCTTTCGTGCGTGTAAAGCGGAGAGGTCCAAGTCCTACATAATCGATAGGCGCATCCTTCAACGCGAGGAGCTGTTCAGCAGTATTCACCGTAACTCCGAGCGCCATACTCTCCCCTACCGCTTTACGCACCTTGTAGGGGTCGCCATCTTTCTGTCCGATGTGCACACCCCATGCTCCTGTGGCACGGGCAACCTCCCAATTGTCGTTCACAATTACGCTGCCACCAAGCTCATCCATCACCCCTACCACACGCGTCACTACACGGCTCAATTCCTCCTTGGCTACACCCTTCAAACGGATTTGCACGAGTCGTCCTCCTCCGTTCACATAACCTTCCAGCTGTTCTTGCAAGGAGTTCTGACTGTTCGGATGCGTAATGAACATCAGACGCCCTGTGCGTAATGCCAACTCCTTACGTAACTCTCGCCCCATTTCGACGAACTTCCCTTCTCTAATACGGCGTGCCCTTCCCGTCGCACACCTCAATTTTACGATAAAAAAATGGGTAAGTGGAATTCTTACCCTAAATATACTTACCTATTGTCTAGTTGCTTTGGTTAGCTACGAGGTCGTAACCTCTCCTGCACATCTTCTATCGTATCGCTGGTTTCCTCTATCTTGAAGAGGGTATCTTGCAATGCAAGCTCTTCCTTGAGATCAACACCAGCCTCGTAAATATCGATATCCTCGTTTTCAAAGTACCAAATAACCTCGCACGAATAAAGATCGCTCAAAGTTGAAAAGAGGCGGCAGATACGGCTTACCGAACGGAACGACATGGAATTAACGTGCCTGAACATAAGCTTTAGGGAAAGCGGCGCACGTAATACATCGGAGCTTGAATGCTGCTCATCTACGAAGTCCTTAAGCCACCGGATTAAAGGACCATAGAAGTCCATGGCAGACTCGGGATGTGAGATCCCACAAATGACGAACTCCCTTCGTTCAATGTCGAAGTTTACCATCGGGTAATCATTACCCTGTGCAACGTAATAAGACAACATCGTCATTTCCTAATTAGCGTTCGTAGCATTGACCGCCACCAAGTGGAATGGCGCACGGAGGAGCATCTCGTAATTCTCGCCTGCTTCAATCATATCAATATCGTCGGCAAGGTAGCACCACTCTATTCGTACGGGGTGAGAATTCTCGTGTATATTCTCGCAGATGGCAAACAACTCGAGGAGCACCTTGGAGGTTGCCGTATTGAAGTAGCTGAACTCTATACGAAATATGGTTTGAGGCGCAGGATGCTCGGCGTATTTTCGCATCCAAGTGAGAAGAGGGCTATAGAAACGCCCCATATCTTCAGGCATAGAAACCCCGCTGAGCGTCAGTAGACCTGACGCACTGTCAAAATCTACAGAAGGAGTTACCAACGTACCCGCCAGTTGCAAATGTTCGAGAGCCAAAGCAGTTTCTCTATTTTCAACAGCCATTTGATGCTATTTACACTCCACCTACGTGCCCCAAAGTTAATACCTTTTTGCTCTTTCTGCGAAATTTACCTACTACATACAAGCTATTTGGCATTCTGATTTCGCAAGAAATAGTGACTTTGGAGTTATTGATATATTGTTTTTGTCTATTCGTTTTTCAGATCCCTTCGGTAATAAACTATGTAGGCGAGGTATGAGACACAAGGCAAAAAGGTTGATATCCAATGTTCAATGACACACATTCATTTTTTCAGGCGTTGCGGGCAACGCCACTAAAAGACTGCTATTCAACGTTTTATCTTTCGGTTTTAGGAGGCAACACCTATATCCCTTTCGCGCCCCAACAGAGGACTTGGTAAGCGCATTTTTCGCATCGCTTCGTATCATTCGTTGGCGCAAAACTTTTTGTGGTAAGCATGGCGCTTAACGTATTTCTCAAAGCCGCCTTGAAATCGGCAGCATACGCCGCGTAGCTTTGCACCCCTTGCTCCTTTGTAGATGGTGCATTTACCTCGCCAGAATGGGTTGTTGGCTTTTTGGGGTATAGAAGCTCGAGTTTGGCCTTTTCCCCCTCCATCACAAACCACAAACTAGGTACTGTTTGCAAGGGAGTAAGTGGCTTATTACCATTGTATTCCGAGAGCGCACTAGGCGCTTGCTCTAGCAGATAAGCATAAAAGAACGTTTGAAAGACATAATCTCGTTCCTCACTGCCATCCAAAATAGATTCTACCGAAGTTAGGGTTGCATGCTTCTTATCGTACTGCCCTGTTTTGTAGTCTATGATTCGGAAATTGTCGCCCTCCTTATCAATTCTGTCAATTGTGCCTTGTAACAGGACTTTCTTTCCGCCCTCAAGTTCTATTTCTCCCTTGATATTGTATTCTAATGCGCAGAGCTTAAAGGGTATACGTTGCACATCAAACGCTAGGCAGTCCTGCATTACCTTGCTTACAATAGTGCTCTCTATAAGCTCTATACCTCGTATATCGCTTCCTCCTTTTATCTTTTCATACTGCGATTTAACAACCTCATCTACCGCACCAACAAGCTCTTGACGCTTTTCTTCCGAGAAATCTTCCCCGCACAATGGTTTGTACAACGCTTGTAGAGAATTGTGTACCCAAGTGCCAAAAGTAAGCGCTGAGAGTTCTGCACGTTCGGGCTCTTTACGTTCTTCTATGCGAGCAATATATTTGTAATAGAACAGCAAGGGGCAACGGCAATACGAACTCAAAGCCGAGGGACTGATTCCTTGCGCACAATAGGCTTCAAATTCCGCTTTGCAATTCTCAATGGGCACTTGTACTGGATGCTGTGCAGTATTGTTGCTTTCTTCTTCCCTTGGGCTAAAACTGTAATCGAGGGTGGTAAGACGCGCGGTGTTGGTAACGTCCTCATTCCCCAAGGGATATTTTTTTTGCAACAGATAGCGACTAGGTTCTGTACCTACCCCTGCCCCATCGGTCTTTGCATAGATAAGGCGTACATGACGCGCACGAGCCACTATCGTCTGAAAATAATAGGCATACATAAGCTCGCGATCCTGTAACGTAGGCAGATTATAGCCCCGACTTAGCGACGACATGATGAAAGAGGGCGTAACGTGTAGAGCGGGTAAACTACCCTCGTTGCAAGAGAGAATGGTTACCTCTTCAAAATCAAGGCAACGCGTTTCGAGGAAGCCCATAATCTGCAAGCCTGCAAGTGGTTCGCCGTAGTAGAAAATCTTTTTATCGCGAAAAAGTTGCGGCAATAGCATCCGATACAAACGAACACTTGACGATATATTTGCGCGCAGAACTACTTGGTTGAGCGCTGAGATTACTTCGTAGGCAGCGCTTATATGGTGCATCCAGATGGGGCATTCTGTCTCTTTCTCTTCTTTCTTCTCTGCTTCGTAGATAACTTCAAGCCTTTCGCCCAGTTTGTGGAGAAACTCTAGCAAGAATTCGCCCAAGGTATTTTTTTCAAAACTCCTTATCCAGTTCGTTACAAGACTCGTAACTCCTTCAAGCTTTGTATCAGCTATTTTGTCGTTTGTATCACTTTCTAGAACCCTAAGCGCATGCTTTACTTCCTCTTCGTTTTGCCAAAACGGATGCAGCAATAGCGTTTTCAAACTTTTGCGGGAAGAACTCTTTTCTCCCTCGGTACGCGAAGCCAACCATGCCAACAGGTTCTCCAGAAGGAGATAAACCAATGTGTTGCGTAGCGAATACCCCATCGTTATATTGGCACTTATGTTCTGTGGAAGCGCCTGCAATACGGGCATCAGTAGCTGTTCGTCGGGGAGTATTAGTACCGAATTCTCTATCGCCTCTTTGGTTTGTTTTTCGAGGATATCGCGTACCACATCGGCCTGCGATAATACAGACGGAGCAGCTATTATTTCGACGGTTTGCGCTGTGTTGCTGGGTTCGGCTTCAGACAACGCATCCCCCAACGTGCGGTGCATACGAATAAAGTAGCCCGCATCCTTTCGTCTTGTCTCGCTCTGCTCCTGACGATTGAGTGTAGCGGGAAAGTCCCAATAAAAAAGGACGTTCTCTTTGCCCACTCCATTTTTCAGATACTCAAAATACTTCTCCTCGCAAGCACTCAGCGCATTAAACCCCACAACAGCATAGTGCTGTACATTTTCGTTACAAACGAGACTCGGGGAGTCCTCTATTTTTTGCAGAGCGTGATGCAATACTGCCCCTTCGTAACCTTCTTTACGCTCTAAAATGTAGCTCTGCAAGCGTTCGTAGATAGAGCCTAATAATTGCCAAATATCGAGGTAACGCTGTTCAAGTTGAGATCTGGGGGTGCTCCCAACTCGAGTAAAGAACTTTTCAAGCCACTGGCGTTGCTCTTCGGTTAAAAAGTCTATGCGGCGCGAGAGTTCAGAGGTAGCCTGAATGTTTTCAAAAAGCTCGTGCGCATTGACTAGGTATTTGTCTATCTGGTCAAAATCGTGCAAGATGGTCATCCCCGCAGGGTAGAACTCATCAAAAACGTCAGAGATTTCTTTATCTTGCAGCGAGGCTTTATTAAGCTCCTGATAGGAATGAAAAACTTCGGGGAGCAATAAAAGAGGCTCTACGACCTCTATCCCCGAAATGCGCTCTGCTTCAGTGCGAACGCTAGCCCAGGCGGGCAGTACGAGCGCCTGCTTTCCTGCTAATTCGTGCAGGTAACGCACAAAAAAAAGCTTGGAACGAGACGAGGGCAGAAATACCATACTATGGCGCAATCCCTCCGCACCCCAGCGTTCCCATAAATCGCGTGCAACACGGTAGAGGAAGAAATGCTCGGCGGCAGCACACATCTAAAAGTCTAAATAATTGAAGGCAACAAAAACCGCAAGGAAAGCTACTACAACAACGAGAAAATAAAGCCCTGCAAAGAGCAGATGGCGGCGTGCAAAGGGTATGCGTTGTTCTGCAATCAGACCCATTAGTAATGAATTGATTTGCAGGGGTAACTGGTCACGGTTTATAACTGCGTAGGCGCCTAACGACTTCGCCTTCATGGTATATTCCAACTCTTTGCTTTGTGCCAACATCACGAAATTCAGGGTGGGTTGTAATGCACGTGCTGCCTCCAGAACCTCGAGCCCGTTCATGACGTACGATGAACCATAACCAAACTGGTAGGCAAGTAGCACTACGTGGAGTTCGTTGGCAGACAGCTTCCGATGCAGGCTGTCTACAAAAGAGCTACCATTCTCATATGTTTCATATTCAAAGGAGATATAATCGGGTAGAGAACGAAATAATTCGTCGAGGTAATCGGGCGTCATATCCACGACGTAGAGCTTTAAGCGAACCGTCAACATCTTCAATAAAAGACTACAGATACAAAGTTAAAAACTTTTCAATACCTACCAGTATAGCTTGTACAACATACCCAAACTCGAGGTTGAGAACCAATGTTTTGAGAATAGAGTAATGCGTAGTGTAATGAAATCATGAGGCCTTGCACAAAACATGATCGGAAATGCATACGTAGCTGGTAGCATCACTTATTCGCCTCGCCCTCTGAAACTTTTTTCCACTACTTTTGTTCTTAAGTAGAAAGAACACAAATAGAGTCCCGCTCATTCACGGCATGAACGACGAAAAAAAGCTTCAACAAGAAGACGTTCTCGAGTCAGTGACCTCTGGCGATTACAAGTACGGATTTTATACTGACGTAGAGACCGATACCCTTCCCAAAGGGTTAAATGAAGATATTGTGCGGCGTATATCGCAAATAAAGGGCGAGCCCGCTTGGATGCTCGATCGGCGTCTCCGCGCCTTCCGTCATTGGCAGACGCTTACCATGCCAGACTGGGCTTACCTTAAGATCCCTCCTATTGATTTTCAGGATATTATCTACTACGCTGCTCCGAAAAAGAAGGCTGCCTCATTAGAGGAAGTAGATCCCGAGATATTGAATACGTTCGATAAGCTTGGCATTCCACTCAAGGAGCGCGAGATATTGTCGGGCGTTGCAGTAGATGCTGTGATGGATAGTACCTCTGTAAAGACTACTTTTCAAGAAACGCTCGCGGAGAAGGGAATCATCTTCTGTTCGATGAACGAAGCCATTCGGAACTACCCCACGCTTATACAAAAATATTTGGGGGCAGTAGTGCCCGACAACGACAATTTTTTTGCCGCCTTAAATGCTGCGGTGTTTAGCGATGGGAGTTTTTGCTACATCCCTAAAGGGGTACGTTGCCCAATGGAGCTCAGTACCTACTTCCGCATAAATGCTATGGGCTCTGGTCAGTTTGAACGCACGCTCATTGTAGCAGATCGCGATGCGTATGTATCCTATCTTGAAGGCTGTACAGCCCCAATGCGCGACGAGAACCAGCTGCACGCAGCTGTGGTAGAGATCGTGGCGGAGGAGGGAGCAGAAGTAAAATATTCCACCGTACAGAACTGGTATCCAGGCGATGCCGAAGGCAAAGGAGGGATTTACAATTTCGTAACCAAACGTGGAATTTGCAAGGGACGCAATAGCAAGATTTCTTGGACTCAGGTGGAAACTGGCTCGGCTATTACGTGGAAGTACCCCAGTTGCATCTTGGCAGGCGAAAACTCGGTGGCTGAATTCTACTCGGTGGCTGTAACCAATCACTTTCAACAGGCAGACACTGGTACAAAAATGATTCACCTTGCCCCCGGTACGAAAAGTCTTATTGTTTCTAAAGGTATCTCGGCGGGTCGGAGCGACAATAGTTATCGTGGCTTGGTTAAGGTCTCAACCAAGGCGGAAAATGCCCGGAATTTCTCTCAGTGTGACTCGCTGCTTTTGGGCGACAAGTGTGGAGCACATACTTTCCCCGAGATAGAGGTCAAGAATCCGACGGCTGTGGTAGAACACGAAGCTACGACCTCGAAAATAGGCGAGGATCAGATCTTCTACTGCAACCAGCGCGGTATTAAGACCGAAGACGCCATTGGGCTGATTGTAAACGGATACGCGAAAGAAGTGCTCAATAAACTCCCCATGGAATTTGCTGTAGAAGCACAGAAGCTTCTCATGGTCAGTCTGGAAGGGAGTGTAGGCTAATTGATGCGAGCACAAAGCGTTTCTATTCCACTATAATTCTAAATGTTACGATGTCGTTACTAAAAATAGAGAATTTACATGCCAGCATTGAGGGGAAGGAGATCCTACGCGGCATAGACCTTGAAGTAAACGCAGGCGAAGTGCATGCTATTATGGGACCTAACGGCTCTGGAAAAAGTACACTGAGTGCGGTTCTGGCAGGACGCGATATATATGAGGTAACCGAAGGGAAGGTAACCTTCAACGGGAAGGATTTGCTAGCCCTCCCCCCCGAAGAACGGGCACAAGAAGGCTTATTTCTAAGCTTTCAGTACCCCGTAGAGATACCAGGGGTGTCTATGGTAAATTTCATGAAGGCGGCTCTCAACGCTCACCGTGAATACAAAGGTTTGCCCCCTGTAAATGCCTCCGACTTTTTGAAACTGATGCGCGAGAAAAAAGAGCTGGTAGAACTAGATGCTTCTTTGACTGGGCGTGCGGTGAATGAAGGATTCTCTGGAGGCGAGAAGAAACGGAACGAGATTTTTCAGATGGCCATGCTTGAGCCAATTCTGTCTATCCTAGATGAGACGGACTCTGGACTTGATATTGATGCACTACGCATCGTAGCAAACGGGGTGAACAAACTACGCAGCCCCCAACGTGCTACTATCGTAATTACGCACTACCAGCGTCTACTCGAATACATTGTTCCCGACAAAGTGCACGTACTTTACAAAGGGAAAATCGTGAAGACTGGTGGCAAGGAGCTTGCTCTCGAACTCGAAGAACGTGGTTACGACTGGTTAAAGGAGTAGGAAGGATGACGAATGTAACCTTGCCGCATACGCTCGCCACGCTGCTACAAGCTGGGCGTATGCAGGATTATAAGCCTTTGGGGGCAGATACGCCTCAGTTTCATCTGTTGTTGGAACAGGCACAGCAAGAACTTTCCAAAGGCTTACCCACGCAAAAAAGCGAAACTTTCCGATTTGCCAAATTGCAGAACGTGTTTCAGCAGGAGCTTTACTTGCCTGAGCATCGTGCCAATATGGAGTATCTCCAACTCCCTTTCTTGGGCTACAAGTTGAATAAGAATGAGACGTACACGTTGCGTTGTATCAATGGTAAATATATAGCACCTGAGAACGAACGCTTGGTTCGGCTTCCCTCGGGCATCGTTTACGGAAGTCTTGCTAAAGCCCTTGAGGAGCTTCCCGATTTGGTACTCCCCTACTTGGCACATAAAGCCAAAGATGTACTAGAGGCATTAACGACTTTACTTTCTGAAGACGGGTTCTTTCTGTACGTCCCCGAAAATGTCGTGGCAGACAAGCCTTTTAATATAACCCTTGTGCAGCAAGGACCTCGCCCACTTTTTGTAAACCAGCGGAATCTGATCCTGTTGGGCAATGGTGCACAAGCCCAGTGTAACCTCAGCGAGCATTCGCTCTCCGAGGTTGCTTTTGTATCTAACGCCACGCTTGAGTGTATACTCGGCGCAGGTGCGACCTTACGCTGTGTAACGTTGCAGAATGTACACAACCGTACAACGCTACTAAACCATACCTATGCGCAGCTTAACGAAAAAGCGCAGTTCTACAACAACACCATAACTCTGCGTGGAGGTTTTATTCGCGATGAAGTTGTAGTGGATTTAGGTGGACAATATGCCGAACTCAATCTCTCTGGTATAGCCTTGGTGGATGAGGGGCAGTATATAGACAATGTAACGCGGGTAGAACACAGAGTGCCCAATTGCACAAGCTCGCAATTGTATAAAACGTTGATAGACGACGGAGGGGAATACTCTTTCTTTGGACACATTCATGTACACCGCGACGCGCAAAAAACACAAGCCTACCAACGCAATGCGAACGTGTTGGTAAATCGCGGGGGCATAGCACATACGCGTCCGCAATTGCTCATAGATGCCGACGACGTAAAATGTAGTCATGGCGCAACAGTGGGACAACTAGACGAGGAAGCGAAGTTCTATATGCTAACGCGAGGCATCCCGCAAAAAGAGGTTACGCGCCTATTGATGCGAGCTTTCTTGCAAGATGTTATTTCCGAGATCCATCTTCCTGTAATCCAAGAGCAGATTGAAACGCTGATAGAATCTCGCTTAAAAGGGGAAAAATTATAGTCCACACAGACGTAATGCAGTTGGCGTAAATCCGGAGTGAGAGGTAGTGCAAGCAATATAAAATTGATAGTCAATGATTTGTATTGCCCTTTTAGGGCGTAAAAAGGATAGAACAATTCAGCCCAAGGCAGTGCCTTGGGCTGAATTGTATTGAGGCGACAAGCGGATGTAGCGCCTTTGGTACAAGTTTAGAGCTAAGAATTAAGTGTTACACAAAGTGGTTCTCTCGCAGACGGCTGTTTAGAGCGCATGGCAACAAAAAGACATTGAATATCAATGTTGTAGAGGCGTTGCCCGCAACGCCCGTTTTTGGGGATGCGAGATGAGGGGGCAAAGCAAATGATTAAATCATTAATCGAAAAAGATTTTGTGATTCCATTTTTATTTAGTTACTTTTGTAATAGTGAATAATTCTCATTTTAGAAGGTGGCTGGATGATATTGGGAGATGAGGTGGTAGCCAAGCTATTGCAGGATGCAGTTTTCGCAGCTATTTCGGCGTCGAAAAAAGTACGGGAAATATACGATTCGGGCGATTTTGGCGTAAACCTGAAATCTGACTCCACGCCTCTGACCAAAGCGGACAAGATCTCGGATTCGGAGATACGCGAACAGTTACTTCACACCTACATTCCTCTTATGAGCGAAGAGGGTAGGTTGATACACTACGAGGAGCGTGCCAATTGGTCGCTCTATTGGCTGGTAGACCCGATTGACGGAACAAAGGAGTTTATAAAGGTAAACGGCGAGTTTACAGTAAATATAGCGCTCATAGAGGAGGGAAATCCTATTATCGGCGTCATCTGCCTCCCCTCTACCGAAACGCTCTACTTCGCTGCGCGCTCAGTCGGTTCATATAAGATACCCAATAGAGCTCTTAGCGAAATAAAGGAGTACAAAGATTGCAGCGTGGAAAAGCTACTTCCTAAAGCTCTTCGCTTACCTTTGCCATACGAAGCCGAACACCGCTACACGGTAGTGAGTAGTCGCTCGCATTTAGCTCCTGAGATGACTTCCTATCTAGAAAAAGTCAGGGAACTTCACCCCGATATGCTTCCGCCCATTCCGCAGGGATCTTCTAAGAAATTCTGTTTAGTAGCAGAAGGAACCGCAGATTTGTACCCACGCATTACCCCGACCTCAGAATGGGATACGGCAGCGGGGCAGGCTATTTGTGAATTTGCAGACTGTGTGGTTGTTACCATGGAAAAACAACCCAAAAGACTTATTTACAATAAGGAAGAGATGGTCAATCCATCTTTCATCGTTATAAAAGCTCCGCAAAATAAACATTCTGAAAACCCTAATAATTATGCACCCGAGGAAGCCAAGCTCTTAAAACGAGACGAGGAAGCTTAAACAAGAACATTCTCTACCTACAACAAGAGATTGTTAAACCCAGTTCGATAGTACTTAAAGTAAAAATCTAGGTATAAGATGAGTGAAAACAAACAGAAGGTTCGTACCACATTCGCCTCAAAATTGGGGATTATAGCGGCAGCTGCAGGGTCTGCAGTAGGATTGGGCAATATTTGGCGCTTCCCGAGTGTCACAGCTAGTGATGGCGGCGCACTCTTCTTGCTCGTATACATTGCGTGCATTCTGGTGTTCGGGCTTCCGCTCATGATAGCCGAGCTTATCATTGGGCGTGCAGCAAAAGCCAACGCCTCAGGCGCATTCTCTAAGTTAGCTCCCAAACGCGAAGGATGGCAACTGGTGGGAGGACTGGGAGTTCTAGCTTCGTTTCTTATCTTGGGCTTCTACTTCGTTGTAGGAGGTTGGACGTTAGAATACATCATAGATTCCGTATCGGGCACACTCATGAGTGTGAATCCCGCTGACAATGGCTATGGCGATTATTTCTCCCGCTTCCTTGCCAACCCGCTACGTCAAGGAATTATGGCGACCATCTTCATTCTACTGACTGCATTTTTTGTAATTTCTGGGGTGAAAAAAGGGATTGAGACCTCTGCCAAATTCATGATGCCACTTTTGTTTGTACTCCTCATTGGGCTAGCAATACGTTCGCTCACTTTGGACGGCGCACAAGCAGGTGTAGAGTTCTTATTCAAACCAGACCTATCAACCATGCGCCCAACAATATTCCTAGATGCCATCGGACAAGCATTTTTTTCGCTCTCGCTCGGTATGGGCATCATGATCACCTACGGATCATACTTCCGCAAAGATTCACACCTGATTAAGACCGCCACGCAAGTCGCAATCCTAGACTCGATTGTGGCAATTCTCGCAGGTCTTACCATCTTCCCATCCGCTTTCGCTCTTTCTTCATTGCCAGTTAACGAAATAAAGGAAGTGCTAGAGAAGGGTGGCGCAGGTCTCGTATTTATGACCATCCCCGAACTTTTCAGACAACTCCCCTTCTCCTCTTTGTGGTCCTCGATCTTCTTCATCTTCCTCGGCATTGCAGCACTTACTTCTATGATTAGCCTTATGGAAGTGGTCACCGTCTTTATACATGAAGAATTCAAGATATCTCGTACTGTAGCAACAATTATCGTGACTATCTTGCTCATGGGACTAGCCTTTGGCTGCTCATACTCGAGTCTGTTCTTCGATCGCTTAGACTTCATTACGGCAAAACTCTTCCTACCAATTGGTGGACTTTTTGTCTCGCTCTTTGTTGGCTGGAGGCTCAAAAAAGCGTTGGTATACGAGCAGCTTTCTAACGGAGGCACTATCAAGATCGGACATTCAATACTCAACGTTTACCGCTTTATTTTGCAATTTATTGCTCCTGTGGCAATCATCTTAATTTTCATATACGGTCTTCTATAATCCAAGTATCTATCAAAAATTAAGCAACCTACTTTTACAAGTGTGAGAAGGAGCGCTCGGCAGTTGCTGGGCGCTTCTTCTTTTAGCCCAAATCTCGCTACCTTCGCTTAATTATTGTTGTTCCTGAAACTTAGCATTATGCTTTCAGTCTCCTATTTACAAGAATACCTCACAGGGCTTTTCGTGAACATTGGGTGCTCATTTGCCGATGCACAGGTGGTTACACAGTCTATTCTCGAGGCAGAACTACGCGGTCTGGATGCCTATGGTGTCGTGTATGTTGAACGATACTACGAACTGATTCGTGCAAAGCGTATCAACCTAAAACCTGAGATGCGCGTACTCTACCAAACCCCATCAACTGCCACACTCGAAGCAGATGCAGCCCTCGGCCCTCTGGCGGCAAAACGCGGAATGGAAATAGCCATAGAGAAGGCGACTACAGCAGGAACAGGATGGGTGGCAGTACGAGGGAGTAACCATTTCGGCGTAGCGGCATACTACAGTATGCTCGCCATTGAAAAGGATATGGTAGGGGTGGCTATGACCAATTCCGAGCCACTGGTAGCAGCCATTAACGGTACAACACGTATGTTAGGTACAAACCCCGTATCGGTGGCTTTCCCTGCCCAAAAACACCCTCACCTAGTATTCGATTTTTCCACTGTCCCCTTCTCACAAGGGAAACTAGAGAAACTGCCTCACCCTTTACCCAATTCTATCGTACAAGACGCAATGGGGCAACCTGCCAACAATGCCGCGACTCTTAAACGCGGAGGCGCAATGTTGCCTCTAGGCGGCGATGTCGCACACGGCGGACACAAGGGGTTTTGTGTTGGTGCTCTGGTTGATATTTTTAGTGCGCTCTTTAGTGGTGCGAACTTCGGTCCTTTTGTACCTCCGCCATTCGCTTACCTTCCTATCTTAACAAACCCTGTAGGAAAAGGAGTGGGGCATTTTTTCGGTGCATTGCGTATAGATGCTTTTCGTCCTGCAGCAGAGTTCCGAGCAGCCGTAGATGAATGGATAGATACTTTCCGTAACGCCCCCGGACGCGAAGGAACCCCAGGTATTCGCATCCCTGGGGCGGCTGAGCATCTTTTACGAACACAACGTTTGAAGCAGGGGTTAGAACTCTCATCTGATGCGCTACGCTCGATTAACAAAGTGGCAAAGGCTCTACACTACTCCGCGATCACCCAATAAATTCACTTTGTAACCTACTACCCAAATTCTTGCTTCGCACAAACGCTTAGGGTTAGAAGCGAATTCTTAACAGAGGTGTGCAAACGACAATTTTTCGTTTTGCAACTCCAGACAGTTGTAATTGGTAATTTGTTGAATTTGGCTAAATTAGATGCGAAAATAACAAACAGTTCATTGAATGCATTCAATGAAGAGATTGGGTTATTACTTCTTGCGCTCTCGTGTGTGGTAGTTGTTGCAGCACAGCAGCGCACCTTGCGAGTAAGCTATGCTTCTGTTTCTAAAATTAGTGCTACTATAGAGGTGAGTGGCTATTCTGACGAGGTAAAGAAACAGTTGGAAGAGGAGTTGAAAAAGCATACTGAGCAACGTGAAACAAGCACGCTTCTACAAAGCGGGACGCGCTCTAGTTACACGATCGTCGAAGATAAGTCTGTTGAGCCGTTACTAGCCAAGGGAAATTCTTCTCTTGAGGGGGTAAATTCTTTTAAACTTGGGAACGTGCAAAGTATCTATCTGGATCTCGAGGCTAAAGAGAGGCTTACACAAAAGGCGTTTACGGATAAGCCGCTAGTGATAAAGGAGGAGCTAACCGCGTCGCCACAGTGGAAGATTGGGACGGAAACCAAGGAAATACTTGGCAAGAAATGTACAAAGGCGACACTTACGGTCGCTGTAAAGCCTGCCACCTACAATGACACAAGGATTACACATAAGGATACCACAGAGACCTACACAGCATGGTTTTGCAAAGAGATTGCCGTTCCCTTTGGTTCTGAGGGGCTGTATGGATTGCCTGGGCTAATACTGGAAACAGAGATAAATAGCAAGATTACGACGGCAACTAAGGTTGAGTATATTTCACAGAGTCAATCTCTTTTAGCTCCGAAGGGCAAAATGGTAACCCCTGAACAATACGAGAAGATGATGGAGGAAGCTCTTACACGTTTCCTCGAGACGAACGAGGATACGGAATGGGAGATAAAGCACTAAAAACTTTATTTGCAACTTAAATGGCGTTGCATTTTGCGATTTCAGAAAATTGGTTATATTTGTAACAGAAAGAGAGGGCAAAATTCGCCTTCTCTAAATAAAAATTGTTTTGTCATGGTAAAACGATTATTGATGGTAGTATCACTTATAGTGGCTACTATGCTGTTTGTTCTTGACGCAAGAGCAAGTCAGAACTCGCTACAAACTTTGGAACAAACAACGGTTGTAGCTCCAGAATTGTCAAATGCAGAGATACAATGCAAGTACAAAGGGCGTCGTGCTCGGATCGTTGTTATCCGAGATGCAACGACGGGCAAGGTTATTGCGGTGTATATAATACACGAAGATTATTGGGAACCTTGCATGTAAGTTTTGTACAAATGCTGGAGATTTTTTCTCCAGCATTTTTCACTATTAGGAATGATGAAAAGATTAACTCTATTGGTCTTCTTATTTATGTGTAGCACAGTCATTTCTGCACAGCAGCGCACCTTGCGAGTAAGCTATGCTTCTGTTTCTAAAATTAGTGCTGCTATAGAGGTGAGTGGCTATTCTGACGAGGTAAAGAAACAGTTGGAAGAGGAGTTGAAAAAGCATACTGAGCAACGTGAAACAAGCACGCTTCTACAAAGCGGGACGCGCTCTAGTTACACGATCGTCGAAGATAAGTCTGTTGAGCCGTTACTAGCCAAGGGAAATTCTTCTCTTGAGGGGGTAAATTCTTTTAAACTTGGGAACGTGCAAAGTATCTATCTGGATCTCGAGGCTAAAGAGAGGCTTACACAAAAGGCGTTTACGGATAAGCCGCTAGTGATAAAGGAGGAGCTAACCGCGTCGCCACAGTGGAAGATTGGGACGGAAACCAAGGAAATACTTGGCAAGAAATGTACAAAGGCGACACTTACGGTCGCTGTGAAGCCTGCCACCTACAATGATACAAGGATTACACATAAGGATACCACAGAGACCTACATAGCATGGTTTTGCAAAGAGATTGCCGTTCCCTTTGGTCCTGAGGGGCTATATGGACTGCCTGGGCTTATACTTGAAACAGAGATAAATAGCAAGATTACGACGGCAACTAAAGTTGAATATATTTCGCAGAGTCAATCTCTTTTAGCTCCGAAGGGCAAAATAGTAACCCCTGAACAATACGAGAAGATGATGGAGGAAGCTCTTACACGTTTCCTCGAGACGAACGAGGATACAGAATGGGAGATAAAGCACTAAACGCCTTATGTAAGGCGCTACTTATCTAGATACTAATGCTTGGTAGATTTACATCTGGCTGTGACAATTTGATTAAGAGTTACCATAAATTTTAGGCGTATGAAACGGTTCATTTTCTTTTCTTGCTTTTTGTTTGCTACACTTGCCGTTTTTGCACAGTCAAAGGTCTTACATGCTACTTACGATGTAGCGATGAAAATGCCCGAGAGCATCAAACAGATCGCCGATCCGAATATTCGAGCCTTAGCGCAACAAACGTTTGAAGCACAAATGGGCAAGGGGCAGCAATTTGAGCTCTTCTTGGATAAAGATTTGTATAGCTATACTCCTAAAACTGGTTCTGATGCTACACAGCAGATTCAGCCCACTGAAAAAAGCGAAAATGGTAGTTTGTACATAGATTTTGGCAAACAGGAGAAGATTGCCCTGTTCAAGATTATGGATAAGCTTTTTCTGGTGAAAGATTCGATAAAGCAGTACGAGTGGACGCTGGAGAATGTAGAAAAGGTTATTGCAGGGAAGCGTTGCAAAAAGGCGAGTGCAAAACTTGCGAAAGGTTATGCCGTGGCTTGGTATTGCACAGAGCTTCCTGTCCAAGCAGGACCAGCGGGTTACAATGGCTTACCTGGGCTGATTCTTGAAATAGAAGACTCTCTACAGACTATTACAGTGTCCTCTGTAGAGTACCTCGCCAAGAAGGTAGAAATTCTTGCACCAAAGGGTAAAATATACTCTCGCGAAGAGTTCAACAAGCTAAGAGACAAGAAACTAAAGGAGCTAGGCTCTAGTGGTACACCAGGCGTACAAGTCATAAAAATGTAGCCTTTAGGCGGGGTAGGCAACTGCCTCGCTTTTTTATTTCCATTTTTGTTGTGAGACCATGAAGAATTTCAGACATTGCTTTTCACAGCGGCTAGCTGTTGCTCTTATCACATTTCTTATACTCCCTTCAGTAGTTTTTGCCCAAACCGCGTCGTTGCGCGGCAAGGTGCTTGACCCAAAACAACACCCTATAGCTTATGCAACGGTGGTAGTGGCTGCCGATAGTCTTCTTACGCAGAATATTCGCTACGCCATTACCAATAACAGCGGAGAGTTCGTAATCAAGCAAATCGCGAAGACTAGTCCCGAATTGTGGCTGAGTATTCGTTCTATGGGTTTTGTACCCTATCTGCATCGTTTTGTACAACACGACTTCCCCAGCTCACTTACAGTTACCCTGCCAGAGGAGAACGTGGGGATGGAGGATGTGGTCATCATTGCTCAAGCTCCAGACATGTACGAAAAAGGCGATACGATTGTCTATAACCCAAAGAGTTATACTCAGGGAGACGAGCGCAGTATTGGGGAAGTGATTGACCAAATGCCTGGCATGAACGTAGATAAGAATGGAAAGGTCTATTTTCAAGGCAAAGAGGTAGATAAAGTACTTGTGAACAACGAAGATATCTTCTCGAACGCCACATCGGGAATTGCCATAAACACTTTGCCGCCCGATTTTGCCAACTCCATAGAGTTGCTACAAAACTATAAAGCTGACGATGATATCGCTTCCCAGTTTCGCGACAAAAAGATGACGGCTCTTAACCTTAAGTCGGAAAAGAAACTAACCCTTAATGGATCGGCTGAGGGAGCTGGGGGCATCATCAATAAATTTGAAGGAAAAGCTTCGTTACTATCGCTCCTTCCCAAAGGCTCAGTCAGTGCAATGCTCAACGGCAACAATACGGGCGAACCCGTTTTCTCTATTGAGGACTACTTCATGCAAATCGCAGACGTAGAATCTCTTCTCGCAGGGAAAGGAGATAATGTGATGCGCCTCACCCCCGAAGAGAGTGAACTCATAGACCCTCCGAGCAATGAATACAAACGTACGTCTGGGCTTGCCAATATCAATGCAACACTTAAACCTACCAAGCATTACAAACTGAAGAGTTCTACTATCTACAACCGCAGCCGAGCTTTTGGTCTCGAGAATAGTATACAGCGTTTCTTTGACCCATCGGGGAAGTTTACAAACTATCACCAAAGTTCGGAACAGAAGGACATACAGCTCATTTCACAATCTCTTACAAACAAATGGCTGCCGAACCGACGATTTTCGCTACAGAGCGATACGAAATTTTCCGTAAGCGACCTTGACAATATTCTGGACTATAAGAACGCCTACCTCAGTCGTACCCTCAATGCACAACGTACGAGTACACGACGTACTTATGACGTTAAAGAAGACCTCGAGGCACAGTGGCTGTTGGGACGCGGAGTACTCTTTTTCGGCGCCAAGTTTGCATTCAATAACTACGCCAACAGAAACAACTTGCTAAGTAGCGCAACAATGCTCCCCTTCTCTTATGAATTTGAAGGAACATGGCATAGATTACAACCGCGACGCGAGAAGCTAAATACAGAATACCGAGCTTATGTGGGCACTATTTACCCCCTGTTTTGGCAAATATATCTTACAGGCGAATTGGCTTATCAGGGGAAGTCAACACGCCTTATACAAGAAATTGATCTGGGGCAAGCGAGTGAGACCTTGCTTTTGCATACACTACACCCTTATCTCGGTCTGATGAAAAATGTGAGTATCTTCCGTTTCACGCTCGGGAGTTATTTTTCGTACTACCAGTTACATACCTCGCCTTACACACTCCGCACGAACTCATTCGCCTATCTAGAGCCTAAGGCTTCGCTAAAGATGGAATTTACCTCCTACCACAGCATCACTTTTACGGCACAACGAACCCATACGCTCAGCGAAAGCGAGCAACTTTCGCGCCTTCCATGGGTAATTAGTTACCGACAATATATCACGCCTTCACTCATGCAAAAACCCTTCGTAGAGCAAGACGAATTCAATGTGCAATATAGCTATGTTAGCCTTTTCAACAACTTCATGCTTTTTGCGTACACAGCATACGCAACACAGGGCGACAAAGCGCAGAGCATAACAAGAACGCAAGATCTGGTTTCCTACTTACACTACATAGATGGCGGCTCGTCATACCGTATCTATGGCTCGTTAAATATAACAAAGGGGCTAGGTTCGCTTCCCATTGATGCCAAAATCGCCGCTCATGTACATTCTACCTCCGAAAGTGTAAAACGCAATACTGTAAGAGATGAGAGCCTTTCAAGCGATTTAGTAAATGCAGACATCGGCTTCTTCTCACGCTTCCGTCACACACTTCTCAATTTTGGTATACAGGGCAAGTACGAACGCAGCGACAACAAACTCTCGGCAGCTGATGCCCTAACCTCTAGCTACGAAGAACTAACAGGGCGTGCTTCATTGCGCTTTCGTTGGAAAAAGTTCAATGCGATGTTGGCAGGCTACTATTCTTTCATACAAGAGGAAAAACTATTGCGCGACATGTACGATTTTGATGTAACCATGAACTATCAGATAGGGAATTTTGATTTGTCAGTGCGCGGTAAGAAGCTTCTACACCTCCGCCAGAACGAATGGTGGCAAAGCACTGCCGACATCAATATGTATTCAAGCACGTTATATCGCCGCATGCCAGGACATCTGCTTCTCGCCCTCCGCGTAAAATTTTAGCAGAGCTCATACACCCAAAGAGCATTTCTCTGAAAGAGTCAACCGCATAACACGCTGTTTATAATAAAATTACTACTTTTGTGGTGAGAGTATAACAGATAGGCAGTGCTTGTATAACTCTGATACAAAGGATAAATACGATGACAAAGGCTGACGTTGTAAATGAGATTGCTCGTAAAACGGGCGTGGAACGTAGTGTGGTGCTCCGTTGCGTAGAGGGCTTTATGGAGTCTGTTTCACTATCGTTGGAGCAAGGCGAGAGCGTTTTTTTAAGAGGTTTTGGGTCGTTCATCATCAAGGAACGTGCAGAAAAGCTTGCCCGCAATATTTCGAAAGATTGTGCCATCATAGTTCCTGCGCACAAAATTCCCGCATTTAAGCCTTCTAAGCATCTGATGGGGCGTATTGCAGGCAGCCCTCTCAATGACAACGAAGAAGAAAAGAAGTAGTGCTCCCGTTTCCCAAGGAAGCGGCTACGCTTCGTTAGGCGGTAGACAAAAAAGAATAAGTTACATTTTTTAATACGGAGGAACGTCGAAATGCCAAGTGGTAAGAAGCGTAAGCGCCATAAGATGTCGACTCACAAGCGCAAAAAAAGATTGCGTAAGAATCGTCATAAAAAGAACAAGTAGAGGTAGACATACTGCCTTTATAAAAACGGGAGATCTGTAGAGATGCTCCCGTTTTTTTGTTGCTACAAAATGCGAGAAGAATAAATCTGTATCGCGATTACATAAATCGGTGATGAACTATTCAAATTGCACAGCTCACAACTTTTATTCCTCCTGCAGCCCCTACAATATGTCTAACGACTATTTCCTTCAACTCGTAGGCCAGATCCGCTGGGACAAATAGCCCTTACATACTCGGCACTCACCTCTTGCACAGTTCCATTGGCTACCAAGAGAAAGCGGTCGGCATAATCGGTCGCTACCAACAGCTCGTGCGTTGCATAAAGCACTAGCCGTTTTTGAGTGTGCGCCACTTCCCGCAAAAGAGCTACTAGTTCCTGCCGTGCAAGATAATCCAAGTAGGCAGTCGGTTCATCCAATAAAAGCAAAGATGCCTCTTGCGCTAATGCCAATGCGATACTTGCACGTTGCCGTTCGCCATCGCTTATTTCAGACAAATAGCTCCGTCGTAAAGGTATAAGGTTTACTGCCTCAAGAGCTTTCTCAATTACCTCCCTATCAGTTTGTTGCAACGGGGTTAGCCATCCGCGAGCTGCGAAGCGTCCGAATGTGACCAACTCTTCTACACGGGTAAGAGGTTCAAACTGAAGACGTGACGGAGAATAAGCAATGTGCTCGGCGCGTTGCCGTACGGAAAAAGAGGCTAGATCTTTGCCATTCAACCTAATAGAGCCCGTACTAAAATTCAAATCACCTGCTAAAATTTTAAGAAGCGTACTCTTTCCCGTCCCATTTCGCCCAAGTAGCGCAATAAGTTCTCCTCCACTGGCTGCAAAAGAGAGGTTTGATAGAAGTAGGGGTTTGCGAGGGTAGCCTACCGAAAGCTCGGAAACTATTAAACTAATTGAATGCATGCGAGCTTTTTGTCGAAAAGAGAAGGTGAATCATAAAAGGCAGACTCACAATAGCTACTAAGGCATTTAAGGGTAAAGGCATCCAACGCCCAATGTATTGCGATAGGAGATCTACGACAAGAAGGGACGCCATGCCAATGAGTAGCGTTGCTACAAACAACGTTTTGAGTGAGGAGGTGCGGAACATCTGGCGCGCAATGTGCGGAACAACAAGCCCTATAAAACCAATAGGACCGCAGAAAGCCGTAGTAACCCCTGCGAGGAGCGCAGTTGCCAGAAACAAAAGAATTGTAGTGGCTCGTAGCGACAAACCTAGTGAGGTGGCGTGCGCAGCCCCCAGTTGGAGTAAGGAAAGTGGACGCAAGCACAAAAAAGCCAGTATAAGCCCAAGTAGCGTACCTAATGCCAAGAAGAGAAGCGATGTACTGGAAACCTCGCTAAGGCTACCCATCGTCCAAATGACGAAGAGCTTGAGTGCGTGTTCGTTGCTTGTGTATTGCAAAATGTTTACAACCCCCAACGCCAAAGCACTCAATAATATTCCTAATATTAGAATTGTATTCTGCCCCTTAAGACGAATTGATGCCACGAGGATAAGCAGCAGTATTGCCAATGCCCCCAATGTGGCAGCTCCTGCGATGGTCAGCGCCCCGATCATACCTCCTCCCCCACTTATCAGTATGACACATGCAGCACCAAGCGTAGACCCCGAACTAATGCCAAGCACAAACGGACCTGCAAGAGGATTACGGAAAAAACGCTGCATCAGAAGTCCGCTGGTGGGAAGCGCCATACCCACCAATAAAGCTGTTAGCATTTTAGGAAAACGATATTCCCAGAGTATATTCCGTAGGAATTCTGACGGCGGCTCACCTAAAAGCGTTTGCAAAAGTTCGTCGCAGGGGAGAGAAATAGCGCCGAAGAAAAGATCTGCCACGGCAAGTAGCAGTACTATGAACGAGAGGCAGACAAACAACCTAGTGCGTCTCACAGCGTTTGTAGATTTGTACAAGCAGCTGTAGGTCTTAGCAAACGCGCTTGCTTACCGCGCTAATTACCGCGGGGCTTAGGGTTACGAAAGGTATGTAACTGACACTGGTCTATGCTATAGGTGTAGTGCAAACCTTCGGGGAGAGCAGGTGCAAGAAGCCCAGCGCGATAAAACTGATTACCTACAAAAACGCGCGCCTCATCCCACAGACCAAGTTTGAGGAAATTGTTGAGAATGAGTGCGCCACCTTCTACTATGAGCGACGTGATATTACGCTTTTGCAGTTCGGCAAGCAGTACACCCTCTATGCCTTTCATATAATCGACGAAAACCAGTTCAGTATTGGGAATATTGGAAAAGGTTTCGCCCCGCGTAGAAGCCGATAAATTATTCCCTGCAATGATAAGTGTAGGTGTAGAGCCGTCAAAAAGATGAAGCGTGTGCGGGAGACGAAGCGTACGATCCATTACAACCCGCAACGGATTTTTACCGCTCCAGTAGCGTACCGTAAGCTCGGGGTTGTCGCGAAGAGCGGTATTCGTACCCACGAGTATCGACATTTCCTCGCTGCGCCACTTGTGCACAAGCATGCGGCTTTTCTGATTCGTTATCCAACGATAGGGTTCGCTCGCCGCTCGGTTGGAATCTATAAAACCGTCTAGGGTCTGTGCCCATTTCAAGATGATATACGGACGCCGTCTGTTGTGAAAGGTGAAGAAGCGGCGATTGAGTTCGCGCGACTGCTCTTCAAGAACGCCTACCTCTACCTCCTTCCCCGCATTTTGCAAATATTCTATGCTCTTGCCATGTACCACAGGATTAGGGTCTAGCGTAGCAATTACTATACGACGCACTGGGCGCTGTGCAATAGCTTCACAACATGGAGGCGTTTTACCTACGTGGGTGCAGGGTTCTAGGGTCACATAAAGCGTTGTATCAGTCAGGTCTGCGTGCTTGGCTTCTGCCTGCTGAAAAGCCATAACCTCGGCATGTGAACCTCCGTATTGAGCATGATAACCTTCAGCAATTATTTCATTGCCGCGCACTATCACTGCTCCCACCATTGGGTTGGGGGCTACAAAGCCCATCCCATTACGAGCAATCTCGATGGCGCGTCCCATAAAGACCTCGTCTAACGCGCGCTGTTCACTACTGATTGACATTTTCCGCATACCTTTGTTACAAAGATAGCAGAAAGTGATTACTCGGCTGGCTTTGCTTCATCGTCTGAAAGACGAACTAAATGCCTTGGGGTTACAGGAAGAGGTAGAAAGTACCTATCGGCTTATAGCCGAGCACATTTATGCTACCTCTTTTCCTGTGCTTTACGCCGACGCACAAAGCGAAGCTACCCCAGAACAAATAGAACAGCAAACTAGCATACTCTCAGTGCTCGCTACAGGTGCGCCCTTACAATATATTTTGGGGCAAGCTTACTTTTTTAACCGCTCCTTTAAGGTCACTGCAGATACGCTGATTCCTCGTCCCGAAACAGAGGAGTTGTGCGACTTGGTACTAAAGCATTTGCCCAAACAACGCCCCTTGCGCGGGCTCGATTTATGCACAGGCAGCGGTTGCATTGCTATTACCCTCGCTCTGGAAACACCGCAACTTGTACTAGATGCCTTAGAACTGAGCCACGCTGCGCTTGAGGTGGCAAAAGAAAATGCAAAGCACTATAACGCAAGTATCTCCTTTCTAGAAGCCGATCTGTATACATGGGAGGGAATCCCCAATAGTTACGATTTCATCATATCAAATCCCCCCTATATTCCCCAAGCAGAAGCGGCAAGCCTCTCGCGCCGCGTGCACAATTTTGAACCTCACCTTGCCCTTTTTGTGCCTTCGGAAGCGCCTACAAAACCTTATCGGCGTATAGCATACTTAGCCACACAATTATTAAAACCAGGAGGTTTTGTAGCTTGCGAAATATATGAGACCTTAGGAGCGGAGACCGCCGCTGAATTTACTCAGGCGGGGATGGCAGACGTCAGATTGTACCGCGATTTTGCAGGCAAAGAACGAATTGTTTTTGCGACGAAGGAATGACGGAGCACGAACTACAACTCTTGGCATGGGCACAACATCAGTGTGCACAGCAAGAAGTTTCGCCTTTTGCTATGCGACAAAAACTCACGAAACGCGGCGCGAATTCTACGGAGTGCAACCACATTCTAGAAGCTTTAGAGGCAGAAGGATTTATCGACGAGCTTCGTTTTGCCACTGCATACGTGCACGACAAGTTTTGCTTTGACCGATGGGGACGTCTGAAAATAAGTTACAAACTGACAGCAAACCATCAGATAACCCAGACGGTTATAAATAAAGCACTCTTGCAACTCAATGCAGAGGAAGAGCTTCAATTGTTGGAAGGACTACTTCGAGGTAAAGTAAAAGAGAATGAACCTCTGACCGAGGAGCTTAAAATGAAACTACTTCGCTTTTCCGAACAACGAGGGTTCACGAAAACACAATTCTTCGCAGTGCTACGGAGAATTAAAAAGAGTACCGACGAATAGCACACCACTTTTTATGAGAAGATTCTAAACATTAGAAGCCATGACGCCAATTATATCTCCCTCGCTCCTATCCGCCGATTTTTTACACCTAAGTCGCGACCTTGAAATGCTCAACGGGAGTGCTGCCGAATGGCTACACCTCGATGTAATGGATGGCGTGTTTGTTCCCAACATCTCCTTCGGTTTCCCCATTATGGAGCAAGTAGCACGTCAGACGACCCAAAAGCTCGATGCACACCTAATGATAGTAGACCCAGACCGTTACCTTGAGCGCTTTGTAGCACTCGGTTTACACGTGCTTACTGTGCACTACGAAGCTTGTACCCATTTGCATCGTACACTCTCCCGTATTCGCGAATTGGGCGCCTTGGCAGGCATTGCAATCAATCCGCATACGCCTGTCTGTCTGTTAGAAAGCATTTTACCCTACGCCGATCTTGTACTGGTAATGAGTGTAAACCCTGGCTTCGGCGGACAGTCGTTTATTCCGAACTCTTTGGATAAAATTCGTGCGCTTCGTACAATGGCAGAGCGCTTAAATCCAGCGCTTATCATTGAGGTAGACGGAGGGGTGAATGTGCAAAATGCAGGCGCACTCTACAATGCTGGCGCAACAGCGCTAGTAGCAGGCAATGCGGTTTTTAAGTCCCCCGATCCGCTACAAACCATACGTGCGCTAAAAGAAGCCCAATTATAGCCCAGAGGCGCAAATTAAGAGTTGTACGAAGCTGTGCCCCTACAATTGATAATCAATATTTTCTGTGTAGGGATGTAGCTTGTTTATGCATATTGGAGCAAATCCAGAAAACGCTTCTATACATAAAAATATCAGTTTCTTAATCTGTAGCTTACCAAATTCGCAAAAGGGGTTTATAGAAAACTTGCTACGTCTTTCTAAATTCTGCACCCCTTCATTTTCCGTGATCTAATTCCTCTTTTTTGGTGATTGTGTGCAAAGTCGCACTCCTTTATCTTTGCGTCGTTAATTAAAATGATTTTAATCATGACAAAAAAGGTGTTTTACGTGCTTATGGCACTTTGCATCAGCGTTTTAGGTTTTTCTTGCCGAAAGAAAAAAGTTGACGATAACATAGAACGTGAGAAGAAAAACCAAAAGGAATTGGAAGCTCACGATGTGAAAACTCTTGAACTTGAGGTTACTAAATTCGGTGCTTGGTTGTGGATCAATTTTGAAAAGGGCGTAGCTGTAAACGCGGGTATGACTGTCGACCAAGCTGTAGAATCGGATGCTTGGGATTTAGGCGTAAACCGTGTGTATTTCAAAACGAATGGAGGAAAATCTGGAAAAGGGAAAGGGGCAGCTTTCCATACTGATCCACTTATAAAAGAAAAAGCAGATCAGAAAGATGTACGAAAGGGCGAAGAACGCACAGAGGGAGTTAAACTTTGGATGTATAAAAAGCGCCCCGCAGAGAGCGACTGGGTAGCAGATACAGAAGAGTACTACAATAACAAACCGTATGAAGGCGAAGGTATGAATTACGGTTCTTTTGAGAAGACAGGACTCAACCTAGCGCTTTCCACTACTTATAACAATCCTCAAGAGTTTTTTGGTGGGTACATGCAATTTGGAATAGCGGGATTCGTGCCAGGTATGCCACCTAAAGCCCTAGTAGACGAATCTATCTTCTTTGTACGCTGTGCTAATGGGAAGGTTGCCATGTGCCGTTTACGCAACGGGCAGAAAGCACAAGGACAGTCTAACTCCTTCTCAAGCATCAAGTACAAGTTAGATTATATCTACCCTGTAGAATAAAAATACCACGTTTGAACTTTGACAAAGAAAGTGTGGCAAAACATTTTGTTTTGTCACGCTTTCGCTTTTCATTTTAGTCTGAAACGGAAATTATAGATGAGAAAACAGATATTCTACCTCGTCTGTGCCCTTTTGCTTTGTAATTCTGCCCTTGGGCAGAGCTCAGTATCGCAACCTAGCGTAAGTACACAGCAAGACACAACGCTTATGAAGGAGGTAAACATGGACGATGTGGTCATTACCTCCGACCGTCAGCTTCGTCCCCTTCGCAATGTGCCTGTTATTACACATGTCGTACGAAGTGAAGAGATACAACGCCTAAATCCGCGCTCTATGGTCGATGTAATAGAGTTTATACTCCCTGGGATCGAATACAGCCTACACGGCTCTCAAGAGCGCCTTTCGATACAGGGTCTTTCGGCAGACTATGTTCTATTCCTCGTAGACGGAGAGCGTATTACGAACGAAGGCTCCAGCTCTGTAGACCTTAATCGTATAGACCCCAGCAATATCGAACGCATTGAGATGGTGCGAGGCTCTGCCTCGGCGCTCTATGGCTCAAATGCTATAGGTGGAGTAATCAATATTATAACACGTACGGCAAAACGTCCCGTAGAAGCTTCCTACACAGGGCTTTATGACAGCCAGATGGTGCAGCGCCACAATGGCTATTTTGGCATCAAGCAGAAAGGATTTCAATCTACCACGACGGGGGGATGGTCTTTTCAAGACACGTATGGTTTACGCATAAAAGACGCACGAGACACCGCAGTAGTACCAGGCAACGAGATTTGGAATGTGGGTCAAAAACTCGGATATTCCACCCCAACGGGGCGCTTTAAGGTGGAAGCGAATGGTACTTACAACAATCGCGAGCAGTTCGGCGAAGTAAACGGTTTTTACAATCACTATAAGTTCTACAAAGTGGGGGGCAATGCGCAATATCGTTTCAACGATGCGTACAATCTGGACATTGCCTATAACCACGATGGTTATGCGCGCGACGAGGTCATGGAACTCGGATCACGGAAAGGTCGTCGTCCCGTTTATAGTTACCTTACGCACACTTCGCGTGTCCAATTCAATGCCAAACCATGGGGCGAAGGGCTTCCTACCTTCAACCTAGGCTTTGAGTCGGTAAACGAACGCACAAAAGGCGACCGTTTTAAGGATCAGAGTAAATATCGTTCGGCTTCGACCTACACGGGGTATTTGCAGACCGAGTGGCGTGCACTCGAAAAACTGACACTTACAGGTGGCGTACGATACGACCTTCATTCACAGTTCAGGGGGTATGCTACACCACGTATTGCTGCTATGTGGCGCGAAAAATACTTTGCAGTGCGTGGCTCTTTTTCAACAGGTTTCCGCTCGCCTACACTCAAAGAGTTGTTTATGGAATGGACACATGCAGGGGGAGGCGGATTTGTTATTCAAGGGAATGAGAACCTAAAACCCGAGACAAGCAACATGTTTGCACTATCCCCCGAATTTACATACGGAAAGTTCAATATTAGTAGCACTTTCTACTACAACGTATTCCGCAACAGGATCGAACAAGAATGGCTGGAAATAGGCGGGACGCGCTATCTGAAGTATCTGAACTACAGCGGTTCGTCGTGGATTGCAGGCGTGCAAACTATTCTGGTTTATCACGTATTATCGAATCTAGACCTGCGCCTAAACCACTCCTACGTGCACGACATATACGAGGTAAAGGATAAAAATGGCGATGCATTCGATGTATCGCAAGTGCGTCCTCACACTGCCACAGCAGCCGTAAACTATCGTTATACCTTCAAGAAGGATTTTGCCGTAGGAACAGATGTATCGGGGCGTTTTTATGGGTCGCTGCATGCCGCTTTCCGCACCTCGGATACCGACCTTTTGTATGCTTATCGCGACTATCCTTCCTACTACACGCTGCGCGCAAGCCTTTACGCAAGTTGGAAGAACCATGCTACGCTTACCTTTGGCTGCGAAAACTTGCTTAACTATGTGTCGGAACAAGTAAGCGTAGTGACGTCACTGTCGCCTGGTCGTAGTTTTTATGTAGCTCTATCGTTGCGCTACTAAGCTTAAAAAGCGAACAACTACGCACACCGTGTGTAGTTAGTCATAATGAGAATCAAGAGATGAAGAAAAAAATCTTAATCGCGCTTATTGCGCTTGTCGTGGTCGTGGCAGTAGGCATCGTGGTATTCCTTTTCCGACCGCGCCCCGTACGCATTGCGTTGGTAAATTACCCCGAATCTACCTGCAAGGGGATGATGCGGGCAATAGACAAGAAGAACGTAACTCTGCACGTGGTTAATAACACCGAAGACCTCAGTTCCTACGATGGCGTTATCGCCTTTGGGATGGGCTTGAAGTGGACAGACGAAGATCGCGAACGCGTAAAAGCCCTCGATGCGAAGGGAATACGCTATATGGCGATAATGACCACTACACCCGAAAATGACATCAGCAATATAGATTCGGCAAAGCGCGATCGTTTTCTGGAATATTTCCGAAATGCTGGCTTAAGTGCAGGTGCAACGAACTTACGTTCGGGGTTGAATTACTTCCGCGCCGAAATTCTGAATAAGGAACTGCGCGAGGGAGAGATAAAAGACCCGATAGATTATCCCGACGAGTGTCTATTTGCTAAGAACCTTGCCGATAAAGGTTTCTTAACAGTAAACGAATTTCAGGAGTACTACAATAAGAACGGTTTCCGTGCTGGTGCTCCGAAGCTCGCATTCTTCACGGGAATGGCCAGCGGTCCGTTCAGTCCAGATCGTGAACACTTGGATTCTATTATCTCCTCGCTCGAACGCGTAGGGTTTAATGTTTACCCCATCAATGCGCTTGAGAAACGTCTTGAGTACCTGACGGAAATAAACCCCGACCTTGTGGTGTATATGCCTCACGGGCGGTTTGTAATGGGAGCATCGAAGGTTGTCGGACAATGGTTTACCAGCCACAATACACCTCTTTTTGCACCGCTTACCATCAATGCGCTGAAAGAACAATGGGAGGCAGATCCGAATGGGATAATAGGCGGTTTCCTGAGCCAGAGTGTGGTAACACCCGAGATGGACGGGGCACTGATGCCCTACGTAATCATTGCACAACGCGCTGATGAGGACGGTGTAAACTACAATATCACTATTCCCGACCGCATGGAGACCTTCGCCCAAACAATGTGGAACTATGTAACCCTCCAGCGGAAGGCAAATAAGGACAAAAGGGTGGCTATCTACTACCTGAAGGGGCCAGGTTCTAACTCGCTTGTAGCTTCAGGGCTAGAGGTAATACAGTCGTTGTACAATGTTTTGAAGGAGATGCAAAACAAAGGGTACAACCTAGACGGACTCCCCGCAACGGCAGCTGAATTTGGTAAAGTACTCATGACCCAAGCACCGCTGTTTAATAGCTATGCAGAGGGTTCGTCTAGCAAATATCTCTTGAGTGGTTACCCCGAACTTGTACGTGGCGACTCGCTCAAAGCTTGGATGCAAAAAGTAATGACCCCACAGCAGCTAGATAGTTTGCGCAAGAAGTACGGCGAAGCACCTGGAGAGCACCAAGTGGTGGAAAAAGATGGTACACTATGCATCGGTGTGGCAAAAGTTCGTTTTGGGAACGTAGTACTTATCCCTCAGCCTGCACAAGGTGTTGGAGTAAATGACTTCAAAATGGTACACGGCTCGGCGGGTATTCCCGCTTATCCGTTCATTGCGGCTTATCTGTGGGCACGCCATGGTTTCGGGGCAGACATTATGATGCACTTCGGTACGCATGGCAGCTTAGAGTTCATTCAAGGAAAACAAGTAGCACTCTCTAGTCAGGACTACTCCGACCGTTTGGTTTACGATCTTCCGCACGTGTACTACTACACCACAGCCAATGTGGGAGAAGGAATGATTGCTAAGCGCCGCAGTTATGCGAAGTTGGTATCGTACTTACCTCCGCCTTTCATAGCCACGCAACTAGAGGGCGCTGTGGGCAATTTCCTACGCCTTACAGACAAGTATCTGGCACAAGAAAAGGATGACGACCAGCTTTCGTTACAAATTAAGCAGATAGCCATAAAGGAAGGGTATCACCGAGATCTAAAGCTCGATACAGTAGCAGGTCAGCCCTATTCGCGCGATGCAATTGAAGCATTGGCAGATTTTGTACAGGAATTAGCATCGGCAAAAATTGTGGGTGGGTCTTACATTTCTGGCGAACTGTTTCCAGAGGTTAAGATCTCTTCCAGTGTATTGTTGATGTCGGAAGATCCTGTAGCATACGCTTTGTCGCAGATAGCATTGTGTCGTGGTAAAGTTACTCCGCAGCAGCTTAAGAGTACCTCTTTCTTTGATACACACTACTTAAAGCCCGCCGAGCGCCTTGTACGCAAGATGCAAAGCAATCCAAAGGCATCTATTGAGGGTTTGATGCGTGAGGCTGGAGTTACATCATCAGACCTTGCACTTGCCAAACGTGTTGCAGAGTGGCAAGCCTCGCAAGACGAAAAAGGAATGGGGATGATGGGCATGATGGGTATGCCTAAAGGGATGCCTTCTAGTGCCATGGGCGCAATGTCTGGTAAGGGTGGAATGCCTCCAGCGGGAATGGGAGGAGCTAAATCCGAGGGAATGCCTACGGGACATCCTAGTGGAATGCCACCAGCAGGAATGGGAGACAAGAAACCCGAAGGAATGGGAGGAACTAAACCCGAGGGAATGCCTACGGGACATCCTAGTGGAATGCCACCAGCAGGAATGGGAAGCAAGAAACCTGAAGGGATGGGAGGAAGTACTACGGCAGAAGAACCAACCCCCGAAGAAATTCGTTTGGCAGATGCAGTAAATCTTCTCAGTCAGTCGCTAGCAAAAGTAGAAGTGTATGATAAACTTCTGCATGAAAGCCCACAGGCTGAAATGCGCTCGCTATTAAATTCGTTTGCAGGAGGTTATACCGCTACCTCGGCTGGGGGCGACTTTATATCCAGTCCCGATGTGCTGCCTACTGGGCGCAATCTCTTTGCAATAGATGCCGAGCGCACGCCTACCAAAAATGCGTGGGAGCACGGTAAACAGCTAGCCGAGGAGCTAATTGCCGACTACCAGAAACGTAATAATGGCGAATTCCCTCGCAAGGTAAGTTTCACCCTCTGGAGTAGTAGCTTTATTGAAAGCGAGGGGACAACGATTGCCGAGATATTCTATTTGTTAGGAGCTGAACCTGTTTATGACCGCATGGGACGTGTACAAGACGTTCGCCTGATTCCATTAGAGGAACTCGGTCGTCGACGTGTAGATGTGCTTATTCAGACCTCTGGTCAGTTCCGCGATTTGGCAGCAAGTCGTCTTTTCCTCATCCAAAAGGCAGTAAATATGGCAGCCGAAGCTGAAGGCGAGAGTGAAGAGCAGAACCAAATATTGAAGGGGGTACACGATGCAGAGCGTCTGCTCTTAGACAAAGGGGTTGCGCCCGTTGATGCGCGTAAGTTGAGCAAGTACCGCGTTTTTGGTGGGCTTAACGGTGCTTACGGCACTGGCATACAAGGCATGGTGGAAAGCGGAGATAGTTGGGAAACACGTAAAGAGATTGCCGAGGTGTACATCAATAATATGGGGGCAGCGTACGGCGATCGCGAGAATTGGCAAGCGTTTACACAGGGTGTGTTTGAAGCAGCGATTCAAAACACCGACGCTGTCGTACAACCTCGCCAGAGCAATACTTGGGGAGCGCTCAGTCTAGACCATGTCTATGAGTTTATGGGAGGCATGACGCTGGCTGTGCGCGAAGTAACGGGGAAAGACCCCGAAGGTTATTTTTCCGACCTTCGCAACCGTCGTCGTGTCCGTACACAAGAGCTTAAGCAATCAATTGGTGTAGAGGCGCGTACCACGATCCTAAACCCGACTTACATAAAGGAGATGGTAAAGGGTGGCGCTAATGCTGCTAACGGCTTCGACGAGATAGTACGCAATACTTACGCTTGGAACGTTATGAAACCTTCTGCCATAGACAAAGAGCTGTGGGAGGCTATCTACAATACCTACATTCTCGATGATAAGAATTTGGGCATTCAGGAGTTCTTTGAGCGCGAGAATCCCGCTGCACTACAGGACTTTACCGCTACTATGCTCGAAACTATCCGCAAAGGAATGTGGAAAGCGACACCCGAACAAACTCAGAAGATAGCGGAAGTACATACCGCCTCGATCGAGAAGGCAAATGCTGGTTGTAGTGGTATGGTCTGTGGTAATGTGAAACTGCACGACTTCATAGCACAGAACGTAAGTTCAGAGAAAGCGTCGGAGTACAAGAAGAGCATCAACGAAGTACGCGAAGTGGCGCAAAGCGCAGATGCAAACAATGCGAAGGTGCTGAAAAAGGAAAACGACGGCAAACAAGCTTCGGAGAGTGCAAGCAGTAGCACGACGTCGAAACTCCCTTGGACTATCGTTGCAGGGGCTGTTATTGTCCTACTTTTGGCAATACAGATGGTACGTCGCTACAGACGTAAAAAGAACGAATAAAACAACATAGAGGAGGGTGCAGCGCTTGTACAAGGGGCTGTCCCCTCTTATTTTTTCAATCCCTAAAAATTAGTTCTACCGTGGGAAACGTCTTTTTGTTATTAAGTTTTTTAGCAGTATTAAAACTGCTAGTAGAAGAGGGCGAACGCAGCTCGTGGTGGTTGCGCTGTGTACACGCACTACTCTACGGCGGCTTTGTGTTAGCATTACACCCCATTGCTCTCACCATCAATAAAATGTGGGTAGACGAGACGCTTAATACCATTAAATGGCTTAACGATGTTACACTCTTCGTTATGCTCGATATGGTACTCAGTTTTCTCGCCATGACCTCCCACGACATCCGTTGGCCATCGCATACGCGGTTACGTTACTACGGATTGCTACAACTTATATTTGATTCGCTTCACAAAGTCGCTTATTTTCTTCCTCCGCTTCTCATTTTCCCCGCGCTTTTTTACTTTCGCGTCGAGTTGCTTTTCTTGCTTACGGGTTACTCATTCGTTGGTGTAAGCGTAGCGTTAGCATTGGGAGTAATGTTACTAGTATTGTTAGCCCCCTACTTTAGTCGTTTTCTTTCTCTTACGCGGGAGACGGCAATGCTTCTTAGCTTTGTTACTTTTCTTTTGGTGATAACCGCCATGCTTTTCACGCCCGAAGGTTTAGTACACGGTGTTTCGCAAGGCGACCTTCCACGCGAATTGCTCCATAGCGCTGTACTTATGGTCGCTTTTGCAGTAGTGGCATTGGTAGGTTACGGGATTAAACGGATACTCAAGCACTCCTAAAAAGCGCGCTTTTTATATGATGAGATAAATACGAAACGATGAAATTTATAACTGATGTCATGTTTTGGGTCTCGAACGGGCTTCTTATCCCCGTAATACTCGGACTCATTGTACTCTTCGTCCTCTCTTTACTTCTACTGGGAGGTTATCTGGGCACGCGGCAACGTCAACGTGTACACTTCAAAAAGTACTCCCCTCTTTTCAGTACCATCAAGTATAGTGGTCTTCAACCCTTACACGACACCCTTACAGCTGCAAAACGGGCTACTCCCTTTGAAAAGGTGGCACTCGATGTGCTGGAGGTATCGCCTGCGGAACGCAGTTATCTTATATCTTGCTACGAGCTAGAACTGGAGAAACGATTAGCACGCCCAAAAATCCTGACGAAATTCGGTCCCATACTTGGTCTGATGGGTACACTAATTCCTATGGGACCAGCGCTGGTAGCCCTTGGTACAGGCGATGTAACCTCAATGGCATACAACATGCAAGTGGCATTTGCCACTACAGTGCTAGGGATGTTCACATCTGGCGTAGGGTACTTCCTTTTGCAAGCCCTTCGTGCTTACAATCAGCGCGATCTTATTTGGTTAGACTACATCAATGATACGTTGAACGATGCGAAGCAACAGGCGTAGGTTCTCTGACGAAGAGCCCGATCCGTCGAGTCTCGTTTCCAACATGTTCGATATTGCTATGGTATTTGCCGTAGCGCTAATGGTAGCTCTGGTTACCAAATTTAACATGACGGAGGTCTTTTCAAAAGAGGACTACACGATAGTCAAGAACCCTGGAAAAGACGATATGGAGATCTTGATGAAAAAGGGCGAGAAGATTGAAAAGTATAAGCCCAGTGCAGAGAGCGAAACAAGCAACAAAGCAAAGGGAAAGAAAATAGGTATAGCCTACCAACTAGAGAACGGCGATATTGTATATATTCCCGAGTAAGCGAGAAATAGTAGGTCAAAATAGATGCGGAGCATTTGCGGGATTGCCGTGATGCTCCGTTTTTTATATATCTTAGACGCACTTCCAAAAAGAGAGTAACCTACCAGCACCGCACCTCATTTATGCACGAACTGACTACCGAAGAACATTGGGAGAACGCCCTACACGACTATGTGATTTATCTCCGCCTCGAGCGTACTCTCTCAGAAGCAAGTATAGAGGCTTATATACACGACGTGAACCTCCTGCGGAGCTTTTCGATTGACACTCTGAAAAAGCGTCCCACAGAATTAGAACAAGCAGATATTGAAGAGCTCATTTTTGAGATTGGACGCGACAAATACCTAGGAGCACGTTCGCAAAAGCGTGTTATTTCGGGCATACGTTCCTTTTTTCGCTATCTCCTGCTAGAGGAACTCATCACCCGAGACCCTACAGAACTCATCACTGCCCCACAGCTGGAAAAACACCTTCCTACTGTGCTTTCGATTGAAGAGGTAGACGCTATGGAAACTGCCATCGACCTTGAAAGCAAAGCGGGGGTGCGCGACCTTGCCATCATAGAAACGCTTTTCAGTTGCGGGCTACGGGTTTCAGAACTTACAGAGCTAGAACTATCGCACATCCATTGGGACGACCAAGTGGTACGAGTGTTCGGAAAAGGGCAAAAGGAACGTTTTGTGCCCATAGGCGAAAAAGCACTCCACGATTTGGAGAATTATCTTGCGGTGCGCAACACGTGGCGGATAAAAAGAGAATGCGAACCGACCCTGTTCCTCAATCTACGGGGAACAGGGTTGAGTCGTATCAGTGTATTCAAAATCGTAAAGAAATTAGCCGAAGAGGCAGGAATTCATAAGGTAATAAGCCCGCATACCCTGCGCCATTCGTTCGCTACAGCTTTAGTGCTGGGGGGGGCAGATCTGCGCGTAGTGCAAGCCATGCTGGGGCATACATCTATTATCACCACCGAGATCTACACCCACCTATCGCGCGAGCACCTCCGCAAGACTCTTGAAGATTGTCACCCACGCGGAAGATTTACTTAGGTTCATTCGTTCCCGCCTAAATAGGCGGCACATGGGTCTATTTCGTACCTTTGTGCATCCTATTTTACAGCGGAAATGCAAAAAAAGAATTGGTTCGATTTCTCTCCGAAATTATTTGACACACTCAAAAACTACTCTGCACGCACTTTTGCACAAGATGCCATGTCGGGCATCATCGTTGGCATTGTAGCACTACCATTAGCTATAGCCTTCGGCATTGCGAGCGGCGTTTCGCCCGAAGTGGGCATCTTCACCGCCATTCTCGGTGGCTTCATCGTTTCCCTCTTGGGAGGCTCGAATGTACAAATAGGGGGGCCTACAGGCGCATTTATCGTCATTGTTTACGGCATTATCCAACGCTATGGCATTGACGGACTTATTGTAGCGACCTTTATGGCTGGCGTCCTGCTCATTGTAATGGGAGCGCTGAAACTTGGTACTCTCATTAAGTTCATCCCCTACCCCATTATCGTGGGTTTTACGGCGGGCATAGCCATCACCATTTTCTCGACGCAAATCAACGACCTTTTTGGGCTGGGGCTTACACAACTTCCTGGCGACTTTCTCGGGAAATGGGGTCGTTACCTCGGGGCATTTACCAATATATCTTTGCTCCCCTTCCTTTTTGGCATAGCAAGTATCCTTATTATAGCCTTTACACCCCGTCTCTCTAAAAAGATTCCTGGCTCGTTGGTTGCCATTGTCCTTCTTTCGCTACTCGCCTTCCTCCTCAAACATTTCGCTCATTTAGAAGGGCTAGAATGCATTGGCGATAGGTACACCATACAAACCACGCTCCCCCGCCCCGTTTTCCCTACTTTGAGTATTGAAACCGTGCGCGAGCTCTTTCCCTCGGCATTTACCATTGCCTTGCTCGGGGCTATAGAATCGCTCCTCTCTGCCAGTGTAGCAGACGGCGTTACGGGCGACCGTCACCGCTCTAACACTGAACTCATAGCACAAGGCGCCGCAAACCTTGTCGTACCAATCTTTGGAGGTATTCCCGTTACGGGCGCTATTGCCCGCACCATGACCAACATAAATAACGGGGGGAAAACGCCCGTTGCGGGTCTTATACATGCCATTGTACTATTGCTACTTCTGCTTTTTTTAGGACCACTCATGGACTACATCCCCATGGCAGTGCTTGCAGGCGTCTTGGTTATCGTATCGTACAACATGAGCGGTTGGCGCTCTATCGTTGGTATTTTGCGCGGACCACGTGCCGACATCGCTGTAATGGTGGTAACCTTTGCCCTAACGGTACTTCTGGATCTCACGGTTGCCATAGAAATTGGCTTGCTCCTTGCCATGCTAATGTTCATGCGCCGCATGATTGAATCAGTACACATCAAAGTCTCGGAAGATACGCTTCACCTCGATCTGGAAGAACAAAAACACAATACCTTACAGCACGAGTGTATAAACATTCCCAAGGGAGTAGAAGTGTACGAGATAGAAGGACCTTTCTTTTTCGGTATTGCCAATCAGTTTGAAGAGGCTGTAACAGCCGTAGGGCGTACTTCGCGAGTACGGATTGTACGCATGCGGTTTGTATCGTTCATGGACTCCACTGGGCTGCACAACCTTACAAACCTTGTGCGCATCTGCAAAATGAACCGAGTGCACCTTATTTTAAGCGGTGTAAACAAGACGGTATTGCACACACTCCTCACGTCAGGGTTATTGCAAGAACTGGGACAAGAAAATGTGCTCCCAAACATCCATCTTGCCCTCCAACGGGCACAGGAAGTCCTCGATAGAGAGGAAAAATAGAACTCTTGGAATTATCCGCAGTATTGTGCGAAAAATCAGTGGTAATGGTACACGACGCAGTAAGTCGGAATAGAGATTTTCCGTATTATTGCACTTGGAAAGAAAACTGCATAGACCTTATGAACGAACGCGACCCAAAGGAGATCTGGAGCGCTTGCCTTAAGATTTTGAAGGATTTAGTGACTCCCCAGATCTACTCCTCCTATTTTGAGCCCCTCGAGATAGTGGAGTATAATGGAAAGGATCTTCTCTTTCTTGTGCCCAGCGAGCACTATCGTCAGTACATTGAAGATAAGCTTATTGCGCACCTGCGGCGTGCCTTGCACAAGGCACTAGGCAAGAATGTTAGTATATACTACCGCATCAAGATGGGGAATTCGGGAAGAAATACCGCTTCGCCCCGCTACCCAGCAGCACCACAGTACCCTCGACGCAATCAGAATGTTGTGGTGTTTCCAACACATGAGACACAACAGCAACACACTGTAGTAGCTCGCAACATTACCCTAGACCCACAACTTCAAACTGAGTTTTGTTTCGAATATCTCATCAAAGGCGAAGGGAATATGGCGGCTTACAAAGCGTGCAAGAACATTATTGCCGAATATACCTCGCCGCGAACCAAACTGCCCATATATTTTTTCGGGAATACAGGTGTCGGTAAAACGCACCTCATACAGAGCCTAGGACTAGAATTCCGCAAACTCTTCCCAAACAAAGTGGTACAGTACATTACAGCCAATCAGTTTACGCAACAGTTTACCGAAGTATGCGCCCGAAAAAAGAAGGGAGAAAAAGAAGCTATCAACGATTTCGAGATTCTATACGAATCTATCAATATGCTAATTATTGATGATATACAGGAACTTGCAGGGCGTTATGCTACACAAGATTTCCTCCTGAATATCCTCGAACGTATGCAGCAAAACTCAGGACAGCTCGTTCTGGCAAGCACACAACCTCCAGCCTATCTTACAGGATTTCGCGAATCGCTCCTTTCACGACTCAAAAGCGGTCCTGCCATTCAAATTGTACACCTCGACAAAGCTAAACGTGCAGAAATTCTACGCGAGCGTGCGCAACGCGACGGTATTGAAGATTTCCCAGAAGACGTGATCGAATACATTGCACAATACATCAAATCGAATGTACGCGAACTGATTGGTGTATACCTTTCGCTCATTGCCAATGCCACTTTTGCGCAGAAAACCATCACATTGGCGCTAGCACAAGAAATTATGACCCAAATTGTGGGCGAAAGAGCACTTACCCAAATTACACTAGACCACATTAAAAGCGGGATTGCTAAAATCTATAAGCTTCGTATCGACGAATTGTGCGAAAACACGCGGCGTGCCAATATCGTAGAACCACGCCAAATAGCCATGTATTTGGCAATAGAGTATACATCCACCTCTTTGGCTGTTATCGGACAGAATTTGGGTAAAAGAAGCCATTCTACAGTACTTCATGCGGCAAAAACTGTACGCGATCGCATGGATAGTAGTAAAGAATTCAAAGAAAAAGTAGAAAATATAAAAAAAGAATTACGTATATCTGATTAGCCTACAAGATGCTGCACTGGATAGATACCCACGCACACCTACAGGACGAGGCCTTTGCATCGGACTATGATGCAGTTATTGCGCGTGCGCAAGCTGTAGGCGTAAAAAAAATTGTGCTCCCCGCGTGCAACGAGAAAGATCAGCACCGCGTTCTGGAACTCTGTGCTGAATATTCTACAACCTGTTATGCAGCCTTGGGGCTACACCCAGGCGAGGTAGGCGAAGATTTTGAGCAACAACTGGCCGAAATACAACGCACCCTCGAAAAACAAGGCGCAATTGCCATAGGCGAAATAGGGCTTGATGCCTTTCATTACCAAGATTCGTTGGATAAACAGTTGCTCGTATTCGAGCAACAACTCGAATGGGCAAAATACTACAACCTGCCTGTACTCATCCACGCACGCAATACGATAGACCTTGTACTAGCGAAGCTTGAAACACGCGAATTTCGCTCGGTAACGGGAGTTTTGCACGCTTTTGAGGGAACACTGGAACAACTAGCCCGCACCATGAAGAACGACAATCTTATGGTCGGAATTGGCGGATTGGCCACTTTCAAGAATGGGCTGAAAGAGGACGTACTGCGCGCCCTCGATTTGTCACGCACGGTGATGGAAACAGATTCGCCTTATTTAGCACCTACACCACATCGAGGTAAACGCAACGAACCAGCCTATATTCCTGTAACGGGCACACGACTTGCAGAAGTACGAGCCTTGCCGCTCGACGCAGTAGCACAGAGCACCACTACGGCAGCCCTACAACTCTTTAGAGGGGTAATTGCCTGAATGTTACCTCAAGCACAGTAGGCAAACAGAGATACTGGATACTGTCCCAAAAAGTGTTCAAGCTTCTTTTGGGCAGAAGGGTTTTAAGCTGGGAGATTTGTTTCCAGCTCTCCTGCGGCAACACGCAAGTGTGTTGTCATATTATGAATGTATGAGCCGTTGCAGTCAAACAACCATATCCACTCTTTTTTCTGTAACAGAGCAGGAAAAGGAGCATAGACTGTAGGAACTAGTTCAGGCGATTCGTAATGCGGCATATTGCGCACCTCTTCAAAATCAAATATCATAAGAGCATGCTTAAAAGCGCGCATCCACTCTATGTGCGACTTTTGCAACGATGCACATGCCACCTCGAGGTAATCGCCCAGCAACGAAGCATTCTCATCATTGAGTAATGGGTAGGGCAACTGGCTCAGAAGGTTGAGCGAAATCACTGAAGCGCTGCGCTGATTGTAAAAACTGGGGGGAGTAATCGCTTGGATGTCTGCCAGAAGCTGGCGAGGGTCACAGTGTTCACGCGGTGTTTGCTCTAGCAGTTGCACCAAACCGCCCGTCAGATCCAGCGTTTCAAAGGTGACCGAGGGTTGCTTCTTATAACGTGCTACAATCGGGCGCGGATGAGCAATATCTACCAAGTGAAGATCGGGCACATTCTGGAGTAAATAGTCCATAGGTAGGTCTAGCAACCAACCAGACCCTAGGACGTAGAGAACGTGCGGTTGGTATTTGGCAACAAAATCCTGAACCTCTTTTTGAGAACGATGCAAGTGTTCCGCCCAGCGCTCTGACTGCTCGGCATAACGCCGTGCAATCCCCCGCTGGTACTCTTTAGCACCGCGCAAAGAGAACAGATGCTGCGTAAATAGACGTCCTAAGAAACTTGCCATAATGCGAATTGAAAGGGTTAATCCATCTTTAGGACGGCAAGGAAAGCCTCTTGTGGCACTTCCACATTTCCAACCTGCCGCATACGTTTCTTACCCTTCTTCTGCTTTTCAAGGAGTTTGCGCTTACGGGTAATATCTCCGCCGTAGCACTTTGCGGTCACATCTTTTCGTACCGCCTTTACCGTTTCGCGCGCAATAATCTTAGCGCCTATTGCAGCTTGTATAGCCACATCAAACTGCTGACGCGGGATTAACTCTTTAAGCTTTTCGCACATACGACGCCCAAAGCTATAGGCATAATCCCTGTGGATAAGTGACGAGAGAGCATCAACCTTTTCGCCGTTCAAAAGAATATCTAAACGAACCAAAGTCGCTTCTTGAAAACCGATTAGGTGATAATCGAAGGAAGCATAGCCTCGGGAGATTGACTTCAGCTTATCGTAAAAGTCAAAGACAATTTCACTCAGCGGCATTTCAAAATTCAGCTCAACCCGATCGGAGGTTAAGAAAACCTGATTCTTGAGCGTGCCACGCTTATCAATACACAATTTTATAACCACGCCAAGCGATTCGGTGTTCGTGATGATCTGTGCGGCTATCGTGGGCTCGTCTATGTGATCTATGAGCGTTACCTCTGGCAACCCGCTAGGGTTATGCACCTCTAGAGTTTCACCGCGAGTGGTGTAGACCTTATAGCTTACGTTGGGCACTGTGGTTATCACATCCATATCGAACTCGCGGAACAGGCGCTCCTGCACAATCTCAAGATGTAACAAACCTAAGAAGCCACAGCGAAAACCAAAACCGAGCGCTAACGAGCTCTCTGGCTCGTACGTTAAAGATGCGTCGTTTAGCTTAAGCTTTTCTAGCGAAGTACGAAGATCGTCGTATTCATCGGTAGAAACAGGATAGACTCCCGCAAAGACCATAGGCTTTACGTCTTCAAAACCTGCAATTGCCTTATCGCAAGGGCGATCTACGTGCGTAATCGTATCACCAACTCGCACCTCACTAGAGGTCTTGATGCCCGATATGATATAACCTACATTGCCTGCCGAAATCTCGGGTTCGGGCGATAGGTCAAGGCGCAATGCTCCTATTTCGTCGGCATCGTAAGCTTGCCCTGAGTTCACAAACTTCACTCGGTCGCCCGTGCGCAATGTGCCGTTATAGACGCGGAAATAAGCAATTATGCCTCGGAAGGAGTTGAAAACCGAATCAAAGACCAAGGCTTGTAGAGGCGCATTGGGGTCACCCTGCGGTGCTGGAATACGTTCCAGTATGGCATGAATTACGTTCTCTACCCCTTCCCCTGTTTTAGCACTCACTGCAAGAATTTCTTCCTTTTTACACCCTAGTAGCTCAACGATTTGGTCAGACACTTCATCGACCTTTGCCGAGTCCATATCAATCTTATTGAGCACGGGGATAATCTCCAAATCGTGTTCGAGTGCCAAATAAAGATTGGATATAGTTTGCGCCTGAATGCCTTGCGTAGCATCCACCACGAGAAGCGCCCCCTCGCACGAAGCAATGGCACGACTCACTTCGTAGGAAAAGTCTACGTGCCCTGGGGTATCTATCAGGTTCAGAAGGTAATGCTTGCCATTGTAGTTGTAATCCATACGAATGGCGTGGCTCTTAATCGTAATCCCCTTCTCGCGTTCAAGCTCCATATCGTCTAGGACTTGCGCCTGACGATCTCGCTCGTTTACCGCATTCGTGATATCGATCATCCGATCGGCAAGCGTACTCTTACCGTGGTCGATGTGCGCAATTATGCAAAAGTTACGAATAAGATCCATGAACTACAGGTCTCAAAGTTTTAACGAAAAAAACGCTCCGCGAGATAGAGAAAAATATACCCCAGAAGAACCAAAAGCATAAATCCTCCTACCCATTTCATTAGGTTAACCAAGACAAACCTCACAGTAGGACGTTCCTCCTGCTCCGTTTCCACGCTTTCGGGCGACTCCGATTCTTCCAGCATCCCAACCGCTACTATTCTAGCTTTCGGCGCAGAGCAACGCGGCAAGCAGCTATGATATCCTTGGCACTCAAATGGTACTCTTCCATGAGTTGCATAGGCAGACCACTTTGTCCGAACTGGTCATTTACACCGACGTACTCAATAGGAACTGGCTTTTGTGTAGATACCACCCTTGCAACAGCCTCGCCTAAGCCGCCATTGAGCATGTGTTCTTCGGCGGTTACAATAGCTCCTGTTTCACGGGCTGCTGCCACAATAGCCGCTTCATCCAGAGGCTTTACTGTGTGCATATTCAGAACCCGTACACTGAGTCCCTCTTCGTGCAAGACCTGTGCTGCTTCTAGCGCCGACCAAACTAAATGCCCCATGGCAATTATCGTCAGGTCATTGCCCGCCACAAGCTGCTGGGCTTTACCTATTACAAACTCCATATCTTCGGGGATGAAAATAGGCACTGACGGACGCCCAAAACGCAAATATACAGGACCAATGTGCGCTGCCACAGCAAGTGTGGCTTGCACCGTTTGGTTATAGTCGCACGGCACAACAACTGTCATGTTCGGAAGCATGCGCATCATACCCACATCTTCGAGTATCTGGTGTGTAGCACCATCTTCCCCTAAGGTGAGCCCCGCATGCGAGGCGGCAATTTTTACATTCTTGTTGGAATATGCCACTACTTGCCGGATCTGGTCGTAAACACGCCCTGTAGCAAAAGCAGCAAACGAGCCAGCAAAAGGTATATAGCCCGCCGTAGCCAGACCAGCTGCAACGCCTATCATATTGGCTTCTGCAATGCCGCACTCTATGTAACGATCTGGATGCTCCTTAATGAAAGCATCCATTTTGAGCGAGCCTTTCAAGTCGGCGCAAAGTGCCACTACGCGGGGATTGGTTCGCCCTAAGCGTAACAATCCTTCGCCGAAACCAGAGCGCGTATCTTTGTTTCCAAGGATAGGATAGCTATTCATTATTGAATTTCCTCCTCCTTTTGTTTCAAACGCTCTGTTGCTTCCTTACGGATAAGCCCCAGTATGAGCAATTCGGCAGAAGCACGATTGGTAGCCAACGGGATGTTGTGCACGTTGCACGACTCCAGGAGCCGTCGTATATCCTCATGGTGCTGTTGTACCACCTTATGGTCGCGCAAGAAGATTACAATATCAACCTCGTGGCGTTGTATCATTTCCGTAATCTGGATGTACCCCCCCGACTGACCAGGACTGAGATGCACACACTTCAGCCCATGCGCTTCTATATATTCGGCAGTTCGCCCCGTAGCAATAAGGTTTACACCCTGAATCCACTCCAAACGCTCTTGCAAGAATTGAACCAGCTCGGCTTTCTTAGCGTCGTGTGCAATAACCACTATATTTTTCATTGTGTATAGCTTCCTATTAAAAATCTTCGGGGAGCTTCTCTCCTCCTAGTTGTACGAGCGCAGCTGCCAATTGTTCGTCGTTAGGGGCTTTCCCGTGCCAGTCGCACTTATCGTACATAAAATCTACGCCTGCGCCCATGTGGGTCTTCAGAAGTATTACAACAGGTTTCTCGCCACCCTTGGCTGTCACTTCTGCCTCATCCAATGCTTGCACTACCTTCTCCATATCGTTGCCCTCGGTAACAATTACATGCCACCCGAAAGAACGCCACTTGGCTGGCAGATCCCCCAAATCGCTCACCTCATGCACTGGGCCATCTATCTGCTGATCGTTCCAATCTACGGCGGCTATCAGATTGTTTACCTTTTTGCCCGCCGCAAAGAGTGCCGCTTCCCAAACCTGCCCTTCCTGAAGCTCTCCATCGCCCAAAAGCACGTAGACAAGATGGTCATCTTTTGCCATCTTTTTGGCCATTGCAGCCCCCGTAGCAACCGACAAACCTTGTCCTAACGACCCAGAAGCAACTCTTATACCTGGGAAGTGCTCCGCAGGGGTAGGATGTCCTTGTAAAGGCGAATCGTAGCGACGAAAGCTCTGTAGTATCGTCAAATCCTTGAAATATTTTTTGGGAGCACGCTCGTTGTAAAAATGCGCTAAAACGCTATACCACGCCGCTGAGATGTGTCCATTAGACAGGAAAAAGAGGTCGTCTCCGTTTCCCTCCATTGTAAAAGCGTCTGATGTGTGTAATTTATGGAAATAGAGCGCTACCAAATAATCTGCGGCACTTAGAGCACCGCCAGGATGCCCACTTTTGGCAGCATGAATCATACGCAATGCATCTCGCCGCACTTGTTGGGCACGAGAGGCTAAAGAACGAATATCCGTTTTCATCATCGGCTAGATTTGAGAACAAAGATATGTAAAAATGGTACTGCCCAAAAAAAGGGGCGCTGCACTAGGCAACACCCCTTATCTTTTCTAACTCTCTATGAGAGCACTACAGCTACACAGGAATTTATTCTTTCACTACCTTAATGTTGCGTACTGCTCCAGTATCGGAGTACACACGGACAATGTACATGCCAGAGCGCATCGCTTTCGCATCTACCACTATTTGGTCTATGCCTTCCGCATTCTTGCCCGAAGCAACGAGCACACCATTCGCATTCAATACGTCATAAGCAACTACCGATTCCGTATGAAGGATCATCAGATTTGTAGCAACTGGCGACACGCAAACTACCTCGACAAGGCGGGCATCTTCAACGGCAGTGCCACCTTCTGACTTAAAGCGAACTTCAAGTTTCACATTGCCCGTCACTTTCTCGATAATGTACTCTTTGCCTGTTTTATCAACCGAGATTTTCTCATCATTCACGATCATGTATTCCAAGATCGCTTTCTTAGCCACATTGGGCAATGCCGTGATTTTCAGTTTCCGACCACGGAAGATTCTATCGCCGTCATTCAGAAGCTGATTCTCGAATTGAACACCATCCGCTTTGTACTGCTGTACCTTCAAATCTCCTTCGCCTTTTTTGTCAATGGTAAGCGTATGGTACACCACTACATCCGTTGTAGCCTCGTCAGTACAGCCATTCTGGTCGGTTACCAAAATGGTTACAGAACCACCTTCAGCTTCAAAGGTACTGCCACCATCAACACCGTTCCAATTGTAGGTGTAGGGCTGTGTACCACCCTCTACAATGGGCGAAAGCGTTACAGGCTTGTTATCCTCATACTTCGGGTTGATAGTTATAGAAGGTCCTTCTACATAGCGTAGTTCCTTGCTACTTGTACCCTCAATGGTCTTTCCAAAGTAATCAAACGTCGTACTCAATTCAACCTTGTTCGTACCTTTTGGCATCTGGATGTGCTTCGTAAACGTGTACTCGAGCGTCTTCCCTGCCGCAAGGTTTTCAGTAGTCGTTAGATGTTCTGTTGCCTGATCTACCAACAAACCGTTATTGGTTACGCGATAATTGAAAGTGAGAGTTGTACCTGAGGGTATTAGCTCATCAGCCTTTTCAACTGTTACTTTCACCTTTACGATATACTCCGAAGTAGAAATACCCTTTTTAACACAGAACGAGGAGAGCGATTCTTGCAATACTGGGAGTAACTGATACTCTACCTTGTAGCGCAGGCTAACTTCGTCCGATTCTGCCACACAACCCTTACCTGAGGTAACTTTTACCTTGTACTTACCGCTAGTATTGAATTCCAAGGAGCTAGCATCTTTCACGCCACTGTAGTTTTCAGGCGTTGTCCATGCGTACGTTTCACCCGCGGTGTTCCCATTCGCTTCGAAGGTGAACTTAATATCACGTGGAATTTCTAAAAGATCTACTGGTGCAGGTACACCATGCGATTCCAGATAAGCACGTGCTTGCGCCTCCAAATTGGGTTTAGCGGGTACAGGATTGTCGGTCACTTGGGCTTCTGCTACTGGGTGGTCTATGCCCAATGCAGGAGCATGACTCCCATCTGTTGACGACTCGAGGTTCAGTTTAAGATTCCAACGGTTGTCGGCAGATTGCGTAAACGAGAGCGTTTCAGCTGATGTTACTTCTTTCGTCTCACCTGGCGCAATGGTAGTAGGCGTTGCCTTGCCATGTAGAAGTGCAGCATCCCATGTAGTAGGTTCGTTGCCCGTAGCATCCCACAATTTCATCTGAACGGGAATACCCGCAGCAGGAATCGTGTAGGTTTCTTTTCCTTCGTTCTTTACCTTGAAGGTTACAACAGGATGCGTGTTAAGAATATCGCAACCTTCAACAGGAGCAACAATTGCGTCTATAGCAAACTGTAAATAACCTGGGAACTTCACTTGAATATCCTTTGCGCCGCTACAACCTGCTCTATCTTTAAACGATAGCTTATAAGTACCTGGATCGGTAACTGTAATTGCACTCGAGGTACTAACTTGCGTGGTTGTACCGTTGGGTAGCGTCCACTGGAAGTCGTGATAGCCATCATAGTCTGTTGCCATCTTCTGGTCGTCTATCTTCAGAACAGCCGAAGGTGTGTAGAACTCTTGTGCCAAACCACCTAATGCTGACGGATCAATCTGAGCTTCGCCTAGGTAAGCAATTACTGCTTCCATTTTGTTCGTGGTAGTCACATCATAGGTAGCAAGCGTTGTATTCACAGTAAAGGACACTTCTAGCTTGTAGTTACCAGCCTCCGTCAATCGTGGGATAAACACATTTGCCAGCTGACTCAGATTTACACGAAAATCCTTCTTCGCTTCAACATTTCCATCATACGCACCAAAATCAGGATTGAAACGAGTAATAATATCCTTCAGCGTAGCCTCATGATCTCCATGTGCCCCCAACAAATCGGTTGGACTACCATCCTTCGTCAATTTGTAAGAGAACGTAATGGCAGCTTCAGGATTTGCTTGAGATGAGACTGCAATCTGTTGATTACTACGCATAGTGAAGATAATCTCTGAATGTTCTGAATTTTCGAGACAAGCCTCTTTTGCAGGAGCAATTATACCTGAGATTGTAATGTCATTCCCTGTGGTAGCCAAGTATCCTGTGAACGTTGCCTTACAAGCTTTGTCCAGAGTCTGCCCCATACCGAGTTTGTTTTGCGCAGTCTGTAAACGCAACTCGAACTTACCAGCACCTTTCGCATAAAGGGTTTTCTCATTGGTAGGTACAGGATCTGTAGAAGGCGGTACTGCCACTTTTACAAGCCCATAACCTAGCGTCCATTCGTAGCTACAATCATCCTGATCGGCGTCTAACAGTACATAGTTGTCTGTTCCATCGGTAGCTGTAGATTCATACTCAAATGTCTTTGTTAGCAACAAAGGCACAGAAGCGGAACCTCTTCGATCTTTTACCTTAATAGCCTCTACAGTTACATCTTTCCAATCGGCAAAGAAACACTTACTACGCGCTACAGCCGCGAGGTACTCCTTCTTCTTTGCCTCATAGTTAGGCGATCCTTGTGTAGGCTCAGTCATGGTAAGCGCTTCGTACTTGTAGTCGTTATTCGTGGTAACAAACTCAAGCTCCTGCTGCTCTTGTTCTGCGAACTCAGCATGCGCCTTGATATAGAAGGCTGTACCATCGGCTTTCCAAGTAGCATCCTTGTAGTTGAAAGTAAGCGGGATTGTAATTGCACTTCCTACCAACCAATCCGTCTCTACTGCTTGTTCAACCTCAAGCGTATGCTTCTTAGCTGCATCTGGCCACATAGGATCATTGTAGAACTCTACTTTTACCTTAACCTTTGTATCACGAGGTATAAACTTGGTACCTACGTTGCTAACGCTTACAGAAACAGTCTGTTGTCCTGTAAAATCGCACGCCGACGCGGGAGCTTGTACACCTATTACCTCTATATCTTGACGTATAACCACCAACTCAAAATACTTACGTGTACTACAACCTTCTGGCGTACGCATGGTGAGGTAGTAGAAACCAGACCCCATCTTGTCCTTACTAGCCTTCTTCGTAAACTCTACAGGGAGATTTTTACTATTACCCGTTAGTGGTGTTTCATGTTCATCTAAAATATCCACAATAGAGCCCAACGTATTGTCAGGACCAAAAGCCCATTCGTAAGAGACATCGGAAGAAGATCCACTAGGCACGAATCGGAAGGTAGATTCTCCATTACTGTAATACTCTACTTTCCCACCCTCGCCTATAGGAGTTGCAACAGGACTTGAATTAAGCGCCGTCTTCTTGTCGTACTGCATTGTAAACTCGGGGTTACCATAGGACTTCAATTCAACCTGTTGTTCGTTGTTGGAAGCCACAATGTCTTCGTCGTTCACCAAAGCAATCGTTACCTTTAGGTTGTGTGGACCAGAAGCCTTCAGTTTCTCTTTGAGCCCGTTTACACTTACACGCAGGTTCATCGCTTTGCCCACTTCGCGCAGCTGAGAGGGCAGATCCAAATCTTCCTGTTTCAACTGAACGCTGTTCAACGAGATGGTAACCTTTACCTTCGCTTCAGTGTTTCGTATGTTTTTAGACCCTGTGTTGGTTACTGCAATATCTACATAGTCATTGCTTGCCAATCCCAGATCGCAGGCACTAGAAGGCGATACAATATTCGAGAGCTCCAAGTCTGTTTGTATAAACTTCACAGTAGCTTCCGAAGCGCAACCTTGCGCATTGTAGGCTGTAACACGATAAGAGTCCTTAGGCGCACCATTGATAGTAAAGTTCGGGTTATCGCCAGCTTCTGCGGTATAGTCATGATCTTCCTCATCCTTACTTGCCCACTCATAACGCACAGCGGGACTAGCACCTGCGTAGGTAGGAGTAATAACATAATTTTCGGAAGCCGTAAACTTCTGTCGAATCACATTGGGGTTGATTGTTACTTCGGGACTTGGGTTAACGCTCACACGTTTAATTAACTTATTGTTGTCGGGATTCCCGTCTTTTACCAGATTTGCCCCTGAGACAATGCCCAAGAATTCCAACTCAAAGTCGTTGTCGCCACTCGCATACTGATTGGAGTTCAGTGTAATGATTTCCAACGTGTTCACAGCTTGCTGTGCCATAGGTGTAGTCAAAACATACTCAAACTCTTGATTGTATGGAGTAACACTTGGTGGAACGGGTAACACTTTTGGCGTAACCTTCAACCTGAAGCGCAGTTTCGTGCCTACGGTGTACTCCGTACGGGAGTTGTTTCGTATATCTACCAACAAAGGCAATTTACCCTGCGCAGCACAAACCCCCGATACGGCTACACCATTAAAGGCAACTAGCTCGAGGTCGTCAGTACGCACATGTACTAAATACGACTCCTTCGCGCCACAAGCACCGTAGGTTATCTTCACCGCGTAAGTAGCCGATTCATCTGGCAGGTTCAACTCGTTACGCGTTTCCCCTTGCATGGGTGCAAGTGCATTAAAGGTTGTAACATCTACATTGCCCTTGTACCACTGATAGGTAGCCCCTGGCACGGAAGGTACATAAAGCGTTACACGCCCTACATAGTTATTAACTGTTCCATTCGCAGGGATTGGAGTAATAGCAGTTGCCAACGCCGAATTGCGCCAGTAGAGCGTTAAATCAGTTGGGACTTCAGCACGATAGATTCGGTTCTCGCGGTAAATGTTGGATGGCTGCGAAAGGTTAGCACGAGTACCATCAGAATTTACACTCACTGGTAAGATTTCAAGCTGAGAATAGCCTTTAGGTAACTTTACGCCTGTAATGGTAAAGGTTGTCGTTGTTCCTTTTTCCATTCTAGCTGGGTTAGGTGTAATAGCTAAACCCGATTGAATTTGTCCGTTAATGTAGACATCTACTGAAGCTTTTTCCACATCACTGAATGACGTAGTAGTTACCTCCAGCTTCTCGCCAGCAGGTTTATAGCATCCCGTAACGCCATCTTTTCCAGTCTGATCTGCATACTTCACTACTATATTCTGCAAATTGTCGGGTTTCTCTCTAACCTTAAAATGCAAAGTCTTGGGACAGGTCAAAGTCCTGTAACCAGGGTAGCTAGATTTAGCAGTATAACTTAAATCAATTTCAGCATCCTTTTTAACATTCGCTGATAATTGTGTTTGTTCTATTGCATCAGAAGGATTTGCAGTCCAACTGTTTACAGTCAGGTCGAAGTGCGACTTCTCAATAGAAGCCATGTCTATCATTACCCTTGTGGGGTAGTCTTCCGTATAGAACGTTGCGACAGAAGGAGGAACGGCACGTACTAGGTCTTTAATAACAGAGAAGTATGGCTCCATAGAAACAATGTCACCCGTGTAGGTGTTGTTTGTCGTATTTTCATCGGCAGTTTGTGGCGTTAGAACAGCTTCAATGTGGTAGCCCCAGTCCGACACATCCCAAGGATAGAGAATATCTGTCTCAATCTCTTGCTCTTGCCCAACCGCCAAGGGAGGAATGGGGAGAGTGAACAGATGCTCACCCATCAAACGCAATTCCACTTTTTCACCGCTTTGGATGTATGCATACTGCCCTGGGTATTCGTAGACACGCACTGTTACAGGACAGTTCGTTTGTGCTGTTGTAGCAACGGGACCATTGTTCTTTACTTTAATCTTAAGCTTTTGTGCACCAATCGCATCGCAACTATTGCTCGTGGTATTAGGTGTAAAGCCCGTAATTTGGAAGTCTTGTCGCATCTCGCGAACCTCAAAACCACTAATGGTAACGCCCGCAAAAGGCATAGTTGCCTTGAAATGCGCACGAAGCTGAATCTTACCTGTTGCAATAGGCAATTCTATCTTCGCAACATGGTATTTTTCAAGGTTATCGCTTAACGACCAGCCTGCATTGGTGGTATACCAATTTTCAGCCCAACGCGACTGTTTTTCAAGCACTGTCCAATTAGTCCCGTCCTGTGAATACTCAAAATAGAAGGTAGCAGGCGTACTGCTTGGATCACGTTCGTAGATAAAGCCCACAATGAACTCTTTCTTATCAGTACCTTCAAGATTGAAGATAGGTCCCGTTAGAGTAGATTGTTCGTTCAAGGTACACTGGGGAAGCCCCGTCGTCCAAACCTGATAAGAATATGGAACATTTGAAGTGTACTGCGGCTTATCCTTAAACTTAGCTTGCGCATCCACATAGGTTTCAGTCCATGACGAGCTGTACTGTACGCCCGCCGCTTCAGGATACCAGTGCATCAGTCGGTCAAAGCGATCTTTCTTTGGGTAACGCTTGTTCGCGTTCCCAGTCGCAATATCATACGTTGGGTAGGAGTAGAACTTCGTAGCGTAACGATTGTTAGAAGCATCGTCATCTGTATCGGTATTCAATACCACTTCCACAATTATCTGCTTCTCGTTCGAAATATCGAGGTTCGGATCGGGAGCAAGATTCAGACCTGTTATGCTATGTGTAGCTGTTGCTCCTGTTGCTAATGTACCCGTGAAGGAATGTTCTGATGTAACTCCATTTAGGGTTACCTTAATCTTATATCCCCCCGTAATAGTCTCTTTCCCATAGTTCTTCACTGTGACCTTTAGGGGAGTTGTTGTACTCAAATCGAAACCTTTTGGAGTTTCTACCTTCAGAATACCTATATCTTTTTTGATCAGGTCTCCCAAAATCTGGATGTCATCTAGGAAGAGTCCTGATTCCGCATCATTATCGTCTTTTGTTTCAAACTCAAAGCGGAAGCGGAACTTTTTATTGCGTGTTGCGGCCTTCGAGAGGTCAATATTCATAGTATTCCAGCCCGACATCACGGTACGCGTTGTATTTTCCCATACCACAGTCTCAATGTCTACGGGAATTCCTTCAGAAGGATTTGCATCAGTTACAACTACGAGTCGGAACTTATCGTCAGGTTTGCTATTTAAGCAGTATTTTGCTTTGAAACGGACGTCTTTGTGAAATTCAGCATTTATTCCGCCCGTCCTTGCATACTTGACGGGAGATTGCGCAAATTTCATATTATCATCATAGCGACCATCTATATAGCCGGGTTCTTGTTGAGACTCTTGGGCGGTTGCTAATACCTTCTCTCCACTAAAAGCCTCTGTAGGAGCAGTCTTGTAAGTTGTGTTATTGATGTTTCGCACAGGCTTACCAATCTTCCAAGAAGGCGATAAGTTCCAATCACTCGTAGTAGCTCCCTCAAAATCGTCTTTCATCAAGCAGGCATAGATCGTACAGAAACGGTTCGCATCATACTGTTCAGCAGTGGGCAGAGAGCGGTCGCCCGAACTAATAGCAACAGATCCTGATTGCGTATCGCGGAAGAACTTCAATTTTAGCGCATTAGCAGGGAACTTTACCGTCACCTTATTTTTCAAAGTTGCATCGTTCTTCAGGTTGGCCACAACCCAGAAGTGATGTGCACCAGGAAGTATGCGATGTGTAGCGTCATCTGTTACCGTCCCCAAGGAAATATTGTTGCCATTTACAACGAGATCGCAGAACTTATTAGCCGCCAATGACGAAAAATAAGGCGTGCTAGTATGATAAAGAGAGAAACTGGTTACATCACCAATCGCAGTTCCCTCGTATGGTAATTGCAATTGCTCCAGCTTATAGAAACCGTACCCCGCAGCGACATCAAAAGAGAGTCGTGCAATCTCATTCAAGTTTGTGCCCTGTCCCACGGGGTTAGTAAGTTGCTGCAATTCATACTGCCCTAGTTTGAGAGGGTTGTCGTTCACATCAACGATCATAATGTCGTCAATATTTAGTCCCCCCCCTAGTTTCGTATGACCTTCAAAACAGAGTTCTATTTTTGCCAAATTCTTATCGCCTAGTGCTTCGACAACTCCATCGCTCCTTCTGAAATTCTTAAAAGCATTATCAAGTGAAATAACCTTTAGCACGAACTCTTCGTTTTGCTCTTGGTACGTAGCGAGTTCTTTCCATCCACCGTAGAGACCAAACTTTTCCACGCGAAACTTTACTACAAGTTTATCGCACTGCGTACGTGCGGGCGAAGCGAACTGGAACTTAAGCGACGCAGACTGTACGTTTTTAGAACGTAAATCGATGGCAGGCAAAATAATAGAAGAAAATGCCTTGTCGTCATAAGCAAAATACCGGAGATGTAAACCTCGCCCGTTTCCTTTAACACCATACGATGTCCGAGGTTGGTTCTTACCTCCTTTCGCTTTCACCATCCACCTGATAAAGACGTTATTCGATGACTTTTGGTAGGTACCATTCTCCCAAGAATCTGTCCAGCCGATTGGCCTTACGTTATCTTTCTTTTCCCAAAGTTCTATCAGCTCTTGCCCCTGCTTAGGGCTGCCATAGTATGGGGTGGCTTGATCTTCAAAATCTTGCCAATAAATGATCCTATTCCCGTCGCTATCTTTTCCAAGCGGACCTCTTTTCCACTCAGGAATATTTTGTGCCATGGATACGCCCATAGCCAATGTAGCGATCAAGAGGAATAAGCACCATTTCAAATTAAACCTTCGTAACATTGCCTTTCCGTATTTATTTCACGTCGATAAATGAAGCTCTACTTTTTGGTTTTTACGTACACAACGTCCAATTGTTCCCATGGAGCTCTATGTACATAACTGTATACAAAATAACGAATAATAGACAAAAGGGAAAAAGTTTTTACTCTCCGTTGGTTTCACAGTTTGACTAATGCAAAGTTTGCAAGTATAAACCTCTCGCTAGGCGGTTTTTGTCTTAATATTTTTTTTACGTTGGCTAGATTGAAGGAGATTAGCAATACCCAAACTGCAAGCGCAAAATAGGTATTGAACTGTGCGATAAAGGGCAGAACCCTCAAGCCCTGCCCTTTTTGTTTACAAGTCTCTTTAAGGGACTATTTCCCCGTCAGGAGCGTCACGTTGC
>CAJPTC010000002.1 GCA_905373475.1 Bacteroidia bacterium | reverse complement strand
TTGCAGAATATATAAGAATGAATCCTTTGCGTTGGGCGGAGGATGAATATAACAATCCGTAAAATGTTGTTAATAATCGTAATACGTGTGTTCGCACACGTATTGCAGATATTGCGATTATTCATTTCAAAACATCATTTGTCGGTTATCGCGGGCGAGGCGTGCCTCGCCCCTACAAAGCCTTGCGAGAGCAAGGCTATCGCAAAGCGATGATTTATCATTTAGCACACCCAAACATCGGACATTGATTGGATATTAAACGCATAGCGTAAAAAGAACGCCGTATGGCGCGGGTGGGTACTTTCAGCCCAATGTAAAACGTTGGGCTTCCGTTATACATCCTCCTCATCTGGGGGTCGCATTGCGTCCCTAATCGCTAATTTTGACAACTGTATTACTCTAAACTCCGTAATTCGTACCTAAGGAAATGAGCCATTACAATAACTTACAAGAAGAGGAATTGAAAATTCGGATTGCAGAGCAATTTTTTGCCTCGTATGATTGCGGCAATCGTATTGGAAAAATAGATTTTTGCGTTACCCAAATACAAGACGCAAAGCATGTAATAGCGGGCGAGGCATGCCTCGCCCCTACTGAGGGACGAGAAACGGTTTCGTTGTTGTGGGCGGAAGCCAAACGTGGTGTTATTGCCGACATTTACAAGCCCCTCGTACAGCTTATCCTCACCATTGGCAAAGCGCGCACGTTTGAAACCTACTTACCGCCACCTTTCCTCGCTGCATTTGATGCGGAGAAGATCGCATTTATCCCTTACAAAGAGATTTTACCTTTTTTTTCGCAGAATGACTTCAACTGGAACGTGACGCCCTCTGATGAGAAGTCTCGCGAATTTGGCTTGCTATACGACGCAGTAAAGGCAACTCTGGATAAAACGTCGTACCTCTTTCGTTACGATGTGCACGAAGCTGAACTACGTGAGTTTATAAAACAGCACTTAAGTGAGAGTTCGGAACTCATACAGATCAACAAGAACAACTTCGTGAGCATCTACCAGCGATGGCTGACACAAGTGCAGCCGAGTATTGATGTAAACTGGGAGGTTCTAAAGAAAAATGGACTAATAGACGGTGATTTCTTTTTGGCAGATCTCCTCTCACACGAAAACCTAACAATAAAAGAAAAGCTGTTTGTTCTGCTACTGAACTCGAAATATATTGTGGATCGCAAAGTGGATGCTGGCGGCATTGTACGTGCTGGGGAAGTCTTCTTCAAAGATCAACAGAAAGCTCACTCCCAATTTTGGAGTCTGTACCAACGCCCGCCACGCGAAGAGTACTGGGACTACATCATCAAGCGGCGAGACCTCCTAGTGCCACAAGATGTACGCGAGCGAAAAGGGTCGTTCTTTACCCCAAAGATTTGGGTAGATCTCTCACAAAAGTACTTAGCCGATGTGCTGGGCGAGAACTGGCAGGACGAGTACTATGTATGGGATTGCGCCGCAGGTACGGGTAACCTACTCAACGGGCTAACCAACAAGTACAACATCTGGGCATCGACGCTAGATCAGCAGGATGTCGACGTGATGAAAGACCGAATAAAGAACGGGGCAAATCTGTTAGAAAGTCACGTCTTTCAGTTCGACTTCTTGAACGACGAGTTTACGAAGCTACCGCAACCGCTACAAGACATCATAAACGACCCAGAGAAGCGCAAAAAGCTGGTGATTTATATCAATCCTCCCTATATAGAAGCTACAAACGCTCGCACTCCTACAGGACGAGGAGAAAACAGATCTGATATAGCACGCGAGAAACGTATGTACCAAGCCTATGTTCGTGAAATGGGTAAAGCTGTAAGAGAAATTTTCGTTCTATTTATGGCACGAGTTTACTATGAAATTCCTTCTTCTGTGCTTGCAATTTTTTCAACGCTAAAGATATTGCAGGGACAAAATTTTATCAAATTCCGTTATATCTTCCAAGCAAAGCTGGAACGGCTATTTCTTGTCCCATCAAATACGTTTGATAATGTAAAGGGAAAATTCCCTATTGGTTTCTACATTTGGAATTGTGCAGAGACCGAGACTTTTTCTAGCATTAGCGCAGACGTGTATAATGCAAAGGAAGAACTTATAATACAAAAACGAATCTGTGTAATAGAGGCAGGAAAAGTACTTCTTAATTGGTTGCAACCATTTTATAATCAGTCGATAGCACCTATACAACGACTCGCCTATATGGTACATGGTCCTTCGGACTTTCAGCATAGTAACGATGTCTATTGCACTTTACGTCCATCGCAAGGAGTTATTGATAAAGCTCGCACACACTATATTTCTTTAGGCAATCTACTCCCCTTTTGCATGTTCCTCACAATTAGACATTGCATTGCGCCTACTTGGCTTAACCAGTCAGACCATTTCCTTTACCCCAAGGATGATTGGCAAAATGATATAATGTTTCAAAACGATTGTTTTGCACTTGCGTTATTTCATAGTCATAACCAGATCTCTTGCCACGACGGGATCAACCACTGGATTCCCTTTACCGAGGAAGAGGTGAATGCCAAAGAAAAGTTTGAAAGCCACTTTATGACGGACTTCATCTCTGGGCGGTTTGCGCCAAAAGAATTACGAATTACAAATGACGAATTACGAAATAAGGGCAGAGGCACTTTAGGTGATCTGGCAAAGGAAAAATCGTTTGTACCCACAGAGCCACTGGTATTTTCGCCCGAGGCTACTGCAGTGTTTGATGCGGGACGTGAGTTGTGGCGCTACTACCATGCGCAGCCGAATGCGAACCCGAATGCGTCTTATTACGATATTAGAGAGCATTTTCAAAAACGAAACGATAGAGGGCGCATGAATCCTACAAGTGAGGATGCCGGATACAACCGTTTGCTGGGCAATTTGAAAGCTGCGATGGAAGCGCTGCGGCTTAAGATTGTGCCAAAGGTATACGAATACGGATTCCTCGTTTAGGGCAAAACTAAAAGGTTAAAAGCTAAAGAAACTGTTTGCTACGTCTAGTTGAAGCGTTGCACGAAGCGAATATTCTACCTAAAACCTCAACTCTGGACGTTCGTGCTTCTCGCCTATACCCACGCTGAACGAGCCCTGTAGTGACCAAAACCGTCGCGATTGTGGTCCGAGAGCATCTCCAAACGGAGAATAGGAGGCAACTATACCGAAACGAAGCGGATACTGTGTACGGAGAAAATGGAAATCGTTGAAAAGTTCCAGCCCTACCACTCGTGTACGGCTTATGGCATTAGTTACAGTTTGCCGTTGTCGGTAACTTGCAAAAAGCACCGTGTAAATCCGCTTCAGATAGAGCACCGAGCCTAAATTGAAATCGGGATATACTAACGGCATTGCATAGTCAAGATCGGCTTGCAATGTCGCCTTTCCACGATACAACAATTCTGATGCATCAAACCATAAAGAACGTTTCGTGAACGAAAATGCTTGTTCAATTGTTCCTGAGCCCTGCTGCAATGTGTAGAGCGAAAGACGTACCCCATGCGTCTGCCCTATTCCAGGAAAGTAGCCTACCACTTTCGCTTCAAAAACCTTTGTAAGCTCAACTTGTGGGAGCAAGTAGGAGCGTCCTACCAAATTGACACTCACGCCTAGACGTGGGAACAAACATTGCCGAGCACTGAGCTGCATTGCCGAAAAATAAAGGGAGGTGCGTATCGCAGGCAGCCCTTGCCACAATGTCTCACGGTTAGTGTCGTAGACATAACCATTATTGATGCTCCCTACCAGCGTCGCTGAGAAACTATAGTTGTACATCCTTTCTCCCCACGAGTAGGGGAAAGTAAGTCCCAATTCCGAAGCATAGTATTGTTCTCGCCTCTGTACTCTTCGTGCAGAGAGATTGTAGGCAAATGAACGTCGGTCAGAATAAGCCGAAAACCATAAACGAGGCCATGCACCAAGCCACTCAAGACTCAAAGAACCTCCGTGTCCCTTATCATAAAAATAACCTGCCGTAATCGCCAGTGTATTTGTGGCATTCTGCGACATTGCTGTAAGACCGAACTTACTATGTGTTAGGGTTTCTATATCGCCTTTGGGGTTAAAGTAGAAAGGTGCCCAACTATGAAAATGCAGAGCATTGCCCAACTGAGAGTAGGAACGAGAAGGATATAAAGTCGTTGGAGTATGTTTGAGATCTGTTTGTCGCCGATAACGTTCAGGCTGTGAAAAAAGTAGTTGGGGTTTCAAGTTCTCTAATTGTACGGGGGCTCCTACCCGTCTGTGCACAGTACGTACTTTGTAACCATTGAGCGTATAGCTCGCATACAACAACATTGTATCTATTGGGCAAACATACTCCACCCCGTATGGGTCTAAAGACAACGGATATAACACCGTCGCAGAGTCAGCTTTAGGCTGCCACGGCAGAAAATAAGCCTGCCGCACATAGTCCTGACTCATAGAAAAATATAGCCCAGCGGCATCACTGTTTATGTTAGAAATATCCTTCTGAAGAGGACCAAGAATTGTATCAACCTGCTGACTCTCCCAATCATAGTGCAACAGATATGCGCCCTCGTCTCTTACTGCACGTAGTACTATACTGGTTTCGGTTGCTCCTGCACATAATTCGCGTAGCTCCCAACCCTTAAAAGCCTTTGCCTCTTGGTGCTGTAACAATCCATCAGTTAGTCTGCGTTCGGTTAGTATAAATTCCCCACGAGGTTGTACCTCAATACTTTGTACCACGCCCCGCTGTAAGTTAGGCAACGGCGAAATAGCATTCACATCTTGGGTAAGTTTACGAGTTCTGCCTGTAGCAAGATTACACGCCCATACATCGGCAGCTTGCTTATTGCTCCACCGTGGATCAGACTTAAGCTGCACCCATATCGCGATTGTATCGTCATAACGAATATTGCCCGAAATGCTCCGAATAGGTACAAAGCGTTCTCGCTTCGATTCCTCTAAGTTTTTAGTCCTAAAGAGAGCCTGCCATTCGGAATAACTGCGCTGCAAATAGAAAAACTGTTGTAGCGTGGGGGAGTAATGCGGAAAAAGTTCTGATTGATATGCGCCTATTTTTTGTGAAGGGTACTGCGCTGTATTGCTACGTGTTGTAGAATCGAGATGCCTAAGTGCACGGGAGAAGAGTTGTGGGCGCGTAAGCCCTGTATAACGTTTGATTGCGAAATGAAAAGGGAAAATTTGATAGAGATGTAACGAGGTATAGTTCAAAATCTCTGGCCAGAACTCAGTCCCATATTTCGCATAACCGTAATCGACGATCAAGGAGCCAAAATGATAGTGATTAGGAGCAAAACAGTAAAACGAGCCATTGAGATGTTGATCGTACGAAAGATGCGCACCAGACAGCAGCTCCGCTCTGTAGTGCTGATACTGAGTGGCAGAATGCAAGCGCCCTATTCGCCCATTAGCGCTCTCATAATAAACGGCATCCCCCTCAAAGAACCACATAGGTGTAACAGCCGACGCAAGTGCAACCGCTTGTTCGCCAATTACGTAACCCGCAATTCGCACAGTTTTCCAGTTCAAGGCGTTCATTTGTGCGTAGTGTCGCAATTCGTGCGATACGAGGTGTGTCAACCATGGTGTTGGTTCAGACGATTCGCCACCCGAGAGACTGTAAAGCTCCATACGCGCGGGTGTCCAAGCTACAAGACCATTACTGTAGGGAGTATTGTGGTGTAATACGATGGGAAAACCTTTGTATTTGCGCGAAGTGATATGAACAGTAGGCGTATTGTACTCTAAGATGTCGGCAACGCGTGTTGCTGCCGAGTCTCCCCGCTGCGGGAAAATGATACGGAAATTATCCTTCTGTAGGAGGTAACGAGGCTTAAAATCTGACTCGCCGCCGTTGAAATAGTATTGTGCACGTAGTTGCGTACATACAAAAACGAAAAAAAATAATTGTAATAGGAATAGAAGTCGTCGCATCTCCCAAAATTATTCGAACACATAAATATAAAAAAGAGTACACGATGCTTATTTATAGACCTTAGAGAAAAGGTATTAGAACACTAAAAAATAATATCTCGTCTTCCCTCTGGGCTATAGAAACGCTCGTTGCGTTCTACGTGTTTTTGGTCAAAGGATATTGCATTCCCTTCCCACAAAAAAGGCTCTCTGCGGCAACACCACAGAGAGCCTTTCACAAACAAAAAGAAAATTTTACTTACCCAAAGTAGCAACCATTACAGCCTTGATGGTGTGCAGACGGTTTTCCGCTTCATCGAAGACAATAGATGCGGGCGACTCAAATACTTCCTCAGTTACTTCGAGAGCATCTGCCCCGTACTTTTGGAAAATCTCTTCGCCTATGGTCGTTTCACGATTGTGGAATGCTGGCAAGCAGTGTAAGAACTTACACTCTGGGTTGCCCGTAAGTTCCATTGCCTTGGCATTCACTTGGTAAGGCATCATCTGCTTAATACGCTCAGCCCATGCTTCTGCAGGCTCGCCCATAGAAACCCATACGTCCGTATATAGGAAGTCGCATCCCTTTACAGCTTCTGCTACATTCTCGGTAATGGTGATCTTAGCTCCCGTAGTCTTAGCTACGTCTTGTGCCATCTTCAAAATAGCAGGATCTGGCCAATATGCCTTTGGAGCAGCTGCACGATAGTCCATACCCATCTTAGCTGCACCCATCATGAGCGAGTTCCCCATATTGTAACGAGCATCGCCCAAGTAGCAGAACTTAACCTGACGCAAAGGTTTGTCAATATGTTCCTGCATGGTGAGGAAGTCTGCCAAAATCTGCGTAGGATGCCATTCGTTTGTAAGTCCGTTCCAAACAGGCACGCCTGCGTACTGTGCTAAGGTCTCAACCTTAAACTGCTCAAAACCACGATATTCAATCCCATCGTAGATACGCCCCAATACACGTGCTGTATCCTTCATAGACTCCTTCTTACCCATCTGCGAGCCAGAGGGACCCAAGTAGGTAACACCCGCTCCTTGATCGTGTGCAGCGGTTTCAAAAGAGCAACGTGTACGTGTCGAATCCTTTTCAAAGAGAAGAACGATATTCTTACCCTTTAGGAGTTGCTGCTCTGTACCTGCATACTTTGCCTTCTTGAGGTCAGCTGCCAGACGAAGGAAGAAACGGATTTCTTCAGGAGTAAAGTCGTACAACTTCAAAAAGTGACGATTCCGCAAATTAACTGCCATGACTATATTACGTTTTTAATGGATTCTACTATTTCGAAATACGAGTACCTCCGTTTGTACCGAGGCTGTTGGCATCTGTTATCACACTAACCTTTCCCCCCGCTTGCACAAAATCTACAGCTGCTTGGATCTTAGGCGCCATATTTCCTTCACCGAACATTCCCTTTACAGAATAGTCTGCTAATTCTGCTGCGGTTACATGCTCCAACTTCTTTTCATCGGGTTGACGGAAGTTGATGTACACATTGGGAACATCGGTTAGGATGTAAAACTCTTCTGCACCAATTTCACGCGCTAGTACCGAATTCGCCGAATCCTTGTCAATTACTGCCTCAATAGGTTCCAACGTCTTGTCTGCTTTGTAAGCTACAGGGATTCCGCCACCGCCCGCTGCGATAACAATTACACCGTCTTCTGCCAATCGCTTTACCAAACTAGCATTTAGCACCTCAATAGGCTTAGGAGAAGGCACTACGCGACGCCACCCTGAGCCAGTAGTACGAACTTCTTCCTTAAATATCCAACCTTGGTTCTTTGCCAAAGCATCCGCTTCCTCTTTTGTGTAGATCTTTCCTACACGCTTCGTCGGGTTAGCAAAAGCCTTGTCTTGCTTGTCCACTAACACAGGTGTTACTAGGCAGCAGACTTCACGCTGTATGCCATGTTTTTTCATCACGGTGCGCAGGGCGCTCTCGATCATATAACCGATAGAACCTTGCGATTCTGCAACACAGACATCTAAAGGCATCGAAGGCACTGCAAAAGTCTCTTCACCTGCCGCCTGTTGCATCAAAATATTGCCTACCTGCGGTCCGTTACCATGACCTATTACTAGGTTTGCTCCGTCTTTGAGAAGAGGCACTAAGTGCTCCATCGTATCAAGGGTGTTGGCAATCTGTTCTTCGACCGTCCCCTTCTGGTTGCCTCGCAAAAGCGCATTTCCGCCGAGCGCAACGACTATTGTACGTCCCATGAAAATCAATTAAATTCTTACGCTTTCAAAGCACAAAGGTAGCAATTCGTAACAAGTCTTGCGTTTTTGCATTCGCTACGGGGTTAACTACGTGTTCTCGCCTCTTATTTTTTACTATGACGCGTCCTCGATAGATCATATTCTGTACCTAAACCTGTGATCCGTATAGCAATCCGTCACTTATTCTCGCAGCTGGGTAATACTTATTTAAGTACTGATAGCAAGCATTTTACGTATATGAAACATGTTATTTTCAATTTGAAACTTGCATACTTGCGCAATAGACAATATTTGTGTCGCAAAACCTAAAGCGAAATTATGATTAGCGAGAACAACTGATTGTTCCTACCTGCTGGTAAATTGTAGTAATAGTAGCAAATCCGATGGCGCTACAAAATGATGCAAGCACACATGTTAATACTTAAATTTTGGAAATAATGCGAAAACATTGGTTTGTTTGTGCAACCTTCTTAGTTGCATTGTCTTTGGTATGCGGTAAGACAAAAGGTGAAGACAAGAAGCCCTTCATTACACGTTGGCAAGGCACAGCGGGACAAACATTAAGAATCCCCATTGTAGGGACAAACTTCAAGATTGTCGTAAAAAAAGAAGGCGTTACCCTCCTAGACCAGACAATCAGTGTTGAAAAAGCAGATACACCCTACATACTCAATACTGACACTGACGGTGAATATATTGTAGAAGCTGGTCCTCAAAACGTACAATACATTCAATTTGTGGAAGATAAAGCAAAACGTGGAAGTGCAGAAGCTCTTCTTGCAGTAGAACAATTTGGCGATGTAGAATGGACTACCATGTTCCAAGCATTCTATGGGTGTAAAAACATGACGTTTGGCCCAAGCATAGACAAACCCGATCTGAGTCGAGTAACCGATATGAGTCAAATGTTCAGAGCGTGCTCGAAGTTTAATGAGCCGATTGGGAACTGGGATGTTAGTAGTGTTACAAAGATGGTAGCCACATTTTTCAATTGTCCTATTTTTAATCGAAACTTAAATGACTGGGATGTAAGTCACGTCGCGACGATGTCTCAAATATTCCGTTGGTGTGTAAAATTCAACCAACCGTTAGACAAATGGAAAGTGAGCAATGTTACAAATATGGTGGCAATGTTCATGAGCTGCCGAGAATTTGCACAGACGCTCTCATCTTGGGATGTTAGTAATGTAACCGATATGAATTTGATGTTCGCTGGTTGCGATGCCTACGACGAAGACCTCTCTGGTTGGGCTCTAAACAAGTGCCGCGTCTTACAATTGCCTACAGGTATGAGTACCACTAATTATGATAAGTTTTTGACACACTTTGCTTCAGATGAAGCTACTCTTACAAACTTCACACTTACTGCTCTGAACCTAAAATATTCCGATGCGGTCAAAACTGCACGTACAAAGCTTATCAATGAAAAACGATGGTCTATTGTGCATGATACTCCTGAGGGAGGCAATAATTGCAATTCCTTCATTATCGGAGGTTTTCAAGTAAACAGCGATAACATCGGAGAGCTAACCAAAGCACTTACAGATGCTCATGTTCTGAAAAGCGGCTCTGTGACTCTTGATGTCACTACCACACCTGCGATTCTAACTCTAAATAATGCAATTATAGAATCTCTTACCCCCTTTTCATTTGGTATGACAGGAATGTTTCCTGGTCTAACAATCAAACTAACTGGAGAAAACCACATCAGCTCAGCACAAGGCGGCATGGCTATGGGCAAATTGAATATTGTAGGTAATTCGATAGAAGATAAACTGATTGTCAACGGTGTCTCTTTTGCATTACAAATAGGTGGGGACGATTCGCCCCTTACATTCAAGAATTGCACTACAGTATTGGAAAGTGAGAAAGGGAATACGATTAAAGGACACGTCCAATTTAGTAGCATGACCGTAGACAACGCCGTTGTAAAAGTTAGGGCACATAACGAATTTTCGCCAATTACCTCTTTCAAATCGTTTGCCTTAACCAATTGCAAAATTGTATACCCTACTGGCGCACAATTTGCTGATGCACAACACGGAGTAGTCGGTGCAAAGGGAGTTCTTCTCAAAGATGAATGGCTTATAATCCATCCCGTTACACAACCTTTTGTGCCTGTTAGTACCGTAAATATAAAACCTGACAAACTCTCCATGGCTCTTGGCACTATAGCACACCTCAAGGCTGTTTTTGAACCCTCTGATGCTACTATACAAGAAGTAACTTGGAGCAGTACAGACACGAATATTGCGGAAATAGATAAGGATGGAAATGTAACCGCTAAGAGGAATGGTTCTGCCACAATCAATATCATCACAATCAATGGAAACAAAACGGCAACCTGCACTGTGACGGTAACTATCCCTGTAACTGGAGTAACGCTAACCCCTGAAACAGCAGAATTGAAAGTAGGTGAAACGAAGAATCTTATAATCACTGTAGCACCCGAAACAGCAACCAACAAGAAGTACACCTGCACAAGCGATAAAGAAAGTGTAGCAACGGTAGATAACACGGGGCTAATTACAGCGAAGAGTGTAGGTACTGCCAAGATAACAGTAACGACAGAGGACGGGAATAAAACAGCAACCTGCACTGTGACGGTAACTAAGTCTACAGCCGTAGACGATACGGCTTTAGCAACTATATCCGTATTCCCAAACCTATTTCAGGAGCAACTCAAGATCATAAAACCTAACGATGAAAATGCAATACGTTATGCGTTAATCAACGCACTAGGAATAAAAATGCGCAGCGGTGTATTGAACGAAAGAGAAACAATAATCAATACAGAGAATCTTGAGACTGGTCTCTACGTATTACGATTAAACTGCGAAAATGGCGCAGAAAAAGCATTTCGTCTAGTAAAATACTAAGAAGATTAATCGTAGCTTTTGACCGTTTCCAACGGTAAGCGGACACAGCTCCTATACGCTGTGTCCGCTTATTTTTCTAGTAAAAGCTTACAAATAAAAAACGGGTACTAGCCCATAGGGCAGCACCCGTTCTAAATATTTGCGTATAGAAGCACTCCTAACCTTGTGCAACTCCTATCTGAGCCGAGGGCATTACCATGGCTTTAGCGTTTTCTTTTAAGAAGTGTAGACGATTAAAGAAGTTCACCTCACTAACACCACTATCCAAATCTAGGAAAAGAAGACTAAGGTTTGGATAGATATCTCGCACTTTTTTCTCAATCCCTTTAGCCACTATGTGGTTTGCTATACATCCAAAGGGTTGAAGACACACCACACTGTTAATACCCTCCTTTGCAAAACGCACAAATGAAGCGGGAATTAACCATCCCTCACCAAATTGAGCATTAAGGTTGATAACCGACGATGCCATTTCCGCTTCGTGGCTTGGCATCCCGATATGACGATAGAATGGAAAACTCTTTACCCGACTCTCCATTTTACGTATGATGCGGAAGAGCAAACGTTCTATCACGGGAAGAAGGCTTACAATGAGCGACGAATTTTCGATCTTGTCTTTTACTCGTACACGGGCACTCGCAAGTCCTTCCAAGAAGAATTCGCACAATGCTGGCACTACGGGTTCTATTCCTTGAGAGGCAAGCCAATCTACTACACCGCGGTTGGCATAACGATTGTACTTAACGAAGATCTCACCAACTATCCCGACGCGCGGCATCACTTTCGGCGTTATAGCTTGGTTAAATTCCTCAGCCGCCTGATCCAAAAGTCCGTACATCTGCTTCGTTTCGTTGTTCTTTAACAACTTCATACCAAGTTTGGTGTACTTATCAAACAGTTGCTGAGCTAAGCCTTCCCTACGCTCACGTACCCGAGATGCTTGAAAAAGCGTAGAAAGTATATCGGCATATACCAAAGCACGCACCACAGGAAGCATAAGCTTCTTCCACGGGATCTTGAAGCCTGGCTGCTCATTAAATTCGCCACTCCCGACGGAGACCGATATCACTGGAACATCATCCAAACCCACTTGTTGCAAAGCTTTCTTCACTAAGGCAATGTAATTCGTGGCACGACACTGTCCGCCCGTTTGTGTTATACCGAATGCTACTTCTTCACGCTTATACTTTCCCGTTGCGATAGCTTGCATAAAATCGCCCACCACGAGAGTAGCAGGGTAGCAGATCTCATTGTTACTATAACGCAAACCGTAAATAGCAGTAGACTCCGAACTTGGCGGAAGATTTACCGCTTTGTAGCCAGCTAACTCAAAAAGTATGGGCAAATAAGGCGAATAAGGATCTCCGAACCAAGGCATGAGTATCGTTCTATTACGATCCTTATCTTCAAACACACAATGATCTACATGGGGCGTCTTATCAGCCTCGTTGTCTACCCCCTCACGTAACTTCAGACTTTCGATTAGCGACCGTATACGCAGACGAAGCGAACCGACATTGCTCACGTCGTCTACTTTCAGCACTGTTGCCGTCTTTCCCGTTGTACGAAGTATCTCCGTAGATTCGTCTACTACGTAGGCATCTGGACCACAACCAAAAGAGGTAATTTGCACATAATGCACATTACGTCCTGCTTTGGCAGCCCAATGCGCTGCCGCTATAATACGATTTGTGAACCCCCACTGATGCACACTTACTGACCCCTTGGGGTCTAACTCATCGCGGCGTGCAATATCTTCTGTTACCACATCAACACCAAATTCTGTAATGATTTGCGAGACCTTGTGCTGTATCAATGGGTCGGTGTGATACGGACGCCCTGCAAGCATTACAAGCGTACGCCCCTCTTTTTCTGCCTCTGTGGCTATTTGCTCATTATGTTTAATGAGGTCTGTAAAGAAACCTTCTTGTTCCTCTAATGCTGCGTCAAATGCCTCATCAAACGTCTTTTTAGAAATGGGAAATACCTTTGGGGTGAAACTCTGCAAGTATTCCCAGCACTGCTTCTTGAGCAACTTATCGTCCTTGAAGCTAATGGAAGGTGCATCTATTTCAAGGTTCTCGGGCAAATGACCTATGAGAGCACTCCGAAGCACTTCTGAGTAACCAGATACTACAGGGCAGTTGAAACTGTTGCTTACCCCTGTTACCTCTTTAGCTTCGTAAACAACGAATGGAACAAAGACCCTATCAACTCCGCGCTTAATCAGGTCTAGTACATGCCCGTGTGCTATCTTGGCAGGAAAGCAGACGTTGTCGGACATAACGGTATGTGCCCCTTTCTCGCTGAGACGAATCGTAGACTCGCCCGAAACCTTTACCTCAAATCCGCACTTCGTAAAAAGTGTAAACCAGAACGGGAAATGTTCATACATCCCCAGTATACGTGGAATTCCGATTATGGGGGCTTTCTTGTTCGCTTCTGTAACAGGATGTTGTGGCGATTTGTAATCAAACACACGCTTGTACTTCCATTCGCTCACGTTCACTCCCTGCTTGTGTGCTTCACCCTGATTACTGAATACCTTTTCGCACTTGTTGCCCGCAAAATAGATTTCCCCGTTGTCAAACTCAAAGGTGGTAACCTCACAATGATTGTAGCAACCTTTACAGCCTCCTAACTTCGTAGTATGTGAAGCAACTTTTGCAACTTCCACCAAGTCTCGTTGTGTAAATTGCCGCTGCTGCGCCTCTTGTTGTGCATGCAATGCTGCACCAAATGCCCCCATTAGTTCTGGTGCATCTGTTATAATCACCTTACGACCTGTTTCTAGCTCAAAAGCACGAGATACTGATGGATTGCGAAGCGTACCGCCTTGCACCATCACGTGGTTTCCAAGCACGTTGAAATCCTTAATTTTAAGTACTTTATTCAAACAGTTCCGCACCACAGCATAACCAAGCCCTGCTGAGATATCTCCATGCGAAGCACCTTCTCGTAACGACTGCTTAACACGCGAGTTCATAAATACCGTACACCGCGTTCCCAAGTCACACGGCGATACCGACTTACAAGCCTCTGCTGCAAAGTTCGATACTTCTTGCCCCAGACTCCGCGCAAACGTTTCTATAAATGACCCACAACCCGAAGAACAAGCCTCGTTGATCTCAAGGCGAGCAATAGTACCATGGTCTATAAACGCTGCCTTCATGTCTTGCCCCCCGATGTCCAAAATGAATGAGACCTCAGGATCAAAGAAAGAAGCACCTACGTAGTGAGCTATTGTCTCTACCACACCGAGATTAAGCCCGAAGGCTTTGCGAACAAGATCTTCGCCATAACCTGTTACACAACTCCCGCCTATATGTATGCTAACTCCTTCGCGTTGTGCTTGCTCCACCAATTCATGCAAACTAGCTGCTACAGCGCCAAGAGGATCGCCCGAATTCTTCCGATAGGCACGAAAAATGATCTGCTTTTGACTGTTGAGTACTATTACCTTGGTTGTTGTCGAACCACTATCGATGCCTAGGTAGCAGTCACCGTCTTTGGCAGATGCTAGAGACGCAGCGGGCAATCTATACTGAGACTTACTTTCCAACCAACGTTTATACTCCTCTTCATCACGAAAGAGCGGAGTTAAACCTCGTGGGCGAACAGAAGCCGATACACGATTCTGATCGCGAAAGAGTTGTAATAACTCGTCAAAAGTATAAGCTTGGTTTTCGGGATTTATGTGGAGTGCCGTTCCCCATGCGGGAATTGCCTGCACACACTCTGGTATTATGAAATCTTCTGGTTGAAGCCCAGTAGCTTCCATAAAAGCGGTACGCAACGGTTCTATGTGTGCAAAAGGACCTCCGCACAAGATTACCTTTGGGCGAAGTGTATAACCACGTGAAAGGGTTGTAAGCACCTGCACGCTTACTGCATGAAATATAGAAGCCGCAATATCCTCACGACGTGCGCCGCGCGCTAGCAAGTTCTGGATGTCTGTTTTAGAGAACACACCACAACGAGAAGCAATAGGATGTTTCTTGGTTGCCTGCAAAGCTAGTTCACCCAACTTTTCAACCTCGACACCCAGCAGGACAGCCATCTGATCTATGAATGCCCCTGTACCTCCAGCACAGCTTCCATTCATACGAATATCAGGCGGACGATTTGCCTCGAAGAAAATCATCTTAGCATCCTCTCCACCTATATCTACCAAACTCGCCGCCTCTGGATAACGCGTTTCAGCTACACGGCAAGCAGCGATTACCTCCTGTACAAATTGCAGGTGACAGCGCTCGGCGATCCCCATACCCGCGGATCCCGTAACAGCGAGCTGTACACGCTCGTTGCCTCGTGTTTTGGCTAACTCTCCGAAAACTCGTTCTAGAGTTCCCGACACATCTGCATTATGACGCGTATAAAACGTATCTAACACGTTACCCGTGGCATCGACAGACACCACCTTGAGTGTAGTTGAACCTACATCCAACCCCACTCGCACGATTTCGTGTTCCATAAATATCTTCGCAATTGCGCTCTATATTAAATTTTCTTCCCCGCGCGCACTCTCTCTTTTTATATCGACCCCAAGGAGGACAGAGAGCAAGCCAAAGATATGCTAAACATAGTGTAACTACTACCTCTAAGCACTCTTCGTACGTCAGTCTGTCAACACCTCTAGACCTCTGCTTGTTGGTTCTGCTCTTTTGCCAACTTCAATATACGCTCTCGTAACGACAAAAGGTCGTCCACTGCTAGCTGAACTAATGCTTCTACTGTCGTATGCTGCAACTCTGCTAAAAGCGTTAGATCGTCCCACTGTTTCGACCTAATTGGAACGCAAGGAGTCGTGTTTTGTTCAGTTTGCCCATTGGTTGCATTCTCCTCTCCTCCCAAGTACTGCGTATTTGAGCGGAGAGCTTCCTGAATTTCGCTTAACGTCTTACGCTTCTTGCCCATTTGCTTTCAGTATTTCTTTTGCCAGATGCGCATAATCTTCACTCCCGTGGGACTTTGACGCATAGTCAAAAACTGTTTTGTGGAATGCCGCAGACTCCATGAGCGCTATATCTTGGCGGATATAGGTATCGAACATCTTTTTTCCTACGCGCACATCGTCAGCTATGCTCTTTACTACTGCTTGGCAGAACTTGGTTCGTGGATTGAGTTTCACAAAAAGTATACCAGCCAACGTCAAACGGTTATTCATCCGCTTACGGACTTTATCCGTCACTTGCAGGATTCGATCTAAGCCTATAAAGGCGAAGTTCTCGGCTTGCATGGGAACTATATACTCGTCTGCGGCTACTAACGAATTGATTGAGAGTATGCCTAAGCTTGGCGGGCAGTCTACGAGGATATAATCAAAACTTGAAGTAAGAGGTTCGAGCGCTTCGCGAAGCATAAACTCCCGCCCAGGCTCATTGGCTAGACGTGTTTCAAAATCGAGCAAATCAGAACGAGAGGGGATTAACGACAGTTTGCCAACCTTTTGTATAGAATCCTGTATGGAACCCCCTTCTACAAGCACTTCACCGATACTCACCTTTGGCGCATCAATATCAAATGACGATGTTAGATTGCCCTGACTATCGAGGTCTATGAGGAGTACCTTTTTTCTCCGACGTTGCAATGCAGCCCCTAAATTGAGAACCGTGGTGGTCTTCCCTGTGCCCCCTTTGTTGTTGATGACTGAAATAATCTTAGCCATTGTGAGGTAGTGTTTAGTGTTTCTGGAAAAATCTGTGCGCGCACCTCCTATTTTTTCGCCTGTTTACGCACTCTATTACCACAAAGATACACGGTTAGATCTTTTTGCTCAGGTAGTATTCGGCGACCAGTAGGTCTGTAGGGGTTGTAATTTTCATATTAAAATCCTGTGATTCAACCAGATGTATATCGATATTGGGTAACATTGCTTTTACAAGCGACACATCGTCAGAATATAGCATTGCGCCTTTTTTCTGCCAGCTTGTAAAAGCAGCTTCGAGTTGTGCACCCCGAAAAGCTTGCGGCGTTTGTGCACACCAAAGACGCTCACGCTCAGGAATTCGCTGTAATGTTTTACTTTCATCCAATTCATAGATGGTATCTACCACGGGAGTACCTAGTACTACTCCGTCATAAAGCTCTAAAGCCCTTATTACGTTCTCTAGGTCTCGCATAGAAAGCAAAGCACGTGCTGCGTCATGATAGAGTAGATTTATAGACTCATTATCAGCTCTATATGCGCAAAATGCATTGTAAGATGAATGAGTACGACTAGTACCGCCTTCAATAACCCTTATAGGCTTCGCATAGTTTCTGAACCAATCTGCTCCCGAAATAGCTTGTATAAAATGGTGTGGTAACACTACACATATTTCATCAATTGCAGAAGATGCAGAAAAGGTATCTATAGCGTGCTGTAAAAGTGTCTTACCTGCGAGCACAAGAAATTGTTTAGGCAGCTCAGTATGCATCCGTGTGCCGCTACCGCCTGCTAGGAGTACCCCTACGTTCTTCATTTGCTTTTACAATTCGTGATCACTTACACTCTGTGCAAAGGCAAATTAAAGGTATATTTTTATTCTGTAGAAAGTGATGAGGTAAATCGCAAAAAGTAGAGTCGCGCCATGGTGCGACGTGATAAAACTCCGCCCAAAGGGCACGTTGGTATTCGGGCGAAGGAACAATTAACCCATTTCTGTTATTTCCGCGTAAATGGTAGCACACACGCGCAAGTACCAATTCACGTCGTCGAAATCAAGCGTACGCCCTTTGCGCTTCTGCAACCACAAGCGTGCAGGTTGATAAGCGCCTACAACGTGATCCCACACGGAGGTGGGAACGTTGTTGAAATATTGCGTGTCGTTAATCCACACCTTGCCGTTGTCGTACTCTACCTTTTCTACGAGGTTAGAGCCTGCTACATCAAAAGTCGTAATAAGGGGGAGGTTTAGTGTTTCGTCCATAAGGTGCAAACGTCGTAGCCTCTCGCCTATTGCCACATAGCGCTGGTACTCTGCTTTATCTTTGGGGTAAGGGATACGTGGATATTCTATCTTGAGGAACTCAAAGTATTTCTCGCGGTACTCCTTGTCGTGCAGCACTCCATAAACGTAATCGAACACCTCTTCCCCCTTCACGGGTTCGCCCACCGCCGCGCTGAGCTTTGCCAATATTTCGGTGCGCATATTCAGTTCGAGTTCTATAGGTTTGCCGTGACGAGTTTTGCCTGCGACAATTTCGGCAGGCGTATAGTTCCAACCATCAGAGAGTTTGTAGAGGGCAAAACATGTATTACCCTCACTCGGACGATTTGATATAAAACATTTATCAAAAATCTCGCGACTAACAAAGCAGTGCCGATATACAGTAGAAGATGTTACTAAACGCGTTGCACACAAAGCATAGTTATTTATACTTAGTAACGCTCCTAAAAGGCGAAATCTTGGTCTAGCCTCGATGCCGCCTGTTTTGCCCGTGTAGAATAAATACCGTTTATCATACAAACGATACATATAAGGTACAATTATTCCTGTTGTATTTTTTATAGCTTCTCTAATATCTGCAATTGCTCTTGAAACCTTCCAATCGCACGACTCGCCTTTTACACTGTATTTTTTTACAAACTCTGCTTCGGGAAGATTTTGAGCGTTTTTGCATAATTGTTCACTCTCATTCGGGGTATAATGCACTGCAACATCATCGCGAGAGGTTACAATGCCTGCGACATTATTGATAAACAACTCATCTAACTTAAAACCCTTTTTATACTCCACTTCGCTTGCAAAATCTTTTTGTACGAAAAAATAATACGGCTCTGCGGGTTGCAATTCTTTCCAATATGCACTATTCAAATTTAACTTAGTGAGAGCATCAAATTTTTCCTGTCTCGCCCCGTATAGTTCGTGATAATAAAGCTTGGCTTGTTCATACTTTGGTTCTTTATGTTTCACAAAAACATTGATACTCACCCCTGTTTGAATATCGAATACGTTTTCATCTTTGCCGCCGTCAGGCGCTTTCTCCTTCAAACGACTATTGCCGTGCAAATTCAGAATATAGATCTCGTCAAACACGCGCAATAACTCCTTACGCATTTGGCGATGAATGATACCATCTAGAAAACTATTATTCGTTATGAACGCCACAATACCTTCCCCTGTTTGTTCCTCTATTTGGTATTGCGCAAAGCGAATGAACTTGATGTAATCATCCGAAAGCGGTTTGATGTTCTTTTCGTTCAAAGCCTCTTTGTAGGTGAGCATCAGATTCTCGATCCATTTGCTCTTGTTAGAACTACTTACATTGTAGGGAGGGTTGCCGAGCATCACCATGACGCGCATACTATTCTTCAGAACATTCGCGGCTTGTGCCTCCTGATCTATGGGCGAAAATAAATTGCCATCAAAGCGTTTGTTCTCCAAGGTATTGGTCAGATAAATTCCATAGCGCGCAGCACCAAGGTCGCTTGCACCTGTTTCGCGAAATACATACTCGAGGTTGAGATGTGCCATTGCGTAAGGTGCCATCAGAATCTCGTAACCGTGTAGGCGCGGCAAGAGGTGATCGCGCACGTAGTCGTTCCACACACCCTGTTGCCCTGCAAACTTGCGGTAAATGGCGCGAACCACTTCCACTAAGAAAGTGCCCGTACCCGTAGCAGGGTCTAGAATCTGAAGGCGATGAACAGGGTTACCACTCTTACTCTGTAAGGTAGTACGGTCTGCCAATCCGTCACGCAAACCAAAGTCCCGCTGTAGGAGTTCATCCACGGCACGGACAATAAAAGCTACTACAGGCGACGGCGTATAGTAAACACCGCGAGCTTTGCGACGCGCGGGATCGTACGCAGTAAGGAAATCCTCGTAGAACAGCATTATCGGGTCATGCGCTGTACTCTTTGCTGTATCTAGCAAGGTGCGGACATCGGTTGCACCGAAGACTCCCACAAGGTCATCTATGATCCATGCTACGCGCATATCGAGGTCGTACACGCCTATGCGCTGAAAGAGTTTGCGCAAGAAGGGGTTGCTTTGTGGGATTAACTCGGCGGCTTTTTGGCGTGAGAAGGTGTCGGGATTTTGTTCATGGTAACGTGCTGCAAAGAGGGCATACACAATGGTTTGGGCATACCAGTCGGCAAACTCGTCCTCCTCGACGGTGCTCATAAGCACATCACGCATACGGTCGAATTGCTGTTGAAGCTCCGCACCTGCGTCACTCTCTTTATCCTTAAGTACTCCGCGTATAGAACGTGCCAAGAGTTGCGCCTTACCTGCCATAAGAAGGGCGAGCTTCTTAGCTGAGCTAACGGGGGCGGGTTGAGCATCGCGCAATTGGGCTAGCAACTCGGCAAAACGTTGTTCAGCATCGGGAAGGATAGAAAGGGTATCTCCGTCTTGTTCGGCTATACGAACCTCTAGTAAACACTCATCGCCCCGATAAAGGAGAAAACGTAGGAAGTCGGTAAAGACCACACAATCTAACCCTTGTTTGTAGCGGGAAAATTGCTCCTTGTTCTGTTTCACGCCGCGCAAGTCGGAGTCGCCTATATCTTTGGTCTCAATGTAAGCGACAGGGATGCTGCCGTTTTGTAACAGTACAATATCGGGCGCACCACAGGCAATACGTTTCGGTTCATTGATGATGGTTAGTCGTCGCAGTTCATCGGTCTCTTTGAGAAATTCCACCAAAGCGGGACGAAGGCTGTGTTCAGTCGTTATGCTCGTTTTGTATTCTTGGAGCAGACGCTTCAGATAGTTTTGTAAGGGAGTCATTTATGCGCTTTTTCAAAGCGCAAATTACGAATTACAAATGACGAATTACGACGCGATTGAGGCTAAAGGTTGAGGGTTCGCGCCCTAGGCGCGATTGTAGGGGCGAGGCACGCCTCGCCCGTCGTGTGCGCCGCACACGTATTGTAATTATTCTCTAATACCTGCCATTCACATCTATTCTGCGGGCGAGGCATGCCTCGCCCCTACAGAGCCTTGCGAGTGCAAGGCTAGCACAAAGCAGATAATTTATTGCATCGCGCCATGGCGCGACGTGTTTTAAGTTGGAGGATGTATCAAAATGAGAAATTTTTACGTTTTACCACACCTCCATGCTACATTTGGTAGCAAGTGTCTAGTGACTAGACTCTAAGTATTTCCCACTCTTTTATGTTCCGCTTTTCTTCGTCAAAACTAGCACCGATCAGGACTAATTTCTTGCGCTCCAAACGGAGTGGTTTGTAATATTCCTGCGACTGGATTTGTTCTAATGCCTCGGCTGCGGTACCACTACTCCATAACTTAAATTCAAAGACATAGATAACATCCTGTGTACGCACTATGCAGTCGGCACGCCCCTTCGCCGAATGTACCTCAGTTTGAACGTATATCCCCATAAACTGAAAAATCAGCGCAACTGCGATTTGATAATTTTGTTCGCGCCACTGTACCTCCTCTTTCGAGGTGGCACTATAGGGGATCTTTTCTAGTAGATCAGATAGCGTATTCATAAACTCATCTACCTTCCCATCGCGCACATCTTTATAAAATTGGGCAACTACGCGTCGACCGTCATCTAAGTACAACGACGTATAGGCTGGCAATAGGTTCCTTATAAAACCATATTTTACTTCGTCATTCGGATACCCTAGGCGGTAGAGATCTAGCTCACGGTCGTAACTTTTAATGGTCAGATAGCCTGCTTGAAAAAGAATAGGGATGGGCGAAGAGACATCCGCACGATAGTCGCCAAGACTGCTCAAGTCCATTTCTACATTGCCTTGCAAGTCGGGGAGATAAAAATGCGCCGCTTTCAGGTAATTCACCAAGAACGTGGGCGTTCCCGACTGAAACCAATAGTCGCGAAAATCGCGTCGTGAAAAGGCATTGAGAAGACTGAACGGATTATAAACATGCTCTCCACCATCCACAAACAAATAGCCGTCATACTCCTGTTTAAGACGCGCCAATGTCGCCTCGTAATTCAAATTTTGTTTTTCGCCAAGACTCTTTATTTCAGGCTGAAAGTTTGCTTGTAATTCAGCTTCCGTAATTCCGCAGATGGCGCTATAGGCAGCATCCGAGGAAAGGTCGTACAGATTATTGAGATCACTGAATAAACTGACCTTGCTAAAACGTGTTACACCCGTAATAAACACAAAACGTAGGTACGGATCGGCGCTCTTGAGCACTGCAAAGAAACCTTTAAGAATCTTACGATAGCTCTCGTTGAGTTCTTTAGCGTCATCCTCAAATGTGCTCAGGAGTGGTTTATCGTATTCGTCGATGAGAACAATTATCTGCCGATGTGTTGTTTCGTAAATATGTCTCAAAAGGTACTGTAGTCGTCCCTCGGGATCATCGGTTACTTCTGTCACCAGATACTCTTTTTCCCAAAGCGACAGATGTGCATCTAGTATAGAGAGCAATTTTTCGCGGTTTTCGTAATTTTTCGCATTAAGATCTAGATACAAAACTGGATATTTTTGCCATGCCTCTCGTCCTTCCTGTTTTGCCTGTTCTTCCTCCCACTTCTCGATATAAAGCTGATGAAAAAGTTCCTTTTTCCCCTCATAGTATGCTTTGAGGGTAGATAGGAAAAGACTTTTACCGAAACGTCGTGGTCGGGAAAGAAAAAAGAAGCCACTTTGGGGCAAAAGTGATGCTATAAAGTGAGTCTTATCCACATAAACAAAGCCGCGTTTGCGTATGATGTCAAATCTTTGTTCGCCAATAGGCAGATTACGTGTTAAGGGACTACTCATAACCTCAGCAGTTGTATTTTCAATACCAATGTATGAAAAAAGTAGGAAGTCTCAAGGCATCTACGGGCGACGCATTATAAGATTCGTGCCTTGACGAAGCAATAATATTGCAAAACGACAATAGTTATATACCTTTTTATGAGGAAAAGATAAAATCTAAGTTATTATATTTACTCCTGAAACAGAACAAAAAGGACTATGCCTCCTATGGAGAGGAGGATTTACTCTGCAAACAAAAAGGTTCGCGATACAAATAAGGTCAAAACGGCTCATAATAATAAATGTTCATTATGAAGAGAAAATTTACTTGGTATCTCTGTTTTGCACTATGGGTGTTACTCCCTGTGCAAAGTTTCGCGCAAGAGCGCGTAACGCTAGGCGGACAAAGTTTTGTACCGCCAGACAATGTCTCACTCCGCAAGCAACAAGAGCTCGGAGTCGCGACACATGGCAAGCACAATGTACTTCTCCAGTTTACAACATTGCCCAGAGCTACAGAGCTGGAAAGTCTGAGGCGGCAAGGGGTAGTCTTAGAAGACTATTTGGGCGGAAAAGCTTACTATGCAACTATTAACGAGGGAAGTAAGCTCTCTCCACTTGCTAAATTCAATGTGCGCTCGGTTGTTCCTGTACAAAGTTCATGGAAAATCCATCCGAACTTGCAGAATAATACTATTCCCTCGTATGCACGCACTGCAACAGGTCTCGTAAAAATTGTATTGCACTATGCAGCAAATATTTCGGGCACAGAAGTGCGCAACCTATTGCAGGCGGAGGGCTACAAGGTGCGTTCTGTTTCCGAGCTCTTTCGTCTGGCAGAACTGGAGGTATCAAGCTCGGATTTTACACGTTTAGCCTCACTTCCGTGGGCAAATGCTCTCCGCCTAGTGGATGCTCCTTCCACGCTTTGGAATCAGCACGGAGCACGACTCAGTGGAGCGGCGGTACTGAAACGCCCCTCTATTGCAGGAGGGTACGATCTCCGTGGTCGTGGACAGAAGATCGGGATCTGGGATGGAAACGTCGTTTGGCATCCAGATTTTGATAACAGGGTTCACGTTCAGGAATATGAGTTGGCAGATGGTAACGAGGCGCATGGAACACACGTGGCAGGCACAGTGTTAGGCAGTGGACTGCTGAATGCCTCAATGCAAGGTATGGCCCCCGCTGCTGAGGCGTATACGTACAATTTCAATCGTCAGTCGAACGGGCTCTATGCCCCCGAAGAGATGCGTATCGCGCGTGAAAAGTTCGGCATCGGGTTTACGCAAAACTCGTACGGGATTACCATTCAACCTTTTTGCGCCTATCTCAACGAATTCTTTTACAGCAGTCAGGACTATATGTTGGATCAGCTGGCGGTAGATGAGCCTTATCTAACACACGTTTTTGCTGCAGGTAATGATCAGTCTCATTGTAGTTCTGAGACAGAAGCGCTTTGGGGGACTTCTGGTTATGGTACAGTAACCACACGTGCCAAAAATGTGCTTTACGTAGCAGCGACCGATGGCGAAGGGCGCTTAGGCTCTTTCAGCAGCTGCGGTCCGCAAGGCGACGGTCGTTTATCGCCACTCATTGCGGCTAAGGGTACGGAGGTTTGGAGTACTTGGACTGGCCCTAGCTATCAGTCGGAGACGGGAACTTCTATGGCTTGCCCTACCGTAACAGGGACATTAGCGCTTTTGGCTGAACGTTTTGCGCAGCTGAACAATGGTGAGGAGATGCGCAGCGACCTCGTGAGAGCGCTTTGCACCAATACAGCAGATGATGCAGGACGAAAAGGTCCAGATTTTCAGTACGGTTACGGACTTCTCAATGCGACAAAAGCTGTGAAAGCTATTGAGCAGGCGTATTTTGCATACGGCGTTGCCGAAACGGGGAAGGAGTTTACACAAAGCATTACCGTACCCAAAGGGAGCAGCGGCGTACGCGCTATGCTGGCGTGGAACGACCCTACGGCGATAAAAGATTATGCGTGGGATGAGAAAGTATTGCAAAACGACCTTGACCTGCGTATCGAAGTAAATGGGAAAAGTTACGAACCTTGGATTCTTACTCCTACCAAAGGACATGTAACCGATGAAGCAAAACGAGGCGACGACAATCGTAACAACATCGAACAAGTAACCCTTACCAAAGCCGAGCTTACGGGGGTTGAAACACTTACACTGCACGTACGCAACAAGGGCGTGGCAAGTGGTAAGCAAAACTTTGCTATTACATGGTGGTTTGATTCTGAAGAAGGGAAAATCTTGACCCCTGCTGTGGGCGATATCTATACGCCTGCACAAACCATGTATTTGCACTTGCAGGACATTACAGCCCCTTACACTGTCGAAATCTCTTACGACAATGGCAAAACGTTCAACGCTCTAAAAAAAGTAGAGACACAACGTTCGCACCTAGAAATACAGATCCCTAAGAACGCACCCCTTACTAACGAAGCTAAAGTATGTGTGGTTGATAAAAATGGTAATGTCACTTACTCGGAGGGAGTATTTACCATTGCACCCTCACCAACAAACTTACAGCTCAAAACGCCTTCTTGCGGTCGTTCAGGGTGGCAACTCTCGTGGAATACAATACCGCTAGCACGTCAAGGTTACGAAGTGCTCGTATGGGATGCTCAGAAACACGAGTACACCTCGATAGGAAGAACGGAGAATGCGGATGCGAATGTCTTCACAATTCCTGAAAATAAGATACCAACAGGCAACACGGTATATTTTGCCGTAGCAATACGTGTAAAAGATACTTACGTGGCACGCAGCGAGGCTATTCGTGCAGACGTACCTCAGACACTAAAAATAACGAAAGAGACACTTCCGTTTGCCGAGAATTTTAAGAAGCGTGGCTCAGACTATTTTATTACGCAAGGCGGCAAGAATACGTATGTCGGTTACAAGATTGTCACTTTTGATGCACCTGTAGGGTCAAATGTATTCCGTATGGGTGTACAAAAGATCAATAATGCATTTGACGAGAGCGATTATTTCGATATGACGAAAAATGCCGACAACGTGTCGCGCCTAACCTTCTGCAATATAGACTTAACTGCATTTGCCCCGAACGAGAAGCTACAGTTCCGTTTACACGGCTCGTTGGCATTGAATAACAAGGATCTGCTCACCACATCTCGTTTCCGTATTTGGGATAACAACGCTCTTATAAAAGACATTCGTGGTGCAGAAGAACAAATCGGTACGGCGCGCGTTGAAGACTGGGTTTATTTGCTGGAAGGAGGTAAAACGCATTCGCTTGTGCTGGAACATGCTGGTAAAGGACCAAGCGACGAGATTAGTCTACGTGGTATCTACATCGAACCCATCGATGCTACGACCAATGTAAGCTTGCAACAATTGCGTCCCATGAAGGATGCCTTCAAACTAGGGAAAGAAAAAGTTGAGATACTGCTCTCGAACCGAACATCTCGTCCTGTAACAAATTGCGACATCCGAGTTTATGTTAATGACAAGTGGGTAAGCACCTATCCTGTAAAAGAATTGAAAGGATACGAACGTAAACCTCTTTTCATTCCCGTAGATTTCTCTTCACCCAACCCGTTTGGTGAGGCATTTACTGTTCGGATGGAAGTACTCGTTGCCGAGGACAATTACCCTGCTGACAATAAACTGGAGTTCTCGGTTCGTAATTTGGGCGACGTTGTTGTACACCCAATATCTTACGTGATACCCGCAGCAGACGGCGGTGTTGTCCCCATCCCCTATTTTGAGAAACGTATTGTTGGCTCACCGTTCATCTACACAGACAATGGAGGCGGAGGGGCAACCTACAAGACGAACCAGATCTCGACAATTCAGTTTATCCCTAAAGATCCTGACAAACGCCTGCGTATCACATTTAAGGAATTTGACTTAGTAGGCGATAGTACATACTTGACCATCTGGACTAACGGCGGTACTGAGATTGCACATGTAAAAGAAGTACCCTACGTAGCACAACTACGAAATAAGGAGGGTGTAGGACGCTCTTTTGTCTCAGATGCTCCCGACGGGGCGCTAACCCTCTTTTTCCGTGCGGGCGAGGAAAAAACTGCCGCAGGCTGGATTGCAGAAATAGATTTCGTGCCCGTAGCTAACCCTATTTCGCTACTGAAAGCAACAGCGCAGAAAATTGGGACAGAAGATAATGCAGAGCTCCCCATAACGGTGACATTGCGCAACAACTTCCGAGATGCATTGAAAGATGTGACTGTGTCAGTATTTGACACAGAGAAAAAGGAGTTTGTTACCGAGCAAAAAATTAGTTCTTTACCTACGGGCGAAAAAACAATAACACTCGATAAGAAGCTACAGCTACCGCTTGGGTCTATTCTAGATTGTAAAGTGCTTGTACGCGTAGACGGTGATTCGGAAGGGTCAGATAACCAACTCCCACTACTCGCTGCATACGACAGATACTGCATCCCAGGACCAATAAAAGACTTCACCAGTTTCTATGTTAAGCGTATGCGCGTAAACGATTCTCTCTTTACGCTTGAGTATTCTCGCGCACATATTCTTTACGAACTCGCGCCGACCATTCCGATTTACAAAGACGATGGAATGGTAAAAGTTGAACTCGGCATTGATGGTAAAAGAGAGCCAGGTTTACTGACAAAGGTATGGGTGGACTGGAATCAGAATGGAGTATTTGAAGCCAGCGAGGAAAAAAGCGAACCTATCATTTTCTCTTCGAACGTAACACTTACTTTCCCAATCCCCGCTGAAGCGCAGCCTGGCAAAATAAGAGTTCGAGTAGCCGTTGGTTCAAAAGATGAAATAAATGAAGGTCCATGCTTCGCAAAAGGATTAACCAAAGGCGATTATCATGATGTGACCTTTGAGATGGAAGCTCATAACCCCGCTAATGGAGATTTGGCTCTTACACGCCTCTGGGCAGGTAAATCTGGCGCTACACTTGGTGCAAATCAAGAGATTAAGTTGAAGATTCGGAACATGGGGAATGTTCCTTATAAGACGAAACTGAAGGTTCGCGTAAAAATAGACGGGGGTGCGGAACAAAACGATGAGATCGATTTCTCCGCTTCGCCTCTAAATGGACAAGAAGAACGCGAGATGACCTTACCGAATCTGAAAGCCGATTGGTCAGCACTCGGACGTCATACCCTCATCGCAGCCATTGAAGAGCAACCTGCAATGGTAAATGCAAAAAATAATCAAGCAGGGTTGGAAGTACACCACCTACACCCGAATACACTTCCTACACAGTACGCACTCGACTTCCGAAATGGCGAAAAGAAAAGCTTCTTGAACCTGAGTGCATTGAGCTCGAAATTAAACGCATACAAGGAAAACGATTCGCGCAATTTTGAGTGTCTATTCAATGCTGCTGAGTCGCAGTTTGGCAGAATTATCGGTAGTAAAGGCTTTAATGTGATTCTAAGCAAAGGTTTGGATGGCATCCCAGACGACCGTATCGTAGTGTACATTGGCGCGAACATGCTGGCTTATACCAAGGAGGCTGTCGTCAAGTTCAAGCAATGGCAACATCTCGTAGTATCGACTACAATAACCAAAGCAGCCACATGGGAACACGCAGGACGTACGACTGTAAATATCTTCGTAGATGGCGAGGAGAAAGAAGTGTTAACGTTAGGCGTAGGAGTCCCGAATTTTACAAACTTGGTCGCAGGCGATTCCTTCATTGGTATGCTCGATGAGCTGCGCGTACACAATATGTCACCCATAGAATTAGCACTATCTATTGGTAATACGATTAACGAACATCGGACGGCAACAGGCGATCCTGATGAGATTTTCGCACAGTTCCGCTTTGAAGAAGGGGCTAATAACACGGCAACCATTGCAGATGGCGATTATGCGGCAAGTCTGAACTCAATGATTACAGACTACATTACAAAGCCAACGGGCGGTTTTTGGCTTAACCATACAGAAGCAATGATCGCTGATTGTCGCTTTGACGGGCAAGTAGATGTACAGCGCGAGGGGAATGAGTGGACTGTCAAATTCCACCAATCCATGGCGGGTAAATTGAATGCCGTTTCGGGCTCGGTAGTTACTGCATGGAACGATGCCAAAATCAAAGTGAATGGTGCAGACTTTGTCGCAGGACAAAGCTTCGATTTTAGTAATCCGATAAACATTGAGGTTACTCGCACATTCTTCGGGCAAGAGCTTAAGCAAAAGGTAACTCTAAAGAGCGTATTGGATGAGTCAGATGCTTGTGATATCCTCTCTTTGCAAATACTTAAAACACATAATGCTGATCTTGCCGCGGACTATGCCCATACAACTCAGTTGGCACAAGAACAGACATTGCTCTTAACAGGCGCAAATGCAAGCTTTAAGAAGTTTAGCGACGTGCGTTGTGCACTGGTACTATCGCCTGAAGCCATCGCATATCTGGGTAAGGTAGACAATGCGCACAAGTTTGAAAACAACGTAACAGCTATCGACTTCACCAAACCTGTACACATCATAGTAAAAGCAAAGAATGGTACAGAGCGGCGTTACGACTTGCGTTTATGTGTGGAACAGACTATTGCTCCTTTCGCAATGCAGAACGTTGTATATGGCGATGCTGCAAAAGAACTGCAAGGCGTATCGTCAGCGAACTTGCCATTGCGCTACGTAGCATCTGACCCCACCGTTGCGTCAATAGTAGGTAACAAAATCTCGTTCCTTCGCGCAGGGAAGTGCCAAATAACGGCATTGCAGGATGGAACTGCTAATATTGCTCCTACAAGTTTTACAACCGAAGAATTTGTGGTTGCAAAGAAGAATATCGTTGTAAAACCTGCCGTAGGAGAAAAGATAGATTACTTTGCTTATCTCTCCAACTGGAAGTTTGAATACTCGGGTCTTGTAAAGGCAAGCGATGTGAAAACGATGCCGCTACAGCTTGCAAAAGCTGCATTCCTCTTTGAAGATGCAAATGGTAATCAATACGACCTTAACACCTTGTTGCCCGCAGGCAAGTACAAGCTGGTGAAGAAGGCGAACTATGAAACTCCTTCTTATATCGTTGAGCCACAGGGCTCTCAGGTTGAGATTGTTTACGAGAAGTTTGTTTCCCTCCGTTTTGTCGTAAAGGCTGGTGCCAATGATGTTACACAAGACGCGCACTTTGTTGTAGATAACCAAACCGATGTAGTGTACAACGGTCGTGTAATTGTTGACGTAGGCGCACCTATTGCTTACAAGATTACATGGGATGGTCTAAGTGTAGAAGGCGAATATACGCCCACTAGTGGCGCAGAGAACGTATTAGAGATAAATCTTCCTACGCCATTTACATTGACCTACAATGCTGGAACAAACGGTAGTATTAGTGGTGCTACTATACAGAAGGTTGCGCCTGCATGCCTCGGCGAAGCAGTACTGGTAGTCCCAGCAACAGGCTATCGTTTCAAGCAGTGGAGCGACGGGCAAAAGGACAATCCGCGACAGGATAAACGAGTTACATCTGATATCTCGGTAACTGCCGAATACGAAAGCGAGAGTTACACTCTGACCTACGAAGTTGTAGGCGCTGGACTCTGGAAGAGCGGAAAAAAAGAGCAAGAGGTGGCGCGTGGCAGCAATGCAGAACCTGTAGAGGTAGCGCCCGCTACGGCAAATGCTATCTTCATGGGGTGGAGCGATGGCGTAACAACACTGACACGAACGGAAAGCAACCTGGAAGCGAATAAACACCTCATTGCATACTTTACCGTAGAACGCACACTTCCAGAGGTTAACAATTTTGAAAGCGGACTTTGGGCGGAAGGTTGGTTAGGTATATCGCAGGGCGAACCAAAGCGGGAATGGGACATTACGCGTGTTCTGGAAGTTCCCGAATACAAACTCGACAACTTCTTTGCTCTGTGCGATAACCGTGAGATCAACGATGTCACAACCGACTATTTTGCTTACATCTACACCCCCTTCTACAACGTGAGCACAATTACAAACGACATCGGGATCGCTTTTGACTATGCTTTGGCAGACGACTTTTTATCATCCGAAAAGTTTGTACTCGAATACTCGTTTGATGGGAAGACGTGGACGCGTCTCCAAAACGAAATTCCTACAACACAAAAGCGTGAGGAGAAGACATACATACTTGCTAAGACGCTCTTTGTAGGAAAGGCTGAACGCGTTCAGTTCCGTTGGAAATTCCACGGACAGCGCGGCTTCTTTGTCCTCTTAGACAACATCGCCATCTTTGAGAAGAATGATCTACAGACTATAAAAATACAATTCGCTGTAGAGCCTTCTGATGCGGGCGATGTGATATTAACTCTCCCCGTAATCGGCGATATAAAAACAATAGAGCAGGAGCTGGCATACGGCGAGAAACTTACACCCGTAACCGCCAAGGCAAAGCCTGGTTATCGCTTCTTGAAATGGAGCAACGGGATACAAAGTCCTCGCCTCACAGTGAATGAACCTCTGACTGCACCTACCACGTTCACTGCACTTTTTGCAAGAGCCAATGAGCACTTTATCTCATACGGTGTTTCTCCTGCTCAGGGTGGAAAGGTTACCAAAAATGGTACACCCGTCAGTTTGCAGATTGTGGAAGATGGGCATGATGCCGCTCCTGTAACAGCTGAAGCTAACGCTGGGTACGAATTTGCTTACTGGAGTCTAGATGGCAGTACAAACCGAGTACGCGAAGACAAGGCGCTAAAAGGCGATCTTCGTCTTATAGCCGTATTTGAGTTACGTCGTTCTCCGATTCATTTCTCGGTAACATCGGGTGGTGCACCTGTCGAAAATGTGAATATCATTGTAGGCGGACGACTTCTAACAACCGATGCCAATGGTAAAACCCAAATTGAGGTTGCTGCAGGCGAGTATATCTATTTAGCTTCGCACCCCGATTATAGCGCATTACAAGGCAAATGCAAGCATGGAGATCAGACAACAGAAGTGACAATAGAACTTCAGCCCAAAACGCTTGCATTGTACGATGTGATATTCAGTATCATAGATGAGGCAAAGAAACCCATTGTGGGGGCTAAGGTTGAGATTGGTACAGAGACCTTTACTGCGGATACATGGGGTGGTTTTATGTTCTCGTGCAAAGAAGGACACTATCAGTATACTGTGAGTGCAGAGGGATACAAGTCAGTAGAAGATGCTTTTCTTGTAGAAAAGAAGACTCAAAGTATTACTATTACGCTCGCAAAAACAGAGACTCCCACTCCTCCAGGGGCGACAATAGATCAGCAGCTTGAAGGAATTGCCGTTATGCCTAATCCTTTCACAAGCCAATTCAGAATTGTGAATAAAGCATTGAGCGATGCTAAATATGAGCTATTTAATGCCAACGGTGTCGTGGTAAGTGCAGGTATGTTGCAGGGCGAAGAAACCGTCGTAAATACAACGAATCTGGGCACTGGAATGTACCTATTACGTATTACCCCTGCAAAGGGTACGGCAAAAACGTATCGCGTGATAAAGCAATAGTACGCGCATACTAAAGTAAGAACGGACATTCTTTTTTCAGAGAATGTCCGTTCTTTTTTAAGTACTAGTAATAAGCATAGCTTCCAAAAGCAACAGAATCTAGCTAGTAGTTTAACGCATACATTTCTTACACACACTGGTTCGTAAGCTTACAACACATGCTTTAAGCGCTACTAGATTTTCTTTATTGTACCTTACTACAACAGAAGCGCGTTTCTTATCAATTGTATACTTACAGACCTTTCTACCTATTTTTCGTTTTCACGCAGGCGCTTTAATAGGGAACAAAGGAATTCGCGCGCCTCAGGGAAAAGAAGTACACCAAGAGCTAAATAACCCAGACCAAAGAGGCAGGCTCGTAACAAAAGATCTGCGATGAGAGATGTGGTGTGTAGCATAGTAAGCAGGTAGCAGCCTACGGCTACAATTAGTGCTAAAGGAAGTAATATGCGGAGTAAGTAGCGAAAAGGAAGTAGATCGCGCAGGATGAACATGTAGTAAAGCTGCAAGAGTAGTTCGGTGGCAACATAACTTACGGCAGCGCCCCAACTCCCATAATGGGGAATGAGTATTACATTGCATACTGTGTTGCAAAGCGTAGCGACAATCAGTGCTCGTAAGATTTGCTTCTCGCGCCCAACAGCCATGCCAACATGATAGAGGGCTAAACCTGTGAGACACACGGTAAAGATCAAAAAACGGAGGAGCTGGGATGCTCCTTGAAAGGTGTCGCCGAAGAGGAGTGCACAAACCTCTGTAGCGGTAACAAAAAGTAGCCCGGCTATGAGTGCACTGCTGAAAAGGCTGTAGAACTGCTGTTTACGAAGGGTTGTATTAAACTCGTCGCGCTGATTGTTACTCCACAGATAGGCAAAACGGGGGAGTAGTACATTTCCTAATACGGAGACTACGATAATGGCTATGCGAACTAGGCGTGCTGTATAGTCGTAAATAGCTACTTCCTGTTTTGTAGAGAGATAGCCAAGAAGAATTCGGTCGATGGTAAGAAGGAGAGTCGTAAAAACTATAGGCAGGAAGAGAAGTAAACTCGGCGTGAACATCTTTTGAAGAGTTCTGCGAAGTGGATGTAAAGAGACCTTAACACCATATCTTCGCAAAGGAAGCCAGTAGAAAAGATTGCTCAGAAATACAGAGCCTTGCTGTATAAGAATGAGTAGATAGAGCTGATCGGCACGCCGCACTACTACAAATACGAGTAGTCCGCCTAACACGCGCATTAGTACTGTGCGGATGGCTACACGATCAAAACGCTCAAGTCCTCCGTAAAACCAAGTGAGATCGGTTGCTGTACCTAGCAAGTATAGGGTGAAAAGGAGATAGTAGGGAGCATAGCCGTCGTTTGTTGTGAGTATCCAAACCAGATAACCCAACAAGGCCAGCGTTGAAAAAAAGAGCTGAAAGGTAATACAGCGGGAAAAGGTTTGCTGGAGTAGGGTAGAGTTATCGCGGACTTTGGCAATTTCTCGTAATCCGTAAAGTGTGATGCCGAAAAGTCCGAAAATGGAAAAGTTAGTCACAACTGCTAGGGCAAAAGAATTGATCCCTAGGAGTTGGCTACCAAATATTCGTGTGATGTAGGGGGTAACAATGAGTGCTACCAGAATATTAGACAGTTGCATTGCCCCCAAGTAGAGGGCATTCTTGAGTACGCGCATCCTACTTACTGGTGTGGGAATGCGGTCGTATCGGTGCAGAGGCGGGGTTCAAAGAGAGTAGAGAACGGTAGATCTTTTTTCACCTCATGTGCCACGAAGCATTCCATGACGGCATAGTAGGCTCGCCCGAAGCGTGACAGGGAGTCGTACCAACGACGGCGCGTGTCAGTATCCTGAATCGTACTATTCGCAGTTCTGAAGCCTTGGTCGGATTGTAGTGTAAGAGGGATAGCACCTTCGGGGGCGAGGAGTAATTTGCGGTCGTATAGAGCTACTTGGGGCAGGGTTTGTTTTGCTGCAAAAAGATTGCGTCCTGTACGAAGATACTTAGCTCCCGAAAGGGCTAGATGAAACAGAGTAGGGAATATGTCGTTGTGCGAAGCATATTGATTGAGATCAATAGAGTCTTGTTCGCGCATCTTTTTGGGTAGAAAGAAGACAATGGGTACTCCGTAGAGGGTGAGGGGATCGTCGCAATTCTTCATATTTTGCTTGAGGGTATGATCTCCCGTAAAAACGACAATTGTATTCTCGGCAAGTGAGGAATTGTATACTTCTTTGAGAAATTTGCCTAGGTGGTCTGTCTGGTAACGAAAAGCGGCAAAACTCTTCCGTGCGACTTCTTCAGGCATATCTACTTTCTGCCATACGGAATCGGGTACACGCATAGTGGTCAACCATTCGTTTTGTGGTGTGTCGTAGGGTGAGTGGTGCGAAATACTCATTCCGTAAACCAGCTGTGGAGTCTGGGCAGTGAGAAGTATTTGTAGAATGCGTTCAAAAAGTGCTTCGTCGTGAATTCCCCATGTACCTTGAGGAACTCTACTTACTTTTTCTTGCAGATCAACGTCTCCCTCCACACGATCAAAACCCTGTTCCTTGAGAAAGTTATTCATGTTTCTCCAACCGAGACGTTGCCCAGAAACATAAGAGGTGGTGTAGCCTTGTTTTTGAAAAACTTTTGCAGCGGAATAGGGGAGAGGAGTTCGGTAATGAATAGATTGCCCAACAGGACCTTGTACTATCCCGAAGAGTAGCGCCTCTAGGCTGGCGAGAGTTCCGCTACCGCCACTCAGGGTATTTTTAAACCAATAGCCATAGGGAAGTTCCTCTTTCAGCGCTCCTAAAAGATCAAACATTCCGTGATCAAAGCCCATGTAGTATGTGGGCATACTCTCCATTTGTAGTACTACTACGTGGGGCGGGGTTCTTTTCAAGGAATCGTTGCAGGCGGTACTATCTATGAGTGTAGTATATAGCATGGGGGAAGTTAGCGAAGAGCCTATATATGCCTCTAATACCTCTTGTTCGCTACTAAATCCCCATTGCTTTAGAATTTGTTGCGTGTTAAGCTCAAGTCTATTTTCTTGGGCGTGCGCCACAACCTCGTAGAGGGCAAAGGGGGGATTGTTGGCTAAGTGATTTATGAAGGGATTGGTAGAAATATTGAGATGCATGGAACGAAGTGGAAGTGTAGAAAATGTTCCACGTGCCATAACAAAGCTACAAGCGAGAAGTAGGACAAGGATACAAAAGCGCTTAATGAAGTATGAGGGATATTTGGCACGATTGGGGCAATGTACCAAGAAGTACATAAAGGAGCCAACCAGCAGTGTGAAAAGAAGAGTTACGAGAAAAAAGCGAATGACAGGGAAATCGTTCCATATAGAATGGAGAACTGCGCTGGTATCATCTTCTATCAAGCCCCAAGCAGTGGCATCAAAGTGGGTATGAAAAAAAGAGAAGTAGAAGAAGTCCACCACACAGACTACAAAGAGGGATACGAGGATAAGTGTAGCGAGCACTACCCACAGAAGACGGATAAAACGGGGTGCAAAACGTTTTTCGGTGAAAGTATAGACAAGAGGAAAAAGAAGAAGCGGAAAAAGTAAGGTTGCTATGACTTTGGCATCGAATCGTGCACCCATGGCAAAAGCACGTAACAAATCGGGGAGAAAGGATGTATGACGCACGTTTTCTCCGTATGCCCACAGTACACTTAGACGCGAGAGAAGAAGCATTAGCATGCCTGTAACAAAAAGTAGGAGTGTTGCACGCACGAAAAGCGTGGTGGCATGGCTATACTTTTCACTCTTCCACCGCCGAATCTCGCGTTTCTTTTTCCTTTTCATATTTTTTATTCCCTGTAGAAGTGTCCTTACAAAGGTAAGAGAATTAGAAGTTAAGAGTGAAAAATTACGAATGAAGAGTGGCGGAAAGCGAACATGTGAAATGCATGTTGAATATTGGCAAGCATTACGGATAACGCACCTGCATCGATACGATTAACAAAATGCGCTAGGAGAGAAGTTAAGAGTAAGAGTTGCGCAAAGCGCCTACGAAATGATAACAATGCGCGCTACGCTGCCCGCGCGGACAACAGTTTGCGGGGCAAAGCGATAATAATATGATCAAAGAAATGCACACGATGCGCTTTGAGGCAATGTACACGAAGTTTTGCAGATAAACATCTGTTTGCAATTCCTACCTTTGTAAGCGTACAAAAAGCAACGAAGGAAGTATGCGTATAGAAGAGTGTGTACAATACGTTCTGCTGAAGGAACAGTATGTAAGTCTACCCACGATTGGTAGTTTCGTACGCGAAACAATTCCCTCGTATATTGATGGGCAGCACCAGATACACCCTCCGCAACACATTGTGTCTTTCAATGAGGAAAGAACCTTTGACGATGGCGCGCTGCTAAAGTATCTGATGCATCATAGTACGCTAGATGAAGAAGCAGTACAGCGCATCCTCAATAAGTGGATTCGTATTTTACAACAGAACCTTGATAGGGGAGCTCCGATTTACTTTCAAGGCGTCGGGATACTGAAAAAAGATGGTACTCGTTTCTTGCTTTGTGCAGACACTTCGCAGCTCAACCTAACGGTGACTGGACTCAACGCATTGGTACTTCCCAAAGCCAAGGGGATAGGAAAAAGAAAAAGGCAGCGCACGAGTGTAGGAGTAGTTGCGGCAATAAGTATCTCTATTGTAGTGGTGGGGCTGTTGCTTACCTATTGGTTGGTATCGCCTAAGGGAGAGCTCCAAAAAAAACTCCCTCCTCCGACTGCGGAAAACAATAAGATGGATACGCTTCGTAGCGATTCTACTGTTCAATCTCTCACTATACCAGACACGACGATACTTAATAAGGAGACGCAGCAGATTTTGGATAGCACGCACCGGCAAGTAAATGCATTGCGTGTGGAAACTCCGCGCCCTGCCAAAGAAAAAGCCGTCTACTATATCGTAGCGGGCAGTTTTTCGAGTAGAGAGAATGCGGATAAGCTGAAAAGTGAATTGACTCAGAAGGGGTATCGCGCGGAGGTGCGGAAAATTACTTTGATGTATCGGGTAACGCTTGGAAAATTCTACGACAGGAAAACGGGGATCAAAGAAATGAACAAGCGCCGTAGCGAACTTGGCAACGATTCGTATTGGCTCATAGAGAGTGTAGAGAAAGAACAATAGGGGAGGAGCGTTGTCGGTAAATGTTCATAAACTGGCAACTAGTTTGTTGAAAAAGCAGCAAGGCAATTGACAGATTTGACCCGCCGACGAATTATAAACAATACCGACTCGAGCGCTCGGAGTTTTATTTACAAATTCTCAACAATAGGCGATTTTTCTAACTGCATTTGCTATATAAACACTTACTAGAAGTTTTGAATATTAGGAATGCAGATAAACAAATAGTTAGAAAGAGCGTGTAAGACGTATCTGAATACAGGCAAAATAGCTTACGATACGCCAATTTAGTTATGAACAATTCTGACAAACTACCTTCTCGCTTCTTCTTTTCTTTTTAAGAAAAAAGGAATAATAGGGAAGGGAGGTGCAAAAGTGGAGACGATGAAAGAAGAGAGGAGTATGGTTGGAGGCGGCGAGGATCTAGATACCTCAATTCGTCCTTTAATTTTTTCTGATTTTACAGGGCAAGACAAAGTGCTGGAGAACTTGAGCATTTTTGTTGCAGCGGCGAAGTTACGCGGCGAAGCTTTGGATCATGTACTATTTCATGGCCCTCCTGGTTTGGGCAAAACAACGTTAGCGCATATTCTGGCGAATGAGTTGGGTGTGCCACTTCGTATAACGAGTGGACCTGTGATAGATCGGCCTGGCGATTTGGCAGGGATTCTGACAAGCCTTGAACCAGGCACAGTGCTTTTTATAGACGAGATTCATCGCTTGTCTCCAATAGTTGAGGAGTATTTGTACTCAGCTATGGAGGATTTTACGATAGATATATTGATAGAAAAGGGACCTGCGGCTCGTAGTGTTCAGCTTCAACTTAATCCCTTTACGCTTGTGGGTGCAACAACGCGTGTCGGTTTACTTACGAAGCCTTTGAAGGCTCGGTTCGGTATTTCTTGTCTATTGGAATATTACACCAGTGTTACGATAGAGTCTATTATAAAGCGAGCGGCTAAAATTCTTCAAATTCCCATTCATGCAGAGGCGGCAGCTGAAATAGCTTCTCGTAGTCGCGGTACACCGCGTGTTGCCAATGCGCTTTTACGTAGGGTTAGAGATTTTGCACAAATTAAGGGGAATGGTGAGATTGATCTTCCGATAGCTAAGTTTGCGTTGGATGCGCTAAATATAGATAGCCGTGGTTTAGATTTAATGGATAGGCGTATTCTGGCTACCATCATTACAAAATTTGGAGGAGGACCTGTAGGGCTCTCTACATTGGCGACGGCAGTGGGGGAAGATGCAGGGGCGATAGAAGAGGTGTATGAACCTTTTTTAATCATGCAAGGTTTGTTGGCGCGAACGCCGCGCGGGCGTATTGTCTCAGACGAAGCTTACCATCACCTTGATTTGAAGATGGGGGGAAATGGTAATTCTTTCTTTTAAGTCGTGTGCAGATGCTGTGCCGCTGGAGTAAGGCATGTTTAATTAGATCCTAGGTACTAAGTACTAGCTACGAAAGCGAGAGGAAAGTTAAGAGTTGTATGAGCGCCGACAATGTGCTAAAAATAGGCAGATGTATCGTGAGGGCGAATAACGATTTGCTTTTAATGAAAAATTATATAGTTAGATATTTAATCTAGTTGGAATGCGAATTATTTTCTATCGATTCTAAGGTTGTATTATTTATATTTTGCCATACGAGGTTGGCTTTACTTTTCCCGACGCAATCAATGAGTGCCTCTTGTCCTGCATTGCGCATATTTTGTATACTACCAAAAGTTTTGTAAAGCTTTTGGATTGTTTTTGTTCCTAATCCTGCAACCTCTTCCAGTGGAAGCATAATAGCCTTATCTCTTTTATGTGTATGGTGTTTTACTCCAAAGCGATGGGCTTCGTCTCGCAATTGAATAAAGAGGCGTAGTGCTGGATGATCTTTATTAAGTAGGATTGGTTGCGTTCCACGTGGAACATAAATTTCTTCTAGGCGTTCTGCGAGTCCAGCTAGAGGGATGTCGTTTATTTTATTTGCTTTTTCTAGTGCTGTTACGACTGAAGTGAGCTGTCCTTTTCCACCGTCTATGAGCAGCAGGTCGGGGAGGGAGTCTTTTTCTAGGTTGGTGTAGCGACGTTGTATAACCTCTTCCATTGTGGCGTAGTCGTTGGGACCTTCTACTGTCTTTACGTTATAGATTCGGTATTGATCTTTTGCGGGTTTGCCGTCAATAAATACCACGACTGCTGAGACAGGGAATGTGCCCAATGTATTGGAATTATCTATACACTCAATGCGGTGGGGAATTTTAGGAAGTTGTAAAAGGTCTTTTACAGCCTCCAGAGCTTCTTGTTGTGGTAGTTTCCGTTCGGTTGCTATTTGTGTTAAATAGCGCTCTACGTTGAGTGTTGAAAGAAGTAAGACTCTGTGTTTGTCTCCGCGTTGGGGTGTTTCTATATTTTTGTATAGAGGAGTTGTAATTGTCTTTTCTACGTTGGTGAGTAAAGTTTCAGCCTCGCTATTGTATTGCTCTTTGAGGCGATACATGGCTACTTCGAGCAATTCGTTTAACGGACTGTTGAGTGGGTTGTGGATCATTCTGTTGATAGAGAGTACGATTGCACCATTGTATACATGCATATAATTCAGTGCTACTCTGTTCTCCTGTTCAAGAATTGATATTACATCGAGGTCGCCTACCTCAGGGTTTACAATACTATTTTTGTGTTGGTAGTCGCGTAGTTCTTGGATCTGTTTATATAATACTTCGGCTTTCTCGAACTCTAAGGCTTCCATAAAGCTATTATATTCTTCGTTTAGTTTGCTTATTACGATACTTACCTTTCCGTTCAGAATCGCTGCGATATTTTCTATAGCTTTATTATACTCTTCTTTAGTTATCGCATTGATGCAAGGAGCTTTGCAGTTGTATATATGGTATTCTAGACACGAACGGTAGATTTTCTTTTCTATTTGTGTTTGTGTAAGTGGCAACTTGCAAGTACGATAAAAGAACAAGCGTCGTAGTGTTCTTAGGATGGCTTGTATACTTCCGCTTGAGGTATAGGGACCATAATATTTTCCTCGGGAAGCGATGTAGTTCCGCGTCATGAATACACGCGGATATTCCTCTTTTGTAATACATACCCAAGGGTAGGATTTGTCGTCTTTTAGAAGTATGTTGTATTTGGGTTGATTCTCTTTGATGAGGTTGTTTTCTAGAAGGAGTGCTTCCTCTTCTGTATTAACGATAATGAAATCGAGAAAAGCGATTTGTTTTACTAGTACGCGTGTTTTAGAGGCTTGATGCTGTAGGTTAAGGAAGTAAGAGCTGACGCGTTTTTTAAGATCCTTAGCTTTTCCTACATAGATAACCTTCTTCTGTGCATTCTTAAAAACATAGACACCAGGAACATGAGGAATCATTTTTACAGTTTCGCGCACCCCTGCATAACGTTCCTCTCTTAGTAGTATATCCTCTGCTTCTTCTATCATAATCGTGATTTATAAAATAAGTTCTTAACCTACTTAGTATATAGTGAGTTGATGTTATATAATTATAGTTCTATACTTAAAGTGTTCCACGTGGAACAAAGTGTTTCATTGCGATTAGAATTGCTTTTATGTCGCTTGGTTTGATGCCTGGAATTTGCTTGGCGTCTCCTATGGTTTTAGGGTGTAGTTTGGATAGTTTTTGTCGTCCTTCAATACTAACGCTTTCTAGTTTGAGAAAGTTGAATGTATCTGGGATGTGTATATGGTCTATATTGGTATGGTGTTCGTTTTCTTGTTCTTCTTTTTCTATATAGCTAGCGTATTTTATTTGGATTTCGCTGGCTTGGAGGATTTGAGGATTGTATTCTTTGAGTTCTGTGTGTAAGTTAGGAATGTGTTGGAGTAAGAGGGAAAGTGATATTTCGGGGCGTAGTAGGAGTTTGTTTACCTTAATAGATTGAGTGAGTGGGGTAGAGTGGTTTTCAGTGAGAAGTGGGTTTATTTCATTTGGGTTAATAGATTGATTGGAAAGTAGATTTACTACTTTTTCAACGCTTTCGTACTTCTTGTTTGTAGCCTCGTAGCGTTGATTGTCAATCATTCCGACTCGGTAGGCTATTTCGTTGAAACGTAGGTCGGCATTGTCTTGACGGAGAGATAGGCGGTGTTCGGCACGACTTGTGAACATGCGGTAGGGTTCGTCTACGCCCTTTGATATTAGATCGTCTAGCATTACACCTATGTATCCGTCTGCGCGTTGGAGTATCATAGGTTCGCGCTCTTTAAGTGTAAGGGCTGCATTTATGCCTGCCACTAACCCTTGTGCAGCAGCTTCTTCGTAACCAGTTGTTCCGTTAATTTGACCTGCAAGGTAAAGGTTATCTATGATTTGTGACTCTAGGGTTTTGTAGAGTTGTTGCGGGTCAAAATAGTCGTACTCAATTGCATAACCTGGTCGAATGATGTGTGCTTGTTCCAATCCTTTGATCGTGTGTAATGCTTTTTCTTGTACGTCGTATGGGAGCGAAGTGCTGAAGCCGTTGATATAGACGGTCTGCCCTACGGCACTTTCTGGTTCTAGGAAGATGGGATGCGAGAGCTTATCGCTGAAAATATGGATTTTGTCTTCTATGCTAGGGCAGTAGCGAGGACCACGTCCCTGTATTACGTGTTGGAAGAGAGGAGAGCGATCTAGATTGTCGTGCAAGATCTGATGAGTGGTTTCGTTGGTTTCAGTAATATAACAGGGGCGCTTTATGAGAGTTGGCAACTCCCTCTTATAGAAAGAAAAACCTCCTTCTTCTTCATCTCCTTGTTGAATTTTACAAACAGAGAGGTTGATAGTAGGTAGGTGTAGTCGGGGGGAGGTACCAGTTTTGAAGCGTCCTGCTGTAAGTCCGTGTTCTACGAGTTGTGTAGTGAGCTTTGGAACGGCGCTTTCGTCAATCCGTCCGCCTGCAGTGTGGTACAAACCGATGTGAATAAGTCCGTTAAGGAATGTACCAGCTGTGAGTACTACTCTTTTTGCGTTAATTGTACCGCGCACGCGCGATACAATACCCTTGCATACTGTCTTGCTTCCTTCCTCTTGCAAAATGAGCTCTTCGATAGTATCCTGTATGATAAATAGATTAGGGCAATTCTCTAGTTTATTTCGCCAAGTAAGGGTAAAAATTTCGCGGTCGCATTGTGCTCTTGGGCTATGCATAGCAGGACCTTTGGAACGATTGAGCATGCGAAATTGTATTGTAGCGGCATCGGTACATTGGCCAGTGTAGCCGCCAAGCGCATCTATTTCGCGTACAATTTGTCCCTTTCCAATACCTCCGATAGAAGGATTGCAGCTCATAACTGCCAGTTTGGTAATATCGGTGGTTACGAGGAGGGTCTTAACTCCTAAGACGGCTGCAGCGTGAGCGGCTTCGCAGCCTGCGTGCCCTCCGCCTATAACAATAAGCTCTATCTCTTTCATGGAGCAAAGAAAGTGCTTTTTATCGGTTGGGGGTGAACCCAAAGGAAGATGAGGGGAATTCTGCTAAGAGTTAAAAGTTAAGAGTTGCGCGAAGCGAAAGGTACGAGCGCATCAGTTTTCGCCCCTACAACGATATGGTTAACAAAATTTGCGATGCGTATTTAATGGGCGGGTACGCCGTCGATCATACAGAGTATTCAATGTTTTATGTGCATTGCGATGGGATAATATTCGGCATTATATTCCGAATTGGGCGCATTAGGTTTCGTCTCTACAAATTTGATAATCAATATTTTATATAGATATATGGGATATATTGGGTAGGAGTGATTTTAGCAACAAAGAATTTGATAGTTAATGTTTTATGTGGTTTTTAGTAGGAGGGAGAATTGCGACAACCAGAATTCTTCGGCATTTCGCATGTTCTTTTGATCCTCGGGTGTGTGGTCGTCGTAGCCTATTAAATGGAGAATTCCGTGAAAAAGTACGCGTACGACTTCGCTGTATGCCGAGGTTGAAAATCGTTGGGCATTTTCGAGGACTACGGGGATGCAGACAAAGATGTCTGCGGTGATGATTTTAGGGTCTTCGGAGAGGGGAAAAGTGATGATATCAGTGTAGTAGTGGTGATTGAGGTAGCGGATGTTGGTTTGTTTGATAATGCGTTTTGAGCATAAAATGTAGTTCACATTCCCTAGTTCGTAGCCATTTTCCTTGCACATTCGTTGTATAGTGGCACGGATGGCTTTTTTGTTACGTAGCAAGTAGTGCACGCCCTCTTGGTAGAAGAGTATATTCACAGCGCGTTGTTTTATTTGTTTTTAGCGAACCGAATAATGACTTTGCGTCCTCCGTTGGTATACTCGACACTGTCGGCTAAGGTTCGAGTAAGAAAAACTCCTCGTCCCTCAGTCTTTTCAATATTCTCGGGGAGTGTAGGGTCTGGGATACGCGTAGGGTCGAATCCGTCTCCCTCATCTTCTATGGTGAAAATGTAATCTACTTCGGTGATATCGAATGTACAGGTCACAATCTTTTCTGGATTGAGCTTGTTGCCGTGCAGTACGGCGTTGTTGAAGGTTTCGCAGATGGCAATTTGTACGTTCGCCTCGAGTTCAGCCAGACCGTCAATATCCATGAACAGCTCATCAAGGAAGCTGAGAAATTCATTATTGGCATTGACGGTTGAAGCTAGGACTATCTTTTTCATAGCTGTACAACTTTCGTATGTATTGTCTCCGTTACTCGGTTTACCTCCAACATCCCAATGGGTTTCTAGGTATGGTGTAACCTTTCAGTATATATTATTTTTCGATGTTTAATCTGACACAAAGGTAGGCTTTATAGTCTAATCTCAACTCTAGTAGTGTGAAGTCTCTTTGCTAGTGCTAGGTTGTAACTAAAGTTTTTCTTTTGGTAGTCAAATTTCTTTCACTAAGCTTTTAATCTGTAGGATTACGTCTAACAAGATTAGGGGTGTAGCCAAAGTTTAGGGTTTTGCGAACGGAATTCCTTCCAAATTTCAAAGTGGAGTACGCCCTGTTCTGCGTTTTTTTCGGTGTACAAGGTGCCGATAGCTTGCCCAGCTTTTACCTCGTCGCCTATGTTTATTACTAGGTTTGTCAAATTGGAGTAGAGGGTAAGAAAGTCACCATGTCGTATAATCACAACATCATTCCCTCCAGGTATTCGCGCTACTTTCGTAACCTTTCCGTTGAAAATGCTTCTCACGACCGAGTTTTTCTTTGCGGCGATGTCCACGCCTTCGCTGGTAGTTCTGATACCTTTGAGAAGTTTGCTTTCTTGTTGCCCGTAGCCTCGTATTATTGTTCCAGTGAGTATGGGCCAAGGGAGTCGCCCTTTGTTACTTGCAAAATCTTTACTGAGTTTCTTGTATATGGCATCGTGTTTTGCTTTGCGATTCTGCTCAGCTTCTTCCTCTATCAATTTGTTGATAGCCACGTTGAGAGCTTGTACTTTCTTTCGATCTTCGAGCAATGTATTACGAAGCTCTTTTTCTTTTTGCATGAGTCGTTTCAACTCATTGTTGTATTGGGTTTGCTCTGAAATGAGCTGGTTGCGGCTATTATACTCTTCGTTTCGTAAGACAACTAGATATTTTTGTGCGGTGAGTAAGGAGTCTCTTTCTGCGTGTAGGCGATTGTTTAGTGCAGTAATTGCGTCGTGTTGTGAGTGCTGATATTGGAGATATTCGCGGTAAAAACGAATGCGTCGATACATTTGTGATAGGTTGCGCGAAGCGAGGATGTGTAAGAGTACGTCATGTTTACTCTGGAGGAATTGTGTAGTCCGAATGAAATTGGCGTACTGTAGTAGGAGGGTATCGAGTTGCTGCTCGTATCGGGTAATGCTTTTAACGCGTTGGTTGATTTCGGCGTTGTAGAGCTGGATTTGTTGGTTAATGTTCTTAATGAGGTCGTTGCGTGTTTCTATTTGGGAATTTATGAGGTCTAGTTTTTGGGTGTTTTGTGCTTGGCTTTTTGTTCCTTCTTCTATGAGTTGGGAAGTGGTAGAGATACGTGCGAGAGTTTGCTCTTTCTGTTTTTGGAGGTCAGAGATAGTTTGTGCGTAACACGTAACCGTGGAGAAGAGGCTTAATGAGAGGAGAAGGATAGGAGTAAAAATCCTCATAACTCAGTTCTGTTTCAATACGTTGCGAATATTCCTTTACCCGTTTACGCAATACAGCTTCGGGAGCAATTTCTGGACAGCTAAAATACAACTGATAAATCTGTTTTGGTCTTCGCTCAAAATCCAAGTTAAGGGTTGGGCAAAGCTGGGAGAATAAGAGCGAGAAAATACGCGGTGATTTATAGGTTGCTACCTATTGGGATTATTTTCTGCTTTCATTCGGTATACTTCTGCGGCATCCTTGTTGCCTAAAGCTTCGAGAACTTCGCTGTAATGCAGGAGTGAGACTTTTCCAGGATTTGGATCAATGGTTAGTAGTTTCACAAATACGGCTTTGGCCTCTTTGTAGCGCTTAAGGCGATAGAGGATGTAGCCGTATGTATCGAGGTAGTTTACATTCTTAGGGTCAATCTCTATGCTTCGTTGCGACATGCGGAGTGCAGTGGCTAATTTTCGTTCGTCGGAAAGCGCAAGATTGTAAGCGTAATTATTGAGTACCACTTCGTTGTCCTTATTATATTTAAGTGCCTGTTTGTAGGCAATAAATGAGGATTCGTGCTTGCTAGTGAGGTCGCCTTTGTAGCCGTAGAGACGCGAAATATTGTTCCGTAATACCTGTCGCTGGTTCAGGGAGGTATCTTGTTGGAAGGTTAGGGGGAAACGATATACTGCGCCGCGTTTACTCTTGCGCAACAATTGTTTATACACATCAATGTAATGATCTATGGTATCTATACGTTGCACAGAATCTACAACGCCTCCGACATACTCGAAGTAAACAAATGCGGAGAAAAGGTCGAAGGGATAATTGGCGATGTTCTCGCGTAGCGTTTTGGTTTCCTCATTCCAATTCTGGAGCGTGGGGGCAGGTTTATATTTAAGCTCTTCGCTAATTTTCAATACGTTCCAGATGTAGCTCGGTGCAAACTTCTTGCAGTTAGATTCTAGGGAAGCAAGAATTTCGGCAGTGTCTTCGAATCTTCTGTAGTACTGCAGAAGGAGGAATTGTCCATCTGATGAAGAGTCAAGCTGTTCTTCAAAACGAGAAAAGAGGTGTCCCCCCGTGGCACTTTCTACCACCTCCTTCTTAAATAGAAAACGAAGGTTGCCTAGCATTTCTATTATCCAAGGTGTAGGGTAGTGGCACTGGGTCATGATAGAGTCTAGGGTTGGAATAAGTTCTTCGTTCTGATGCGATTGTAACATGTATTGCACGTAGGCTTCGGTGAGTCTGGTGTCGGGACATCCGTAGCGTACGCCACTTTTGAAGTATTGTTTGTAGCGCAAGGTATCGTCGCAACGAGCCGCGACGGTAGAAGCAAAGAAATGGTTGTCGGCTTCCGTTGGATTGAACGCAACTAAGTCCTGCGCCGTTGTGAGCGCAGAATCTGGTTGCTGTGTCTGCAAATAGAGGTTAGTGAGCAGCATATCTATCTCGAAGTAGCGACGGAAATAGTCGCGATGCGCCGTTGCATAGCGTATAGCACTATCGTATTGGTTGTTCCGAATATATGCCATGAGAAGGCTATATTGGTTTTTCGCATCGGTTGAATCAAGTGCGATAAGTCTATGCGCTAATGTTAACAGTTTCTCTGGGTTACGGTTGGTCTCTTCGAGAATAGAATAATATTTTCGTGTATAAGTCACTACGTTTGAGTCTAGTGCATAGGCCTGTGCAATGTATTTTTCGGCAGAATCTGCGATGCCGTGTTGGTAATAGGTTTGCGCTATGAGGTCGGCAATCTCGGCAGATTGTGCGCTTTGGTAGTTTTTCCGCATCTGCGGAATAGATTTTAAGGTAGAGTCTGTGAGGTAGAGATAATAGGAGTCGAAATAGGGATTCCCGACTGCAGGCTGAAAACGCAGATCGGTCTCTGTTTTCGTAGAACCACAGCTTAGTAGAAATAGGCTACTGATGGTCAGTAGTATATACGTGATACTGTTGTATGCTTTCATTATTTTCCCGTGTGTCCGAATCCTTGTTTATCGCGTTGGGTTACAGAGAGAGAGTCTTCGATGCGAAAGTATGCGTGAATTACTGGGCAAATTACCAGCTGTGCAATGCGTTCGCCATCTTGTACGGTATAGGCTTGCGTGCCATGATTGATGAGGAGGACTATGATCTCGCCGCGATAGTCGCTATCTATCGTACCAGGCGCATTGAGAACCGTAACGCCGTGTTTTCGTGCTAGTCCGCTTCGTGGTCGTACCTGTCCCTCCAATCCGACAGGTATTTCTAGCGATATGCCCGTAGGAATAGCGGCATACGTACCACTGGGCAGTGTAATGGGCTCGGGTAAGTGTGCATAAAGGTCTGCCCCAGCACTTCCTGCGGTCATATAGGTAGGGAGGTGCGCCCCTTCTGCTAGGGTTATTTTGATCGTCTTTTCCATAGCAGGAGCAGTTTTTGTGGATTATAATTTTCCATGCGCATGAGAATGAGTAGCATTAGGAGCAGAAGTAGTGTGCGTAATACTGTAAGAACTATCACGTTGTTTACGGGTAGGATGCTTCCTAGGGTTACAATGGCAGCAGCAAGAAGCGCAGAACCGAAAAGTCGGAGATAGTCGTATGGTACGGGGAAATATTTGTGTCCTATCAGGATACAGAGTGCGCACATTACGGCATAGCTTGCTACACGCGCAATAGCTGCCCCATAGTAGCTAAGTAGGGGTGTAAGCCACAGGTTTACAATGAGTGTGACCAGAGCTCCTGTTAATGTAAACAGTACGCCGTACCAAGTACGTTTCTGTAGCTTATACCAGAAGCTAACGTTGAAGAAAAGTCCGTAGAGGAGGTTAGCTACGAGTAGTATAGGGATAACGCCGATACCTGTACGAAAATTAGAACCAATAAAGTATTGTAGGAGAGGAATGTAGAAAAGAATACCCACTAAAATGAAGAGGGTAAAGTACCAGAAGTATTTTGTGACGATGGCGTATATCTTCGGATCGTTCTTCTCATCTGCGGTGGAAAAAAAGAAGGGTTCGGCAGCAAACTTGAACATTTGTACGAACAGCACTAGGAGTACAGCGATTTTCCCATTTGCTCCGTAGATTCCCAATTCGCTGAGCGGGTCGGCGGCAGGACTAAGCCATTTGATAAAGATTCGATCCATGAATTCGTTTGTAGTCCCTGCGAGTCCGCTCAGAAGTAGTGGAAACGAAAAGGCAAGAATTGGGGTAAGAGTTCTCCAACTGAAGAAGCGGGGTACACCGTGGCATGCGATAAAAGCCAAAAGCCAAGCGACACCGCTGCCTATCAGGTTACTTAGTAGGACGTAGCCTACGCCAAAAGAAGCATTATAGAGTCCTAAGCGCGGGAAGACGAGGAGGAATAAGAGGTTGAGTCCGATGTTTACAATCACCGAAACAATTTTAATGGTGCTGAAGGCGATAGGCCGTTCTTCCCAGCGTAGCCTATTGAATAGGGTTGCGCTCCAACTGTCGATGGAAAGAATGGCGAACATCATGAGGAGGAGCGAGGGGTTATTACTGTAATCGAGGAATTGGGCAATTGGGGTTAGGAATATCCAGCAGAGAAGAAAAAAGAGTAGACTTGTTGCCCCGAGGAAGTGAAAGATCGTGCCAAATACGCGGTTTGCTTCTGGCGGGTTGTTTTCTCTCTTTCCCGCAAAGCGGAAAAAACCTGTTTCTAGCCCGAAGGTGAGGAGTATGAGTAAGACGGCAACGTAGGCGTATAACTCGGTAATTACGCCGTATTCGCTTTCGGTAAAGATACGAGAGTGGAGTACTACAAGAAAATAGTTCAGGAGGCGAGGCACAACGCTACTTAGTCCGTAGATGGCAGACTGGCTTGCAAGTTTTCGTAACACACCCATTTAGAAACGCAATCCTGTATTGTTGAAGATAGTGTAACCGAAATTTAGGCTTATCAGGAAGTTGTCTATAAGGTTTGATTGCCAGTCTGGGAGATAGCCTACCGAAAAGCTGATGGGACCGACGATGGTTTGATAGAAGATATGGAATTCGCCAAAGATGTAGTAGTTCTTGTAAGCTAAGTCGTAAACACTCTTGAGGTTACTGTCGGGGTGCGCCGCATAGAGAGGCACGAAAGCGAAAGCGCGTCCCTGTACGTAGAGGTTGGGATAAACCTGAAAGGTAGGCATAATACCCACTGCTCCGAACTGGTGTGCACGAAGGCGTGAGAGATAGATTGAGTGTGTAATGGGCGAAGGAGAGAAGTTTGGGGTTGCAAGAAGATCTGAGGTGTAATTCTGCAAGGCGTCTTTTAGCATGAACTGTACCTCGTACATCATTCCCAGACTAACATATTCGGATACGATGGGGAAGTATTGCTCGTAGTATCCGTGTACGTTGTACCACAGATGTTTGCCACTACTGGGTTTGCGTTGAGTGGAGGTACTGCCAGGTGTGTGCTCTTCGTCAAAATAAAAGAGCCCAGAACGTAAAAATAGAGAGATGCCCTGTGTAGCGAATTGTTTGTAATTAAGGGTTTGTCTTCGTACTTCTGCACCTGCATAGAAGTAACGTAGGAGGGTTTCGTCGGGTGTGTCGTTGCGCAAGAAGTGAATGCCTTGGTAGTAGTTATCGATGCGGATTCCGTAATGCAACATGACGTTGCCCACCGAGCTGAAAGAGGTGGGGAAGCCGAAGCGAGTGTAAAAGTAGTTGTCTTTGATTTTTAGGTATGGAGGGCGTGAATCGTCAAATATCGCAATGGGTGATGTGGTATGATAGTCGTAGCGTGAAAAAGAGTAGCCTAGAGAGTAGTACACGGGAATGGTGGTAGGGAAATCTTGTCGCCACCCAACATGTGCATTGGAGTACAAATTGCCGATAGTGCCGTAAGCAAATGCGCGTGCAGAGAAATTGGAAAATACTTTATAATCAATTCCTAAGAATATATTAGTGAGATTTCGGCTTGATATATTTCCACCTACTGAGATATCAAAGGGGTTGGCTCTGTCTACAGAGAGGTCTAGGTTAAATAGCCCAGTGTATTGATTGTATCGAGCACGGGGATATATGCGATCTATATTGCAGTCGGCTAAGTGTTTGTAGTACTCTTGTTCAAACGATTGGAAAGAGAATGCATTCCGTGTTTTATTGATGGAGTGTATTATGTAAGTCTCTTGATTTTTGTTCAGTCCTTTCACTTCAGTGTTCCGTGAAAAGATTAGCGGAGGAAGGGAATCTCGGTAAGCTTGTCTTTCTGCTGTTAGTGCCTTCTTTGAATACCTCCGCGCGATACGATCGCGGATCTCGGGCATCAATTTCATGGTATGATTGTAGCCAACTGCCACCAGCGAGTCGCATAGATTGAAGTCAAGTATACCTATACCTGTGAAGTGAGAATCGATGCCAATGCCAATTGAGTCGGGGAGTGCGTAGTCGGTAGAGTTCATTACCAACATTTCAATCTGACCTAACAGATCGTTCTTTTTCGGCGGGAGTGAACTTCCAGAAACATTGCTGCCAATGATGATATCTGGGTGAAAATCTTCGCGAAGTACGTTCCACGGGAAGTTGTTATAGAGTCCGCCGTCGAAGTAAATTACGTTGTCAATTTCTAGGCATTGAAAGAGAAACGGATAAGTCATACTGGCACGGACACTTTGCCCAAGATCGCCAGAGCGAAAGATCTTGGCGCGTTTGTTGTAAACGTCGCTTGCTACACAACGAAAGGGGCGAAACAAATGGTTAAAATCCTGATGAGCTTTCGCGTTCGGAGCTGCTGTAAAGCGCATGAAGGCTAGATCCATCTGCGACGTGTTCAGGAGGTGTGAAGGGAGTATGAGTTTTAGGAGTGAGTCTTGTTTCTTGATAGAAACGGTAAGCATGCGCTGATCCTCAATATAGTCTCGAATGTAATATTTGTACTTTTCGGGTATAACTCCAGACTGCCACTCCTTGAATTCTTGCGATTTAAAGACTTCGATCATTTCCTCAGGCGAGTAGCCAATGCAGTAGAGCATACCTACAATTGATCCGATGGAAGTCCCTGATACATAATCAATCGGAATATCATTTTCTTCCAACGCTTTAATTACGCCAATATGTGCGAGCCCCTTCGCTCCGCCTCCACTTAATGCCAGACCCACACTCTGTGCCCGTAGCATACTAGTAGCGAATAGGATGCAGAATGTGCACAAAACGACTTTTTGGAGTGCGCCTCCCCTCCAACTGCCCATCCAAACAAAAATACCCTAACTTAGCATCTGTTTAACAAATGTACAATAATGAATCGTCTTGCCAATTTATGTATCGGAGTACTCTGTGCTGCAGTTGTAGCGTTGCCTTTTTTTAGTTGTGCGGCGTCTAAATATCCCAAGGATCAGTATGTCGTAAAGATTGAGACGACCAAGGGAGATATTGTTGTGGCATTGGATAACGATACGCCGCAGCATCGTGATAACTTTGTGAAACTCGTAAAAGAGGGATTTTACAATGGCGTTTCGTTTCATAGGGTGATTAAGAACTTTATGATACAGACGGGAGATCCGAACACGAAAGATCCGAATTCAAAGGCTCTGCCAGGTACGGGCGATCTGGGCTACACATTACCTGCAGAGTTAGTGCCTGGGAAGTTCCACAAGAAGGGAGCACTGGCAGCAGCGCGTATGGGGGATAACGTTAATCCAGAGAAACGGTCGTCAGCATCGCAGTTTTACATTGTGCAAGGAGAGGTTTACACTCCAGAACAGCTAGAGGAGTTTGAAATGCGGATAACGCAGCAGAATGCTTATCAGCTTGCGATGCAACGTTTCAATGAACAGAGAGAAAAGCTTATGAAGCCTGAGATGTCGCAAGAAGCACTTCGTCGGATCTTCGATTCGCTAATGACCTCTGAGATGCGCAATGTGAAAGAGTTCCGTTTTGCGCCCGAAGCAAAACAAGCTTACACGACGGTGGGTGGTACGCCACATCTTGACAATTCGTATACGGTTTTTGGACAAGTGATTGAGGGCATAGAAGTGGTTGATGCTATTGCTGCCGCAGAAACGGCACAGGGCGATGTGCCTAAAGAGCGGATTGAAATTAAGAAGATGAAGCTCTTAAATGAGCCTAAGTTGACCTCTTCCAAGAAGTAAGATGCTACAAAAGATAGAAGCATTGAGTGCTGAGCTGGATCAGCATCATCCTGCCTCGAGGGAGGAAGTAGAGGCATTTCGCGTAGAATTCTTGGGGCGCAACGGGAAAATTCCTGCTCTTTTTGATGCTTTCAAGACGTTGCCCCCTGAGGAGAAGAAGGCGCTTGGGGTAACTATCAACCAATTGAAGCAAAAAGCGCAGGAACTTTTGGCAAAGTTTCAGGATGAGCTCTCGGCTGGTGTAACCCTGAATGAGGCGACAACGGATTTGACCGCAACTCCGCACAAACATACCTTTGGGGGGCTGCATCCGTTAGCAATATTGCAGCGAGAAATAGAAAGGGTCTTTGAATCAATAGGTTTCTCAGTAGTTCAAGGACCTGAACTAGAGGATGATTGGCATGTATTTTCGGCATTGAATTTCCCGAAGGAGCATCCCGCACGAGACATGCAGGATACGTTCTTCGTGGAACAGAATCCAGATATTCTCCTACGTACGCACACCTCCTCAGTGCAAGTACGGGTAATGGAGAATCAGAAGCCCCCGATTCGGGTAATATGCCCTGGGCGTGTATTTCGTAACGAAGATATCTCGGCACGTTCGCATTGTCAGTTCCACCAAATAGAAGGACTGTACATTGATAAGGGAGTTTCTTTTGCCGATCTACAGCAGGTGTTGCTGTACTTTGTACATCGCGTATTTGGTGCAGATACGAAGATACGTTTCCGTCCCTCCTATTTCCCTTTTACCGAACCTTCTGCGGAGATGGATATTAGTTGCTTCCTCTGTGGCGGAGAGGGATGTAACGTATGCAAGCATACGGGCTTCCTCGAGATCTTAGGGTGCGGAATGGTAGATCCTAACGTTCTTGAAGCTTGTGGAATAGACTCCAAGGTCTATTCTGGTTATGCCTTTGGTATGGGAATAGAGCGCATGGCAATGTTGAAATATGGGGTTAAGGACATTCGTCTTTTCTTTGAAAACGATTTGCGCTTTCTTTCTCAGTTTAATAGGTAACACAGTTGTTGTAATTTCTTTTAGGGCGGGGGTAACCTCGCCCTTTTTTGTTCCTGAAGAGTTGTAGGGCACGGGAGTAAATTTAGGTACGAGAAAGTTAAAAATTAAGAGTTAAGAGTATCGCTAACAGCGTTTTACGGCGCAACGCGAGTATATGAAATGTGGTAATAAAAAATACGCAACGTACTTTTAACGGGCGAGGCACGCCTCACCCCCTACAAGGAGACATCAATGCTTTATAGTGGTTGTCTGTTGGTTTTAAGGTTCTATATCTTGTTTTTCGTATCTTAGTGGTACACAGCATTCACGAAAATGACAGCGCAAAAGCTACCAATCGGTATTCAGAGCTTTGAAAAGATAATCAAAGAGAAGTATATCTATGTTGATAAAACACGATACATAGTACAACTCTTAAAAGGTCAGGTCTATTTTTTGAGCCGTCCTCGTCGTTTTGGTAAGAGTTTGTTTCTTTCGACGCTTGCTGCCTATTTTCGCGGTCAAAAAGAGCTGTTTAAGGGTCTGTACCTCGAAAAGGCAGAAGAGGAACTTGCGCGGCAAGAAGGACGAGAGGCATGGCAAGAGTACCCTGTGCTATACCTAGATCTCAATGGTAGTAATTATAAAGAGGCACAAAGTCTTGCTATAAACCTCAATGACCACCTTACCTTGTGGGAGGATCTTTATGGCATTGCACCTTCTGAGCAGGATTTTTCGATGCGCTTTAAGGGGGTAATCCGACGTGCTTATGAAAAAACAGGGCATCAGGTTGTGATTCTTATGGATGAATATGATAAGCCGCTACTAGATACCATCGAACAACCCGAGTTAAATGAGAACCATCGCAACATTCTTAGAGCGTTCTATTCGGTAATTAAAAGTAGTGATATCTACCTACGCTTTGTTTTTCTGACGGGCATCACCAAGTTTGGCAAGGTGAGTGTTTTTAGTGGTTTGAATAACCTGAAGGACATCAGCATGCGCGAGGATTTCTCGGCAATATGTGGGATTACAGCGCAGGAACTGAGGGAGAATCTTACTTCGTATGTAGAATCCCTCGCTGCGAAACAGAAACTACAGATGTCTGAAGCACTCGCCGTACTGAAGCAACAGTACGATGGCTACCTTTTTGGTGCAGGCGGCGAGAATGTTTACAACCCCTTCAGCCTTTTGAATGCATTAGATGCTAGGGCATTGGGCAAGTACTGGTTTACTACGGGTACACCTACTTTTTTGGTAAACTACTTGAAGAAGGCGCACTACTTTGTTCCAAACCTTGAGGGCAAAGTACGTCTGAGTGAAACTCGATTCGATGGCTTTAGTGCAAACACCCTAGACCCCTTGCCTATACTCTATCAGACAGGCTATCTGACCATCAAGGGGTATGATAATGAAACCGACTCCTATCGGTTAGGTTTCCCGAACAACGAGGTTCGTTTCGGTTTCTTTGAAAACCTATTGGCAGGCTACGCTCCCAGCTATTTAAGTCTTGGCTTTTCGGTCAACGATTTTTTGGATGCCGTCCGAGCTGGAGATGTGGATGTGTTCATGACAATCCTGCGTTCTCTTCTTGCCAGTATCCCTTATGATACTGCGCCTAAGGAGGATATAGAACTCCGTGAGCGAGACTATCAGATAGCGGTATATCTTGTTTTTGCCTTGATGGGACTTTTCACGCAAACGGAGGTACAAAACAGCACAGGTAGGGCGGATTGTGTAGTGATAACGCCTAAGTTTGTTTACGTGTTTGAGTTCAAGCTCTGGAGTGCTGGTACTGCCCAAGAGGCACTACAACAGATTATCGATAAAGGTTACGCTACCAAGTACGAATCGTCTGGCAAGGAGCTCATATTGGTAGGCGCAAGCTTTGACGAGGCGAAACGGAATATCGGGGAGTGGGAGGTTCGACGTAGTGAAAGCCATTAACTAACAATATAGCATTCACGAAAATGACAGCGCAAAAGCTACCAATCGGTATTCAGAGCTTTGAAAAGATAATCAAAGAGAAGTATATCTATGTTGATAAAACACGATACATAGTACAACTCTTAAAAGGTCAGGTCTATTTTTTGAGCCGTCCTCGTCGTTTTGGTAAGAGTTTGTTTCTTTCGACGCTTGCTGCCTATTTTCGCGGTCAAAAAGAGCTGTTTAAGGGTCTGTACCTCGAAAGGGCGGAGGAGGAGTTAGCGCAGCAAGAAGGGCGCGAGACGTGGCAAGAGTATCCAGTGCTGTATATAGATCTGAACGCACGAAATTATAAGAATGAAAAGGCATTGCTAGATCGCCTAGATTTAATCTTGCGGGAATGGGAGGTACAATACAACCTAGAGAAGATTAGTGATGCGCCCGAGGAACGTTTTTCGTACATCATTCGGCAAGTTGCTGCAAAGCAGGGACGCCAAGTGGTGGTGCTTGTGGATGAATACGATAAACCACTTTATGAGAGTCTGGAAGAGAAGGAACTTCATGAAACATTCCGAAGTATACTGAAAGAGTTCTATGCCGTTATAAAGTCGTTGGATGTTTATATACGCTTTGTTTTTCTGACGGGCATCACCAAGTTTGGCAAGGTGAGTGTTTTTAGTGGTTTGAATAACCTGAAGGACATCAGCATGCGCGAGGATTTCTCGGCAATATGTGGGATTACAGCGCAGGAACTGAGGGAGAATCTTACTTCGTATGTAGAATCCCTCGCTGCGAAACAGAAACTACAGATGTCTGAAGCACTCGCCGTACTGAAGCAACAGTACGATGGCTACCTTTTTGGTGCAGGCGGCGAGAATGTTTACAACCCCTTCAGCCTTTTGAATGCATTAGATGCTAGGGCATTGGGCAAGTACTGGTTTACTACGGGTACACCTACTTTTTTGGTAAACTACTTGAAGAAGGCGCACTACTTTGTTCCAAACCTTGAGGGCAAAGTACGTCTGAGTGAAACTCGATTCGATGGCTTTAGTGCAAACACCCTAGACCCCTTGCCTATACTCTATCAGACAGGCTATCTGACCATCAAGGGGTACGATAATGAAACCGACTCCTATCGGCTAGGTTTCCCGAACAACGAGGTTCGTTTCGGTTTCTTTGAAAACCTGTTGGCAGGCTACGCTCCCAGCTATTTAAGTCTTGGCTTTTCGGTCAACGATTTTCTGGATGCCGTCCGAGCTGGCGATGTGGATGCGTTCATGACAATCCTGCGTTCTCTTCTTGCCAGTATCCCTTATGATACTGCGCCTAAGGAGGATATAGAACTCCGTGAGCGAGACTATCAGATAGCGGTATATCTTGTTTTTGCCTTGATGGGACTTTTCACGCAAACGGAGGTGCAAAATAGCACGGGTAGAGCGGATTGTGTTGTGATAACGCCCAAGTTTGTTTACGTGTTTGAGTTCAAGCTTTGGAGTGCTGGCAGTGCCCAAGAGGCGCTACAACAGATTATTGATAAAGGTTACGCTACCAAGTACGAATCGTCAGGCAAGGAGCTCATTCTGGTAGGCGCAAGCTTTGACGAGGCGAAACGGAATATCGGGGAGTGGGTAGTGGAACGAAAGTAGGGTAGAGATGCTCGGTCTAAGATGCGTAAGATGCATTATTACATTTAGTTGTCCGTGTAAACTGTAGTGTTGCTTCAAGTCTCTCGCGGACCCCGCCAGTGAAATTGAAGTACGAGGTACTAAAAAGTTACGAATTAAAAATTAAGAGTTAAGAGTGGCGCGGAGAGCGATTTACGGCGATACTGTCCTCAAAAAATACGCAACACCCGTTTTTAACGGGCACGCCTCGCCCCTACCAAAGTAAATGTGCACGTTGCTGGTACGGTAGTGATTCTATGCGTCATTAGTGTGTTTCGCTGCGTAGTGAGCCTAATAATCAATAGAAACGCTAATTTTGTAAGAGAGCGTTAGGTAGAAACTAATTATAACCGAAATGGAATACAGAGTGGAGCGCGATACGATGGGCGAGGTGAAAGTGCCTGCCGATAAGCTTTGGGGAGCACAAACGGAACGGTCTTTTGAGAACTTCAAGATCGGTGCGGCAGCAAGTATGCCTCGTGAGATTATTCTCGCGTTTGCCTACCTTAAGAAGGCGGCAGCTCTTGCTAATCAGGAATTAGGCGTACTCGATCAGGAAAAGTGTAAGCTCATTGCTCAGGTGTGTGACGAGATTTTGGCAGGTCAGCACGCCGATATGTTCCCTCTTGTGATATGGCAAACGGGCTCTGGTACACAGAGTAACATGAATATGAACGAAGTGGTGGCTAATCGGGCTCAACAACTTCTAGGAAAGAAGCTCGGGGAAGGTGCTACCTTCATTCATCCGAATGACGATGTAAATAAATCGCAATCGAGTAACGATACTTTTCCTACCGCGATGCACATTGCTGCGGTTTCTGTTCTTCAGACGGTTACATTGCCTGGATTAAAGCGCTTGCAAGCTTCTTTTGCTGCCAAGAGTAAAGAGTTTGCCGATGTGGTGAAAATTGGACGTACGCATCTGATGGATGCGACCCCGTTGACGTTAGGACAGGAATTCTCGGGTTATGCCTCCCTTATTGAAGCGGGCATAAAAGCCGTAGAGGCTTCGTTGCCTCGTCTCTATGAGTTAGCGCTTGGAGGCACAGCAGTGGGTACGGGGTTGAATACACCTAAAGGTTATGCCGAACTTGTGGCGAAAAAAATAGCCGAGCTCACGGGCTTTCCTTTTGTTACAGCTCCCAATAAATTTGATGCCCTTTCGGCGCACGATGCCGTTGTCTGTGCACATGCAGCATTGCGGCAGGTAGCTATCTCTTTAATGAAGATTGCGAGCGATTTACGATTGATGGCATCTGGTCCTCGTTCTGGTATTAGTGAGATTTTAATTCCTGAAAACGAGCCAGGATCGAGTATTATGCCAGGTAAGGTAAATCCCACGCAGATAGAGGCGCTTACGATGGTTTGTGCCCAAATAATGGGCAATGATGCTGCTATAGGCGTAGGTGCTATGCTAGGGCAATTTGAGCTAAATGTTTTCAAGCCTGTTATAATAAGTAACTTCCTACAGTCTGCAAGACTACTGGGCGACGCTTGTGTGTCGATAGATGTACATTGTGTGAGTGGTATACATCCCAATGCGAAGAAAATTGCAGAGCATCTCAACAACTCTTTGATGTTGGTTACTGCTCTCAATACGCATATTGGGTATGCGAATGCTGCGAAAATTGCCAAGAAAGCATACGCCGAGGATCTGACATTACGTGAGGCTGCTCTTGCTACGGGATTGGTCTCGCCCGAAGACTTTGATAAGTGGGTAGATCCTAAGAAGATGATTGGCAGTCTTGAAAAATAATAATTGAACCTTTTTCGTTGATCTCCTAGGACGTTGCCTAGATCAGGCGGCGTCCTCTTTTCTCAATAGCAATTTCTCCAAACAAATGCGGATTAAAAAATATCTATTCATTGGGCTGGTCTCAGTGGCCTCTTGTATGGCAGCATTTTTCGGCATTTCGGCCTATACAGACCACGACCTTACGAAGAACCTTGAGACGCTGTTTGCCGTATTCCGCGATGCGATGCTCATGGATGTTGATGAGCCCGACCCTGAGCAACTTACGAATGCGGGGATTGTCGGCATGCTAAAAACACTTGATCCCTATACAGAGTACATTCCTGAAAGCTCTAAGGAGACGTTGCAGTTCATTACGACGGGCGAATATGCGGGGATTGGGGCTTTAATCCAAAAGGCAGGCGACTATACCCAAGTCGCACAGCTTTACGAGAATACACCTGCTGTGCGTGCAGGCCTCAAAACAGGCGACACCATTGTGAAAATAGATGGCGTTGATCTGAAGGGAGTTTCTGCCACCGAGGTAAGTGCAAAGTTGAAGGGTAAGGAAAATTCTATATTAAAGCTGACAGTCAATCGTCCGTATGGGAAGACGGGGCTGAATCTAGAGGTTAAAAGAGCGCGTATACAAATCCCTGCGGTTGCTTATGCAGCGCGCTTGAAGAATGATTTGGCGTACGTCAACCTTTCTGGTTTCACAGTAGGTTGTGCTAAAGAAGTACGTCAGGCGATAGAAAAGGTACGCGGAAAGGGGAACCCACTTAAGGGCTTAGTCCTTGATCTTCGTGGGAATACGGGCGGATTGTTGAATGAAGCGGTTGAACTTGTGAGTCTTTTCGTCCCTTCGGGTACAAAAGTAGCTGATGTGAAAGGGCGTAATCCGCAGCAGTTAAATACGCTCTATGCCTCAGGCGAAGCGCCCTTTAAGGAATTACCCTTGGTTGTATTGGTGAACCGTGGATCGGCATCTTCTAGCGAAGTCGTGGCGGGAGCTTTACAGGATCTCGATCGTGCGGTAATTATTGGCGAACAAACGTTTGGTAAGGGCTTGGTACAAACCACTCGACCTCTCCCATACGGCGGAGTGTTTAAGATTACCACGGCGAAGTACTACATACCTAGTGGGCGTTGTATTCAGGCCATTGACTATGCGCATCGGGATCAGAACGGGGCGATTGAATACATACCCGATTCTCTTATGCGAGCTTTCAAAACCCTAAATGGTCGTACGGTATATGATGGTGGGGGTATTTGGCCAGATCTTGCCATCAAGACACCAGAATACAATGTGCTGGTAGCTTCTCTGTATGTAAACAATGCCTTTTATGATTATGCAAACCGCTATCAGCAGCTTAACACGAAAATTCCTCCTACTGAGAAATTCAAGCTCTCCGAAAAGGAGTTGAAAGATTTTCTCTCTTTTGTGAAGAAGAAGGAGTATACCCGCAAGAATGCGATGTTTGAGCAAGTGCAACGCTTGGAAAATATGGCGAAGGAGGTGCAACTTGATTCGACCATGCGTTCTCAGTTTGCCAGTCTACGCACTGCATTTGATAAGGAATTTGAAGCTTACTATTCAGCACATAAAAACGAATTGAAGGAATTGCTCGAGCAGGAAATTGTTTCCCGCTACTATTATCGTGCAGGCCGCTTAGCTTATTCGATGCCTCGCGATACAGTACTACTGCGAGGTGAAGAAATTTTGCGCCAGCCAGATAGTATGCAGCATATCCTGAAAGATATATCGCCCGTTGATATGCGCCGCGAGAGTGTCCGAATTAAGAAAAAGAGCCAGCGAGTAGGGTAGTACTCCGTTTATTATCTGCAAGGCGCGGTAAGTTTCGTTAGTTGTATACTGACTTTTGGATTGCTGAGCCTTCTATCCAAAGTAATTATCGGTACATGGCAAAAGTCGTAGTAGGGCTCTCGGGGGGCGTAGATTCCAGTGTTGCTGCCTACTTGCTCAAGCAACAAGGGTACGACGTATTGGGCATCTATATGCAGAATTGGACAGATCGTGTCGGTCTTTTGAAGTCAGATTGCCCGTTTGAAGAAGATCGCGATTTTGCGGCTCTAGTAGCGCGTAAACTCGGAATACCGTTTGAAGTAGTTGATTTAAGTGAAGCTTACAAGAATTCGGTTATAGACTATCTGTTCGCAGAGTATGCAAAGGGTAGGACCCCCAATCCAGACGTGTTATGTAATCGCGAGATTAAGTTCGCGGCTTTTTGGGAGATCGCTCGTGCGCGTGGTGCAGAGTATGTTGCTACTGGGCACTACTGCCGTAAAGCGGAAGGGCAAGTAGGAGGTAAAACGATTTATTCGCTCCTTGCAGGGTGCGATAAAGGGAAGGATCAGAGTTATTTCCTCTGCCAAGTAAATCAAGAGCAGTTGGCACACGCGCTTTTCCCGATAGGTGAGATGCAAAAAGCTGAGGTGCGTGCCTTAGCAAAGCAGTTAGGGCTTGCTACTGCACAGAGGAAGGATAGCTATGGGATCTGTTTTGTGGGGAAGATTGATCTTCCTACTTTTTTAGAACAGCGCTTAGAAGCAAAGAGGGGTAATATTGTTGAAATTCCGCGCGAATTGCCTCTTCCGTATCGCGATAATTCCCTTGAAGAAAGAGCTAAACCGTATCCGCTGACTCCTGAATTAGGTACAGTGGTGGGGCAGCATGAGGGAGCACATTTCTATACCGTGGGGCAACGAAAAGGGTTAGGCATCGGCGGGAAGGCTCTCCCTCTTTTTGTACTAGCCGTAGATGTGCAGACGAACACGGTTTATGTGGGACAGGGGCATGATCACCCCTACCTCAATCGCAACGTCGTTTTTATGGCAAATGAGGAGGTGCATTGGGTGAATCCGACGAAAGAGATTGTAATAGGTGAAAAACTGCCAGTAATGGCTCGGTTGCGCTACAGACAACCTCTTCAGGTTGCGGAGCTTTATAGGGTAGAGAAAGGCTGTTATTTGGTCTTTGAAACGCCGCAGAGAGGGGTGACGCCTGGACAATTTGCCGCGTGGTATAGTGGCGATGAGTTGTTGGGTTCTGCCCCCGTCTTTTACTAGACGTCTAGTATAGTGCGAACTGGCAATCAGTTTTGCTATTATAAAGATGATATTCAATAATTTATCTGTATTGTAGTACTGGCTACAATAGCTCCCCCGTGCTATTCGTTCGCGGGTACAATGTCTTTTATGTTGAATTGGGTAATTGGTGGAGTGTAGAAGTTATTTTTCTCAATAGAGAAGCAGATATTGAAGGACTGGTTTTGTACTAACTGTAGCGAACTCGCCTGCTGGTAAGCGATCCCTGTAAAGCAACAACGTGCTTTGTTCTGCGTCACCAACAGTTTTAAGTGTTCATGATTTCTCCCAAAAAGACGTGCACCAGGGTCGGGACGAAGGTTGAGGAGTGCAAAAGTAGGAGCAGGATTGCCAGGACCAAAGGGCGCAAAAGATTCGATCGTGTGTAGGAAGTCGCTCGTAAGGTCTGAGAAGTCCAACAGAGCATCAATTTCGATAATTGGTTGTTTTTGACTCTGCGTAATCTTGCGTGCCACCACTTCTTCGAAACGAGCCTTGAAATCCTCTATTTTATCCGCCGTCATGGTAAGCCCTACGGCTTGTTTGTGGCCTCCAAAGCTATCGAGAAGGTCGGCGCAGTTGCTAATAGCATCATAAATATCGAATCCGACAACAGAGCGCGCAGAACCTGAAACGACGCCGTTCGCCTCTGTTAGCACCACAGTTGGTCTGTAGTACATATCTACCAAACGGCTCGCTACAATGCCTATAACGCCTTTGTGCCAGTGGGTATTGAAAAGAAAAGTAGACTTGCTAAACTGCTGGGTCGGGTCGCTCGCAATCATTTGCAAAGCCTCGCTGGTCATTTGTCGGTCGATGCCTTGCCGTTTGATGTTGCTAGAATTTACGATCTGCGCATAGAGTTCCGCCGTATCGGCATCGGGCGAAGTAAATAGTTCGACAGCAATGCTGCCATTCATCATTCGACCTGCGGCATTGATACGTGGTCCGAGTCGGAAGATAATATCCTGAATGTTGATTTCTCGTTCTCCGATACCAGCCACTTGTTCCAGTGCCTTGATTCCAGGCGATGGGTGATCGTTTAAGCGGCGCAGTCCGTAAGTCGCAAAGATTCTGTTCTCGTCTACAATTTCTACTAGGTCGGCGGCAATACTAATGGCGAGTAGATCGAGATGTTGTATCAGTGTTTCAAACGGAAGTCCTTTCCGAATGGTTAGAGCTTGTAAAAGTTTGAAACCTACACCTGCCCCCGAAAGATATTTGCACGGATAGTGACAGTCGGGTTGTTTTGGATCTAGAACAGCGCATGCACGGGGGATCTCTTCATCGGCAAAATGGTGATCGCATATTATGAAGTCTACACCGAGTTGATTGGCTAACTCGATCTCGTTGTATGCTTTAATGCCACAATCTAGAGCAATAACGAGAGTATAGCCATTCTGTGCGGCATGGCGCACTCCCATTTCCGAGATTCCATAGCCTTCTCTGTACCGATCGGGAATATAGATCCCGACATCTACGCCAAGTTCTCCCAAATAGCGGTAGATGAGCGATACGGAGGTGGTGCCATCAACGTCGTAATCGCCATAAACGAGTACGCGTTCTTCCCTCTCGAGAGCTAGAGTGAGGCGCTTGACCGCTTGCTCCATATTTTTCATTAAGAAAGGGTCGTGGAGATCTTCTAAACTCGGAGCAAAAAAAGCCGCGATGCTCTGTTGTGAGTCTAGTCCGCGTTCGAGGAGCAAGTCTATAAATAGCGGCGTGAGTTCGCATTGTTGCTCGAGTCGTGCCTTTAATGCACGATCGGCGTCATGCGTACGGTAATGCCATATTTTCTGCTTCGTCATAGTTTGGAAAGAGCTCCTTCAATTTGCGGCGTAGGAGAAATGGATCTCATCTGCCAAATGCTGGAGGAGCAAATTCTTTACCAAAACTATGTCTATGGGGGTGGCAAGTTCTTGTAGCATAGAGGTTACAGCTCTATCTGTAAAGCCACAAGGGTTGATTTGTGAGAAATAGGACATCTTTGTTTGCACATTGAGGGCGATGCCGTGTGTGGAAATACCACGGTTGATGTGTATACCTAATGCGCAAATCTTGCGAAGGGGTTGTCCGGCTGTAGGGGGTAACCAAACACCAGGGGCATCGGCGAGGGGGGTGGCTTCTATTTGGAATTCAGCAAGTGTTTTTATCACAGCGTTTTGAAGGCATTCTACATAGCTTCGTGCGCCCAGATTGAGCGACGGGAGGTGGGCAATGAAATAGACGACTAATTGCCCTGGTCCGTGATAGGTAATATCGCCACCGCGATTGGTGCGGTAAAGTGTAGGAACGCCTTCTTTTCCTTCCCTTACAAGCAAATTGGAAATTTTGCCGTGTAACCCTAGCGTGTAAACAGGCGCATGTTCTCCTACGAATAGGTGAGCACTCTGTACGTGGTTCTTAGTAACCAGCTCGTGAAGTACAGCCTCGTAGGCCTGCTGCTGCTGTTGCATGGCTACGGCGTAGTTAGCTTCCAATGGGCGTACTTGCACTTGTATCTTATTGCTTTGAATCACTTTGAGCAGTGGTTGGTGTTTCAGACGTTTTAAGAATTCCGCAGGCTGCAAGTGCTTTTTCTGCATGAAACGAAGAGCGAACCAGTGGTCCTGCTTCAACATAGCGAAAGCCTCGGTCACGAGCCTCCTCTGCCAACTGATCGAATTCGTCGGGTGTTACGTAGCGTAGTACTTCAGCATTCGTTTTTCGCGGCTGGAGGTATTGCCCTATGGTGAGCACTTGGCAGTTTACTGCACGGAGGTCATCCATCGTAGTGAGAATCTCCGAGTAGGTTTCTCCTAAGCCGAGCATGATGCCCGACTTAGCAAGTGCCCCTGCTTCAGCAATTTGTTTCAGTACTTCTAACGAATAACGATACCGCGCTCTTGAACGAACATTGGGTGTAATGCGTTCTACTGTTTCTATGTTGTGTGCGATAATCTCTGGTTGCGCTTCTATTACGCATTTTAATGCGTCATCTTTGCCCATAAAGTCCGGAATCAATACTTCGATAGTTGTATTGGGATTTACGACACGAATTGCCTCTACAACGCGCTTCCAGTGATTCGCTCCGCCGTCGGGGAGGTCGTCACGATCTACCGAAGTAAGCACAACATGCTTCAACGAGAGAATGCGTACAGATTGTGCGATTTTATCGGGTTCATTGGGATCGGGGGCAAGAGGATGCCCTGTAGGTGTGGCACAAAAGCGACAGCTACGGGTGCATATATTGCCCAAAAGGAGGAATGTAGCTGTTCCTGCTTGCCAGCATTCCCCTTGGTTGGGACAGCGCCCACTAGAGCAAATTGTGTGTAATCCGCGTTCAGTAAGCGTGCGACTCACACCAGCGTAGGTGTGTCCGCCGCCGATGCGAATCTTGAGCCATTCAGGTTTGCGTTGTAGAGTGGATGGGGTGTCGGACATAAGGTCAATGGGTTACGAATCGGGGAATAAAAACATGAGGCGCTGGACGCCACGTGCTTTAACAATGAAAGTATTATTGCCGAGCACAGCAGATGTGTGACTCGCAATTTGGGCTTTATCGTTCAAGTATACGGGCATGTCTTGTGCAGAGTTCGGATAAGCAATAGAACCTCCCGTGCTTTTGTTTTACTGAGCTTGTGCAGCCCAAGTATCTTTTAGGGTAGCGGTACGATTGAAGACCAATGCTCCTGCGCGACTGTCGGGGTCTGGTGCATAGTATCCCATTCGTTCAAACTGAAACTTATCACCCAGTTTTGCATTCGCGAGCTCGGGCTCAAGATACCCCGTTACTACGCGCAATGAATCGGAATTGAGGTTATCCTTCCACGATCCGCTTTCGGGATAATCGTTCGGATCTATGGTGCGGAACAGACGATCGAAGAGTCTAATCTGTGCTGTGATAGCATGCTTCGCGCTAACCCAGTGGATGGTGCTTTTCACTTTTCGCCCATCTGGTGAATTGCCGCCACGTGATGCGGGGTCGTAGCTACAGTGTAACTCTATAATATTGCCTTGTGCATCGTGAACCACCTCATCGCATTTGATGAAGTAGGCATAGCGTAGACGTACTTCAGTGCCAGGAGAGAGACGGAAGAATTTCTTAGGCGGATTTTCCATAAAATCAGCTCGCTCGATATAAAGCTCGCGTGCGAAGGGCACCTGTCTTGTTCCTGCCGTATCGTCTTCGGGGTTATTTATCGCCTCGAGCCATTCTTCTTGCTCTTCGGGATAGTTCGTAATTACGACCTTCAGAGGGTCTAGAACAGCCATGCGACGCTCTGCCCGTTTGTTGAGGTCTTCGCGGAGGTAAAACTCAAGGAGCGAGAGATCTATCACGTTGTCTCGCTTTGCTACCCCTACTGCCTCGGCAAAATTGCGTACAGCCTCGGGTGTATAGCCTCTGCGTCGTAAACCGCAAATTGTAGGCATACGAGGGTCATCCCAGCCACTCACAACCCCCGTTTCAACGAGTTCCAACAATCGGCGTTTACTCATCACCGTATAGGTGAGGTTAAGACGTGCGAACTCGTATTGATGCGAAGGGAATATATTTAGAGTTTCGATAAACCAGTCGTAAAGCGGGCGATGAACGTCGAACTCGAGGGTACAGATGGAGTGGGTGATCTGTTCAATAGAGTCGCTCTGCCCGTGGGCAAAGTCGTACATGGGGTAAATGCACCATTTATCGCCAGTACGGTGGTGTGGCACGTGGAGGATGCGATAGAGAATCGGGTCGCGGAAGAGCATATTAGGGTGTGCCATATCTATTTTAGCACGCACCACCTTGCTGCCGTCGGGGAACTCGCCGTTCTTCATCCGTTCCAGAAGGTCAAGATTTTCTTCGGGGGTACGGTTGCGCCACGGGCTATCTGTACCAGGTGTTGTTACCGTTCCACGGTTCGCACGGATTTCTTCCTGTGTTTGGTCGTCAACGTAAGCTAGACCCCGTTGCACAAGCTCTTGACACCACGCGTAGAGCTGATCGAAGTAGTCTGATGCATAGCGTTCCTCTGCCCACTGAAAGCCCAGCCAACGGATGTCTTCCTTAATGGCATCTACGTAGAGGGTTTCCTCTTTTGTAGGATTGGTATCGTCGAAGCGGAGGTTGGTACGCCCTCCGTAGCGCTTTGCTAAACCGAAATTGATGCAGATAGACTTTGCGTGTCCAATGTGCAAGAAACCATTGGGTTCGGGTGGGAAACGAGTCAGAATGCGCCCATTGTGTTTGTTTTGTGCGAGGTCGTTTTCTATGATTTCTTCTAGGAAATTTTTAGACTTTGCTACTGTCTCTTTGACCAATTCTTCCGCCATTGCTCCCTCCTTGTTTATCAAACAAAGATAACGAGAATGTAGAGATTAGGCGGCGGGGAATACTTTACACTAAATTAAGAGTTAAGAGTGTCGCTAACAGCGTCTTTATGGCGCAACGCGCATCTTATAACTTCCCCATTTCCTCTATACAACGTTAATATATTGATAATCAAAAGAACGGGCGTTGCGAGCCTCGCCATACGGCGGGGGTTCTATTACGGCGTGCCATGGCGCGCCGCTACAACCGCGATGCTATCTGAAAATACGCAGCGCGCATTTTACGGGCGAGGCGTGCCTCGCCCCTACTCTTAGATTTGCAGTGTAATATAGATCAGCGAGGTTGTGTGCTACCTTTGTTGTAGGAAGGTAGAAAACAACCGACCCAAGGAGATAAACCATCGCCCCTACTGGAGCATAAACTCCATTTCTTGAAGAGGATCTCCTCGGGTCGCGCTGGTTAAGACCACATAGAATTCTGATCCTGAGATCATTAAGAGTTTTGCTACATACCAGCTATCAAGAGGTTAATGCGTTTTTTATAAAGCGGATGTTGCGGGCAACGCCGCGAATTTGGTTGTTGGGTATGCTTGACTCTATACACAGGCAATAAAAAAGCGTGCCTTAACAAGGCACGCTTCGATTGTCGGGATATTGCACCCTGTAGATTACAGATTTGCTTCTATCGTAGCCTCAATGGTACTAGGCTTTTCTTTGATTTTGTTCGGTTTTTCTAGTCCATAACCTTTCTTCTTATCAAGCCCCTTGAGTGCAAGTCCTAAAATAAGAGCTATAACACCGCAGCTTGCAAAAATGAGCATTGGAATGGTGTAATTGTATTGCAACGGATTTTCCACCCCTTCGTTGACCGAACGCAATACACTTCCTATCAGCATTGGGAATGCAAACAGACCGATGTTCTGTATCCAGAAGATTACTGCGTATGCCGAGCCCAGTAAACGATTGTCTACAAGTTTTGGCACACTAGGCCATAACGAGGCGGGAACGAGAGAGAACGAAATGCCTAAGAGTACGATAGCGTTAAGACCGATGGCAGTGCCAAGAGCGGTTCCTTTCAGAGCTGGGAGTACCAAAGCAAAAGTTACGTGGCAGATGATGAGGAGCAATGCTCCAAAAATGAGCATTGTAGCTCCCCTTCCCTTATAGTCTAAGAAGAAACCTAGTAGAGGCGTGATTAAAGCAGCACCCAATGGGAATACCGAGAAGACAAGACCTGCCTTCTCTTCTGTGAAGCCAAGGTTGCACTGCAACATATTGATGGCGTATTTCTGGAATGGGAAAATTGCCGAGTAGTAGAGTACGCACAGAAGCGCTACAAGCCAAAAGACTCCACTAGAGAAGATCTTACCTAAATCTTTAATCTGGAAGGGTTCTTCAGGTTCTTCGCCACTATCGCCCATCTCCTTTTCGAGTTTCTTGTCCATAAAGAAATAGACAATAAAGCAGATAAGACCGATCAGGAGAAGGATCACGCTGAAGAGTACCGAACGTGATACATCCACAGTACCTCCCAGACGTGCAAAGAATGGAGAGATGAGCACTGCAGCTGCCACACCGATACGTGCAATAGCCATTTCTAGTCCCATGGCTAGTGCCATTTCTTTGCCTTTGAACCATTTTACGATTCCCTTGGAAACGGTAATTCCTGCCATTTCTACGCCGCAGCCAAAAAGCATGAAGCCAATAGCTGCGAGCTTAGCCGAAGAGGGCATACCTTCGTAGAATGGGAAGAAATTCCACGCTGTCTGCAGGGCGGTGTCTAGCGAACTGCCTTCAAATATGGGGGAGACGGCGTAGAACTTGATAGATGCCCCGATTAGCATCACAACCCCAGAGAGAACTGCTGTGTTTCGTACTCCTATTTTGTCGAGAATAATCCCAGCAAAAATCAAAAAGAACACAAACACATTGAGGAACGTTTCACTCCCTTGGTAAGTACCATAGGCCTTGGGATCCCATCCTTTCGAGGTTTCTAGAAGAGATTGTAACGGCGACAAGATGTCGACGAACATATAGGCGAAAAACATCATCAGCGCGAGCATTACCAGAGCTAACCAGCGCGCCGCTTTTGAGTCTTTCAATAGTTTTCGCGTTGCTTCCACCATTCTACTACTTTTTATCTTTGGTTATTCAGTATTACTTTAATCTGACCGTGTAAAATTACGGGTTTTGTCGGAACTACGCTAATAATTGACGAGGTCGCTTGTTTTTTGCGACCAGAAGTCGCGCTGTGTACTTTGTGCAAAAATGGTTACTTTTGGATAGTACTAAACAGATATATTCCAATGGATTTCAAGGGCATCTCCGATCTGATGGGCGAACGCGGTAAGTCGCTCTTTGAACACAAGTGTACGAGCATCGATAAAAGTATGCTTCATCTTCCAGGCTCCGATTTTGTAGATCGGGTGGTTGCTCCGTCCAACCGCACGCCACAGGTGATGCGAAGCTTGCAGGCAATATTCAACCACGGACGCCTCAGTGGTACGGGCTATGTTTCTATCCTTCCTGTCGATCAGGGTATTGAGCATACTGCGGCGGCATCTTTTGCTCCCAATCCGCAGTACTTCGATCCTGAAAACATTGTAAAACTTGCTCTGGAAGGAGGGTGTAATGCTGTTGCATCTACGTTTGGGGTGCTTGCTTCCGTTTCGCGTAAATATGCACACAGGATTCCCTTTATTGTGAAACTCAATCACAACGAGTTGCTTACCTACCCGAATAAGTATGATCAGATTATGTTCGGATCGGTAGAGGAGGCTTGGAATTTGGGCGCTACGGCGGTAGGAGCTACTATCTACTTTGGTTCTGAGGAATCTAACCAGCAGATAATTGAGGTGGCAGAAGCATTTGAGCGGGCACATGAACTAGGTATGGCAACGGTGCTGTGGTGCTACTTGCGCAATTCGGCGTTCAAGAAAGACGGAGTAGATTACCACGTGAGTGCCGATGTGACGGGGCAAGCCAATCATTTGGGTGTAACCATTCAGGCGGATATAATTAAACAGAAGTTGCCCGAGAATAACGGTGGATTCAAGGCAATAAATTTTGCCAAGACGAATGAAAAGGTTTATACCGAACTGACAACAGAGCATCCGATTGATTTAACGCGTTATCAGCTCCTTAACTGCTTTGCAGGGCGCTCAGGGCTTATCAATTCGGGAGGCGCATCGGCAGGAGCAACCGATTTGGCAGAAGCAGTGTTTACGGCTATTGTGAACAAGCGAGCAGGGGGGACAGGACTTATCAGTGGGCGTAAAGCGTTCCAACGCCCGATGAAAGATGGAATTGCACTCCTCAATGCCATACAGGACGTTTATCTCTGCAAGGAGATAACGATTGCATAACAGCAATAGGGCGCAATGCCTATTTGGAAAGAGAAACAGGAGCGACGTAGCGTGTCTATGTCGCTCTTTTTTCGTTATAAAACTCTTGTAATCTGTGCACTATTGCTTTGTATTTTCGGTGCTTTTATTGCACCGCGCAGTACGCTTTTTACTCCCATTGTAACAACAGATGCGCCCGAGAAAAGGGTGCAATTTGTCATTCAAGCTCCCCCTTCTATGCCTAGGGGGCTAGGACAGGGTGAGTTTACAGAAACCTCACAAGGGAAAGCACGAGGACAAAAGGTATTAAAGCGTTTCAATCCTGATACAGCATCAATAGAGACTTGGGAATTGTTCGGTTTCTCGGCTAAGCAAGCGCAAACCATCATCCGTTATCGCACAAAGATCGGGGGATTTCAATACAAAGAGCGGTTGGCGAATTGCTTCGTGATAGGCGAGAAGGGCTACAAACGCTTAGAACCCTATATTGCACTCCCGAGTAAATACGACGCGAAGCGCGGTTCTATAGAGACTCACAGCGCACCAGAGCTATTTTTGTTTAACCCAGACACTGCCAGCGCTGCCACATTTCAAGCACTCGGATTTAGTGCACGCCAAGCGGGGGTACTAATTCACTTTCGGGAGGCTTTAGGAGGTAGATTTGGTTCTGTAGAGCAGTTTAGCAAGTCGTACGTAGTCGATTCTGCGACATTGGAACGCCTTCGCCCCTATATGGTTTTTGAATAGGCGAAAGTGAAATTTCTGCCATTCACGTATTTATTGCAATGCATAGGAAAGGATGGTGCAAAGCAGGAACAGATGGTTTGTGTTTGCGGTAGCTTTGTATATGCACTGCACAATGGCACGAGGCTCTCTTTACACATTATATCGTAGTTCTACGCGTTCGAGAATCTCTTTTAGCTTCTCGAAGGCGAATAAATCCTTTTCATGTTCGTCTTTTGAATAATAGGCGTTTAATCGTTCGAGCTTTTCTTCAAACTTCGGGTCATTACAAAGTTTAGAAATAACCAACCCCGAAAAATAAGGGTCAGAGCCATGATGGAGTATCCCTCTTAATTTTTCACAATTCTCTAACTACCTCAAATTCAATAAATACATGCTGCATTACAAAGGTAGTTTTAATCTCTCAGGGAATGTTGAGCGCAGCCGCGAGAGACGAGATGTTCGCGTAGAGAAGCCCGTAGATGCGAGTTATATACACACTTTGCGTGCTCGCAGCACTTGTGCGAACGAACCAAGTAACAACTTATGAACAACAAGCTTTCGTACGACCGATTTCTAAGCTTCAGCGCGTTAATACGCTAATCTTTATCTTTGCGTAAGATCTTAGGCGCGTAGCGAATGTGCCTTAAACTAAGAACGAAGTATGGCGAAAGTAATTCCTATCGCAAACCAAAAGGGGGGCGTTGGTAAAACCACGACGGCAATTAACCTGTCGGCTTGTCTGGCCGTTGAAGGGAAACGTGTTCTCCTTATAGACGCCGATCCGCAGGCAAATTCTACCTCGGGACTCGGAATCTCCACAGAGAGACAGGGGCTTTATGAATGCATAATCGGGGTTGCCGAACCGCACGATGTTATCGTACACACCGAGCTACCCAAGCTAGATCTACTCCCCTCCAACGTTAACCTTGTGGGAGCGGAACTCGAAATAGTAGACGTCGAAGCCCGTGAGACAATTCTGCGGAGGATGATTGCACCTCTGCGTACCGAATACGATTATATCTTCATAGACTGCTCGCCTTCGCTAGGTCTAGTAACTCTAAATGCCCTTACCGCGGCAGATTCGGTCATTATACCCGTACAATGCGAGTATTTCGCCCTAGAGGGGTTGGGAAAGCTGCTCAACACGATCAAGATTACAGGCGAACGATTTAGCCCCCATATCAAGATTGAGGGCTTCCTGTTTACCATGTATGATGCCCGTACGAAGTTGGCTAACCAAGTTGTAGGACAGGTGCGGCAGCACTTCAAGGACATGGTATTTGACACCATGATTATCCGCAACGTTAGACTAAGCGAGGCGCCTAGCCACGGCAAACCCGTTATTCTCTACGATGCAACCTCGGCGGGGGCGCAGTGTTATACGAATCTTGCTCTCGAACTGATCCGAAGGAACGAATCGGAGCAAGCGACTGCTAACTAATCAGTTCAGACATGTCTAAGAAAACTGATCCATTAGGACGAGGACTTGATACGATACTGGGAGGCTCTAACGCGCAATATACTACCCCCGCCGCTCAGCAAATCGTTGCGGTGCGCGAGATCCCTCTCACGCAGATTGAGGTCAATCCCTTTCAGCCCCGTACCGAATTCAGCGAGGAAGAGTTGCAAGAGCTTGCCGACTCCATTGCTAAGATTGGGATTATACAACCCATCACGGTACGAACGATTGAGGGGGGGCGTTATCAAATTATCTCAGGTGAACGCCGCTTTCGTGCTTCGCGTCGCGCTGGGCTCACAAGTATCCCCGCCTACGTGCGTGAAACCGATGATCAGGGCATGGTGGAGATGGCACTCGTGGAGAACATACAGCGTTCTGATCTCAATGCCATTGAAATAGCGCTTAGTTTCCAACGTCTGCTAGACGAATGCCACCTCTCGCAAGAGGAGCTTTCGCCTCGCGTGGGTAAGAATCGTGCGACAATTTCGAACTATATGCGCCTGTTGAAGCTCCCCGCCGAGATTCAGCTAAACATACGTACTCGTGCCCTCTCTATGGGGCACGCAAAAGCTCTCTTAGGGCTTGAGGATCACGAGCTTCAGTTGCAACTCATGCATCGCATTTTGGAGGAAGGTCTCTCCGTGCGGAAATGCGAGGAATTGGTTCGCGAGCTCACACAAATCAGGGAGGCTGAGCCTAGTGGCACTGTTGCTACAAATGGAGGCGAAAATTCTGCAACGCCTCAGAATATAGGCTACGTAGAGGAGATGCAAACCTCGCTAGAAAAACGCTTCGGTTGGGGAGTGAAAGTTAACGGGAATGAAAAGGGGAGCGGGAAAATAGTTCTCTCGTTCCGTACAGAAGGCGAGAGAAAAGAATTGATGCGAAAGCTTTTGCAAGAGAGCTAATGGCACAATGACGAGCGAAAAGGGGCGATCAAAAGGAGAAAAACGGAGCAATGCCATCATTGCCCACATTGCTTTATATGCCTCGCTCAGCCTATTAACTCTTACTATTACAAAGACAAAAGCACAAGATAGTGTACAGTTACAAACCGACTCGCTACAAAGTGTGCCGAGTGTGATAACTGATACTGTGAGTGCCGTCCGTATCTCCGCAACTAAGCTGATAGACGCCAGCACGTCTTTGCAAGGAAAAACGGCAGAATCGATCTTTCATCCCTTTCCCAAGTCGCGTTTCCGCCGATTTTGCGACTCGCTCTCGATGTCAACAGTGGCGCTATCGGCGCTTGTATTGCCAGGGGCGGGGCAAGTAATAAACGGCGATTATTGGAAAGTACCTCTCGTCACGGGCTCAGTGGTGGGCTTTACATGGGCGAGTGTTTATTTTCACAGGCGCTACAATAGCTTGCTTTCCGAAACGTTATCGCTTGTGCCATCTACAAAGATTGAACAGGAGAGCAGGAGAATCGAGATGCGTTCTCTTCGTAACGGAAGTATTGTGGCTGCTGCGGTCAGTTATTCATTGGGGGTTGCGGATGCACTAGTAAACCACAGCCCCAATTTCAAGTCCCCATTTGCGGCGCTTGTTTCGAGCGCCCTATTGCCAGGACTTGGGCAAATGTATACGCATTCCTACTGGAAAGTGCCCATCATCTACGGTGCTGCTGTTTATCTTACCTCGCAGTTTATGCGTATGGATCAGCTATACCGACGCTTTGATAAGGCGCTGACCTATTTGCTCGATGAAAATCCTGAAACTATAGATGAGTTTGAAGGAAAACGTTCGCGGCAGGATATACAGTACTTTCGCGACTACTACCGACGAAACCGCGATTTGAGCCTTCTAGGGCTCTCCTTGCTCTATGTACTCAACGTAATAGACGCGTATGTGGGTGCACATCTCTACTACTGGAATGTTGATTCCGATCTTGCCATGCGCATTTATCCGTCGTTAACCCCAAGTTTTGGTAATGCTTCTTCTGGGGTTCTGGCGATGAATTTCAACCTATACTTTTAACATCATGAACTCAAAAATGCGGCACACCCTACTGCTGTTGGCTCTCTTCGGCACTCTTGTAGCTACAGCTGCCCCTGCACCCAGAACGGTGCGCGAACCCGCCGACTCAATGCACACGGAATACCTCGAGAATCTAGATAAAATGGTGCATCTCTGGTATGTGCGCCAGAATGTGGATAGCACAGTACTTGCCGAGACGTTCGATTATGATAGTGCTGTTATTACCCCCGATTGTCCAGACTCTGTCTATATGAAGCGCCTTGCGAAATTGAATACTCTCATTGAGTTACCCTTCAATAGCATTGTGCGTAACTACATTAGCGTATACACGCAGCGCAAGCGTGCACAGGTAAGTGTAATGCTCGGACTTACCGAATACTATTTCCCCATTTTCGAGGAAATTCTAGATTCCTATCAGCTGCCCGTAGAATTGCGGATATTGCCTGTTATTGAATCGGCTCTCAATCCGCGAGCTGTTTCGCGGGTGGGTGCCACAGGGCTTTGGCAATTTATGTACGGCACGGGGCGGCGTTACAATCTTCAAATCGATTCCTACGTAGACGAACGTCGCGATCCGATTGCTGCCACACATGCTGCGGCACGCTATCTGCGCGATCTTTACGAGATGTATGGAGACTGGACGCTTGTAATTGCTGCCTACAATTGTGGACCAGGCAATGTGAACAAGGCGATCCGACGCGCAGGGGGAAAACGGGACTATTGGGATATTTACTACTTCTTACCCCGCGAAACGAGGGGGTATGTACCAGCCTTCATTGCCGCGAATTATGCCATGAATTATGCCGCAGAGCATAGAATTGCTCCTGTGCAGCTAACGCTTCCGAGGACAACGGATACGATTGTAGTAAACGGCAAGATGCACCTACAGCAGGTGGCAGAGGTACTGAATGTACCGCTGCAGCAGCTTCGCGATCTCAATCCGCAATACAAACACGACCTCTTACCTTCCCCTTCGGGCAATATAATTCGTCTGCCGTTTGAACATGTGGGCGCGTTTATTGACCGTGAGAATGAGATTCGCGGTTACAAGGATTCTGTTTTTCTCTCTCCGCAGCGAATTCGTGAACCTTTAATGCATAAGGAGGTAGCGTTTGCTACTCCTGGCAATGGGAATGCCATTCGTTACAAGGTACGCCAAGGAGATGTACTGGGCTCTATCGCCTCGCGTTACAAAGTAACTGTGCAGCAGCTCAAGGCTTGGAACGGGATCTCTGGGCACATGATACGCGTGGGGCAGACGTTGCTTATCTATTCGGGCAAGTCGCATAGTTAAGGAAGCTAGTGTCTGTTTTTCTTTGTAGTAGAAAGAGGGGAGCGAAGACAAATGGTCTTTCGTAGGGCGTTGCTGTTTTTATCTTCGTTGTTGTTGGTACTCTATGCGCTGGTTCTACTGAACGGGCAGGGCGATGGACGTTTATTATTGAGTGACTACTGGGTACCACGCCGTTCGCAGCTACCTGGGCTTGCACCACCGAGCACAACACGCCATTTGAAACTGAACGATTCGGTACTCGAACAGCTTGCCAAAGTGGATGCTCTTGCCGAACAAATGGAAAAAGAGAGTGCGGAGCAACCCAATACGAACCTCAAGGATCCTGCAGTGACACCAGAACTCAAAGGTAAGGAGACAAAAAACGAAAAAGAGGCGGATGCTAACGACGTTGAGGTTAAAGCGCCAGAGCAACGGCGTGTAGCGCCTGTACAAATGCTCGAATTTGGGGAAGAGGGCTATGTACAGTTAGAAAGATTCAACGAACATTTGCGCAATATTCTCGCCTCGGGTGAGGAGGTTCGTATTCTCCATTTTGGCGATTCGCAGATTGAGGGCGATCGCGTCTCATCCTATTTGCGTACCCGTTTGCAAAAAGAATTTGGAGGGGCAGGTGTTGGGCTTGTATCGCCTGTTCCGCCAGTATATCCTCCGTATGGGCTTACTATTTCGCCTTCGCGCGATTGGAAATTTTATTCTATTATGCCAGCCCAGCGCCGTAAGAAAACCCTCTCTTATGGTATCATAGGCAGCGTAAGCCAGTTTACGACATACGGCGAGCTTGCAGACACGACCAAGGTGTCGGCAGAGGTGAAGGTGAAGCGGAACTTGAAGGCGGGGCGAGGTATGCAATTTACTCGTTGCAATGTGCTATTCTCTACCCCCCATGCCAGTTGTAGGATAGGGGTCTTCGTAAATGATACGACCGAAGAGTCGCATCTATATGGAGCCTCGGAGGCGCTACAACGAGCCATACTGCCAGTACCTACCGATGCGGCAAAATTCGTATTGCAGTTCACGGCGACCGAGACGCCCAACATCTATGGCATCTCCTACGAAACGGGCTACGGTGTGCAGGTTGATAATGTCCCGCTACGAGGCAGTGGAGGTACTGACTTCTCTGCCATCTCGGATACGATGCTTATGCAGGTGAATAAAGTACTTGCCCCCAAGCTAGTACTTCTGCAGTTTGGCGTGAATGTAGTTCCGTCGCAGCTAACGAGCTATGCCCATTACAGTAGGCAGCTGCAAGAACAAATACTTCGTTTGAAACGTTTGCTACCCACTACTGCTTTTATTCTGATTGGTGTTAGCGATATGGGACTGAAGGAAGAGGAGGAGTTTCATTCCTATTCCAACATTGGGCTTGTGCGCAACGCGCAGCGAAAGGCCGCATTGGGCGCAGGAATCGCCTTTTGGGATAGCTATGCGGCTATGGGCGGCGCAAATTCTATCATTCGTTGGGTTAATGCGCATCCCCCCTTGGCTACTAGTGACTATGTGCATTTTACGCCTCGCGGGGCACGGTATTTGGCAGAACTCTTCTGCACAGCTCTTTTAGATGTTTATAACAACCCAGATTCTTATCGAAAAAATATTATCCAAGAGTAAGATGGCGCGGATGTATCGCACTAAATACCTCTTCTGCTGTATTCTCTCTTGCATCGTTACTGTGGCATACGCACAAGCGAATGTAGACGGCGCAATGTGGGATGATACCTATCTCAATAATCTTGCCCAGTCTTGGCCAGACAATACCATCGAAAATCCGGGGCGTGTCTTGCAATGGAATCCGAAGGGAGGCAAGAGGCTTACGATTTTGCAGCTTGGCGATTCGCATATTCAAGGCGATATAGCATCGTGTGCTACGCGATCCTATTTAGTTGAGCAGTTTGATCTTACGCTGCCTGCTCGCGGTTTTGCTTTCCCCTACGGAGTGGTGAGAACCAATGAGCCGCTTGATTTTCGTTCTACAGGGTCTAATAGAAAGGGGTGGTCGCCTACATTAAGCACCAAAATTCGCACGCCGCAGCCTTTAGGGCTATCATCCTCCGCCATTGAGGCTAAAAACGTCAATTCTACCCTTCATCTGCGTTTCCTGCCCGAGCGGGGCTATACTGCTCTGCCCAATATTGTCTCTATTCTTTATGCGCCCTCTGAAAATGCGCCACTCCCGCTGCTTAATGGCACGAAACCAGCAACGATAGATACCACAAGAGGGGTAGCTACATTCCAATTCTCAGATCCGCCTTCCAATTTGGCGCTAACGCTTAAACGGAACTCTACCACCGATTCGCCTTTCCGCCTTCTCGGCTTTGTCTTTGACAATGAGGCTTCGCCGCTGATGTATCATGCCGCGGGTCTCAATGGTGCAGATGTCAACGCTTTTCTGCGTAACACGGCGCTCCCTCTAGAACTCGAGATACTTGACCCGAAAGTGATTATTGTTTCCTTGGGTACGAATGATGCCTACAACCGAAATTTTGACCCACTACAGTTTGCAAGCAACCTCCGAACCTTGGTACAGCAGTTGCGTAATTCATGTCCCGAGGCTTTTATAATACTCACCACGCCCAACGACCACTTGTTGCGGAACAAGGAAGTTAATCCGCGTGTAGATGCTGCTTCCGAGGTGATACGCAATGTTGCCATGGAGCAAGAAGTGGGGCTGTGGGATTTCAATCGCATCATGGGAGGCTCTGGAAGTATACACTCGTGGAACAATTATGGGCTCACAGCAAAGGACTGTCTGCACCTCTCTCCACAAGGTTACAGACTACAAGGGAAACTCCTCGGTGTGGCGCTCTATCGCTACCTGACTAACAATAAACGCGGTAAAAAGTAATGGACTTTTCTTCCCTTTGGGAACGCATCACAGATTTTCTAAGCTACAACGATCTCCATCCATTACTCTTCACCCACGTTGGGTTTTGGATCTTTTTTTTGATACTAGGTATTGGGCTAATTTTTATAGATAAGCGCAATACGGCTCGTGTAGTATACCTTTTCGCCTTTAGTCTGCTTTTCTACTACAAAAGCTGCGGACTTTTTTTCTTGCTCATTCTTCTATCCATCGCATTCAACTATTGGGTGGGACTCCTTTTAGGGCGATACAAGGAGCACCGAACACGAAAAACGATACTCTCCGTGGCTGTGGGCTTGAACTTGCTTCTGCTTGCCTACTTTAAGTACACATTGTTTTTTGTAAACAGCGTCAACGAGCTGTTCGATACCACGATAACCCACACTAACATCTTTGCACAGTTCCTAGGTTGGATTGTGGGCAACCCCTCTTCGGTCACGATGGTGCTGCTGCCTGTCGGTATTAGCTTCTATACATTTCAAGCCATTAGCTACGTGGTGGATGTCTATCGTGGCGATATTGCTCCTCTTCGTAGGATTGTAGATTTTGGCTTCTATCTCTCCTTTTTCCCGCAGCTAATTGCTGGTCCTATCGTCCGTGCTTCCGAATTTATCCCCCAGATCCACAAACCCTACGAACTTAGTCCGCGCGAAGCCTCCCATGCGCTTTTTCTTATCCTTATTGGGTTGTTCAAGAAAATTATCCTCTCCGACTACCTTGCTCTTAATCTCGTTGATCGTGTCTTCGATAACCCGATTGCCTATTCGGGGGTAGAGAATCTGATGGCTTCTTACGGTTATGCGCTTCAAATCTATTGCGATTTCTCGGGCTATACCGATATTGCCATAGGTATTGCTTTGCTATTGGGCTACCGCCTCTCGATTAACTTCAATTTCCCTTACAAGGCTACCAGTATGACCGACTTCTGGCGACGTTGGCACATTTCCCTCTCCACATGGCTTAGAGACTATCTCTACATCCCACTCGGAGGTAATCGGCACGGGCGTGTGGTTATGTGGTCTAGTCTAATGCTCACAATGCTGCTAGGAGGACTGTGGCACGGGGCTAACTGGACGTTTGTCTTTTGGGGTGGTGCACATGGTCTGGGGCTAGTAGTTAGCAAGATGATAGACCGTTTACCGAAGGATTTCTTGTCGCGTCCTGCGGTCATTATGGCTCGGAAAATCCTCTGTTTCCACTACGTCGTTTTCCTCTGGATTTTCTTCCGTTCCAGTAATTTCGAGCAGGCTCTTCAGGTTCTTGAACAGATCTTCACCGCATTCGATGTGCGGCACCTACCAGAATTTATCTCAGGTTATTGGGCGGCAAGCTTACTTCTCTTTATAGGCTATTTCTTGCACTGGATGCCTACACAGTGGATAGAGCGTATACGTGGTGCATTTATTTCGGTGCACTGGGGTTGGAAGTTTGCAATTACCCTTCTCATTGCACTTGTTATTTTGCGCGTGCAGACTGCCGATCTGCAGCCTTTTATCTATTTCGATTTCTAGAGAGACAACAAATTCACCCCTTTCGGAGTTTTTATCTCTAAACAGTTGTACATTAAGATGAAACCTTTTGTTCTAGTTTCCCTTTTGGCGCTTTTTGCATGGACAACAGTATATGCGGCTGCGCCTGAAAAAAAAATTAAGTGGTACACGCTCGAAGAGGCTATGAAGGCGGCAGAGAAAACCCCTAAGCCGATTCTGATCGATATGTATACCGACTGGTGTGGTTGGTGTAAAAAACTAGATGCCGATACCTTCTCGCACGACGGAATTGCCAAATACATCAATTCCAATTTTTATCCTGTAAAGTTCAATGCAGAGCAAAAAGAGGCGGTAACATTTCTTGGCAAGGAGTATAAACCGAATGGGGAGCGCACCCACCCGCTTGCAATGACTTTAACGGGCGGTCGCCTCTCGTACCCTATGTTGCTTTACATGAAGGCAGACGGAACACTCATTACTGCCGTGCCAGGTTACTCCACGCCGCAACAACTCGAACCCATTCTGCATTTTATAGCAACCAATGCTTACGAGAAGCAGCAATGGGAGGAGTTCTCGAAAAGCTTTAAGAGCGAATTCTAGTTGCTCTGTTGCCCAGTAATAGGCATCAAATTATTGCTTCTAGTGCTATTCGAATCATATCATTTTATTGCACCCCTCGCCGCTAATTTGCAACGCGAGGGGTTTCGTCGTCCCACCGATATACAGTTTCGAGCCATTCGCCCCACTCTTAGCGGTGCCGATTTGCTCGCTATTGCCCAAACGGGAACAGGGAAAACTATGGCATTTGCCATCCCCATAATCGAGCTTTTGGGGCGAGCCATGCGACGGCGTAATGAATATGCACCGCGTGCTCTGGTACTCGTCCCTACCCACGAGTTAGCAAGACAAATTGCCGAAGTGTTCAAGAAACTGGCAAAAGCTACGCAGCTAAACGTTTTCTGTGTAACGGGCGGTGGAGATATAGATGAGCTAGTGAAAAAAATCCCGCGTTTTTGCGACATTGTGGTCGCAACGCCAGGGCGCATTCTTGATCTTGTGCGGAATAAACACCTCTCTTTACACTACCTACAAATACTAGTTCTAGACGAGGCGGATAGGATGCTCAGCTTGGGTTTTCGCCCTGACATAGATAGCCTAATTGGGCATATGCCCTCAAAGCGACAGACGCTGTTTTATTCGGCAACAATCTCTCCTGAGATAAAAAAGCTTGCCCATCGTTTGGTTCACAACCCTATACGCATAGAGATTGCGCCCGAGGACCCGATTACACAGAATGTGGATCATGCTCTGCTAGAGGTTTCTATGGATGAGAAGCGGTTCTTTCTGGAACGCATAATTTGCGAGAACCCCGAAGCGAAGATTCTAGTCTTTGTAAGAACGAAGGTGCGCGCTGAGCGTGTACAAGCCGCCATGCAGCGCGTAAATATTGAGACGAGTGTAATCCACGGAGGCTTGCAAAGAATGGAACGATTGTGGGCTCTGAGCGCGTTTTCTGAGGGTAAATCGCGAGTTCTGATAGCCACCGATGTTTCGGCGCGTGGGTTAGACATACCCGACATCAACTACGTGGTAAATTACGATATGCCTACTGAGCCCGAGGTGTATGTGCATCGTATTGGGCGAACTGGGCGCGGAAACAAACACGGTGTTGCGGTTTCCTTTTGTGCTCCCGAGGAGGAAGCGCTGCGTAAAGCCATTGAGGCGCTGATTGGGCGCTACTTGCCTGTAATAGAGATGGATCGAGTGGCGCACGACGAGACGATAGAACTCTCGGCTGCCGCCGATACAGATTGGCGAACGTTGCTCAAACGAGAACAGGAGCGAGAAATAGAGCAGTTAGCCCTAGCGAAAAAGAAAAAGAGGAAAAGGTAAAAAATAGTTACGGCGACGCATTGTTTATGCGTCGTTTTTTTGTTGCTTTGTAGCGGCGTTCTGCGCCACAAACTATAGGATTAGATTATGAAAACAGTAATACAACGAGTGAGCTCGGCATCGGTAACCGTCAATAAAACACTCATCTCGTCCATAGAGCAAGGATTGCTCATTTTGGTAGGCTTTACACACAGCGACACTTCTGCCGATATAGAGGCAATGACCAATAAGATCCTGAATCTCCGTATCTTCAATGATGGCGAAGGGGTAATGAATCTCAGCATTCGCGACATTCGGGGTGAGATTTTACTCGTAAGTCAGTTTACACTCTATGCGCAGTGTAGCAAAGGCAATCGTCCCTCTTACATACAGAGTGCACCCCGCAATATTGCCGAACCGCTATACGAGCAGTTTGCCGACCTTCTAGCTCGTATGTACGACCTCCCTGTAAAGAAGGGCATTTTTGGTGCGGATATGCAGGTCTCGCTCGTCAATGATGGCCCTGTAACTATTATGCTCTAAGGCTCTTACACCCTATCTTGATTTCGTTTTTTTTCGGGTGTTGAAGGGAGTGCGCAGACGCAAAGCGAGTAATTAGATCACCCATTAGGTTGGTTTTCAGTATTCTGTTGTCTGTCCCATCCGTTATTGCACAATATTCATAAGCCGTACATGCGTTATCTTTGCAAGGAGGCAGAGGTAGAGCATGTTCGTTGGGGCTATTAGACGCAGAAAGATCTGCGGTTTGTTTTTTTTTATTCTCTTTTCATTGCTTTGTAATTCTGGTGGCGCTACCACGCCTCCAGAATGGCTGTTGGAGCATTCGGCGGGGCACGCTTCGCTTAGCTTGAAGCTAGATTTTCCTACGTTTCGCGCTGTGCCCGACGATGCTGGGCAAATCCCTTACTTCGCAGATGCTACCTATCTCGCACCTGCGGGAATGCCCGATTTACCCGAATTCTCCTATGAGATTGTGGTAAACGATGAAAGCGGTGCTATTCTAATTGCGTCGCATCTAGAAGATTCGCTCCTTCGTGAGGTGAACATTGCTCCTGCTCGTGCCCCTCAAATTGTAGGTCGCCCGTTGCGTCCGCGTATTGCAGGAGAAGCTTATAAGCAAGATGCCTATGTCCCTATCGAACGCATAGTGCTTAGTGCCCCCTATTACGTGGATGGAAGCTGGCGGCAGACGGTCTATGTGCATCCATGTAGTTACAATCCCGTACGGCGCGAACTCTGTGTTGCAAGAAACGTACAAATCGAGCTAAAAGGAGTACAACAGCAGGTTACCACAGTACATGCTCGTAGGGTACGTAGTCTTTTCACGTCAGACGAGAACGGTGCATTACTCATTGTGACCCCAGCTCATTATCTCTCTACCCTACAGCCTTTTATTGAGTGGAAGCGGGAACGTGGGATGACGGTTGAGGTACTTATTTACGGCGCTGCACTGGCGGGCTACCAGCATGTGAGCGACACAACTGCTTTGCAACAGTACATCCGCACTCGTTACCAGAAGAGTGGCGAACCGCTGAAGTTTGCACTCCTTGTAGGAAACCGTAGCGAAGTGCCGCCTCTCCGACGCGATGCGCCTGAAGGCATAAAGGCGGACAGTGACCAAGCCTACGGGCAAGTAATTGGCAACGATTCGCGGAATGAGGTCTATATCGGTCGTTTCTCTGCCTATTCGGAAGAGCATGTAAAGACGCAGGTGGAGCGCGTGGTTTGGTATGAGCGCGATGCGCATCACAATGAGCTGAGTTTTAATAGAGGACTCTGCATTGCGTCTAACGAAGGAACTTTAATAGGCGATAATAACGAGACCGACTTGGAGCATACGCAAGTGATACGCGACCTTCTTCTTCGTCGCGGTTATAGCTTAGTGACATTACTAGCTGACGAGAAGGAGAAGAAAGTGCTGCCCGAAGAGGTCGGCAATGTCGTGAATCAGGGCGTTGGCGTAATTACCTACGTGGGGCACGGTCTTGTAAACCGATGGGTAACTTCGCGCTTCTCAAGTTCTGATGTATTGGCTCTCGAGTTCAATAGAGCCTATCCTGTTATTTTCAATACAGCGTGCGACAATGGGAATATGGCAGCTGGCAGGTGTTTTGCTGAGGCGTGGCAATGGGCGCAGCGTGCGGGGAAGCCTACAGGTGCAATTGGTTTGAATGCGAGTAGTGAAGCGCAATATTGGGATGCGCCTATGCGTGGGCAAGATGCCATGGTGCAATACTTTACCAAGGAACGAGAACTCCCGTACGTGGTGACCCTTGGAGGCATTATGAACGCAGGCATGAATGAAATGCTGCGCATTTATCATGATACGCCCAAAAGTTTGGGACGCATTACCGCTGAAACCTGGAATATATTTGGCGACCCGAGCGTCCTGCTTCGTAGCAAAGCGCCTGAAATACTGAATGTATCGCACCCCGACGAACTACTCGTATCGGAACGGAGTTTTGAAGTACACTGCCCAAGCAATGAGATTCAGGCAACGTTGAAATTGATTCTCCCCTCGGGTGAAGTCCTTTATGAAAATGCCGATTTTAATGGCGGTCGAGCTCGCTTTACAGGACTCCGACTTGTAAAAGATGCGGTGGCGCATCTCACGGTTTGGGGCGTAAATAAGGAAACCTATACAGCAGATATCCCGTGCATTGAGAGCAGTACGGCGAGCCCGCTACTCATTAAAGGGTTTCGTCTTAAACCTAAAGATGCTTCGTCTACGCAAGTGGGCATAGGTGAGACCTGGGAAGTATGGGGGACTTTCGTCTATAGAGGCACCAATCCGCCTTTAACCGATGTACGCGCTCACCTAACGGTAACGCCTAGTAGCAGTGCAACCCTAACTGGAGGTGATGGTGTAACCCTCCCTACATTTACTGCTCCGAATCAGGAAGAAGAATTGCAACTCGGTGAAATACTGATAAGTGACGCACTTGCGAACGGCGATCGTTTCTCCTTACATCTTTCACTTCGCAACGGCGAGATGCTCCTTGCCCAACGTACTATGACCATAACGGTAGTTGCTCCGCGTGCAATACTAGACAGTGTGTGGGCAACCTCGAAGCTTACTGTTCATGCAGGGACAGTTTTACCTATCGGTATACAGGTTACGAATCGCGGACAAGGAGAATTTAGTGGCGGAGAGCTACGAGCCTTTTGGGGGAATAACGCTACGGCGGTTATTAGTAATCTTTTGCCTACCATTCGTGTTGGGAAAAGTGAACTAGTTACGCACACAGTTGCAGTACCTTCTCCGCTTGCCCCCCTCGAAAAGGCAGTACTACGTATCGAACTTTGGCGAGGGGCATATCTGCATGACCGCAAAGAGCTATTGGTTGTAGGCGAATTACCGATTACCCCGCTTCTGAGCTACGACAATCGTTATCCCTTTGCGTCAAAAAAAGTGAGATACCAAGAGACCTTTTTCTACTTCGATAAACCCCGCTTATTGGAAAAGGACGAACGACTCTTGGCTGTACAAATTCCTATCCACCGCGCGAATACAACATTGCAGCTAGATGAATTCTACATTGAAGTACTGCGGCAACGAGATTTGGAAGATTTGCCTGCCGAGTCTATTGCGCGTATCCCAATCGACAAGCAGCGAAAGGGCATCTTCCCCATTCAAAACGGCTTTGTAACACTCCCCATTGAACCCTACGACTACAGTTCTTTTGAAAACGACCTAGTACTTCGCATCCGCTGCGCAGGAGGTTTTGACTTTGGCGAATATTTTCTTCCCGCAAATAAACGCCCACACATTCGTACACTGGCACGTACAGAACATGCTAATGGGAAGATAGATAGCATTGCTGCTCGCTCACTACCACTCCTTCGCTTTGAGGTTGCTGAAGAGATACCTTTTACGTTCATCGTTGTAGATCCGCAAAGCAAACCGTGCAACTTTGCAGAACTTACCATCTTCGGGAAGACTTACACGACCGATGCTTCTGGCAAATTAACCACCTCGCCACTCTTGGAGGGTAATTATTCGGTCAGTGTCTTTACAGGAAATGAGGGGTTGCAGACTTTTTCTCTTGAATTACGTAGAAGTGAACAAGAGTATACACTACAGATGCAAGCGCCTCGTCTTCTTGATCTCACCTGCGTTCTTATGAGCACTGCTGGAGAACGGATTGTAGATGGACAGATCTGTGTCGACGGCAACGAATATTACACAGGGTACAATGGCACTGTGCCCATGCAGTTGCGCGAAGGGTTGCGTCAGTTCCGCGTATACGCCGATGGCTACGAAGGCAAGACTTTTAACGAACGCGTTACGACAGAACGCAGTCGCTACGAATTAGTACTATCTCCGCGGGGGATTGAGATTCCTTTTGAAGTACAATGTACGCCCAATCCTACTCAAGGGAATTTGGTAGTTTCCTCGCCCCGTATTATGAGCACGCTCCGCATTTTCAGCGTAGATGGCGCACTAGTCGCAGATTACCAAATTCATGGGTACAGTTACGCAATAAACCTACAGCATCTCCCACGCGGTCTATATATTATTGAGGTACATGGCGCAGAACCAGAACAGCTAGCGCGTATAAGAATCGTAAAAGACCGATGACGAACAAACACCTTTCTCGTACCAAACTTTATTATCAGCGCGTCATCCGTTTCATCCAGCACGATATCTGGATTATTGAGGAGGAAACCCCAACGTTTCCTCACCGTCTGAAACGACTGCTGCGTATTATACTTCTTGCCTCGCGCGGTTTTACGCGGAATAGTGTTCAGTTACGTGCCACAGCGCTGACCTATTACACCATGATGTCTATGGTGCCCATTGTTGCCATGGCATTTGCAATAGCCAAGGGCTTTGGCCTTGAGGAGAGACTTACGCTAATTATCCACGAACGTTTGGACTCTTACCCCGAAGTGAGCGACAAACTGGTAGAGTTTTCGTCGGCTTTGTTGGAACGTACGGGCGCGGGTCTGATAGCTGGGATCGGGGTGGTTATGCTCTTTTGGTCGGTAATCAAGGTCTTCAACAACATAGAGAAATCGTTCAACGTAATATGGCGTGTAACCGCCTCGCGTAGCTGGTATCGTAAATTCAGCGACTACCTCTCTATGATGCTCCTTGCTCCGCTCCTCGTCCTTGCTGCGAGTAGTGCCAATGTCTTCCTAAAATCCTTCCTCATTAAGGCAGCCAAAGATGTAGAACTCTTGGGGCTACTTAAGGATTATATGCTAGTCTTGTTACGGGTAGGACCCTATATATTGCTCACGTTTGCGTTTACTTTCCTTTACCTGGTGATGCCCAACACAAAGGTGAAGTTCTCAGCAGCCATGATGGCTGGTCTTGTGGCAGGAGTCTCTTTTGCCGTTACCCAGTGGTTCTATCTGGCATTTCAGTTCGGGGTATCTAAATTTAATGCCATCTATGGTAGTTTTGCCGCCTTACCCTTGTTCCTTATCTGGTTGCAAATCAGCTGGCTCATTATACTTGTGGGGGCAGAACTATCCTACGCTATACAGAATGTAAAGCTCTACGAGTTTGAAAAAGATGCGAACAACCTGAGCCCTAAACGAACCAAGATCCTCTCCATTCTTCTCCTTTCCACAGTCCTGCGACGTTTCCGTATGGGAGAGCCGCCTCTTTCCTCCGAACAATTGGCGGATGAGCACGGAATACCGCTCCGTCTTGTCAATAAACTTCTGCAGTGGATGGTGGCAACGGGACTTCTGAGTATGGTGTACACTAAGGATGAAAAAGACCCTGCTTTCCAACCAGGGCAGACGGTAGAGAAGTATAGTTTAGGCAGCTTGATTCGCAAGCACGACGAATTTGGGAATACGATTGGAGCACGTGGAAAGCTACTCCCCATTATTGAAGAGTTGTACGAGGACTATATGCGCCGTGAAGAGGCTGAGAACTTTACGCTACAAGCTATCATAGACAACCACGAAGAAAAGAAATAGCCTAGCAATCTTACCACGTAAACGATGCCTAGTTATAGCAACTTACAGGAGGAAGAACTGAAATTGCGAATAGGAGATGCCTTTTTCGCCGCCTTTGATTGTGATACACGTATCGGTAAAATAGATTTTTGCGTTACGCAGAAACGACGGTTACCGAAGGTTGCCACGAACTTCGATTTTCGTCCTGTCGTCCCTAAAGAAGCTGAAACGGTATCGCTGCTTTGGGCAGAGGCCAAACGCGGCGTAGTCTCCGATATTTACAAACCCTTGGTGCAACTCATTCTAACCATCGGCAAAGCGCGCACCTTCGAGACCTTTCTCCCGCCTCCCTTCCTCGCAGCTTTCGATGCCGAGAAGATTGCCTTTATTCCATATAAGGATATTCTGCCCTTTTTCTCACTCAACGATTTCAACTGGAATACGACTCCCTCCGATGAAACTTCGCGCGAATTTGGGCTGCTTTACGATGCAGTAAAGGAAACTCTGGAGCGAACGTCCTATCTGTTTCGTTACGACGTGCACGAAACGGAGCTACGCGAATTCATAAAACAGCACTTGAGCGAAAGTTCAGAGCTCATACAGATCAACAAGAACAACTTTGTGAGCATCTACCAGCGATGGGCTCAGAGTGTTAAACCTTCGATAGATGTAGATTGGGAGTTGCTAAAAAAACGTGGTCTTATTGATGGAGACTTCTTTTTGGCAGATCTTCTTTCACGAGATAATAAAACGCTGCGCGAGAGCCTCTTCGTACTCTTGGAGAGCTCGCACTACTTGCTAGATCGGCGTATTGACATTAGCGGACTAGTCGATTATCGGGAAGCGCGCTTTAATGATGGGCAAAAGGCCTATTCGCAATTTTGGTCGCTTTACCAGCGTCCGCCCAAAGAAGAGTTCTGGGACTATATCGTAAATCGGCGCGATCTCCTTGTACCCCAAGATGTGCGCGAACGCAAAGGATCGTTTTTCACACCACAAATATGGGTGGAACTCTCCCAGCAGTATTTGGCGGAGCAGTTGGGCGACGACTGGCAAGAAGAATACACGATTTGGGACTGTGCCGCGGGTACAGGTAACCTGCTGAACGGGCTTACGAACAAGTACAACATTTGGGCGTCGACACTAGACCAGCAAGACGTCGATGTGATGAAAGACCGCATCAGGAACGGAGCAAACCTGTTGGAGAACCACGTATTTCAGTTCGATTTCTTGAATGATCCATTTACGAAGCTCCCTGCACCGTTGCAGGCCATTGTTAATGATCCTGCAAAGCGCCAAAAGCTGCTGATTTACATTAATCCGCCTTATGCAGAAGCAGGGAGCGCACGAACGCCCCAAGGCACAGGCGAAAATAAGGGGCGCGTAACAAAAGGAAGCACAATACACGAACGCTATTTGCCTTTGATAGGAAGTGCTGGCAATGAGCTGTTTGCTCTTTTCTTAATGCGTGTATATACAGAACTAAAGGGCGCTATTTTAGGGCAGTTCTCTAAGCTGAAAGTGCTACAAGCACCGAATTTTCAGCTTTTTCGGGACGAATTTCGTGCTACGCTGAAAAGCCTTTTTCTCATTCCTGCCTATACCTTTGACAATGTAAAAGGCGCCTTCCCTATCGGCTTCTTCGTATGGGACACAACTCAAGAGCAAACCTTTGAAAGGATTACAGCCGACATCTATTACGATTCTAAAGAGCCCATTGGGAAAAAAGAAATTAGGGTATTACCCCAATCGCAAAAATTACTTACTCCCTTTACACGCATAGCATCAAAAGAGGATATAAACAGATCCTCCATAGGGCATTTCGCAGCAAGAGGACCAGATATGCAAAATCAAAGGCGTGTATTCATTGACAACAAGGTAACACGTCCTGCCAGTGGGGGACTTCATTCGCATATTGAAGTTAGTAACTTGTTTCGTACTGCCATTTCTTTTGCTGTGCGCCTATCAGTAAAGCATACGTGGCTCAATGATCGCGACCAGTTTTTTTATCCCAACGATGGTTGGAAAGCAGACAGGGAGTTTCAAAACGATTGCTTAGCCTTCACGCTCTTCCATACACAGAACCGTATCTCTGTTGCGGAAGGCATCAATCATTGGATACCCTTTACCGAACAGGAGGTAGAAGCTAAAGAGAAATTTGAGAGCCATTTCATAACAGAGTTTATGCGCGGACGATGCGCCCTTAGCGCGAGTACGAAGTACGAGGTTCTAGGTTCTACGCAAAGTGAAGAGAAGAAAGCGAAACAACGGACTGGGACACTGCGCGATTTGGCGCAAGAATTGTCGTTCGTACCTACTGAACCGCTACTCTTTTCACCAGAAGCCACGGCTGTTTTTGATGCAGGGCGTGAATTATGGCGATACTATCATGCACAGCCGAATGCCAACCCCAATGCGTCGTACTACGACATACGCGAATATTTTCAGGGACAGGGCGACAAGGGTACAATGAATGCAAAGAGTGAGGACGACGAGTACAAACGCCTTCATGCAGTTCTTAAGGCGACATTGGAGGCATTGCGCCTCAAGATAGTGCCCAAGGTTTACGAATACGGTTTTCTTACCACCTAACCCCAGACGTAGTAAAACAAACAAAATGGATCACTTTCAGCTCGAAGCTGCATTTCAACCTATGGGCGATCAGCCCGAGGCCATACGTGAGCTGGTAAACGGTTTCCAAAAGGGGGTACGTAGTCAGGTGCTCTTGGGCGTTACTGGGTCGGGAAAGACTTTTACAGCAGCCAACGTAATTGCCCAACTCAATCGTCCTGCTCTCGTACTCAGCCATAACAAAACGCTGGCTGCGCAGCTTTACAGCGAATTCAAAGGCTTTTTCCCACATAACCGCGTGGAGTACTTTGTGTCCTACTATGACTACTATCAGCCAGAGGCATACGTTCCTTCAACGGATACTTACATAGAGAAAGACCTCTCAATCAATCAAGAGATCGAAAAATTGCGTCTTAGTACTACGTCGGCGCTCCTCTCAGGACGAACGGACGTAATAGTGGTCTGCTCGGTTTCGTGCCTCTATGGCATTGGAAATCCAGAGGACTTTCATGAGAATACGCTGACCGTACATCTCGGCGAAGCGTTAAACCGAGACCAGTTCCTTCGCCAGCTTGTTACAGCGCTCTATACCCGAAATGAGCTTTCGCTCGAAAGAGGGAATTTTCGCGTCAAAGGCGATACGGTCGATATTGCCGTAGCTTACGGCGATTACGCCTACCGAGTAATCTTTTGGGGCAACGAGGTTGAACAGCTACAGAGCTTCGATCCCATTACTGGGCAAATAATAGACGATAAACTAGAAGAAGTTGTAGTATTCCCAGCTAGCATCTTTGTGACGACAAAAGCACGCTTAAAACGCGCTGTACGAGAAATTCAAGACGATCTTGTGAAACAGATAGATTATTTCAACAGTATAGATAAACCTCTTGAGGCCAAACGCATTAAGCAACGCGTGGAAAATGACCTTGAGATGATGCGCGAACTCGGTTATTGTAAAGGGGTAGAGAATTATTCGCGTTATTTTGATGGACGCCCCGAAGGGTCGCGCCCGTTCTGCCTACTCGACTATTTTCCAGACAATTTCATCACGGTAATAGATGAAAGCCATGTTACCATTCCACAAATTCGTGGAATGTATGGCGGTGACTTCTCGCGGAAAAGCAATCTTGTAGAATATGGTTTTCGCCTACCCGCCGCATTGGATAATCGCCCTTTAAAATTCGACGAGTTCTATGAAGAGGTGGGGCAAGTGCTTTACGTGAGTGCGACTCCAGCCGAGTACGAACTCAAGGAAAGCGAAGGAATTGTTGTAGAACAGCTGATACGTCCTACTGGAGTGCTAGATCCTCCCATAGATGTGCGCCCCATACGTGGGCAAATAGACGATTTGCTGCACGAAATACAGGTTCGTACTGCCAAAAAAGAGCGTGTGCTTGTTACAACGCTAACCAAGAAGATGGCAGAGCATCTGACCGATTTTTTGCGTGGTGTTGGCGTGCAATGCGAGTACATCCACTCAGATGTAGATACACTCGAACGTGTGCGCATACTAGACGATCTGCGCGCTGGCGCTTTTGATGTACTTATCGGGGTAAACCTGTTGCGCGAAGGCTTGGATTTGCCAGAAGTTTCGCTTGTAGCCGTGCTGGATGCCGACAAGGAAGGCTTCCTTCGTTCAGCGCGCGCACTCACACAGACGGCAGGGCGTGCCGCTCGTAATGTTAACGGGCTTGTTATAATGTACGCTGATCATATTACAGATTCTATGCAAACCACCATAGACGAAACGTTGCGACGGAGAGAGAAGCAGATAGCCTACAACACAGAGCATCATATTACCCCGCAACAACTTAAGAAGAAGGAACGAAAGTCGCTTCTAGAGGGAAGTGCAGTAGAATTCCTATTTGAGGAGATTGAACCCCTCGTTGAGGTAAAAGCGCCTTCTGACGAGCCTCTTATTGCCGCCGAACCGCAAGCATCCTATGTCAGTGTAGCAGAACTCCGAAAGGAGATACAACGTCAAGAGAAAATGATGAAACAAGCCGCCAAGGAGAAACAATTCAAGCTGGCTGCCGAGTATCGCGATAAGATGTTTGCATTGCAAAAACGCCTTATAGAGATCGATTCTAATTAGAATTGTTATCTTGCATCCAATTCACGATGCAAGGTAAAATGGATTGTATTTGCTATTACACTCACCTCCAGTTCGGTCTTTGGAACGCTTGGATACCCTCATTTGGGTTAGTGCTCATCCAATTTCTTTTTATGATGTTCTTTCGTGACACTGCAAAACGTGCCACGGACACTACTTGGTACAGCAAGGCAGACCGTCGCCATGCTCGCTGGAGTTTCGTTTGGCAAGCGGCTATTCTGGCACTGTCGCTCTTTGTTCCTCTTCGTCTCTATACACCCTTTTTCCTCGTCGGTCTCGTTCTTTTCGCTTTGGCACTTGTGGGCTTTCTTGCGGCTTTCATTAGCTACTGGCAAACGCCATTGGACAAAACGGTACAGGGAGGTGTGTATAAACTTTCGCGTAACCCTATGTATTTCTTCTTTTCCGTGGGGATGATAGCTACTTGTATTGCAAGTACTTCACTTTGGTTGCTCATTGTAACCGCATTGCTCATCTACGAGACGCACCAAGTAATTTTAGGCGAAGAACGCTACTGTGCTGCCACGTATGGCGAGGAATATCTCAATTACAAAGCCCGCACGCCGCGCTATTTCTTATTCTTTTAATATTTGAGGCGTTGACCTCACAATACCAAAACAACATGAGTACTGAGAAACAAGTAAATGTTTTTCCTTCGGAGTGTACTACGCTCATAGTAGGCAGGAAGATGACCGCAGACGGCTCTATGATTGTAGCTCGATCGGAGGATTGGAATGCAATGTATGCGAAGAACCTCGAGATGTATGTAGATACAGACAATGGGCCCGAGAGTTTTATTGCACGCGATAGTCCTTTCCGTTGCGATCTCCCCAAAAAAGCATTAGGCTATACCGCCATGCCCACATTCGATCTGCCAGGGCATTGGGGCAGTGCAGGTTTCAATACGGCAGGCGTAGGAATGAGTGCTACAGAAAGTATTTTCAGTAGTGAAAAAGCACTTGCTGCAGACCCACTGGTAGAGAGTGGAGTGGCAGAGAATTCAGTATTCAACATCGTGCTACCCTACGTACACACCGCACGCGAAGGTGTAGAGCGTTTAGGCAAGCTTATAGAGCAGTTCGGAGTGGCAGAAGGTTTTGGGATTGGTTTCGTGGACTCCCACGAAATTTGGTACTTGGAGACTGCCTCTGGTCATCGCTGGTTGGCCTGCAAGATGCCAGAGGATCAGTATTTCGTAACAGGAAACCAAAGCCGTTTCCGCAAATACGACCCCAAGGACAAAGAGAACTATATGGCTTCTGCTGATCTTATAGAGTTTGCCACGAAGCATCAGCTATACGACCCAAAGGATGGCGAGTTTGATTTTCATACGGCGTACATTCGCGATGTAAAGCTGGATACAACCTACAACTATCCGCGCGTATGGGGTATACAAGGCATGCTGAGTCCTGATATTAAGAATGATGTAACAAAGAACACGTTCCCAGTATTTGCCAAGGCTAAGCATCCTATTACGTTGGATGATATGCGCCGTGTGTTTCGTTTCCACTACAACGGTACGGAGCACGATCCGTATCTCCATTCTAACCCGAAAGAACCTTACCGTCCCGTTTCTATTTTTCGTACCACGCAAACGCATATTTTGCACGTACGTCCTGAGTTACCACAAGCCATTGGTCGCGTAGACTACTATGCAATGGGAATGGCGGCTCTTGGGGCATTTGTACCGCTATATCAGGGCATTACCTCGTATCCGAAAGCTTATATGCTTGGCACAGACCATTCTAGTGTAGAATCTGCTTACTGGAAGATGCGTAAGGTGATGACGCTCGGCATGGTGAATTTCAATGCGTACGCGCCCATGATTCAGTCTACCTACGCTAAGTTTGAAGCCGAAACAGCACAACGCCAGAAGGAGATGGAAACACAGTACTTAGCTTGTTACAAGAGCTTGCCGCTTCATGCACAAGACCTCTTGCAAACGTTCTCCGACCGTGTATTGCTCCAAGCGTTGGATGTGGCAGATGCGCTGCAAGAAGAGCTCTTTACACGCCTAACGAGCGATATTCAGGCAGAATACAAATTCGCAGGAGCGTAAAAACTAGGCGATTGTAGAAAAGATAAAAGGCGTGCCATAAAAGCACGCCTTTTTTATATCGCACTAATTGTGGAAAGAAATATCTATTTGTTACCGCAGCGAATGCGCCATTTAGCGTCGACCTCTGCGCAAGAAGAAGGAAAGGATAGAGAGAATGCCCACAATCCAATACCAGACGGTATAGGCTACTGTATGTAGTGGGGCTATATAGAGCACGTCTTTCCAGATCAGGTGGCGTACAAAGTTTGCGGGTAGAAAAAGTCCGTGCCAAAGCCCCGAATACCACGAATAGACCTCAAATGAATTGATATCGCAAAACAGCCAACCCAGAAGGCAGAGGAGCGCTCCTTGAATGATAACTCGTACTGCAAGACCTACCATATTCGTAAATGTCTATGTTTGGCGTCAAAGATAGAGAGTTAAGAGGGAAGGTAGTGTGAGTGTATTTGCTCTTTTACCCAAAAGTTCCGTGCGGTAAATCTCCCAAAACGGTGAGCAGTAGCAACGCGGACAATATCTCTCAGTAAAAAACGACCGCTAAAGATTGCTCCGATCGGACTACACCATTTAACTTGAAGCAGGGCAGTAGTGTCTCTACCGATGTATGATTTCTGCCACTGCTTGCAGGGTAGAATCCATTGGCTGCTTATGATCTAGGTCGCTTACTATCTTGGAAATAATCTCGTGTGCCAATTCGCGCTTGAAGCCCAATTTCGTTACCGTATCGTAGCAAAATGCAATTTCATGGTGGTCGATAACCTTGTCCGCCAGCATTACTACAACGTAGTCGTACAGTAATACCAGCCGCTCGTCTTCGCTCTCAGGTGCTTCGAACTTGATACTTTCGGGGTGTTTGAATATACGCTTCACCTCGTCTTCAGTAATGCCCAATCGAGCGCCAATTTCGGCTACAATATCCACCTCACAATCATCTATGTGACCATCTGCTGCGGCTAGCGCCATCAGCCCTTTTATATGGCTCAAACGACGCTTTTCTTCTAGAGAATCAAAGAAATGAAAAAATTTGCCCATAGTCGTGTCAGATTTTATAAACCAATATCTATTCCTTTTCTGGTCTCCCAAAAACCAATGACAGTAAAGAAGATAGTGTACCAAGCGTAAGGGCTAGCGGGCTGTATTCTTGTACTGCGGTATCCAACGAGGTTGTGTAAAGTACAATGGTTAGAATGAGCAGTGCGCCTCCTAGAAAGCCGAATCCTCCCCACACTTTACTTTGACACCGAGCGCCTTGAAGCAGTGCAACGACGCCCAGTAAAAGAAAGAGCGCGAAAAATAAGCGTTCTCTGTATACATCAAGCCAATCGGTAAGAAAATAGACCACAAACCCCAACAGGACGGCAATTTCGCCTACCAGTATGAAACGGTCTACATACCGCCCTGCTGCCTTCGTAATGTGGAACACCGCGATTGTTCTTTATAACAAGTTGCTAGTTCTACCTGTTCGCTACGATTGAGCGACTAATTGAAACTCTGTAACTTTTTTAAGATAGGGTTGATAAACATTACGGGCGTATCAATATCCACGCGCTTGTTCGGGAAGTAGGAAGAGAATTGATCGCTCATAAGTATCAGAAGGTCGGCATCGATCATCTGCATGAACTCAAATACAGAGTCCTCGAACTTCGCTTTCCGATTCCCTGTTTTCAAACCATAGATGATGTCCAGCTCTTCGAAATATTTCTTTGCGAAGTTGATGTTCGTGGACAGATTGAACTTCTGCATCGCATCGTTAAGCGCTGGCGGACGTATCAGGTTCACATTGCAATGGTAGTAGCTCGAGATCTGTATGATCCAGCGCACCGTTTCCTTAAATGTCCGATTCGGCGTAACAGGTACGACCAAGTCTGTGTAGTACTTGTGGGTAGGCGCATTGTTGGCTATAATGAAAGGAATACCCTCTTGGCGAGACGACTTCACACGCAGGAGGAATTCTATCATATCATCCTCCTTTTTTGCGCCCAATGGCGTAACAAATTGGCGAGTTACTACGAGGTTAGCGTCGTGCGTGTAGTAATAATCGCGGAAATCGCTGCGCAAATTGTCGTAGGAGAGTACCTCGCCAATGATCTCAACTTGTTCGATCGCACGAGCTGCTGAAAGGGGCACATCGGGGAAATCGGGATGTGTAACAATCGGGGCAGCTGGCGCAGCACTAGCGCCGAACTCTGCGCGTAGTTTTGCATTATAGCGCGCAGCTTCCTCCTCTATACGCCGCTGAAGCTCTATATGTTGGTTGGTAAACTTCTCTTTGCTCCCGAAAATCCCTGGGCGCTCTATGGTGGTGAGCAGGACAATATCGTCTCCTCGCACCTGCGCCAACTGGTACGCGTGAAGAAGTGGGTATTGCGACTCCTCCCTGAAATCCCAAGGAACGATGATCTTTTTTCTTGCGGATTCTTCCATATCCCTTCCCCTTTCAATTCTTAGAACCAACCAAAGTTCTAACAAACAAATGTACTTATTTTTCCTATCACAAGCTCCGTACCTGTAGTGGCGAGTCGTGGCAGCTAGGAATTCTCGGAAGTCCGAAGGTTTGCCAGCTCTGCCTGATGTTGCCACTCCAACAGTTCTTGCAACTGCTGCTGTTTAGGCAACTCCCGTTTCTGTTGGGCTGTTACCGTATAGTACTGATGCCGATTGATGAATTCAATTTGTTGCCCCACCCAAGCAGCTTCATCGCCTACCATACCACGTTCGCGTAACTCTTGGTAGAGGTTATGCGCTCCGTTTGTATAGTCTAGCCTACCAAGATAATCGAGGTCGGCGTCGCAAATAATTTTCTCGAGCAACGTTGTAGGGTGTACAGGCATTTTAGTCGCCATTATCAGCCGCCCTACCTGCTCGATTTGCTCGGGAGAGTAACCAAAATTGGGCAACGTCTGATATGCCATATCCACGCCCACTCGTTCGTGTTCTGCATAGCTTATCACGTGCCCCGAATCGTGAAGCAGAGCTGCCGTTTGGAGAATCAGCAGTTCCTCTTCTGTTACCCCTTCTGCTCTGCCAATTATTTCAACTTGTATCACCACATCCTGCGTGTGTCGTGTGTTGTGGTAGTACAGATCTTTAGGCAATTTCTTCTCTAACCAATCGAAAATATATTCGCTCAGATCGGCAAAATGCAGCTGCTGATATTTCGTGTGAAACAGTGCATTGGGCTTCTTCCCCTCGCCATTCTCGGAGAGCTCGGGTACAATCCCTTTCACAAAATACATAACCAACTGTTTCCCATTCTTCACCGTCATCTTCCCGCGATTTTCGCAGTCGAAGAAATTGTGAACCACGTTGTAGGTATCCTCAGAAATGTTGATGCGTCCCTCTGCTCCCGCCGACTCCATGCGTTTCGCGTTGTTAACGGTCGCTCCCCAGATGTCTAGCGAGAGTTTGTTGCGACCTAAAATCCCAGAGGTTACAGTTCCAGTGGCAATTCCGATCCGAACGCCCCAGTGTGAACCTTCCATGCGGAACTCGTGGTTAAGCTGTTCTAGGGTCTCCAACATCTCCATGGCCAAGAGTACTACACGTACTGGATTGGCTTTGTCGTACTGATCCATGCCCGCTACGCACATATAGGCGTCGCCAATGGTCTTGATCTTCTCAACACGGTGACGCTCAGCGAGTCCGTCGAGTGCGAAGATATAGTGATCCAGAAAATCTAGAAGGGCTTCGCTATTCTCGGCATCTACTATGGCAGAGAAACCTACTACGTCGGAAAATAGTACCGTAGACTGCGGGCACTCCTTGTTGTCTACACGTCCTGTGCGCTGAAGTTCGCTTGCCGTCTCTCGTGGAAGCACTCGATGAAGAAGGTTAGAAAGTTTTTCTCGCTCGTTGATCAATTCATGCGAACGTCGGTTAAGCTCCTTCTCAAAACGTGCGTAGATGCGCGCTTGGTAGAATGAAAACGCTGCGCGCAGAAGTCCTACGAACGTTGATACCACCGACGCCCCCAAAAGAATTAGTAACGATATGAGAATATACCTAACCACAAGACTACTCCTTTCCGCTCTCCGCAATTATACGAATAATGCCTACAAGGTGTTCCAAACGTCGTGTGCAAGGTCAATATTTTGCGGATTATGGTACGCCGCTGTTTAACAAATGATGGTGTGGAGTGTTCTACAAAAGAGACTTCGGGCAGAATTCGGTATTTTTGCACAACATGAAGAAGGAGCAAGTATTACACGACGTCGCATTCAGCAATTGGGCTATAGAGTTCGTTGTCCTCGCACGGCAGTATTGTGCAAAACTAGACCCGTCTGTTGAACACGAGCAGGAAGAAAGTAGCGAAGTCTCAGAGGTTTCGCTCTCCAACTGGCTTTATGAGTTCTTGGGCTTGCTTTTTTATAAAGCCTCTAGAATCCCGAATTTACAGCATTTTCAAGGGTTTGAAACGCTAGGGAGTTCCCTCCCTGAAATGGACTATCAACGTGTGCTAACCTACTCGGAGACTATGCTCGGAGAGGATGGCATAATTGCTTTTCAACTCTCGGAGGAGGAAGGACGCCTGTATCAGGGAGAACCCCATCTTTCTGAGATTTTGGCAGATCTCTATCAGGAGCTCTACGAACTTCTTATACATTATCGTGACGGCGAACCTGAACGAATGGTACTGGCGCTTGCACGTTGTCAGTACTACTTCTTGACCGAATGGGGTACAAAACTCCTGCTTGCCCTGCGCTGGCTGCAAATACTAAGAGCAGAACAATATCTAGAAGCCGAGGATGCCTGAACCTCAGCAAGCTGAAGTCCTTCCTACGCCTCTCGAACGGGCGCATTTTTCGGGGACAATCCATGTTGTAACCTCGCTCGAGGCTTTGGATGTTGCCTACGAGACACTGGTTACTTTCCCCGTTTTAGGATTTGACACCGAGACGCGGCCTACTTTTACTAAGGGACACCCAGATAGATTTGTGTCTATCGTACAGTTTGCAACTGCCGATGAAGCATGGATTATCCGAACTAAGGAGCTAAAGCTCCCGCCGAAATTGCGCGAAATTTTTGAAAATCCCGCCATCGTAAAGGTCGGTTTGGCAGTTCATGAGGACATACATAGACTTCGGCGTTTTCACCCCTTAGAACCGAAGAATGTAGTAGACCTACAGCGCCTTGCCAAAGCTGCGGGTCACAAAGAGTTGAGCCTGAAGAAACTTAGTGAGTGCTTCCTTCAGCTTGGGGTTTCTAAATCTGCACGACTATCGAATTGGGATGCGGAGGAGCTTACCCCAAAACAGCTTCTGTATGCTGCGACCGATGCTTGGCTATGCTTTCAGTTATATTACCGCTCGGGATTGGTTGAGAATCCAATAGGCAGCAGCCATTAAGCCGTCAAAAATGAAATTGAAACGTATGCATTCCAGTGTCGTCAAGTTAGGTCTTGTCTTTTTCATCGTAACGCTTTTGGGGAATAACGTTGCGGCACAGTTTGCGAAGTATACCAACAGTTACCTTCGGTTGGGCTATAGTGCACAGTATGAGGCTTTGGGGCGCAGCGCACAAGCAACTTCCTACTCTTTGGGCATGGAACGCGCAAATCCTGCTTCGCTGGCTCAGCATAAAAAACGCTTTATGGCAGGCGGATCGTTCTCCTCCATTTTTACGGGGATGGGCACGCTAATGTATGCTGGGGTTGCTATGCGTCTGGACTCCGTAAGTAGCGCAAGTGTCTCGTTACTTCGCTTCGGAGTGGATGGCATACAAAATACGTTGGATTGGCGCGACGAGGCAGGGAATGATGATTATGGACGAATTCGTCGGTTTGGTATTGCAGACTATGCTCTTTTTCTCTCATACGGGCGCACAGGTTTTATGTGGGCTGGTTTCGCAGTTGGTGGTACGGCAAAGGTGCTTTATCGCGACGAGGGTGGTTTTGCAACAGGGGTAGGACTTGGGGTAGATTTAGCCGCAAACTATAGCTTCGGGGCATGGCGCTTTGCTGCTGTTGCGCGCGATGTTACGTCAACCTGGGTTTTATGGTTTATTGAGGCGAAAAAATTGTCGCGAGTGCGAGACGGGAAAGAGTTAAATACTACACCTGCACGTGCTGCTGAAGGCACAATACCGAGTTTAGAACTAGCTGTTGCTTATAGTAGGACTTTTCGCGAGTCGTTACATTGGGGAGCAACACTTTGTTTCAACGAGCGTTTTGACGGACGAGAATATACTCCGTTGTATTTAGGCAGTGTTTCTTTCTCGCCTGCGGTTGGAGTATGGGGTAGTTATCGCAATCTTGTGTTTCTCCGCCTTGGAGCTCACCAGTTGCAGCAAATTCCACTTACTCGCACTAGCCAAGCCCTTAGTTTTACACCGACTGCAGGAATAGGACTCCAAGGTTGGGGGCTTCGTATAGATTATGCTTTTAGTGCGCCGCTTGCCACCGTCTCTGCACGCTTGAACCACCTAGTCTCTATCTCTTACAGCTTTGGTGGGTAGGCTGCTACGCAAAGCGCAAAAGCTCTTGCGTTCTATACGCCTTGTATTGTGAGTTTAGCTGTGCTAGCATACTCGTCAATTTGAAAATTAACACATTCTGTGTGCGATGAGTGTTTTGCTAGCGGGGATACTTTTAGGGTAAGCCTCTATTTAATTTCCGTATCTTCGTTTATCAAATAGAGAGAAATGTCAGCGCAGAAACTCCCCATCGGTGTACAAAGTTTTCAATCTCTTAGAGAGAGTGGCTATCTCTATGTAGATAAGACCCCGTATATTGAGCAGTTGTTGCGCGGTAAGGTCTACTTCCTTAGTCGTCCTCGTCATTTTGGTAAGAGCTTGTTCCTTTCTACGCTTGCTGCCTATTTTCGCGGTCAAAAAGAACTGTTTAAGGGTTTGTATCTCGAAAAGGCAGAAGAGGAACTTGCGCAGCAAGAAGGTAGAGAGGCGTGGCAAGAGTATACTGTTTTGTATCTAGATCTCAATACAGAATATTATCGAAGTGAAAAAGACCTTGATAATATTTTGAATATACATCTCACGGCGTGGGAAGAACTATATGGTAAAAATGAGATAGAGCAGACCCATTCGAGTCGCTTTAAGGGGATTATCGAACGAGCTTATAAGAAAGAACAGAGGGAAGTGGTTATACTCGTTGATGAGTACGATAAGCCGCTATACGAAACTTTGGATAATGAGGTGCTAAATGCCACGTATAGAGGAATATTAAAGGGCGTTTTCTCGGTAATCAAAAGCAGCGATGAATACCTCCGTTTTGCCTTTCTCACTGGTATTACTAAGTTCAGCAAGGTGAGTGTCTTTAGTGGACTCAATAACCTTGAAGACCTCTCAATGGACAACGAATATGCGGGCATCTGTGGAATTACCGAGCAAGAATTGGAAACCTATTTTTCCGCCTATATTCGTGTTTTGGCGGAGAAGAAAAAGCTTTCGTATGATGAAACGAAAAAGCTCCTCAAGGAAAATTACGACGGCTATTGTTTTGCCGCAGAGGGCGAAAAGGTTTACAACCCATTTAGTCTCCTCAATATTCTAAAAAAAGGTCAACTAAAGAACTATTGGTTTACGACAGGTACGCCCACTTTTTTGGTAAATTACCTCAAGAAAGCCCACTACTTTGTTCCTAACCTTGAGGGTAAAGTACGTCTGAGTGAAACTCGTTTCGACAGCTTTCGTGCGGATATACTAGACCCGTTACCAATACTTTATCACACAGGCTATCTGACCATCAAGGGGTACGATAATGAAACCGACTCCTATCGGCTAGGTTTCCCGAACAACGAGGTTCGTTTCGGTTTCTTTGAAAACCTGTTGGCAGGCTACGCTCCCAGCTATTTAAGTCTTGGCTTTTCGGTCAACGATTTTCTGGATGCCGTCCGAGCTGGCGATGTGGATGCGTTCATGACAATCCTGCGTTCTCTTCTTGCCAGTATCCCTTATGATACTGCGCCTAAGGAGGATATAGAACTCCGTGAGCGAGACTACCAAATCGCGGTATATCTTGTCTTTGCCTTGATGGGCCTTTTCACACAAACGGAGGTACAAAATAGCACGGGTAGGGCGGATTGTGTTGTGATAACGCCCAAGTTTGTTTATGTGTTTGAGTTCAAGCTCTGGAGTTCTGGCAGTGCCCAAGAGGCTTTACAACAGATTATTGATAAAGGTTACGCTACCAAGTACGAATCGTCAGGCAAGGAGCTCATTCTGGTAGGCGCAAGCTTTGATGAGGCGAAACGAAATATCGGGGAGTGGGAGGTTCGGCGTAGTGAGAGTGCTAATCGTTCAAATCCCGATTAGTTAAGCTTTTGTTAAAACTCCTTCTTCTCATAGAGCGTTTCTAGCCATTCTTGCTGACTCTCGCACTCTTCGTTGAGGTTCGGGAAAAGCGTTTGTGGTACAACTCTAGATACAGTTGCTTGTACTGTTCGTAAGGCTGTATAAAGCCGAATTTCTTCGCCCACGGTGAGTGCCGATAAAGAGCCTTTATTCCCTGCTTGAACAATGGCAAAACCGTGCTTCAACGCGAAGCGGGGATCAAGCCTCTGTAGTATTAGTAAGCGGTGTAAAAATTGCAATTCCAGTTGTTGAAGCCTATTTTGTACCATGGGGCGTATCTCTGTGAAGAGGTGTGTTACTTGCACAGGATACTGTCTAAGGAGGTTCTGCGCTACAAGTGTTGTTCTATCGGCAAAATGGGCTATGCGAGGGGAATATTGTTCTACAAGTGCGCGAAAACGCAAACTACTTGCCTCAAACTGTCGGAGTAAACATAGTTTGTGTGTAGTGAGTAGGTTCTCTTTGTTACGTGCTAATGTATTTGCCAATGTACTGAGTACTTCGGTTTGTTCCGTGGTATAGTTCAGAAGAAGTGGGATGAGTTCCCGTAACTTCACAAAGAGTTCGTTCTCGGCCTCTACGAAAATGTTTTCTAGGTAGGCGGCTACTGCAGTAGGAGTTTTTAGCGATACATTGGCAACAAGGTCTACTACAGATACGTCGCGCTCATGCCCAATCCCTGTTACAATGGGTAGGGGGAACTGTGCTACGAGCGAGGCGAGTTCGTAGGCATCAAAGCAACTGAGATCCATTTGTCCGCCCCCGCCGCGAATAATCACGACAATATCCCAGTATTCTTCTTCGGCAAAGATAAGGTCAAGGGCATGAGCGATAGATTCTACAGCTTTGTCGCCTTGTACGAGCGCTGGAAAAAGTTTTAATTGGATACCATATCGTTCGACTGCCCCTTGTAGCTGGTGACAGAAATCCTGATAGCCTGCGGCACGTGCAGCTGAGATAACGGCTACATGGTGTGGGAATTCGGGAAAAGGAAGCTCTCGGTTCATGTAGAGCACCCCGTCGCGTTCCAACTGCTCTAGGGTTCGTTGGCGTTGCAAGGCAAGCTCGCCCACGGTGTATTGTGGGTCTATATCAATCACTTGGAGTGCTAATCCGTAACGCACAGAATATTCTACGCGTACACGCAGCATGAGCTGTATGCCTTTTCGCAGCGTGGTGTGTGTGGTTACTTCAAAGAAAGAACGTAGTTCGCTGTATTTATTCGCCCAGATGATAGCGCGCACAGAGGTGAGTTGCGTGCGGCTCTTCTCATCAAACTCGGTAAGCTCCAGATAGCAATGCCCCGATGCCGATTCTGTGATAGATGCCACCTCAGCCACTACCCATAAAGGGAGTTGGAATTGGGCTTCTACGGCGTTGTGTATCCGTTCGGCAAGCTCATGAAGCTGTAAGTAGTTCGCAGGAGGCATGATTATCGTTCAAGGAGACGTTGCAAGTATGTTTGAGCTTCTTCTATATTCACCTCATTCTTGAAGTTTGGGCTACAAAGAATATTGTTTAGGGTATTTCCCGAGAATTGTACAACTCCACGCGTGCTGCCACCACACACATTTCCCTCTCTCTGTTCAGTCGGACGATGAAAGAGTACGGTGATTGACGATTATATTCTCTCGTAATGATTGCAGTTCTTCTGGTGCAATCGTTGTCGTCCTATTATTCTTTGCTCGTGACTTCTTTTCCATGGTACATAGTTCGTTAGTTGGAGGTCTGTGACAGAACGTCTAGTTTGGCATTCTCCCCATCTAATCTCCTCTCTTTTTGCTCTTTGCGATTGGCAATAGCATAACTCACGAGAGAGGCCGATAGTAATATCGAAGAAAACATGGGAATATATTGTTGGTAGAGATAATCTGCCGTTAACCGAATTCCAAAACTTTTCCAAAACATAATACCCCCAAAGAGTTCCGAGAAAATAGCGAGAATTCCTGAGCTTAGCAAAGCGTAGTCTGTTAAGGGCGCATATCGTCTTTTTCTAATTAGTTGTATGCTGAAAAAGATCATAAGTATCATTGAGAGATATTTTATCAAAGAAATAAAAGGAGGGAAATTAGAGGGGTAGATATAGGAATAAAAAATGGTTGCAATAGAGTTGTAAAGACAAGATATCAAAAACAAGACTCCTACGAAGCGAGAATAATCTTTTTCCTGTAGAAAAGAGATCCCCATGATAGTATAGCGAGGTATTAGCAGTATTGCTATAATACTCAACTTGCTTAATGCTGCATCAGTAGATAAAATCTGAATAGACGTGTAGAACAAAGAAGAAATGATAAGCCATATCAACGCTTTGCGGAGAAACGTATTCTTTGGCACTATATGTGCAGTGCACAACGGTTGCTTCCCATACTTATTTTCATAATCGTCACTGGGTGTGCAAAATAATGCTAGCAATATGAGCCATCCTACGATTGGAAAAAGAGTATAGAGTAGATACACACTACCGTGTTCGATATCGTGCAAGCGGCGTATACTAATAGCAATTGTCGGAATAATAGTAACTGATAAATAAGCAGCTATGACAACGAATATGAATCTGTAATCGCTATCAAGGATATGGGGAAAGAAACGCCTTAAAGCGATGACGATTGCCGCTAATAACAGCACCAGAATTGTATTGAACAGCGTAAACATCCAGAATTCAGTGCGGCTTGCTCGACCACTAAAGTTGGCATATTGCCTAAATGCTGCGAAAAACCACTTCATATTTACGATATCTAAGAATAGTGAATTGAAAACCAAAAGGGAGTTTTATTCATCCTGGAGGAACGAGTCGGAACATTCGAACTTTACCAGTAGAAGCCTTGAGTTCGGCAAAGGGCTGTAAATGAATGTAACTGTATAATAATCAAACGAATATTCCAGCATACGACTATCCGATTCGGAGGGTTGACCGTAAGCCGCTATAACCTCTTCACGGGTAGAAGACGTGCTTGCCATCCGTATACCTTTCGGCAATATAAGAGTGCAACTTCGCCGCCAAAATGCAAATTCAGAATTATTGTTGTGAAAAGAGAGTTGTACCAATTTGCAGTCTAGAAAGTGTCGCGCTTCGTCAGTATCATTTTCAACACGAAAGAAGACATGCCGCTCGCTGCTATAAAAAGCCGTCATCTGGTTTGTAACGTACGTATGCGGTTCTAGCACCTCATCATAGTCCAGATTCTTACTGCCTTCATCCTTAATATCCCACTTAGTGGCGTCTTTGAATTCGCGTACCGTAAGCGGGAAACGGAACTCGTGTCCTTCAAAATTGAAACGGAGACTTGATAAATCGGCTGTCAGTAGTTCCGTGCTAGGCACTATATTGTCAGGCGTCTGCCCCATGAAGCGCGCCCAATAGAACAAACCTGCCAAAAGGAATAGTAAGATGGCGGCGATTGACAGAACCTTACGTCTTTTCTCTTTGGTCATTTTTTGAAAACAAGAATCTCTGCTGCAAAAGTAGCAACTCAGTATAAACAAATTCATTGTGGTCGTGCTATTTTTAGCATCCCAACACCTAAAATGCTCTCCCATATCATAGCTGTGTTCGTAGCACCTGTAGTAATTCTATGTGCATACGTGCGATTTCGTTAACTTTCGCCCTCGCAGAAGGGCTGAAGCCGTAGTGCAAAATAAGCTATGTATGAAAACAAAAAACTCGTTGCTATTCTCTCTCAACATTAAGAGCTACAAGATGAGAAACGCGGTTTGGTATATCCTATTCCTCCCGATTTTTCTTTTAGGATGTTGTGGGGTGGAGTCGCCCAATAATCAGGTATTGCAACCCCAAAATGAGCTCAAATTCGGAAGAATAACGCATCCTACAGCTGACACGCTCTTCCATCTTGGCGACACACTGCATATTGAATATGCGAGCGATTCTATCGCCCTTCTTGATTCTGTGGTGCTCTCGGTGATGCAACGACGCCTTACGCTACAACCCACAGGGCAATATCCGACGGCAGATTGGGGGGTTGGGGTGCATTGGTTGCAAGTTAGTTTTTGGCATGATGGGCAAGAGCAAGTGGAACGCCGAAAGTTGAGAATCTTGGCTTCTGCACCGCCTGTGGATTATACCTACGTGGTTGAAAAAGAGTACCCGCACGACCCTGAGGCCTATACACAGGGCTTGCTTTTGCGCAATGGTTATCTATACGAGAGTACTGGGCAGCGCGGTGCTTCGAGTCTGCGCAAAGTGGAAATAACGACAGGCAAAGTGGTTCAACAGCGCGACCTTGCAGCGCAGTATTTCGGGGAAGGGCTTGAGTATTTGAACGGGAAGCTATTCCAACTCACGTGGACGGGCAACACTTGTTTTATATACGATTTTGTGACGTTCGAGCCGCGCGGAAGTTTTAACTACAATACACAAGGTTGGGGACTTACGACGGACGGCACTGCCTTGTATCTCTCTGATGGCACGGAGAATATTTATGTTCTTGATAGTGCTACATATCGGGTAGCGCGTACGCTACAGGTCTATACCGAGCAAGGTCCGTTATATCGGCTTAATGAGCTAGAGTGGGTAGATGGCAGAATCTATGCAAATGTCTATACCACCGATCTGATTGCCATTATCAATCCTTCAAACGGGGTAGTAGAGGGGTTGGTACACCTCGAGGGTTTGCTCCGCCCGTCGGCAAATGGCATAAAAGCCGAAGTACTCAATGGAATCGCCTACGACCCGCACGACAAAAAATTCTACGTCACTGGGAAGTACTGGCCATACCTTTATCGGGTAAAATTCCTCCGTAAGTATTTGCAAAAGGAGTAGTGAACTTGAGAAGACATGCGCGTTATTGGCCATGAGCGGCTTCTTCTTTTCACTGCCGCTACACGGAATGCACTACTTCCATTGCGGGACTACGTACGCCGTTTTCCTGTGCGAGTTGTTCTGTTCATCCTAGCACTTTTTGCGGGAATTGCCTTTTATTACTGCCTCCCTTCCCCTCTTTTCAATACTCCCACCTGCACTGTGCTTTACTCGCGCGAGGGGACGCTTCTTGCTGCCAGCATTGCCGACGATGGGCAGTATCGTTTCCCTGCCCTTGACAGTGTGCCCGAAAAATTTGCAGCGTGCGCTATTGCTTACGAAGATCGCTATTTCTATTGGCACTTGGGAATCAACCCTGTTGCACTCTCGAGTGCCTTTGTCTCTAATCTTCGGGCGCACAGAATTGTGCGGGGCGGTTCTACGCTTACCATGCAAGTAGCGCGAATGTTGCATCCTAGGGCGAAACGAAACTATGCGAACAAACTCATCGAGGCTCTATGGGCATTGCGCTTAGAATGCTCCTACTCGAAACACGAAATTTTAGCGCTTTATGCGAGCCATGCCCCTTTTGGGGGGAATGTCGTGGGGCTCGATGCTGCTGCATGGCGTTACTTCCAGACTGCTGCCGACAATCTGAGCTGGGGGCAGATGGCAGCACTGGCTGTATTACCGAACGCGCCTTCTAGTATTTACCCAGGACGTTTGAGCGAAGCTTTCCGCAAGAAGCGAGATCAGCTTCTTCGTGTGCTTTACGAACAAGGAACAATTGATGCAGAAACGCTAGAACTCTCGCTTTTGGAGCCTTTGCCCGAACCTCCGTCGCAGTTGCCGCAACGTGCATGGCAATTAGTAAATCATGCCTACATAGACGGGCTACGCGGGCAGAATATTCATACCACGTTGGCTTACGACCTTCAGTGTGAGACCGAGCGACTCGCCGAAGATTATGTTTCACAGTACCACACTCAGTTAGGACGTAACATAGGCGTCTTAGTGGCCGATGTTGAGAGCGGCGAGGTCTTGGCTTATGTGGGGAATGTGCCAGGACTTGGGCAGAAGCGGCAAGGCTATGTAAATACCGTTACCGCTAAGCGTAGCACGGGGAGCATTCTGAAACCCTTTCTTTATGCAGGGATGCTCGATGATGGTTTGCTACTGCCCAATCAGCTCGTGCCCGATCTTCCTGTTAAGATTGGGACGTTTGCGCCTGAAAATGCCTCACACCAGTTTAGTGGTGCAGTACATGCGTCGCAAGCACTGGCGCGCTCGCTCAACATCCCCTCAGTGCATCTGTTGCGAGAATACGGCATAGACGCCTTTCTCAACCTTCTGAAAAAACTCGGTGCTACTACTTTCAATAAATCGGCAGACTATTACGGCTTGCCTCTAATTCTCGGGGGAGCAGAGAGCTCTCTTTGGGAGATGAGTTCTATTTATGCCTCTATGGGGCGTACGCTCAATCATTTTGTTGAGGAGGGCAATTACTACAGCGCCGATTTTCGTCCCTTGCACTACAACCAAGCGGAGCGGACAGATAAAGGGCGTGTGCAGCAACAGTCGCCCCTAAGTGCCAGTGCTATATACCTCACTTTTAAGGCGTTGCGTGAAGTAGGAAGGCCAGAAGAGGAGGTGGGATGGCGTTATTTTTCATCGACGCGTGCCGTAGCTTGGAAAACGGGAACGAGTTGGGGGAGTCGTGATGCATGGGCTATAGGAGTAAACAAACGCTATGTGGTTGGAGTATGGAACGGAAATGCTACAGGCGAGGGGCAACCCGACCTCTCGGGTGTAAAGAGTGCCGCGCCACTGATGTTCCGAATTTGGGGAATTCTGCCTCGTTGCGAATGGTTCGCTACGCCGCTAGACGATCTCCGTCGTATAGAAGTATGTAGCCGTAGCGGGATGCCCTCTACCGAGGTTTGTACGGAGCGCGACACGATATTTATCCCCAACCGCGAGTACGAATATCCGCCTTGTCCGTACCACCAATTGGTACATTTGGACGAGACAGAACACTATCGCGTAAATGCCACCTGCTATCCACTAGAGAAAATGCACCACCGCTCCTGGTTTGTACTCCCTCCTGCCATGGCGTGGTTTTATAGTAAATGGAATCCGACTTATGAGGTGCTCCCCGCATGGATGGAGGGATGCGACGAAATAGCAGGGCAACAAACCATGCAATTTATCTATCCGCGACAGAATGGAACGGAAGTCTCGGTGCCTCGCGATATAGATGGTAAACCGAGTCCCGTCCGTTTTGAGCTCGCACACGCGCGTCCCGAATCTACAGTGTATTGGCATCTTGACGATGCGTATGTAGGGCGTAGCCTGCACTTGCACCAGATGCAATTGTTGCCCGAGGAGGGCGAGCATCTGCTCACTGCCATAGATGAACGGGGTGAGCGCATAACAATCCGTTTTTCCGTGATTTATAAGGCGAAATAGTGCAAAGATCTTTATTGTAGATAAAGATCTGCGTGTGGCATCTTTACACCGAGTACATAGCGCCTTTGCTAAAAAGCGTATATTTGTACGCCTATAATGGGAATATAATAGCGTGGTCAAAACTGTTTAGAAAAGATGGGAACGTTGGAAACCCTGCGCAATAAGGCAGGGGTATTTGTGACTGTGATCTTGGGCTTGGCACTTCTAGCTTTCGTATTGGGCGACCTTTTGGGTTCGGGGCAGTCTATCTTCAATCGGGGAGAAATGGAAGTCGGGCGCGTAGATGGCGTGGCTTACGACTATACCGAGTATCAAGCTGCCGTAGATCGTCAGTTGAAGATGCGACAAGCGCTTTCGGGACAAGGACAAACCGAGCAGATGCAATCGCAAATTAGGGAAATGGTATGGCGTACCTTCCTACAGAAAGAGGTCTTAGGCAGAGAATGCGAACGATTAGGACTCGCCGTAACCGACGACGAACTTTCCAATCTCGTACTTGGCAATGACCCCATGCCCGTCGTAAAGCAAGTGTTCACGAACCCTGAAACGCAAGAGTTTGATCGCGAACGTATGCTCAATTTCTTGCAGAACCTCGATAATGTTACTCCCGAGCAGCGGGAATACTGGTACGAGCTGGAACGAGGTATTGCAGATGAGCAGTTGATGCAGAAATACACGAACCTTGTCTCCAAGGGGCTCTGGGTTACCACCAATCAGGCAGAACAGTTGCAGAAGTTACAGCAGAATCAGGCAGATGTTGCATACATCGTTACGCGCTACGCTTCAGAACCCGATTCTCTTTTCTCGGTGACCGATACAGAGGCTAAGGCATACTATGAGCGTCATAAGGAATCCTATCGCCGTGATGAGCGTCGCGATATAGCATACGTCACCTTTACAGTAAGACCACAAGACGAAGATCGTGATGTGGCAATGCAGGCAATGCAGAAAGATGCCGTAGAATTCGCTACGACAGAAAACCCCACGGTGTACGTAACGCAGCTGGGCGACGAACCCTACGCAGGGCGTTGGTATGCGAAAGAAGATTTACCCACGGAAATCGCCGAATGGGCATTTTCGGCACAAGATGGCGAGGTTTCGCCCATCGTTTACGACAATGAAGCATTTAAGATGGCGCGCCTTATTCGTCATCGTTCATTGCCCGACTCTGCCAATGCACGGCACATCCTCTTCTCCGCCGATAAGTATCCAGGCGAGCGTGCTCAACAAATGGCAGATAGCGTTGCGGAGCTTATTCGTAAAGGGGCAGATTTCAAGGCACTGGCGGAACAATATTCCGATGATCCAGGCTCAAAGAGCAAAGGTGGCGACCTCGACTGGTTTGCTCAAGGTCGGATGGTAAAACCATTTAACGACGCTTGCTTTGAGGGCAAAAAAGGTGAAATACAGGTGATAGCTTCCAACTTCGGAGTGCATATCATTGAGGTACTCGGACAAAAAGGGGGCACTCCTCGAGTAGATTTGGCAATTTTGGTACACAATATTGTACCAGGTAAGCATACCTACCAACAGGTGTTCAACGAAGCGAGTTCTTTTGCAAGCCTTGTACACACCGAGCGCCCAGGTTGGTTTGCAAGCCTCTCTAGTGCAAAAGAAAAAGCGTATGCCGACAAAATGATTAAGGATTTTGACTCTTTGGCGAACGAACGTACGCTTATGGTGCAAGCAGGTGACGACCTTGAACAGAGTCAAACCGATATTCGCGGACTAGAAAACTCTCGCGAAGTGGTACGTTGGGCGTTTGGGGCAAAACCTGGTGATGTTTCCTCTGTTTTTGAATTGGGAGATACGTTTGTTGTAGCGCTTCTGAAAGATATAAAGGCGAGTGACGGTGTTTATGCCGATTGGACTGCTGTTCAGAAGGAACTTATTGACGCAGTACTGCGCGACAAGAAGGCTGCTGCAATTGAAGCAAAATTGAAAGACGCGTCAGCTGGGGCTTCTAGCATGGATGCTGTGGCATCTAAGGTAGGCGAAGGTGTAAAACATGCTAATGCGGTGAACTACGACAGCTATTCCTTTGGCTCGGATGGTTACGAGCCTGCTTTGGTAGGTGTTGCATCACAGCTTACGAAGGGGCAATTAGTAGGGCCAATCCGTGGTAATCAGGGCGTATATATGGTACAAGCTGAAGAAGTTACGGCGAACACTAATGCACGTCCCTCCGACATTAAACAGTCGCGCGATGAATTTAGCCGCCGTGCTTCCTACGAAGCTTATTCGGCACTTGAACAAATGTCGAAGGTTGAAGACAGACGCGGAAAATTCTTCTAGACCTTCACTTGAGGTCTAGCAACTAGTAGTCTTTACGCTATTGCGCGCTGGTACATGATAGTGCTGGCGCGTTTTTTTATGCGTCATTTGCGCTCTTTTGAGTATAAGAGCGGGCTGCCTCAAAGCTACACCATACACAATACTTCTGCAATTGTATTATAAACCGTCTCAAAAGAAGTATTGAACAACATAGAGTTGCAATTTATCACCTAAAATGGACACTATACCATGTCGGACTTCTTTTGGGGATGCGCTTTGGAACAAGCCCGTTGTTTTTGCGTACAAAAGGCATAAACGTTTACTTTGTATTGATTCTTAAAACGACCCACGCAGGCGCTTTAGATTGTGTGGGTGGTGTTGTTGCAGGAAATGAGCAAGTAGGCATTTGTCAATTTCATAAATGTTATTGGTTAACAAACAAGTAGAACATGATTAAAAGGCTTCTTTTTGGCATTATAGCGGCTGGCTTCCTTGTCGGAGGTAGTGCTTGCTATAAGGAAGTGATGGATATGGAGCCAGATCCATTACGTCCCGAGTATGTGGTGCCAGCAGTGCGTGACAAGCTCACGGTAGAAAAACTATTGTCTCGCGTTGGCGAGAGTACCGCCTTTGAGTACGAAGCAGACGGGACTTGTGTAGCCGTTTATAAGGAAAAGAGGGAGTTGGCTATTACAGGGATGAATCCGCGCGTAACGACGATACCTGGAGAGACCTCTGAAGATCTTGAAATTACGACGTCGCAGGATCATGCAAAGTTCAAAACGCGTTGGGAGCTGCTCGCAAACCGCGAAGTGAGTGAGGCGTATTTTGATAGCAAATCTGAAAGGTTTGGTGTTACCGTTTGGTATGAACATACTGTACCAGGGCAAAGCTCGACTTTTCTTGAAGGGAACATCAAAATCGGTGGTTTCTCAAAGGGATTTAGTGTAAAGATAAACGAGCACGGCTTCATTGATCTCAAGCAACAGATTGATGATGCAGAAGCCTACCTTAGAATGAAGGACGGCGCGAACTATAATGTGCTTACGTATGAGTTTACCAGTCTAAGACTTACGGGCAATACCGACTCGAAAATCCGTTTGCATGCTCAGATTACCTTCCGCAATCTTTTCTTGCGCAAGGCGATTGGTCATGTTCCAGCAGCAACGCCCGCGCCTACCGAAAAAACGAATATCAACTACAACCTTGACGTTTTCTCTACGGCTTCTAGTGCGAAATTTTCGCTTCCCGATGCTAGCATACGTTTTACCGCAAAGAAGGCAGCGAGTTTGCCCGTTGCGCTCTATGTGGGGAAAATTATGGCAAAACCTGGTAATGAACGAGACGATCTGGAAGGTTCTCCTCTCAAAAACGGTCTAGAGGTTAAGAACAAGGATCTTACTACGCTTCCTGAAGAAGAGAAAAACAAAGCTCTACAAATAACCACAGACCCCACTACACCACTAGCTAATTCTTTAGCTGGCGCAGCAGAGAAAACTCTTGAGCTCAACAAAGAGAATTCCAATATAAGCGATGTGTTTAGCAACGGCTTGTATTCGATTGAAGTCTCCGATGTCTATATCTCCTCGGTTACAGCAGGTCCCTCTACCGAGGATAAGGAGCTCCCGCTTGACGGTGTTGTAAACCTCGAAATTGAGGTTCGTATGCCCTTCTTTGGCACAATTACAAAAGCTGTGATGAACCAAAAGCTCGCCGTAACGGCAGAGGCATTCCCTGCTAAATACCTCGACTATTTGCAAAATCCAGGGAATCCCGACGAGGTAAAAGATGCAATTGTTTTACATATCGGCTTCCTCAATAATTTGCCTCTTGAAGGCTATGCTGAGTTGAACTTCGTTGATAAGAGTGGGAATAGCGTGCTTAAACTAGGTCTTAACAACGAGAAGACGCTCGAAGGGAGGTCGATCTTTATCCCTTGCGGAGAAGTGGGCGATAATGGGCGAGTATCGAAACCCGCCTTTACCGAGCATCACTGCAATCTTTCACGAGGCGATTATGAGAGACTTTCAAAGAATGCGTCTTCGCTGCAAATCTCTTATATCTTTACGACTCCCAACGCCGATCAGAACAAAAATGTTCGGATTCTTAAGGACGACGAATTGGTATTGCAATTAGCGCTTGAGGTGAAGGGCTATATCGCGCATCCGCTCGATTTTATCGATTCGATGAAAAAAAACAAGTAGGGAGGAAATCTTGAAATGAAAAAGCTTTTATTGGCTACTTTTTTTGTTCTTGCGAGCTGGCTTTCGAGTCAGGCACAGACTCAGATGCTCTTGCCCTACAATGATTTGGCTTTTCAGTCCTCGTGGGCAAATGCAGCTGTGCGCCCCATGCACAGATTTAGTATTGGATTGCCCGTTATTTCATCCTTAGAAGCTGGGGTTATTAACAATGCGTTTAGCCTTCGCGATGTCTCTAAAGGGGATTCAAAACGTACGTGGTATCCCTCGCTTGTAGTCTCGGAAAGTGGAAAACATACCCTTGCACAGGAGTATTTCGAATTTTCTACCGACCTCTTGCACTTCCGCATGGCGTGGCAGCGTTGGTTCTTCTGGTTTGGTATGCGCAACCAGACAACGCAATCGTTTCTCTATCCGACCGACTTGCTAAAGTTCGCCATGGAGGGCAACAAGTGGATGCTCGGCAAGAAACTCGATCTCAACGAAATGCGTCTTAACGTGACGAATTATACAGAGCTCTCGATCGGAGCATCGCATCCCGTAGATCGGGACTGGGTAATAGGCGGACGCATTAGCCTTTTGGCAGGGAATGCCAATGCAGATCTCGATGTAAAGAACCTGAGTGCTACTGTTCTTGACGATCCTGATAGGCGCTACGCGCATATTTTGAAAACCGATGCCGAGATTCGTACAGCAGGGCTTGCGTATGGTTCGAATAACCTGCCCAAAGTGCCTGATTATGCGCGTCCTGGAACTTATCTCAACTTCTCCAATCCTGGCTTTGCCCTTTCAGGAGCAGTTTCTTATACGTTGCCGAAATTGAGAGAATTGAAACTCACATTCGCTTTTACCGATCTCGGTATGATACATTGGGGTGACCAGCCAGGGCGTGCTCGGCTAGAAGGTAAGGAGTCCGAATTTGTGGGAGCGCCTGGTTTTTCAAACATTCTAAATCGTAACTCGATTGACTGGGTTTTCCTTGAGAGTCTTAAAGACCAGATCAATGCCAAACTAGATAACAATACGAAGGGTGACCCCTACAATACTTGGCTCTCGCCTAAGTTCTATCTCATGGGGCAGTACCGTTTTGCACGTCAAACAGAAGCAGGGCTATCGCTCGCGGGTATTGTGCATCAGGGGCAGTTCTATCCGTCAGTTACGGCTTCTATACAGCAGGGCTATAGCGCCCTTTTCTCGGGACAATTTGCTGTTAGCTACAATCAGCGCTCGTTTCTTAACTTCGGGACGGGGCTAGTTTTCAGCCCAGGCATTTGCCAATTCTATCTCATTGCAGATAATCTCTATGGGCTCATCAGACCTCTTGATCTGCAAGCTACCAACATCCGTGTCGGCTTTAACATCGTCATCGGACCGCTCTATCCCAATAATCAATTGACTCAAAAGTAGGGAGGCGTGACACAATGAATACCATTAAAGTCTTTTATACGATGGCAAATCGTTCTTATCAGTGGGTAAGCACTAGCTTATTACTACTCGCACTCTTTTTCTTTACGAGTTCGGCGCTGTGGGCACAATCTTTCCCTCCTAAGAATCTGGGGGCTGTGGTAAATTCGGAATGCGCAGAGGTAAACCCTGTAGCATCTATTACAGGCGATACGCTGTTCTTCAGCCGTATGAACCACAAGGAAAACCATTTTGGGTTAGATAGCCAAGATATTTGGATGACGACCAAGAAAAGTGATGGCGGTTGGTCTGACCCTGTACGCCTTCCGAACTCGGTCAACATAGCTCGTTACAATGCTCTATATGGAGTGTTGGCAGATGGGAAGACCTTTCTAATCGGAGGAATTTTCGATAAGAAGGGCGAAAACTGGCTACGCCGAGGCTTCTCTTTCATAAAGAAGGGCGAAGGTGGTGAATGGGGGAAACCTGTTCGCATCAAGATGCCTTGGTATAGCTGGAAGGATGAGGGAGATTTCACTACAGCGATGATTACCCCAGATGCGAAATACATCTTCATGTCTTTTGCTTCGCGTTGGGCAGGAAAGCGTATGAAAATGTATGTATCCTACCAGATAAAGCCTGGTGAGTATTCTGCTCCAAAACGCTTAAAAGGTCCGTTCAAAGACTTCTATCACGCCGAGTCGCCCTACTTTGCTCCGTACGACGGTCGTCTCTATTTTAGTGCCAAACGAAACAAGACCGATCGCGATGCAGGGGCACTTTACTCTGTTGCCCCTGTAAAGGTGCGCAAGGATTCGTTGAGGATGTCTCCGAAGGACTCGGTGAAATTCGTAAAAGAGGCTATGATCGAGTGGAAAGATCTTCACAAAATCTCTGATACTGTGAACTCCTCGTTGTGGGATTCGTACTTCTCGCCTCAGCCCAGTGGTACATTTGCTTATTTCGCTTCGTTGCGTGAGTCTTTCGGGAAGTCGGACATATTCCGTGTAATGCTTGTAGAAGAGCGTCCGTGGATTCAGGTTAAGGGGTATTTGGTAAATGCCCGTACGGGCGATTTGATGCCTAAGGACAAGGAGATAGAAGTGCGTATCAACGGTGCGCCGAGTGATTCGATTGTTATGACAGACGCGACCTTCTTTGCTCTCCTTCCGTTGAATCAGAAATATGTCTTTACGGCACATCTGCCTAACTATACGTCAGACACAGCAGTAGTTGATGTGTCGGGCTCGAGGCTCTATTCGGAGCATGAAGTGAGACTTACGCTTAAGTCTTTGCCGTACGTACGGATTTCGGGGGCGTTGGTGAACAGCCTCTCGCAGACGCCGATACCTATGAAGAATAAGCCACAACTCTTGATTGATGGCAATCCGAGCAACGATGTGAAGTTTGATGCGGCAAAATCGACCTACACGGTAGATCTGCCTTTCGGACGCAAATATACTTTTGCAGTTAAAGCCAACGAATTTGATGCGATTCCGACCGAAGTAGATTTGACCAAGTTTAACGAGTTTGCATCCCTTACGCAGAACGTACCTGCGAAGCCGAAGTTAGACAATCTGGTGACGCTCAAAGGTCGTTTGATTGATACCAAGACAGGGAAACCGCTTGACCCAAGCATAGAGGCGAAAATGAAGGTTAACAAAGTTCTTTCGGATGGCTTTGTATATAACCCCAAGGATGCGACCTATACACTCAAGCTCGTGCCTGGTACAGACTACGACTTAGTGCCTAGCGTGCATAATTACTACAACAAGCTAGAAGTAGTTGACCTTACCAAGGCGAGACCGCGTGATGTGGTAACTCGCGACTTCTACGTAACTCCGCTTGAGGTAGGGCAGTCGGTAGATATTGAAAATATCTTCTTCGAGACGGGTAAGAGCACGTTGAAGGAAGAGTCCTACCGCTCCTTGAATGCTCTTGTAGAGTTCTTCCAAGAGTACCCGAATGTAAAGGTGGAAATTGGTGGACATACCGATAATGTAGGAAGCGCGGCAACGAACAAGAGACTTTCTAAGGAACGTGCCCGTTCGGTAGCTCTCTACATCATTGAACAAGGCATCAATAAGGATCGTTTCCAAGCGCGTGGCTTCGGACCAGACAAGCCCAAAGCGTCTAACAAGACGAAGGAGGGACGAGCTCGCAACCGTCGTGTAGATTTCACGATTATGGAAATATAGTCGTTGCGCTCTGAACTATTACTAAAAATAAAGGCGCTCTCTATACGGAGAGCGCCTTTTATTTTGTTTAGCCTTTTGTGTAAACTCTTAGCCCTTTTATTAGGGCAGAGTGCTCTATCTTGAGATTAGAACCTCAAAAAAATTAGGGAAAGACTTCCGAACACACGCCATATCGTCGAGATATACAGGCTCGTTGCATCGTAAAGCAATAGCGCCAGCTGCCATCGCAATTCGATGATCATGTGCGCACGGTATAACTCCTTTGGGTTGAGGCTTCCCTCCTCTTACATAGAGTGCATCACCATCAATTCTACTCGCAATTCCGTACTGGTCTAGCATTGCAACCAAAGCTGCTGCTCGATCCGATTCTTTGTTTCGTAATCGTTCAACACCTCTGATACGAGTCTCCCCTTCGCACTGCACTGCCATCGCTGCTAATGAGGGGAAGAGATCTGGGCAATCCGTCGCATCGAATGAAAAATGAGATGGGCGACGTAGCAGCGAGACACGTACGTCTGTAGTTCCCCAGTGATATGTGAAACCTATATTTTCGGAAAGAGAGACAATTGCCCGATCGGGCTGCATACTATCGTGTTCCAGCCCATGTAGCAGAACAGAATCGCCCACTTGAAGTGCGGCAATAAGCTGTGCGGCAGCGCTCCAATCGCCTGGCACCGATACGTTATGCCCTAAATACACGCAGGGCGAAAACGCAAGAGCATCACCAATACTGCCTGTTTCTTTGTAAAACGCCCCAAATTTTCGAATCGCATCGAGAGTTAGCGTAATATAGCCTTTGCTTGGTAGATTGTTAAAATATAGGCAAGTATGACGATTTGTAAGAGGCAGTGCCATAAGTAGCCCCGAAAGCGACTGAGAGGAAGTCTGTCGGCTAATCTCTATGTGCTCGTTCATCAGGAAGGGAGCTACGTGTAAGGGCAGCCTTACACCACTCAATTTGCCGCCTGCCGCTTGAAATACGGAAACAAGGTCTTGTAAATCGCGACGTAATAGAGTTCCGCGTCCTACCACCTCGCATTCTATGCCTTGTGCCGCGCAGAGAAAAGGAAGCGTACGTGCTAAGAAGCCCGACTCGCCACAGCCGAGCTTTTCTACTTGTCGCCACTTTCCGCCACTTATGGTAAGCGTGCGACCACTACGTGTATAGCCAATTCCTAACGGCTCAAAATTGGAAAGTAGAGCCTCGACATCGTCGCAGTAGGTCAGATTGTGTATAACGGATTTGCCTTGTGCAACTGAGGCGATAAGAAGATAGCGAAGAGCGACGCTCTTTGAGCTAGGCACATCAATCGCATCGGCGATAACACCTAGAGAAACCCAATTTTGCGCCATACTACTTGTTTCTTTATCTAGTTTTATCGGGCGAGAACAAGTCTTGTGTGCAGAGGTCGCATTTTACTTGTACCAATGTCTCGTTCTTAGCCTTGCACCAAGTCGCAATAGGGAAGGGGTGTTGTTGCATCCCCTGAAATGATGCGGTAGTTGGCTACTGCCTGTGCAAATAGCCACCCATACCCTGAAACGTACGGAATGCCTTGCGAGCGTGCCAATTCGCGCAATGGCGAAGTAACATAAGCTACATCTACAGCTGCTTGTATTATTTCGGGTCGAACAGGCGGCAGAGGGACGTTGTGTGGAAGTACCGAGAAAAGAACGATAGGCTCACGGAAGTTAGGCAGATCCTCGTAGGCAAGAAATGAAGCCGGATATTCGTCTGCCAATTTTTGTGCTTTTTCGTTGGTTCTGTTACAACAAATGCGCTCGATCTTCTGGTTGCAAAGTGCTTGCAAAACGGGCTCTGCTGCTCCTCCTGCCCCTAGAACGAGAACGGGTAATTGGTAAGCTCTTACATTCGTCCTTTCAATGAGATACTCTGCTCCTACGATATCGGTGTTTGTACCGTACAAGACGCCGCTATGCTGCCACACAAGATTAACCGCACCAGTTGCTAACCGTGCAGGGTGTTTGGGACCCGGGATACAAAGTGCTCCAACTCGTAGTTTATAGGGCGATGTAATGTTGAGTGCGTCGAGGTGCAGTGTTTCAAATGCCCACTGTAGGGTAGAGCGCAACGTCGCTTCTCCAGCTTCTTTTGGGATTTCACGTGAGAGTAGGCGGTAGGAGATTGGTCTATGTGCTTGCTGTGCGAAATAGGAGAATAGGGCAGGACTTAACGAATGCTCTACAGGATAGCCGAGCAGAGCAAAGCGCAGTGTGGAATTAGGCATTATGCTTGTCCCACCAATCAAAGATGGCTAGTAGCAGATCGGCAGGCAATAAACCAGGCGCTATGCTCTCGGAATAAGCAGCGTAGGTATATGGGGCGCCCAAAAAGGGAATTGCAATGCGACTGAAACCGCCTTCGCGCCCCATGGAAAAAATAAGGTCGTGCGGAAATTCTTTGTAGAGCGACAACAATTCGAGAGCTTGCATTGCCTCCGAACAGTGTACTGCCATTTTGCAAAATACGGGGTTGTATTTCTTCATCTCCCGTATTATGTGTCGAATCTTGGTCAGATTACCGTCGTATTGGTAGATGTGGTGTGAAAGAATAATCTGCGTCCGCTCTTCTTGGTGTTTACAAAGTGCTAAGAGCTCTTCGGTAAAAGGTTCGTAAAAATCGACGTCTATGTAGGGTACTCCCATTTTTATCCAGTGGCAGTAGCACAGATAACGGACCTCGTTTTGCTGCTCCACTCGGCTTTGTGGTCGGAAGGTTATGAGCACATTTTTGTATAGCTTCAGCAAAGAAGAGAGCCAAGTATCGTGCTTTTCAGGGCAATGACAGTCGAACCCCGCGATACAATCGAAGCGAACTTCGATCCAAAAATCCGCTGGAGGATACTTTTGCGTGTCGGGCACTTCGCATGAGGTAAGCACAAGGCAGATAGGTGGGCGCATGGCGGTAAAAAGTGTTACAACGTTTTTATGAACGATTTCAGTTCCTCAATAGACACGTCTACTACAGTTGTAAGTCCTACCGTTTCTGGGAGTATAAAATGGATATCGCTTGCCGAGCGCTTTTTATCGCGTTTCATTGCCTCAAATACGACCCATGGAAGCACATCTGAGCGCGTGGGTAGCCCGAACTGAATAAGCAACGATTCTAAAGCCGCTAAGAGCTCAGCGTCGCAATACCCTTTGTGTACCGCAAAACGTGTAGCAAAACACATTCCGATGGCAACCGCCAGTCCGTGATGTATGCCCGTAACTGACTCTACAGCGTGCCCCCATGTATGCCCAAAGTTGAGTATACGGCGAATGCCATGATCGAAAAGATCGGCTTCTATGAAATTCTTTTTGATGCGAATAGACCAAGGGATAATTTCGCGTACCACTTCGGGGTCAAGTCTCAGAATTGACTCGGCATGTGCACGGAAGTAATCGAACATGGTAGCGTCGGCAATCATGCAATGTTTAATCATCTCTGCCACGCCGCCGCGAATTTCCTCAAGGGGTAAGGTATTTAGCAAGGAATAGTCGCAGAGTATCGCCTCGGGTTGGTAGAAAGTGCCCACAATGTTTTTGAAACCATCAAGGTTTACAGCGTTCTTGCCTCCAACGCAGGCATCTACTTGGGCAAGAAGCGTGGTGGGTATCAGAACGAGCGGGATGCCACGCATATAGGTTGCGGCTACAAAGCCAGAGAGATCGCAGACCACACCGCCGCCTAAACCCACAAGCACCGTATCGCGGTCTATGCCGTTGTTCTGCAACCATCGGTAGATCTCCGATGCTTCTCGAAGACTCTTGCTGTGTTCGCCCGAAGCAACGGTATAGGTTAACAACTTCGGTAACCGCTCTTTTAGCAAGGTGGCAACGTGTTCATCGGTAATCAGTACAGCATTTCTTTTTCCCAAGATCTCGGGCAGCCTTTCTAAATTCCCGTCCAGATAGATAGTTGTTGCTACCTCGTTGTTCAAACAAATTGTCTCCATTGCACCCCTCTCTTTATAGCTATACAAAGATAGCATATTGCCACACTTAGATAGGAGGAGAGTACAGTTTCAATTAAAAAGTTCTCACTTGGACAGAGCTTTACATCGTGAAATGCGTATGAGAAGTGAAAATATTGGAAATCAGCGTGGTTGACAATATTATTCTATCAGAAAACCGTATTCGTAAACCTTCGGTACGATCTGAAGGCGCAAAGCTTCCATAGCCTCCTTGAGGTTGGTAAGTAGGCGCATGTATTCGGCATCCTCGCTTTTACTATTCATGCGTCCCTTACGCGAATTCGGAGCGCTAGTCGCATTTTCGTCCTGTCCTAGCACAGACTTACGCCCTTGGAAATACTCCCGAATGTCGTAGTACGACGCATTGGGGTTGGCATTCGGTTGTGCGTGGTAGTAGCGCCATAGTTCACGCCCCGCATCAAAGACAGCTGTAGCCTCAGGTGAAAAGACGAGCGGCGCAGTTGGTACGAACGACTGTTCTTGTGCCAAGTCGCGCAGTGTCCCTGTCCGTTTTTTCGCTTTCTTCTCTTCGCTTTGCGTAGTACCTAGAACCTCGTACTTAGTACTTGCGCCAGAGGCGCATCGTCCGCTTATAAAGTCTGTCATAAAGTGGCTCTCAAACGTTTCTTTGGCTTCTACCTCCTGCTCGGTAAACGGAATCCAGTGGTTCGAACCAGCCGATGCAACGATGCGGTTTTTACCATGAAAAAGCATAAACACCAGACAGTTGTTTTGGAACTCCGTATCATCCTGCCATCCCTCTAGGGGATAGAGAAACTGATCGCGATTATTAAGCCAACTATGAGCAATGGAGAGACGAACGGCGAAATAAATAGCTGTTTGTAGCAACGTGGAAGCCGTTATGCGATACTTCGTAGCATTGCTATTCGCATTATTGCTGTTCGTTTTACGCGCATTGAGAATGCATAAATCCTGATTGTGCTGAAAGTCTGGGCCGAAATTCCCCGTATAACCTATTTCAAGCTCCTCGTTTGTGCCTAATTGCATCCATTCGCTTATCCGCTTGGTGGTATCGCGCGCGGCAAAGGTTTTCTGATGAGCCGCACATTCTCCCGCAGTATTATAAACGTCTAGCTTAACGGAATGTATGGGGGTGTTATGTTCGGACTCCCAAATGATGAAAGAGATTGGGAAATCTCCCTTTACGTTGTCAAAAGTGTTGGCAGGTACAACAAAGCCAGCCACAAAACGCATAGGAAAATGCTGACGAAAGCTTCGGAAAGCCGTACCTGCAATATATTTGGGTGTACTAAAAACAGCCAGCTTGCACGGTTTCAGCTCTTCATGAATTCGGATTATAAATTGCGTGAAAAGCTCTCGAATGCCAAGCCCTAACAATGATTTATAGCGTTCCCAGATTTGGGTGGTATTAGAGACATCGTTCTTATTCTGCTCTCCCGAACGCATCCGCGCATTCCCCGCCTCAGCATACGGAGGATTGATGTATATCACCAGCTTTTGGCGCTTTTCTGGGTCGTTGATGACTTCTTGAAGAGACTGTGGGAGTTTCGTAAACTCGTCGTTCAAGAAATTGAATTGGAATACATGACTCTCTAACAGGTTGGCGCCGTTCTTGATGCGGTCTTTCATTACATCGACGTCCTGCTGGTCTAGCGTTGAAGCCCATATATGGTACTTGTTGGTAAGCCCGTTCAGCAGATTTCCTGTACCCGCGGCGCAGTCCCAAACATAGTATTCGTCTTGCCAGTTTTCGCCTAGCACATCGGCAAGATACTTTTGCGAGAGATCTACCCAAATCTTTGGGGTAAAGAACGAACCTTTGCGCTCGCGGATATCTTGTGGTACTAGGAGGTCGCGCCGCTTGGGTTTTAATTCCTCTTCCTGTAGGTTGTTGTATTGCGACATGCGGTCTATATTTTTCTAGTTTCCCTTTCAAAAGTACCACAAGTTCAATTAGAGTGATGCGTCATTACGAAGCATAATCCATACAAAATGCATAAGCGCATGGTTCCGATCTTTTCTCTTGCAGTAACTTTGTGCACTCTTTTGGTACAATGTACGACAGCATACGCCCAGCACCGCATTACACATCTTCCGTTGCAACACTCTCCAATGTGCCTGTAACGCTTCCTCGTGCCGATAGCTGCGACTCCATATTTCCCTACAAAGGCATTGAGCAGGAGGCTCTCATTTCGTGGCTCATTGTCCCACGTACTAGTAATTCCGATACTTCGGCTTACGAGACTGAAAACACCACGCCGCATATTCCTGAGCCCTTCTATCCTCAACTTGCACGACGCTCCTATGCAGAAAAACAATACAACCCTTTACCGATACAGGACATTTGGAGCACCTATGCGGGGTCTCTTTCTTTCACTTTTGCGTTTCTCTTGGTCGGAATTCTTCTGAGCGCCTACATTCGTTTTCGCTTTTGGAAATACTACACCGAATACGCAAAACTCCTTTTCCACCCTAGGAGTCTAGTAAGAGTAAACGAAGTGGAGGGACCGCACATCGCGCAATTTCATTTTATCGTAGACCTCACCAATATTTTTTCAATCTCTGTAATCGCTTTGCGCGGTTTGGAGCTTTTCTCGTTAGAGCAGTATACAGAGTTTTTGCCTAAACCATTACTTCTGCTTCTTCTTTTCGGCTCTCTACTGCTCTTCTATTTTTTTCGCTACCTTGTTCTGCGCCTTTCAAGCTATCTAATCAATCAGCCCGTTACCTCGCATGTTATTTGGCGCCAGTACTTCTTTATAGATCGTCTGCTCTGGCCATACTACCTAGCTCTCGCGCTCCTTGCAACGTTCAACACGGCTTTGCTTACCCCCATTTTTACCTACACGGGGCTTGTGCTCATAGCCGTTAGTACGCTTTACGCGCAATTCCGTATACTCTTAACTTTCATTTACTTTCATTACAACCTGTTCTACTACTTTTTGTACCTTTGCGCGTTAGGAATAGCCCCTTGGTTAGGACTAATTCGCTGGTTACAATTAGTCTAACATAGTGTTTCGCTGCGACAAATGGCAAAAAAAACGACAGAAGATGCGCCACGCATCAATCGGATTTTGGTTTCACAACCCAGACCACTAATCCCCAACTCTCCTTTCGAAGTACTTGCAAAAAAGGCGGGAGTAGAACTCGTCTTTGAACCCTTTATACATGTAGAAGAGGTCTCAGCCAACGATTTTCGGAAACAGCGAATTGACTTGGCGAAATTCCCCTCTGTTATCTTTACAGGTCGGAAAGCGATTGAACACTATTTCCGCATTTCGGAGGCTGTTCGGTTCAAGGTTCCAGACGATATGCGCTATTTCTGCACCTCGGAGACGGTTGCCCTTTATCTCCAAAAACACATCACGTACCGGAAACGTAAAATTTTCTTCCCAGAAGACGGAAAACTGGAGACTCTCATCAAGCAGATGGAAAGGTATAAGGAGGAAAAATTTCTTCTTCCTCTTTCAGATGTTCACACTCCTGAGATACCTCGTGAGTTAAAAAAAGCGGGGATACGCTTTTCAAAAACCATCCTTTACCGCACCGTGTCCAGCGACCTTCAACATATTGACATCAATTCTTTCGATATGTTGGTATTCTACAGCCCGCAGGGAGTGAAGTCGCTAAAGGCAAACTTCCCCGAATTTCAACAGAGGACGATCTGCATCGCTGCGTTCGGGAAAAATACGCATCGCGCTGTTAAAGCAGAGGGCATGACACTCGATGTACCAGCTCCTACTGCCACGTGTAAGAGTATGACGGAGGCATTGGATGCTTTCCTCTCGCAACGCAATCACCTCGAATAGGACGCGATGCTAGCCCAATCCGTTAATGAAAATTCTGTTCAAGAGGCTACCCCGAAGGTAGCCTCTTTCGCATTTCCCGCCTCGCATCGTCTGCATCGCGAACGGGATATTAACGCTCTTTTTGCACAGGGAACAAATCTTTTCGTTTTCCCCTATCGTGCAACTTACCAGCTCATGCCGAGCGAGAGCAACGAATCGCCAATTCGGATGATGCCTATTGTGCCCAAACGCCTATTCAAGCACGCCGTGGATCGGAATCGGAACAAACGTCGTATTCGTGAAGCCTTTCGTTTACAAGCCAATCCGTTGCGCGAGGCTCTGAAAAATAAAGGCTTACAACTTCATATTGCCTTTCTTCTCACCTCGAAAGAAGAAATCCCGTGGCAGCGTGGGCATGCCTCTATAGACAAGATATTGAATAAGATACTCCGTGCCGTTGAAAAAGAATAGTTTCGCTCAATTTCTTTCCTACCTTCGCACAGGGGCAATATTTGTGTTGGTATTTCCCATTCGTCTGTACCAACTCTTTATTTCGCCTCTGTTACCGCCTTCTTGCCGCTTTACTCCCTCCTGTTCGGTTTATTGCATGGAGGCTATAAAGAAGCATGGTCCCATATATGGCTTAGCTCTGTGTATATGGCGTCTTCTGCGTTGCAACCCTTGGGGCGGACACGGAGATGATCCTGTGCCTTAGCCGATGAAACGGCAGGCAAGCTGAGTTTGGCTGAGGGCTCAGCAGATTAAAACACTTTCCCTGAATTTCTCTAACAAGAAGCAATTTGCGTGCTTGTAACGCACCTCCTATGTTCATAGGCGAGGGAGAGTTGCAGCATTGTAATACAAGTCCTTTTTACATAAAAACGTTCCGTTTGCTTATACTCTAACCTTAAGTTTTGCTTACCTCCTATACAAATTTTCAGCATTTCGTGTAAAAAAAGATCTAAAAATCATGTTATAGCACGTATTTTGCAAGTCTTTGTCGTGAACATAATTAGAGAACACCATGAAAGGAAACGTAATGACGCGGTTACTCTTTTGCGTAATCGTTCTTCTCGGACTGGGAGGAAGTGTATGGGGGCAAGATGCCTCACTTAAGATTAAAGCTAGTAAAGAAGCGAAAACGCTATTTGTAGAAGAGAAACTTACTCTCTCTGCCGAAAAAACAGGGCTTGAAGCCAACGAGACCATAACATGGAGTGCTGAGCCCGCCGCATTAGTTACCCTGAACGAAGGAGAAAATAAGGTAGTTGTTACAGCAGTAGCTACTGGGGAGGTGACCATACATGCAAAAGTAGCAGCAAAGGAAGGGAAACATGGTGCGCTAACCGCCGAGTATAAGTCTCAAATCTTTAAAAAACCTACTGCAATTGTGGTGACGAGCGATGATGTGGCAATAGATTATACGAACAAAGAATTTACAATCGAACCAGAAAAAAGCTACACGATAAAGGCGACAGTAACACCTTTAAGCACAGTACCCGAATTGCATTGGAATCTGACAGGAGCAAAAGAGGGGCTTAAGATAACGGAAAAAGAAAATACGATAAGCATTGTAGCAAAAAAAATAGGCGATTATCGCTTGTCTGTCAAAATTGATGGCTACGACGCACTAGCGGAGGAAGTCTTTACCATCCTAGTGCGCAAAAATGAGGTCAAAGTAACGCCAGATACGAAGACGTTGCTCATCAATGGAACGGAAGCACAAAAGAGCGCGCAGCTTACAGCAACCGTAAGTGGTCTGACTAATAAAAATGTAACTTGGTCGGTCGAAGAAACGGGGAAGGAGATTGTTTCAGTATCGGCTACAGGTTTGGTGCAGGCATTGAAAGTAGGACAGGCGCGTGTGGTTGCTACTTCCAACGAAGATGCACAATACAAGGGATACTGCCTTGTAACGGTTGCTAATGTAGCTACGGGCATAACACTTACTCCCAATACACCTCAGACATTAACGCTCGGCGGGCAAGAATCGCTGGTAATTCTGGCAACGGTTGCACCCGAAGGCGCGTCGCAAGAGGTGGAATGGAGTATGGATAAAGAGGGCGTAGTAAAGCTTGATAAAGGGGTAGTAAAAGCGCTGAAAGCGGGCGTGGTTACGATAACGGCTACGGCGAAAGAAACAACATTAAGTGCGTCGCTGCAAGTAACTGTTGTAGAAAAACCTGCGCTGCAAGTTCCTACGAAGCTTGCGTTTAATAAAACGACGTTAGCGTTAAAAGAAGGTGAATTTGAATTGCTCTCATTGACTTTTGAGCCTTCCGACAACGTAGATAAGAGCGTAACGGTAAGTGCAAGCCCCGAAGGGTTTGTTACTGTAGAAGAAAAGGATGGGAAGGTGAAGGTAACAGCAGTGAAGGATTCGAAAGGGGCTGAAATCTCAGTCGTTGCTAAGAGCACGAAAGCGGAACTCACGACGACATGTAAGGTGAAGGTTACGGCTAAAACAACCGCCGTAGAGGATGCAGTGTTGGCTTCGGTGGCAGTAATGCCGAATCCGTTCACGAACCAAATAAGAATTTCGATTTACGAGCCGCAAAATACACGTTACGCTCTGTTGGATGCTCAAGGCATAGAGGTTCGTGCGGGCATACTGGAAAGCAATGATACACTAATCAGTACGTCCGACCTCCCTGCGGGGTTGTATCTCGTGCGCATTTCGCGAGAAAATGGCGCAACTAAAACGATACGCTTGATAAGACAATAGCCTTGTGGCGATATCGTCGTATTTTAGGCTGTTAAAATGAACGGACACCCCACGGGTGTCCGTTTTTGTTTTGTGCAATCTGCGTGCTTCCCCTTAGCTCTCTTGTGTACCACCACTTGCAACTAGACGTCTTAAATTTTCAGCCAGCAAGTACCCAGCAAGTAAAATGGGACGGTACAATCAGGCTTTGAGGCTCATAAAACGCACAGCCAGCAAGTACCCAGCAAGTAAATTTGGTTTTGCTGTGCGAAACATGCTACTTGCGCTTATGTCTAGAAATGGATCTGCAATCCGCTCGTAAGCGTTGTGTAGGGCTTGCTAATTTTTATGGGCGGATCTTGGTCGTAGAAAAAGGCGTAACTACCCCAAAGGGCAAAATGCGAAGTGAGCTTGTACTTGAGGTCTACCCCTACCGCCAAACGTGGCACTAGAAATTTGTTATTCAGTTGTCCTTGGTAATATCCGCTGGTTATAAGTTCTATCACCTCGCTCACCGCGATTTTGAAACTTGCAAATATCTGCACCTTGGCATTGTGCGTCTCTGCCTCATTTTTCCCATCCGTTATGGTTTTGTCTTTCCACTTTTCAAATTCGTAGAAGAACCCTGCGCCCGTAGTCCAGACGAGGTGCTTCTTTTGAATGAGTCGCAAACGCGTTTGTGCTCCCAGCACCCCGCGAATCTGCATACCGCGAGAACCCGCCCACTGTGCCTCTGTGTACGGATATACCTCAATATAAGGGCGCAATAGGTTACGGTACTCTATATGTACGTACCCATCGCTTACTTGTATCTCACGCCCATAAGTGTTTAGCTCTAGTTTGTTTAGTATCGTCAGTGCGCGTTGCTGCCCAACCATTATGTTGATATTCGCGGTATTTTTGAGCGTAAAGACCTCCTTCTTTTCCGTCCTGAAACCAATTTCGGGGGAGATACTTCCTTGTAGTCGTTGGCTTGTATCAATTACATTCGTTAGTCCCTCTGTAAGAAGCATCTGTGCGTTGGCGTTTGTAGTAAACACCGCCAGCAAAAGAAAAAGCCCTAACGTTTTACGATAGCGGGAGCTTGAGATCCGTGTAAAGTTCATCAGAGATAATTATTTCTACGCCTTTGAAACGGAAAAAGCGAGTGTATTGTTTACATTCTGCGTCACAAGCTAAATAAAGGAACTTTCCGCTTTTCTATAAATTTGACAACGTCTAAATAACAGACAAAAAGAAATTGCAATTGATAGGAGAGCAATCGGTAGTCTAGGTAGCTAAGAGTGGCATGTTTATTGTAGATGCTATCTATATAAGACGGTGAATATAGGTCGCTCTGATTTGTTGGAGTAAATAAAACCGTTACCTTTGCATACAAATATTATTTAGACAGTGTCGCGATAAAGAAAGAAGGTGAGTCATGAACACTACAGAATTTCGTACCCAACTCCTCGAGCAAGAGGCGCATCTTTTACGTTATGCACGCAGTCTTACTACGAACACTGAAGATGCTAACGATTTGTTGCAGGAGACCTTCCTGCGTGCACTCCTATTCCAATCTTCTTATCAGGCGGGAACAAACCTCCGAGCTTGGGTATTTACAATAATGCGTCACACGTTTATAAACCATTATAGGCGTAATGCACGCAAGAATACGGCGTTTGATAGCACAGACAACCAAGTACTACTCAATAACCGTCCGAGCGATTATCAGACGGATGAGCTCGCTAACTATGATGAGATGAGCGAGGCGGTAGAGCAACTCAGCGATGATTTCCGAATTCCTTTCAAGATGCATACGCAAGGTTATAAATACCGTGAAATTGCGGACAAGTTAGACCTCTGCATCGGAACTGTTAAGAGTCGTATATTCTTTTCACGCCAAAAGCTACAGCAGCAGCTGCCAGGATATGCAGACTAACATCAATTGCAACTTTGTTGCAATATAAAGAAATTAGAAACAATATTTGCATAATGGTATAATCTTTGTTTTCTTTGTAGAAAGGTTCTCAATAGATAAGCAAGGAGTTATACTATGGAACACCACGAACATAAGGAAGAAGCCGACGAACGTCGGCACGAGCACGAAGCAGAACACGAACATTCGCACGAAGGTTGTTGCCACGAGGAGGGAGCGTCACACGCCGATTGTTGCCACGGGCATGGACACCATCACGGGCATTCGCACAGCCATTCTTATGCGGATATGACAGGGAAGCGGCTTCTTGCAACGTCGCTTCTCAATATAATTTTCACTCTCGTAGAGATTGTTGGTGGAATTATCTCCAACAGTCTCTCTTTGCTTTCTGATGCGCTCCACAATTTGGCGGACTCTTCCGCCATTTTTGTTGCCTACATAGCGCACCTCATCTCGAAGCGGAAGCCCACCACACACAAAACATTTGGTTTCCGAAGGTTCGAGATTTTGGCCGCATTTCTCAATTCGGTTTTGCTCATTGGTATCTGTCTCTACCTTTTTGTGGAGGCGTACCGTCGTTTTGTAAACCCAGAGCCTATACGTGGGCTTGTAATGCTCATCGTGGCGATAGTAGGGCTTCTTGCCAACCTCGCCTCTGTCTTTATTTTGCAGCGCGATAAGGCAAAGAACCTCAACGTAAAGGCAGCCTACTTGCATTTGATGGGCGATACGCTTTCGTCTGTCGCGGTGATTATTGGGGGTATCTTTATATGGCTTTTTGAAATATATTGGCTCGATCCCGTTATTACGGTTGCCGTAAGTCTCTACATCATTTGGCATACGTGGCACGTCTTGAAAGAGAGTGTAGATATCCTGATGCAAGGCACGCCTCCAGGCATTGAGGTGGAAGACATAAAGGCATTTATGGAGAGCGATCCGCGCATTCGGAACGTGCACCATATTCACCTTTGGCGCTTAGACGACCAGCGTCTGCATCTGGAGGCACATGTAATTGTAGCACAGGACATAATGGTCAGCGCTGCGGGGCTTTTGCGTGACGAACTTGTAGCACGTCTACACGATAAGTTTGCCATTACGCATACCACCCTACAAATGGAGTACGACACGTGTACGGATCCAATCTCCGATTGTACGAATTGTCTTGACTAAAGGCTCGCTCTGCATGGAGTTTTTTACACATGTAGAAGCGCAGCGTCTGCCGAGCCTCTACTATGCCGATCGCCTGGTTTGTATGGGGTCGTGTTTTGCCGATCGCATGGGGCAATTGTTTCGAGACGCACGCTTTCGGGTAGTTGTAAACCCACACGGCGTACTTTTCAATCCGCAAAGTATTGCTTTAACGATAGAGCGCGCACTCAGTGCAGGTGGTACAATACCAGAGCTTCAGTTCCAAGAAGAACGTTGGGTTTCGTTGGACTATCATAGCCAACTGTCTGCTACAACGAAAGAGGAAGCTCTGGATCTTGTCCAGAGCGCCAATGAGCTATTAAACAATGCATTGGGCACTGCCCAGTGGTTGGTGCTTACGATGGGCACTGCATGGGTGTATCGGTTGCGAGCAACAGGGCAGGTAGTAGCTAACTGTCATCATTTCCCTGCCTCTCATTTTACACGAGAGTTGCTCTCTGTGCAAGAAATTGTGGCGACGTGGCATCGGGTACTGGAACTACTTCGTGAGCGGAATCCTACGCTACGAGTGCTGCTTACGGTAAGTCCCGTACGTCATTTGCGCGATGGGATGATGGACAATTCTGTGAGTAAAGCGACTTTGTTACTTGCAGTACATCAGTTAGCGGAATCGGAGAGAGAGGTGTATTATTTTCCTTCCTACGAGATCATGATGGATGAGCTGCGCGATTATAGATTTTACGAAGCAGATATGACACAACCCAGTGTCATGGCGCGCGAATATATAGGGTTACGTTTGAGGGAGGCTTGGTTTGCGCAAGAAACGAGTAATCTTTTTGCGCGCATTAGGCAATTGCAAAAGATGGAGGAGCATGTACCACGTAACACGGAATGTGAGAGCTACCGAGTTTTTGTACGTAAGCGTGATGCTCTACGAGAAGAAATTGAGAGCGCTCTTTAAGTTGTACGGGAAGTTAGAGTGAGAACGTAAGGGCAACACATTACATCTCAACGTTTCGTATTGACCTAACAATACTCACCGTTGCCTTGTAGCATCGCGTCGTGGTACGACGCGAATAAAATTAACCGACAATACACCAAGGTGTATTTAACGGGCAAGGTAGGCACGCAGAATGCACGCTTTGCACTAAAAATTGTGTTTAATTTTGATCGCCTCCATACGAGTTGAAGTATCAGTGCGAATTGTTTTCGTTTGAGAGCGATTCTCTTTTTTGTATCTTAGTAAAGAGAAAATACAAGCGAGTACGATGAGCGATAATCAACAGATCCGAGAACTCCCTACGGGCGAGCAACGTTTTGAAGTTCTACGTAGTCGCGGACTGGTTTATGTTGATAAAACCATGTATATCCCCGATCTTCTAAGAAAAAGCGGTTTCTATTTTCTTTCTCGCCCCCGCCGCTTTGGTAAGAGCCTTTTTCTCTCTACACTAAAAGCCTATTTTGAAGGAAAAAAAGAGAGCTTCGAAGGTCTGTATTTAGAGAAATGGGAAGAGGCGCAGGCGGCACAGGAAGGGCGTGGGGAATGGCAGCAATACCCTGTGTTGTATATGGATTTCAACTCAGAGAAATACACGACCATTGCAGATTTAGAATCAGTTCTACATGTTCATTTGACGAAATGGGAAGGACTTTACGGAAAGAATGAGAACGAAACAACCTTCTCTAGTCGCTTTCAAGGGATAATTCAGCGAGCTTACGAGAAGACGCAGACGCAAGTAATTGTCCTTGTAGACGAGTACGACAAACCGCTTTTACTTACTCTGGAAGAAGGTTTAGAGGACTTGAACAACGAGTATCGTAGAATCCTCAAAGGTTTTTTTGCAGTGCTCAAGAGTGGCGATCCGTACCTCCGTTTCGTATTTCTTACGGGTGTTTCTCGTTTTAGCAAGATTAGTCTCTTTAGTGATTTGAATCATTTGAATGATATTTCCTTGAATAGAGACTATAGCTCGGTTTGTGGTATAACCGAGGAGGAGTTGAAGTCAAATTTCCAACCTGAAATAAAGGCTCTCAGTGAAAGCGAACAATTGACCTACGAAGAGACTCTGGAGAAGTTAAAACAGACTTATGACGGCTATCTTTTCATAGATGGCGGCGAGCATGTTTACAACCCCTTTAGCTTGTTGAATGTGTTCTCGGATAGGATGTTTTTTGACTATTGGTTTCAGTCGGGGACACCTACGTTCTTGGTGAATTACTTGAAAGCGGCGCATTTCTATCTTCCCGACTTGCAAGGAGACATAGAAATGGACTTGAGTAGCCTTGGCGACTATCGTGCGGATGTTTCCTCGCCTATTCCCATTCTCTTTCAAGCAGGCTATCTGACGATCAAGAGCTACGACCGTGAGCTGGATCTCTACCGTCTCGGGTATCCGAATGATGAAGTGAAATACGGTTTTATAAAGAACCTATTGCCCGCCTATACGTCATTGTACCTAGATGACGGTCGACGCGTAGTTGCCCAATTTTACAAGAATGTGCGCGATGGCAAGGTTGATCAGTTTATGTCTTCCCTCTCAGACCTATTAGAAAATATCCCTTATAGTACAGAATCTAAAGAAGACGTAACTTGGCGCGAACAGAATTACCAGATAGCTGTAGCTCTCCTTTTCCAGTTTATGGGTATGTATGTACAAACCGAAGTACATTCTGCAAAAGGACGAGCAGATTGTGTAGTACATACGCGAGATATAATTTACATCTTTGAGTTCAAGCTTTGGAGCGCTGGTACAGCCGAGGAAGCACTTGCACAAATTCAAGCGCAGGAGTACTACAAGCCACTTCGTTTGCAGGGTAAGAAGCTAGTGCTTATAGGTACGAGTTTCGACGAAGAGAAACGCAACATAAAAGAGTGGAAATCGCTAGAAATAAACGCTTTGTAATAAATGCGTGTGGCTTCCTTTGCGCAACTCTTAACTCTCAATGGTTTACTCTTACACGGTATGTTAAAACGACAATACGGGAGTCTTTTGACTCACCCTCGTTTTGTGACACACTCATATATATCGTTACTCAATTGTGAAGTACTCTACTGTCTCTTTTAAGCGCTCTGCCTCTTCGTGCAATTTCGTTGCATTGGCTGCAACCTCCTCGCTCGCCGATGCGTTGTGTTGAATTACCTCATTGAGCTGCATCAGTGCCGTATTGATCTGTCCTACACCACTTCGTTGCTCCTCACTTGCAGTGGCAATCTCCTCCATTATAGCGCGTGTTCGTTCCATGTCGGGTAAAACAGAATCCAAGGTCTTGTGTGCTTTTTGCGTTGCCTGCATAGAATGTGACGAAAGCTGTACTATTGCATTGGCGGACTCATTGCTCCTCTCTGCTAATTTGCGTACCTCGGCTGCAACAACCGAGAAGCCGCGCCCATGCTCGCCCGCTCGCGCTGCCTCTACCGCCGCATTGAGTGCGAGAATATTTGTCTGATTTGCGATTTCGCCAATCACGAGAATTTTAGAACTGATCGTCTCAACCGATTCTAACGAAGCGCGAGACTCGCCGCCCAGCTCTTGTAGTCGTTCTCCCAAGTCCTTTGAAAGGAGCTGAGAACTTTTGGCGCGATCTGCGTTGCTATCTATGTTTGCCGACATTTCTTCCATGGCACTGCTCACCTCTTCTGCATTGACGGCCTGCGTATTAACGCCCTGCGAAAGCCCCTGCGAGTTCGCATTTAGTTCTTCGCTGGCTTTTGCTACAGCATTTGCACCATGTTTTATAACCTTGATGGTATCTTGCATACGCAAAATCAGGCTCTCGATGGCGCGTGCTATATCGCCGAACTCGTCTCCATATTTTAGTACATTACGGGGTACATCGTTTATGAAATTGCCATTTGCGCACTGTTGGAGTTTTGCTGTAGCCGCCTTCATAAGACGTACTATATAGTTGCTAATGAGGAGTAAGGACATCACCGATACAACAAAAGCGAGGAAAATTGTCGAGGCTAATCCTACAAGCGATGAACGAACCATCTGTGCGCTGACTGTGGTGTGGAGCGTATCGTGTGCATTGAGCGATAGCTCAAATTTGTTACACAAACTGTTTAGTGTATCTACTGCACTCACGCGATTTTGTACTGCCACTATCAAGTCTGATAACGTCTGACGGAATTGCGAGAGTTCCTTTTTGTGCTCTGTCTCCCAACCATTTTGTGTAGTGAGCTCGTCGAATGTGTTTTGTACATTCAACAAGATCGCACTATTACCCTCTTGGAAATACTCACTTAGTAAAGCACTTTGTGTAAATAAAGTCTGGGTTGTCTTTGCGTCTAAATGTGTGTCGGTATAAAGCGTGCGGTAGAGTGATTGACTTTGACTAATGAGTTTCGCCTTTAGCGCGTATTCTTCCTGTTTGGCAAGTAGCGCCTCGTGTACACTATTTTCGTATGTATGTCCCATCTCTGCGAGGTTCAATGAGAGTGCCACCATATTGTTGCCGCCAAATTGTATTTGCTGTTGGAATTGCTCCAGCTCGGTCGTTGCCCTTTGCAAAGAGTCGATGTATAGCTCAATCGCCTTATAGGCTAACGTATCACCTGCGGAGTAGCTCAGAAAATAGCAGCGTGCTTTTAAGAAGGAACGCTCAATAGCATCTGAGAGACGGAGCGTTGTATCGCTTCCTTTACGATTCTTACTTTGTCGGTAGCCTAGTAGACCGATAATTAGGAACAGAATAAGGATCGTTCCGAAACATACCAAAAGCTTTGTCCGCAGTTTCCAATCGTACCAACGTTTCATTCTCTAATCTGGTTTGGGTTAATAATATCGCAATGTTTTCGTGCTATGCCCCCTTTTACGTATGAAGTGTAGAAAAAGATTAGTTGAGTCGCTGGTTGTTATAAAAATTATTGGTATCCAGTCCCCCCTTTTCATAAGAGCAAAAAAAAACGGAAGATGGGGCAAAACACATTAGTACGTGTAGCGTCGCGCCATGGCACGCCGTAATAGAACCCCGCCGTATGGCGGCGGTGGGTATTGTTAGTCCAACGTTTTACGTTGGGCGAATATATGAGTGCTTGGCGTATCGAGATACGCACGGGTTTTTACGACCGTGCTAAAAAGACTCGCCCCATTAAGGGGCTCAAATAGAACCCCGCCGAACGGCGGTGGTGGGTATTGCTAGCCCAATGTGAAACGTTGGGCGAATATGAGCGCTTAGCGTATCGAGATACGCACGGGTTTTTACGACCGTGCTAAAAAGACCCGCCCCGTTAAGGGGCTCAAATTGAACCCCGCCGTATGGCGGTGGTGAGTATTGTTAGCCCAACGTAAAACGTTGGGCTAAACCAATCAAAAACGGGCACAACCCGCAGGCAATGCCCGTTATCATTGATTATCAATGCGTTCATTTGGGCGAGGCACGCCAACGCACCTACGAGATGTTATTCAATGTTTATGCGTATTGCGATGCGATAATATTCGGCATGTTATGCCGATTTGGGCGAATCAGGTTTCGCCCCTACAGAATTGGTATCCAATAATTTATATACATAACGACATGATAAATTCGGTACGTTATGCCGAATTGGGCGATGCGTGCCTCGCCCGTAAAAAACACATTATTACATGTAGCGGCGCGCCATGGCACGCCGTAATAAAACCCCGCCGAAGGGCGGTGGTGAGTATTGCTAGCCCAACGTGGAACGTTGGGCTACATCATGCAAAATATTAGATTTCAATGTGTTACCCATACAAAGTCGCATTGCGGATTCGCGCCAGCAGCGCGACTGTAGGGGCGAGGTATGCCTCGCCCGTTAAATACGCCAACGGCGTATTTTCGGTTAATACCTTATTCATGTCGTGCCATGAAATAATCGCACGCAATGCAAATAATACACGTTATGATATGACGTGATGGGCGAGACGTGCCTCTCTACTACGATTCGATAATCAATGTGTTATGGTGGATGAATATTAGCCCAACGTTTCACTCTGAGTACCTACCCGCGCCATTCGGCGGGGTTTTATGTGCATGGCAATTATCTACGTCGTGCCACGGCACAATGCAACAATAAATATCTTCAATTCTGGCAAAGAGTTTTTCTAAAGCATTGTTTGAATAGTAAGCGGATACGCTGTTTGCCGTTATTTTCGATAAGGGAAATACTCTAAGAGTTTTCCAAATTGCAACTACGATACAAAAACGCCAATTGTGGTGATCTAGCTCTCACACATTCATCAAATCTAACTACGTAAAATTACTTGTAGTATATAAAAAACAGAGTATTCGTATACGCAAGAGGAGTATTTCTTCATGTTATTATAAATAACAGAGGGTATAAGATAGAATACAGACTCCTACTTTTGTAGAAGTTTTAATTTGCCTTAAGCCCCCTAGTGGGGCTGTTTTAGTTGTATAAAAGTAGGTTTGTATGAAGTTTTTAAGGTTAAACTGCTTGCTACTGCTTTTTGTTGCGCTGTCGGCTCTCACACTACGCGCGCAAGAGAGTTTGCAACTCGGCAAGCACACAGTACTACTACCCGACAATGTGCAGCATGTCACGCGCGGTAGTAATGCCCTAGAGCTTGGAGGTAGCTCGGGCAACAAGTATAACGTATTAGTGCAGCTTTCGGCGATTCCATCTGAACAGGAACGCGGTGCGCTTGCAGCAAGAGGGTTGCAGCTCGGCGACTATCTCGGTAACCGAGCCTATTGGGCTACTCTTCCTGAGGGGATTGATGTACGTAAGGCGTTTCATGGTACAAGCCTGCGTACAGTGCTTGCCGTTGCCCCTGAGTGGAAGGTTGCAGAGCTTCTTACCGAAGCCGAGCTGCCCGAGTGGAGTAGGGTAGATGAGCACACGGCTAAGTTGGAGCTTACCTATGCTGCCAACGTGACGGATACGGAGGTGCAAAATGCATTAGTTGCCCTAGGCGCTAAGAAGGTGAACATAGCGAAAGGGTGGGCGCTAGCATCCTGCGAAATCACACGTTCGGCTATTGACAAGGTGGCTGCCCTCCCTTGGGTGTTGAGTATTGCACCTGTTCCTGCGCCCGCGACTTTGTTGAACCGTACGGGGGCGAGCCTCTCTCGTGCCAATGTACTTTCTGTCCCCAATGCACTTGGCGGACGCAACCTAACTGGAGAAGGCGTACGAGTTGGGATCTGGGATGGTAATGTGGTTTATAGCCCAGATTTTGGCAATCGTGTTACACGCCGCGAATACCAACTTTGGCAAGGTGGCGAATTGCACGGAACGCACGTGGCGGGAACAGTACTCGGGTCGGGAATGAGCGATCCGCTTGCTCGTGGGATGGCACCTAAGGCTAAGGCGTGGACGTGGAACTTCTCTAGTTCGTCTGACGAGGTGCAAGAGTGGCAAGAAATGGAACGCTGCCACCAACAAGATGGAATTACTCTGACTCAGAACTCCTACGGGCTTCCGTTAGGGCAAATGTGTCTCTTCTATCGTCAGTTTTCATACAACACACTCGGGCGCGACATCCAGATGGATGAGCTCGTAAACAAATATCCATCTCTACTACCTGTTTATGCTTGTGGTAATGATGGTGCGGGGTGTGCTGATAGCGTGTTAGCGCATTACGGCGAGAAGCAGTATGGTACAATCCCGAACCGTGCGAAGAATTCGTTCTTTGTGGGAGCATGTGACCTGATTGGTCGTTTGGGCGCATTTAGTTCGTGTGGTCCATTAGATGATGGACGTCTTGCACCTCACGTAGTAGCAAAAGGTGTAGGGGTACTCAGTACGAATGTTTTTGCAGGTTCTTCGACGAAGACGGGTACCTCTATGGCATGCCCAACAGTAACGGGGAACTTGGCGCTCGTTACGCAGAGGTACAAACAGCTTAACGGCGACCGCGATCCTCGCGCAGATCTTCTTCGTGCTTTGGCGATGAATACAGCAACCGATGCGGGAGTTGTAGGACCAGACTATAAGTATGGTTATGGGTGGCTGAATTCGGAGAAAATGGTGCTTGCGCTTGAGAGAGGCTATTACAACGAAAGCGAGGAACTTACGCTAAAGCAGGGGGAAACCAAGGAGTTTACCATCCCCGTACCAGCCAATGCAAAGCAAGCGCGCGTAATGATTGCGTGGAACGATGCAACAACCAAGAAAATTTACAAGTGGGGGGACAAAGCACTAGTGAACGATCTGGATCTTACGGTGAACGGATTGCTCCCTTGGGTGTGCGATCCATCTAAGGGGAAGGTTAGTCTACCCGCAACGCGGAAAGTGGATAACTTAAACAACCAAGAACAGGTAACACTCGATGCTACTGAGCTCAAAGGTAAAAATACCCTTTCTGTAAGGGTGACTGCCTCTACAGTGCCAAATGGGGAACAGCGCTTTGTTTTAGTTTGGTGGTTTGAGGAAGATGCAAAGACGTATTTCACCGCTCCGCTTGCAGGTGACCAGTATGCACCAGGTGAGATAATTATTGTGCATGTCGAGAACTACGCTTCGCGTTGGACGGATGCGAAAATCCCATCAACGTTGGAGATCTCTTATGATGGGGGGAAGACTTTCGGACACGGCTATACGCTCGAGGACTCCTATTCTGGTTATCGTTTCGATATTCCGCGCAATGCTCCTGCAACTGCTGAGGCTATGTTACGCCTTACCGACAATGCTGGCGGTGTAGTTCTGTCTGAGAAATTTACAATTGCACCTGTACCCGAAAATGTCTCAATCGCTCGTGGAGATGGCTGCGGCAATACTTTTACACTTTCGTGGAAACAGCCACCTATTGTTCCAGCAAAAGGTTATGCTCTCCTTATTGGAGATGTCGATGCAGAAACTTGGACACCCGTGGCAAACATTCCGAACAATGTGACGACGTTTGACATTGCGCCGCATGTACAGCCCTATCTCACAAACCCGAAAGTGCTTGTGGCAATGGCGGCACAGTTAGGTGACTCCTACAATGGAGAACTCGGGCGACGCACTACGGCAATACAACTCTTCTCGTATGCGCCCCTGAAACTGGATGTAACCAAGTTGCCTTACAACGAGACGTTCCAGAATTGGCCATTACCCTACATGGCGGTAAGACACGGTACACAGCGGAAGTACAGCGTCAATGCATATTCCGAGAGTTTTGTCCCCCAAGGGAGCAATCTTTTCCAAGTAGATATTGATGCTTTTGCGCAAAAACCGTATGATGCGACTAAGAAGCCTTTTGATCCTGCTAACGATGCTTATTTGTTCGAGATGCGCTTCTGTAAGATAGATATGAGCGCAATTCCCGAAGGCGAGGAAATCGTTTTACGCATTCGTGGGGCAGTCATTGCGTGCGACCAGAATAAACCGAAAACGTCGGCGTTCCGTGTACTTTGGGATAACAATGTGATTAAAGATGCACGTGGACTGGATATCATCTATGGTAAGGACACTGACGTGGAACTAGTATACGTTCTGAAATCGGATAAAGGTACACACAGTCTTAGGTTGCAGCACGAGGGGCGCGACTACAACCGCTATGCCTCCGACCGTCTTTTGGTTACGGGAATCTATTTCGAGAAGCCTTACAGAAAGCACGATGTGGGGCTTGCCATCACAAAAACACCTGTTGATGGTGCGAACTTGGGGCTATCGACCTTTACCTTGACTCTGGTAAATGGCTCACTTAATGAAGAGAAGGATTTGAAACTGAACTACTTCCGTAATGGAAAGTGGGTTTCCAGTCAAAAGCTTCCCACGTTACCGCCATACGATGACCGACAGATGGAGTATGAAGTCGATCTGAGTACTACAAACCCAGAAGGCGAGGATATAAACGTGGAGTTTACCCTAGATTGTAAGGACGACGACTATCTGCAAGACAATAGGGCAAAGGAAACGGTGCGCAATCTAGGGAATATCATCCCAATGCCTGCTTCCTATTTCCTTCCCAAAGAGTATGATCCGCAGCAATTACCACAAGACCCGAAACTGCGCTATACGATTGGTAAGGGTAAATATATCTTTACTGACAACGGGGGCTTGCATGCTAACTACAGCAAGAGTCAGGATGCTACAATAACACTAGTGCCCGAAGACCCTTCTATGAAAGTTCGGGTTACTTTCAAGAAGTTCAAAACAGGCTATAGAGCGGGTATCCTTTCTATATATACGGATCTGAATGTGTGGGATGAAGATACAGGCATGCCCTCTGACCAGCTGGATGACGATCTTACTGAGAAGTTGGCACAAGAGCCGTATGTCTATGTTTCAGGCTCTACGGATGGTTCGCTACGCATTCACTTCGAGTCGGATAATTTTGAAAAAACGGACGAAGGTTGGGAGGCTGAGGTAGATTTAGTGCCCGTAACCAATCCCTTAACGCTTGTAAGTGCAATTGCCGAAAATGATAAGGCAGATGCAGAGAAAGTGGATGTGCCCGTAACAGTACAAATCCGAAACAACACGCGACGCGTTGCTAGGAATGCGGGAATTCGTGTGGAAGGGAATGGGCGTTTTGAACTTGTACAGGAGATTGCAAGCATCCCCGCAGGTTTGAGCAACCCACAGCTACTGGACAAAAAAATAGAGAATATACCCATACGTACTGCGCGTCAGGTTAAGGTGCGCCTACTAGGGCTTGATGGCGATGTGTCGGACAACCTCATTACTACATGGTTGCTCTGCGACCGCTATAAGTTCCCACAGTGGAAGCCTGTAACGGGAGATCAAGAGGAGCACCATGTTGATTTCCGTAAAGAGCCTCTTACAGTGTATAAGGCTGATGGCAAGGCTCGCACGGGTTTTGGTCAGCTGGAACATGAGGACGAGATGTATCTCAGAGTTTGGGTGGACTGGAACGACGATGGGGTATTTGGTGACGATGAGGTGGAGGTAGATTACACTGAGAATAAGATACAACCCAACTCGTTGGTGCTTTACTTTGATGTAGATGTCTCAAAACGCCCCGCGGGTAAGTATCGTTTGCGTGCGATGTACAATTCGCGAGATGGCGAGGAGGTGAAAAATCTCTATGCAACTAACCTTGATAATGAAACGCAAGTGCGTGACTATATTCTTAATGTGGTTGATGGGTCAGATCCTTTTGCAGGCGATCTGTTGCTAACCTACATCGGGACAAAGGATCCGAGTACGGGAGCTAGTCCGAAAGTGAGCAAAGACTTTACAGATAAAGAGCCTCTTTGGATAGAGATAAAGAATGGTTCGCCCAAGGAGTTTGCAGGGAAGTTCGATGTAATGATCTCTGTCGATGATAAGCCTGCTGTTACAGAAGAAGTAGAAGTGCCTGCTTCAGCAAAGCTTACGGCGTGGAGTGGTACATACAAGACAAAGCTGAATACTACAGCTGACCTCTCGGCGCACGGTCGTCACACGATTAAGGTTGAGATAAAGGAAAAAGTGGGTGGTAAGCCAGATAACAACAAAATGGCGATTGAACTCTTTAAGCTGAAGACCTTTGCGCCTGGGCAGGAGTTAGAGCCGTGGTGTCTGCGCTCACAGACCTTTGTCAAAGGACGCGAAAAATTGGTCGACAAGATTACAGTAGACCAGTCTGCGCAGCGTTTGTGGAATGCAATGCCTGCTTCCAACGACCCTGCCAACCTCCCCGCATTTACCGTAGAGTTCTGGATCAATCCTTCGCGCCCGCACTACGGACCGATATTGCAAGGTGGTGGCTTTGAAATCTCGACAACCTACCAGAGTCGTGCTACTGCCGTTCGAGACAATGGTATTATGGTCTTCTTAGGTACACGTGCCGTTGCCTTTACAAAGAATGAGAAGGCGGATCTGATTAAGCCTAAGCAATGGACGCACGTGGCAGTCTCTATCTACAACATTAAGCGAGCTGCTGCTTTTGGCTCTGGGGCTTGCGATGTGAAAATCTTCATCAATGGAGAGGAGGTAGAAGTATTGACAGACCAAAAAGATGCTCCGTCACTCAATCTAGGGTTTACGCTGCTGAATGGTTTTGATGGGATGATTGATGAGTTTCGTATTTGGAGTACGCAGCTTACGGCTGAGCGCATCAAGAAATTTATGTACAAGCACACGAGCACTGGAACAGCAGACGAACGTGCAAACCTCATAGCAGAGTATTCCTTTGACGAAGGGCTTGGTAATGCGGCAACCGAAGCACAAGCACCGCATTATGATATGGCTTATTTGGAGTCGCGTGACAATCGTCTTGCAATGCCCGACTCTGTATGGGTAGATCCGCGTAAGGCTATGCTGGGTGAGATCCTCTTTAAGGATCAGGTGCGTGCCGAAAAAGTCGCGAATGGTAAATATAAACTTACCTTCTTGGCAGTTGCAGATCTTGAACATATAAAGAAGGTAGCACTAGAAACGGCGTGGAATAACACAAAGCTGACTTACAACGGTGCGCTCATTACAGAGAGTACAGAGTTTGACTTCTCGGGAAACAAGGAGGTAAAAATTAAAGCCTCTGTAGAGATCTTTGGCAAGACTTACGAACAAGAAGTAAGTCTTACAGGCGTGAAAGAGAAGAGTGCAGAGACTAAGATTTTAAGCGCTGCTCTCGATAAAACGCTCAATACTACATTAACCAATACGCTTACAGCTACTATAGCAGGAAGCGATATTGTCTTTGTTCTCAATAGTACTGACGGTACTTTGGATGTTCAGAAGGCGAAGTTCTCATTCGTAGCCTCAGCAGATGCAGTAGTACACCTTTTGGGTAGAGACGCTGAGTTGAATTCGGGCGACGAGGTCGATTTGAGTGCAGCGCGTCTGCTTATTGTAAAGGCTGCGAACGGACGTTCGGAACAGAAGTATACGCTGCGTCTGGAGCAACAGCAGACGGTGCAATGGACTGAACCTAGTGGTGAATATAGTTTTGGTGATGCGCCTGTGGCTATTGCCGTTACGTCGAATACAGAATCGCTAAATCCGATTCTTGGGGCTTCTGATGCGCCTAGTGTAGCTACCGTGCTGAACAAGAAGTTATATTTTGCAGGTGTCGGTGAAGCAAACATTTCTGTATATCAAGCCGAGGGGAAGAGTTACCTAAAATCGAATGTCCTAACGAAAAAGATTAAGGTTACTCCGAAAAAGATACAAGTAAAACCGACTACGACTGAGATTGTCTATGGTGCTCCATTACAGTTCACGTACGCTTATGAAGGGTTAGTGGCTCCTGAGCACCAGCAGTCGTTACCGCATCCATTGCTACACGGCGATTACGTCTTTAAGAAGGCGGGGGTTGTAATAGGTACGTACGATGCGATAAAGCGTCAGCTTGTTTTCACACAAGAGCTACTTGTGGGAGAGTACGAGATTGCAGCTGCTAATGCCGAATATACGGTAGGTAACTACACTGTGAAACCTGTTGGTGCTACACTAAAAGTGACGCAAGGCGATAGCTATGCGCTTACCTTTACAGTTACTAGCGGTGGAACTCCAGTAGTGGGAGCAAAGGTTGCCGTGGCTGACAGGACGTATATGACCAGTGCTGAAGGAAAAGTTACAGTGCCTGTGCTCAAGAATGCAGCATACAGCTACCAAGTAACCAAAGATGGTTTCATCCCTGTAAAAGGTAGTGTAGAAGTGCAAGAGGCGGATAAAACAGAAGCCATTTCTATGGTTGCATCTGCCGTAACATACGAGTACAAGGCAAGTGCTGGTGGGGCGCTCTTTGGAAAGACGACGCAGGTACTGGCAAAGGGCGATACAGGTTTGCCAGTCTTTGCTCAAGCGGATGCGGGTTACCACTTCACTAAGTGGGATGATGGAAGTACCGAGAACCCCCGTACCGATATTTTTGGTGAGGCAAACAAGACGATTACCGCTACGTTTGAACGCAATACCTATACGGTCGAATTTGTGGCAGACGGGAACGGGACAATTGAGGGGACTACAAAACAAGAAGTAGCCTTTGAAGGAAGCACCACTAGTGTAACAGCAAAACCCAAAGAGGGATACTTCTTCCTACTCTGGAGCGATGGTGTTACATCGCCTACACGTACTGAGAGCTCTGTGCGTGAGAACAAGACGCTCTATGCGATTTTCCGTACTCAAATGCAGTTGCCCTATTCCAATAACTTTGAGTCAGGGACATTCCCTGAAGGATGGGCGACTACCTCTAGGTCGCGTTCGCAAAGTGGTAAGGCGCTTGCATGGAAGCTTACCAATCATCCTACGTGGTTGCACGATAAGCTCGACGGCTATTTCTTCATAATTGATGCTGACAAGGATCTGAAGGCAGACTTCGAGGCAGTGCTTTATACGCCACGTTTTGAGCTAAAGACGCACGATACCCAAAACAACTTGCTCTTTACTTGTACATCCTACTACCGCGATTTTGAACCCCCAACATCGGCGGCGAAGGTACAGTATGAGTGCGGCGACGGTTGGAAAGATTTGGAAAAAGGACGACTTTATGCGTGGAACTCGAACTTGAATGTACAGGCAGCATTAAAGCCTGCCGAACTGGCTGGCAAAAAGTACGTACAGTTCCGTATCGTATACGAAGCGAAATGGAGCTACTGGCTCTTGGTAGATAACGTGGCGATATACTATGAGAACAAGCTACCGAGTGTAACGCTGAAGTACAATTCTGATCCAGTGAACTCGGCAGTATTTGTTAAGACCGAGGGAGGAAAGAAGATTACTTTGCCTGTAGAAGACGGTTACTATGTTTCTAAGGATTGTCGGTATGGTCAGTTACCTCCGCAAGTGACGGCTATTCCTGCTCAGGACTACAAATTCTGGAAATGGAGTGATGGCGTACTAACGCCTACGCGTCCCGAGCAGCCTGCTACCGAAAATCTTACACTAACGGCGTTGTGCATGCGCAAAAATCTGGTTCACGTCTCCTACCGTGCAACGATACCCGAAGGTGCGAAGTTCATGCTAAATGGGCAAGAAGTGACCGAACAGTGGATACCCGTAGGTACATCAACCGAACCTGTTGAGGTTGTTGCGATGCCAGGTTACTCATTCCGTTATTGGTTGCCCGATGAAAGCCGAGGAGCGAAATTAGCCGCAACGGAGGTCTCGCAAGACGTTGTTTATACAGCGGTTGTTGTTAAGGAAGAGTTCTTAAGACCTGCCTTGCTCTCAATTGTAGTCAATCCGTCAGAGGGAGGAACTGTTGAGCTCTCTACGCCAGACGGCAAGTCGCTCGATTTGGCTACTAGCAAGTTCTACGAGGGAGACCAAGTGCGAGGTGTTTGTATGCCGAAGGAGGGTTTCGCTTTTGCTTCCGCTACACGCAACGGAGTCGCGATGACGGTGGTCAACGGTGTATTTGGTATTGAGCTCGGGGCAAAGCAAGAGCTCGTGGTAAACTATGCTCCGAAGTCGGAGATAACCATGCGTATGGAACCTGCGGAAGGGGGCTATATAAAGTTTATTACGACTGATAGCAAGGAGGTGACCCCCGAACAAAATCCAGATAAGTTTATAGTGGGTAGTGCCATCTTCTTACGAGTAGTACCTAAATATGGTTGGCGTTTAGTCAAGCTAATAGACGAGAGCAATAATACGACTCTGGAAGTGGATTCGGATAGTGAAGTACATATTGTGCTGAAGCCTAAGCATACCTTCGTTGCGACCTTTGAGAAGGGAACTGGTATTGCAGACGTACAGGACTTAGGTATTACGTTGCAACCGAACCCTGCAAGTGATCATCTTGCATTAGGGAATGTGCAAGAAGGCGATAAATTGACGGTATTCTCTGCTCTGGGTGTTGTTTGCCTAGAGAGCACGGCATCTAACCATACAGTGTTAGACGTTCGTACGCTCAATGAAGGTGTTTATATTCTCCGTGTCCAGCGTGGAGGGGTTGTTAATACGCTCCGTTTTGTGAAACAATAGGAGAGTCAAAGGGTGTGGGACACTATGTGCCCACACCCTCTTTTTTCAAGGTATAAAAATTCGTGTATAATATGAGACGAGGTCTACTATTGCAGGTCTTGCTATGGGCTTGCACTCTTTTTTTCTTCTTGCCTAAAGTGTTGGCACAAGAGGATACGAAGGTCGTGACGGGGAAATATACCGTTGGGACTACTGAAACGTCTTTTACGGGGAAACCTTCGCTAGAGAAGGCACTCGAAGGGGCGACGCTTGCACAAATAACAGCGATTGAAGTTACGGCAGGCGATTTTGAAACTGCCGACTGGCGTTATTTGCAGAGTCATGCTGCGGACTTTGCGAGTTTAGCAAAGCTCACTATCGGAAAAGGGCTGAAGTCGGTAGCGAATATTGAGACGTTAAATACACTTCCCGCACTGAAAGAGGTATACGTCGCGAAAGTACCCTACCTAGATAGAAATGCCTTTACAACGACGATAGAGTATATTTCTTTGCCAGATTGTACAAATCTGGGGAATTCGGCAACTGAAGACTATACATCATTGAAAGTATTGAATGTCCCGAACTTAGATGCTTTTGGGAACTATCAGTTTGAGAATAGCAAGAACACACTTGAACGTGTAATACTTGGTGAACGATTGGCAGCAATAATGCCTGGGGGGGAAGGCGAATATTGGCGCGACAATGTCTTCACTACCAATCACCCGAAACTTTCCTTTACAGCTAAGGATGGCTCAGAGCTTACCAAAGAGAAATATGAGGCGATGGTAAAGCTTTACCAAGAGGTAAATGATGGGAACGATAAGGATATGTTCTGGTATGGTTTCGCCATAGAGCCTTATACGCCTAATACTAAATATCCGCTCACATTGTTGGTAGAGCCTAACGATGCTGGGAAAATTACGACACTGCCTGAAGGCACTGCATTTAAGGAAAACACAAAGATTACACTCACAGTAGAGAACAACCATGGCTATATGTTTAAGAGCCTCGAGGTCTTTAAGACAGATACGCCTACCGAGAAGATAACGCTTACCGACAATGCTTTCGCGATGCCTACGGCTGCGGTTACGGCAAAGGCTACTTTCGTTGCAAACTCGTTGAGTGTGAAATTTACAGGCGCTTCGATCAACGAAACCTATACGGGGGGTGACATGGCTAATGTACTCACTAAGGTGAGTGTGGATAAAACGAAGGTAGAAGAGATTGAGTTCCTCGCAGGAACATTTGATGCTACTGACTACAAGGCGCTCTCCGATCTGTATACAACCGCTGACGGGTTTACCAATGTTAAGAAGCTTTCAGTGGCAAAGGAAGTAGCGGTGTATGCAATGGCTAAGCCAGGTGAGAAGGTTGTACTCCCTACGAAGCTGGAAGAGTTGGTACTTGCTAATATGCCTCGGATTGAGGCAAAAGTCTTTGAAGGAGCAGCGACATTAAAAACAGTTCGTCTGCCACAGACGGTTAGTGTTGGGCAGTTAGCTTTCCACAACTGTACACAGTTGGCAACGTTAGATGCACCTGCATTGACCACTATAGGGCGTAACGCTTTTGAGGGTTGTACGGCTCTGAACAATCTAAGCCTACTTGCTCTTGAGAAGATCGAAATGGAAGCCTTCAAGGGTTGCACGACACTCGCCAAGCTAACTCTTTGTGGCGAAAAAGCCCCGACGCTCACAGCTTCCGATGTATTCAGTGGTTGTCCCGAGGTGCGTAGTCTTGCTTTTGTAAATTCTCATAACGCTGCTTATACGAAGAAAGAACTGTACCGAGTAGTAGAACGCTATGACCAAGCAGATCAGGTCTTTAACGACAAGAAATGGTACGGTTGGGCGTTGCCCGAGAGTGGCGTTTACAAGGTTACATACGAGCGTAATGACTTTGGGAAGCTAGAAGGAGAAACGCTTGCCGAGCCCAATGAACTCGTAAAGGTAAAGGTTACGCCTTCAGCGGGGTATGAGCTGACAAAGCTTGTTTATACAGATGGAGCTACAGATGTCCCTATTACGGGGCTTGCATTCCAAATGCCTGCTAAAGATGTAACAGTGAAAGCTACATTTAATGCAATCAAACTTGTACTCTCGGTGAACGGGACACAAACGGGGAAAGGTGATGGGCTACTTGATGCACTCAAGAATGCAGGCTTTGATCCGCAAGAGGTTGCAAAATTGGAAGAGATAACCGAATTGACATTGGTAAGTGGGGCTTTCACTATGCCACAATGGGAAGACCTCAAAAACCTGATGCCTAAGTGTAAGAATCTAACAGCAATTACTATAAAAAAAGAGGTGGGGCTGGAGGCGATGCCTACGGTCGAACCTGTCTTTGCCGCCCCCAAGTGTACGACTGTTACAATCGAGGCGAAACTCGATATAATGGCTGATAAAGCATTCAGTGGAGCAAAAGAATTAACCACAGTACGTTTGCTTGCTACAAAGGAATTGAAAGACGGTGTTTTTGGCGATTGCGAAAAGCTGACTACCGTAGAGATACCATTACTCCAACAGTTAGGTAGTGGTGTCTTCTTGAATTGTGCGGCACTGGCTACCGTTCAGCTCCCAGCGTCGTTAAAGACTATTCCTAAGGCAACTTTCATGGGTTGCAGTGCATTGACTTCAATACCCAATGCTACAACAATTGAAGAGGTGGAAGATAGTGCATTTGAAGGGTGCATAGCGCTAACGCAACTCGTTTGCCCTAATTTGAAAGAGGTGGGTGCGAACGCTTTCAAAGGGTGTACGGGAGTGACAAAGCTCGAACTAGGTTTACATTTTGGGAATGCGGGTGAAAACGCTTTTGATGGTTGCGAAAAAGTAGAGCACATACGTTTTGTCAACTTGTCGAGTGCTGATACGAAGGCTTTTGCGAATATGAAAGCTTTGCGTACTGCAGAACTCCCCAAATTGGCTACGGTTTCCTCTAATTTGTTTGCTGGTTGCAGTGCACTGACTTCGCTTACATTGCAGGAATGTGAAAGCATAGAAGAGAATGGTTTATCTAAGCTAGATGCACTTGAGACTTTGGTTGCTCCTAAGTTGTCTACACTTGGAAAAGAAGCTTTGAGTTTCGATTTTGCATTAAAGAACTTGACAGTCCCCGCGCTTTCAACAATTGGTGTAAAAGCATTGTATAGATGCGAGGCGCTTACCTCTGCATATTTACCCGCACTTAGCGAGATCGCAGAGCAAGGGATGGCGGAGTGTAAAGAGTTACTCGAGGTCTATGCGCCTATGCTAGCTAGCATTGGTAAAAGTGCCTTTAAAGATTGCAAGAAGTTTGCAAAAATCACATTGGGAGAAGAAGTCCCCAGTGTAGAGAATAGGCCTTTTGCGGGATGTGCTGCAACACGCAATTTACAGATTGTACTGAGCAGTGGCTCTTTTGAGGATGCGATAGATGCTTACAAAGCCGATACAGACAATTTCAAAAGTGGCAAGTGGGCTGGTTGGACGTTGCCTAGTGCAGCATCGTTAGTACTCTCTTTCACGGTGAAGATGGAGGGGGAAGAAGAAGGCGTGTTGGGAGCGATGGTTACTCTCATGGATGCTACGGGCAATACGCTTGCAGTATTGCCAACCGATAGCGAAGGACAAGTATCGTTTGTAGTGCCTGTAGGTAGCTACAAGTACAATGTCACCAAGACTCATTGTAATTCGGTAATGAACCAAGCCTGTGAGGTGAAGAGTGGTGAGGACAATAAGATGGAGGTAAAACTTACCTACATTACGTATCCTGTGGTTTACAGAACTGAGCCTGAAACAGCCAAAGACCATGTTGAGTGGACTGTGAAGGATGCGAACAATGCAGACGTGGCAAGTGGCAGTCAAGTAGTAGAAGGTACGATGCTTACACTGTCTGTTGTGGCTAAGGAACATTACAAGATCAAGTCGCTTGTCGTAGACGGGAAAACAGATCTGCTCCCCACAACGGAGGCTATGTACGAAGTACGCGAGGCTGTAACATTTGTGGCGAATGTGGCGCAAATACTCTCTGCTAAGTACAAGAAGCAACAGGTTAATGGTATCCTTGTCGTGAAGTACAAAGAAACGGGGGCTGAACTAGGTGAAAATGAGGAAGTGGAAGAAGGTACTGAGCTTCTCTTTGAGTTGAAACCTAATGTAGGGTACAGTGTTGAGAAGTTGTTCGCTAATGGTGTTGAGATTGCAGCAGATGCACCCTATACTGTTACAGCGAATGTAGAATTTACAGCCACGTTTGCAGTAAAGACAACTCAGTATACCGTTGCTTATACCAAGACTCCCGAACACGGCACAGTGCAAGTAAAGAACGGTAGTGTTGCTGTTGAACCCAATACCACAGTCGTAGCCAATACGATACTTACCTTAGAGTTCGCTCCCGTAGCAAACTACAAAGTAAAATCAGTAGTAGCGAAGGTAAAAGACAAAGCTGATGAGACACTAACGGTCACCGACAATAAGGCGACGTATACGGTAATTGCCGATGTTACTTTTGAAGTAGTCTTTGAAGCCGAAGGCGCACCTCAGCCGACCTATACAGTGGTTTATGCCAAGACACCCGAACACGGCACAGTGCAAGTAAAGGACGGTAGTGTTGTTGTTGAACCGAATACTACAGTCGCAGCAAACACGGTGCTTACGTTAGAGTTCGCCCCCGCAGCAAACTACAAAGTAAAATCAGTAGTAGCGAAGGTGAAAGACAAAGCCGATGAGACACTAACTGTCACCGACAATAAGGCGACGTATACAGTAACTGCTGATGTTACTTTTGAAGTAGTCTTTGAAGCTGAAGGCGCACCTCAGCCGAGTGGTTTTACAGTCACTTACGTACAGTCACAAACGCTTGGCAAAATGTCGGTAAAGAATGGCACAGAGCTTATTGCGACAGGTGCTACAGTCCCAGCCAATACGATGCTAACGATTGAACTTACGCCTGCTGCGAACTGCAAGGTAAAACAGTTGGTTGCGAAGGTGAAAGATAAGGCAGATGAGGTACTAACGGTCACCGACAATAAGGCGACGTATACGGTAACGACCAATGTTACTTTTGAGGCTGCTTTTGAGAAGGTTACTGCGCTAATCGATGCAAGGTTGTTGAATGTAGCTGTGATGCCGAATCCGTTTGCGGCACAGTTCCGTATCGTGGGTGTTGCCCCAGAAGAAGTGGGTGTGCACTATGCGTTATTAAATGCACTCGGCGTAGTGGTACGTGCGGGTGTATGTACCACAGAGACTGTAGTCGAAACCTCAGATTTGCGTGCAGGAGTATATTTCCTACGTCTTGTCATGGCAGACGGGGCAACGAAAGTTCTAAAACTCGTAAAGGAGTAAATGGAGGTTGATGGGGGCGTGGCATGACCACGTCTCCATTTTTATCGTGTAATGTAGATTGTAAAACAGACATGTATATGAGAAAGTGGATCTTACAAATGGCGCTAACAGCGTTATTGCTATTTGCGCTCTTTAATGTCTCGTATGCTGCGAATCTTGGTGGAAAATATACCAAGGGAGGCGCGGAGACAAGTTTTACGGGGAAAACATCCCTTGCCGATGCGGTAGATGCAGTAAAGGCAGAAATTACAAAGTTGGAGCTCTCATCGGGCGATCTGACAGATGCTGACTGGGAATGGTTGAAGGGCGATTGTGCTAAAGGCTTCGTTAAACTGGAGGAGCTCACTATCGCAACTACGATGAATTCTGTGGCAGAGTTCAAAGGGAATGCTTACAACACTTCGTTCTACGAATTCCCCGCATTAAAGAAATTGACCATTGCGAAAATAAAGGAGTTTGGCGAAGGGATATTTAAGTACTCTACGAAGATAGAAGAATTGATATTCCCTGATGTTGAAAAGCTGGCGTGTGGTGCGGTCGGCTATGTAGCTGCCTCTTCTGGTGGTCATACGTCGGTAGCGCTCCAGACACTGCGCATGCCACGTTGTAAAGAGATTGAGAGTGGAAACTTTACCGAGAGTCAAACGGAGAACTTTGAGTTGCTCGTACTCGGTGCAGTGCCCCCTAAAGTGGGAAGTGATGCTCCCAAATGGGCAGAGCACATCAGTGCCTCGCTCAAATTAGTAAAGCCCGATGGCTCTGATTTGTCTTCGGAGGAACTAGAGGCTGCCAAGAAAGCTTACCTCGCTAAGAATAATACCGATGGGAAATGGTATGGTTTACCTTTTGACGGGGTTGAGACGTTGAAAATATCGATCTCTCTACATAATTATGAACAAGCTCCCAAAAAGCTCTACCATGGTAAGCTTATCGCGCTGAACGAAGACCCTATGGCTGGGCAAACGGTTGTTTTGAAAGCAATTCCCGATGTAGATTATGGCGAAGGTAGTGGTGGAACTGGCGGTGGTGGCGCTGGCGGTGGTAACTCTACTGTCAAAAAACAGTGGCAACTCGACCTCGAATCGGTAAAGGTTTGCAAAGCGAAGAATGGTAATAAGCTAGAACCCGAGGAAGTTGTGCTCTTTAATAAGAGCACGATGTCTTTTGTAATGCCCAACTCAGATGTAATCGTTGAAGCGAAATTCATAGAAAACCAAATCAAGGTGAAATTTACTTCATTCGAGCAGCCTATGGAACGCAAAGGGACAAAGCTTGAGAAAGAGTTCCATGGGAATACGATGACTGCTATTCTCGACGAAGTCACCAAGCAGATGGGGAAAGATGGCTCTATTAAAGATGATCAGTATCGTACAAAAGTGACGGATGTGGAGGTGAAAGAAGGCGCTTTTTTAGCGATAGATTACTTACAGTTTGCCGCGCAGTACAATGTGACAGGACAAGGTTTCGATAATGCTTACAAGAACATTCAGCTATTTACTGTAACCGATGGTGTCTCGTCGCACGAATTGAATTCAAATGGAAACAACAGTACACTTCACAGTGGGCTGCGTGAAATAACTCTTAACAAGTTGCCAGAAATTGGGAATACACAGCTTGCACAACTTAAGAGTGCACAAAAGATAGTTTTGCCGCATACCAAGAAATTCGGTTACAGAGCATTGTATGGGAACGAGGCATTAAAGACTTTGCAGGCATCATTGTTAGCTTCGATAGAGGATGAAGCTCTTATGGGCTGCAAATCGTTGGTTTCTTTGAAATTGCCACATCTAACAGCGATTATGAAAAAAGCATTCTCGGGCTGTACCAGTCTCGCCACACTCTATTTAGGCGAAAATCCGCCAACTGTGGCAAATGCAGATGCCTTTGAAAATTGTCCTGCTATTCGTTCTGTGATATTAGTAGATGCAGCAGGGACACCATTACAAGGAGAAAAGCTCACCAAGGCATTTGAGCGCTACCGCAATGTATCAGAGGAGGGAAACATAAGTGACGACTTGTGGTATGGATGGAAGATCGTTGCAAAGACTTCTTACGAGATAAAGGTGGGGACTAGCGAACATGGTACTGTTAGTGTGCCTGAGCGCGCAGTAGCCGACGATATGGTAACTGTCTCGGTTACTCCAGACGATGGTTACACGGTAAAGAAGCTCTCATACAAAGAGAACGGTCAGACAGAAGAACATGAAATTCCACTTGGCTCCTATTCGTTCAAAATGCCTGCTGCCGATATTACTATTTCGGTAGAGTACGAAACGAGTTCGCTCTCGGTAAAAGTTAATGGTTCAATTGCTGGAACTGGGGCGACATTGAAAGATGCGGTGAGAGCAGCAGGATTTAGTGACGGTGGTACAAAAGAACTATCTGAGGTTAAATCGTTGGAAGTGGTAAGTGGTACATTTTCGGGGGCAGACTGGAAGTCGTTGAATAACTTTTTTGCGGGAACAGATAAGCTAGAGAGTTTTGTAATTGCCGATGCCGTTACAATTGCGCCAATGCCTGGTAATATGACGGTTAAAGACAAGACTATTGTTGCCGAAGTAATGGTTGCGGGGGCAGCCTTGAAGCATGTCAAGATTCCGCAATTGAAACAACTTACAGAACGTGCTTTCCATGAAGCTACAGCATTGGAGACCGTAGAGTTACCTGCGGTTGAAGCTATCGGCGAAAATGCATTTGAAGGCTGTAAAAAGCTAAAGAATGTACAAATTCCGAACCTTAAGGGCGACAAGATAGGTAAAGGTGCATTTATGGGCTGCGAAACCCTTGAAGAGGTAACACTTCCGCAGCTTAATGAGATTATGGTAGATCTATTCAGCGGTTGTAAGTCGTTGAAGAACGTGCCGTTTGCGAATGCATTGACGAGTATCGGCGATGGGGCTTTTAAGGAGTGTGTGGCGTTAACGGCTTTGGATGGGACGGCTGTTAAGTATATTGGTAAAAATGCGTTTGAGGGTTGTACGGGCTTAACGACGCTAGCGCTTCCCGAGATTGAGACAATTGATGCTGAAGCTTTCAAGGGTTGTACGGGCGTAACAGAGTTGTCATTCGCTAAACTAAAGACGGTGGGTAACAGTGCGTTTGCTGGTCTCACGAAACTGGAGCACGTAGACTTCCCGATGCTTACAAAAGTCTCTGAGCAGTGCTTTGATGGTTGTATGAGCTTAAAGACGTTGTCTTTGCCTGTATGTACTGAGTTGGGTAATCTTGCGCTATGTAAAGCTAAAATAGACCCTGAAAACGAAGACAAGAACGAATATACGGGCTTTGAGCATATAGAAAAGCTGGATTTGCCAATGTTGGAGACAATGGGGGAAAGAGCACTCTATGGTTGCAAGAACCTCAAGAAACTGAATGTACCTAAGTTGCATCAACTTAACCTCAATGCCTTGGAACGTTGCGAGGCACTGACCGAATTGGCACTACCAGAGCTTGCTATTATTAGTGAAAAGGCGTTTGCACATTGCACAGGTCTGACTTCTCTACAATTGCCTAGCCTTACTAAGATAGAGGAACAAGCATTCTTCCAGTGCAAAAATTTGATATCGCTTTATGCCCCCAAGCTTTCAGAAATTGAGGACAAGGCATTTGAGGGTTGTATAGCGTTTGCAGATCTTACCTTGGGTGAAAACGTGCCTGCTATTGAAGAGGATGCGAAGCCTTTCGCAAGCAAACCAGAAGAACGTATCTTGAAACTAGAGGTAGAAGCTGCCAAATTCGTAACTGCTCGCAACAACTATCTCGCGGCGCAAGATGGCGACCTTACGGATGGTAAGTGGTATGGTTGGACGGTTGCTGAGGTGGCTCCTACGAAAGTTATATTTGAGGTAAAGAAGGAGGCGGAACTCTTAGCTGGTGCTAAGGTTGTTATAAGGAGTAAAGCGAATGCAACGGAAGTAGCCAATGGCGTGACTGTGGCAGGTCTGTGCGAATTTTCGTTACTAGCTGGGAATTATACATACGAAGTCTCTGCTGACGGGTGCAAACCCATTGCCGCAACGGATTTTGTGGTAGAAGCTACCGAACAGAAGATTAACGTGGTGATGGAAGCAACAACCGAAACGCCTAAGACAAAGGTTATTTTCTCAGTAAAGAAAGCAGGCACACCATTAGCATCTGCAAAGGTTGTTGTGAAAGATAAGGCGACAGCGCAGGAAGTGGTTAATGGAACAACAACGGAAACAGGTACAGTAGAGTTTATGCTTGCTGCTGCTACCTATACGTATGAAGTTACTGCCGAGGGTTGCAAACCCATTGCTGCAACCGAGTTTGTGGTTGATGCAACCGAAAAAACAATTGAGGTTGTAATGGAGGCTGTAACATCTGTCGACGATGCACTCTTTGCCAACGTCGTAGTAGCACCTAATCCGTTCACAACGCAGCTTCGTCTGGTATGCAACGGCGCAACGGGGCGCTACGACTTACTCAATGCGCAAGGTGTTGTAGTACGCAGAGGTAATATGGATGGTAGCGAGGTAGTGATTGAAACAAGCGATCTTACTTCTGGTCTTTACCTCTTGCGTCTAGCAGCAGAAAGTGGCACAACGAAGACAATTACAGTCGTAAAAGAAAGATAATGAGACTTGTAGGGGCGAGGCATGCCTCGCCCGTAAAATGCGCAGCGCGCATTTTCAGATAGCATTGCGATTGTAGCGTCGCGCCATGACACGACGCCAATAAATACAACGGGTATCGCCTTCGTGCGATGCCCGTTTTTGCTTTGTCCGTCTTGCGCTAGTAATTAGTAATTTGAGGGTGTAGCAAAGTCGTTTTGTTGAAACACCCTCTTTTTTCAGTACATTAGTGTGTGAAATATTAGCCACTTAAGACTATGAATACGTGTAAACGGGTGCTCCCTATCGGGGGACAGGATTTTAGCGATCTTCGCCGAAACGGTTTTATTTATGTTGATAAAACCCACTTCGTTGCAGACTTAGTCAGTGCTAGCAAATATTATTTTCTTTCTCGCCCCCGTCGCTTTGGTAAGAGCCTTTTTCTCTCTACACTAAAAGCCTATTTCGAAGGAAAAAAAGAGTGCTTCGAAGGTTTGTTCCTAGAGAAATGGGAAGAGGCGCAGGCGGCACAGGAAGGGCGCGAAGCATGGCAGCAATACCCTGTGTTGTATCTTGATCTCAATGCCAAAAACTACGAGAGCCGCGAGAATTTGGAGAATGTACTCGACCGCCACCTATCAATATGGGAAAACAAATACGGAGTAAAAGAAAAAAGAGTTGATCTTGAGGATAGATTTCAATCATTACTTAGGTATATCTATGAGACAACTCACCAGCAAGTAATTGTCCTTGTAGACGAGTACGACAAACCGCTTTTACTTACTCTGGAAGAAGGTTTAGAGGACTTGAACAACGAGTATCGTAGAATCCTCAAAGGTTTTTTTGCAGTGCTCAAGAGTGGCGATCCGTACCTCCGTTTCGTATTTCTTACGGGTGTTTCTCGTTTTAGCAAGATTAGTCTCTTTAGTGATTTGAATCATTTGAATGATATTTCCTTGAATAGAGACTATAGCTCGGTTTGTGGTATAACCGAGGAGGAGTTGAAGTCAAATTTCCAACCTGAAATAAAGGCTCTCAGTGAAAGCGAACAATTGACCTACGAAGAGACTCTGGAGAAGTTAAAACAGACTTATGACGGCTATCTTTTCATAGATGGCGGCGAGCATGTTTACAACCCCTTTAGCTTGTTGAATGTGTTCTCGGATAGGATGTTTTTTGACTATTGGTTTCAGTCAGGGACGCCCACATTTTTAGTGCAGTATCTGAAAAAAGCGCATTTCTACCTGCCCGATTTGGAGAACAATGTAGAGATAGATTTGAGTAGCCTCAATAATTTTAAGGTCGACGTGGGCTCTCCTATTCCCATTCTCTATCAAGCTGGCTATTTGACACTTAAGAGTTATAACCGCCGTTCAGGTCTCTATTCGTTAGGTTACCCGAATAATGAGGTAAAATATGGGCTTATTCGTAATTTGTTGCCTTCCTATTCTAATTTGGATGAGACGAAAGTACAACGCTTCGTTTGGCAATTCTACGAGAAGGTGTGTAGTGGAGATGTCGCATCTTTCATGCAGGTAATTTCAGACCTACTCGCGAACATTCCCTATAGTAGCGCTTCCAAAGATGATGTAAGGTGGCGCGAGCAGAATTACCAAATTGCCGTAGCGCTGATTTTTCAGTTCATGGGCATGTATACGCAAACTGAGGTCTACTCCGCCAAGGGACGTGCCGATTGCGTAGTATACACAGAACACATAATCTACATCTTTGAGTTCAAGCTTTGGAGCGCTGGTACAGCCGAGGAAGCACTTGCACAAATTCAAGCGCAGGAGTACTACAAGCCACTTCGTTTGCAGGGTAAGAAGCTAGTACTTATAGGTACGAGTTTCGATGAAGAGAAGCGCAATATAAAAGAGTGGAAGAAGCTGGAAATACACGCTTTGTAATAAATGCGTGTGATACGCTTTGCACACACGGCAATCAATATGTTATCACACATTATCGCCTGTCGAAGCCATATTTTCGCCCTGAAAGTGCAATACATTGACCCCAATGGTTTAACTATGTGCTGACAATACCTACCCGTGCCCCTTTTGTTTTTTTTACGCAAAAGTAGGGAGGGTGTAGCAAAGTAGTTTTGATACACCCTCCCGAATTGTAGATAAATAGAAATTCTTTTACCTTTGTGGCGTAGTTTCGCAGAATAGGCGGAAGTAGCTCAGTCGGTAGAGCATCAGCTTCCCAAGCTGAGGGTCGCGGGTTCGAGTCCCGTTTTCCGCTCAAGTTTAGTAAAGAGCCGTACCCAACCACGATGAGGTGCGGCTTTTTCTATTCTATTACTCCTTTGCAAAAAACAATTATCTTTGTTAAGGGGATATTCGATTGTCGTAGATATGGGGCATTCGCAAGAGGAGATACGTGCAGCGGTAGAGCAAGCATTGCGGGCGTTGGTACACAATGAGCCGCCTGCCGATTTGTATGCGCCGATATGGTACACGCTAGAGAGTGGTGGCAAGCGTATACGCCCTGTGCTGTGCCTTGCCATCTACGACTGGTTTAGCGTGCAGCTCGTAGATCTTGCTCCTGTAATGCCAGTTGCCCTTGCAACTGAGATATTTCACAACTTCACCCTATTGCACGACGACGTAATGGATGTTTCGGCGTTGCGCCGTGGACGTATGACAGTTTGGAAAAAGTGGAATGCCAATACTGCTATCCTTTCGGGCGATGCGATGAGTATACTTGCCTACATGCAGATAACACGCGGACCGCAAGAAAAGTTGCCTGCGCTCTTGGAGCGTTTCAATGATGGGGCGATGCGTGTTTGTAAAGGGCAGCAGTGGGACATGGAGTTCGAAACGGCGCAACATGTAACCGAGGAGCAGTACATAACTATGATCGTCGATAAAACGGCAGCACTCCTCGAAATGAGTGTTCGGCTCGGAGCTTGTTTAGGGGGAGCTAGTGCCGAATGCGAAGAGACGCTGACGCATTTTGCACGCGAGGTGGGCATTGCCTTTCAGCTCCAAGACGATTATCTCGACGTTTATGGTCAAACCGCGGAATTCGGGAAAGAGTGTGGCGATGATATTGTCACGAACAAGCATACCTACCTTTCCGTATTAGTACAAAAACGAGCATCAGAGACACAACAAGAACGCTACAATACCTACAAAAAGCTAGGAGCAGAACGACGAAGTGAGAAGATTGAGAAAGTAATGCAACTCTATGATGAGTTGCAGGTGTGTACTGCCTGCGAAGAGGCGATCAATGCACATCTTGCTTCCGCCGAAGGACTCCTGCTAGAGTGCGAACAGAAGTTGGGGCGCATTTCGCCAGCACTCCGCGGTGTATTCGCGAGTCTGGGTGGTCGCCGATTTTAGTGCTTCTTGTTTGCCGACTCCGATAAGAACAGAAATAAACAATACACATACATGTTGATCGTTGTTCCTTGTGATTTCACCCCTGTCGTAGACACCGCATTTCAGTATGTTGCGTGTCTCGAGAAATTCCATCCTGTGATCGATGTTCACCTACTCCATGTAGTGGAAAAAGCACAGAGCGCGCCCGAAGCTGAGGCAGAACTTGCGCGCATAGCAGAACGTTATTCGTCGACCTCTAGTTTGAAGGTTAAGCCTGTTGTTTGCGAAGGTGCAATAGCGACCGAGATACCTGGCTATGCAGAGGAGGTGCATGCTGATCTCATTATCATGGGAATTCATGAAACGAAGGGGTTGGCAAAGCTCTTTGCTTCAAAGGCTGTACGCGTGGTGATAGATTCGAACATCCCATTCCTAGTCGTTCAGAATCCGCCACAAGATGCCAATCCGTTCGATAGAATTCTAATGCCACTCGGTGCACTCGGCATAGAGAAAGGGACGTTTGAATGGGCGGTACGTAATGCAAAACTTTATGGTTCGCATATTTTTGTCTTTACCGAGCCCTACAATGATGCGCAGCTAATCTCGCGTCGCGATGGTAACATACTCACGATGTGCAAAGTCTTTGATGCCAACGCTATCAAGTACACCGTTATCCCATCAGACAAGACAGATAGCTTCAAGAACAATCTGATAGAGTTCGCCAAAGAGAAGGAGATAGACATGCTGCTGATTATGATTACACAAGGCTTAAAGCCGATGATGAATTCTACCGATCAGCAACTCATGTCGAATCCGCTAGGGTTGCCCGTTTTGTGCATCAATCCCTCTATGATTAGCTAAACGGCTTTAGATAGGTTGTTAGGCAAGAATAAGGCGCAGTCCGTAATGGGCTGCGCTTTTTATTTTTCTGTGCGATTCGTGCTTCGCATAGGCTAAAAGAACGCCTAAGTAGGAGGATACGAGGTTTCCTCTATAGAAGATGCCTACAATAGACAATTTACAATGCAGCGCCTATGCTGATACTTATATTACTCTCCTTTGTTTTAGAAAAACACTAACTTTACTATAATGTAAGTTCGACGTTGAATAACAAAAATATTTTACAGACTATGAGGACTATTTTGAGAACGGGACTACTCCTAAGCGCGCTTTTGGCGTTTGTACTGGGGGTAAAGGCGGCAGAAAAAAAGAAACTGACCTGCGCTAGCGTAGAGGGGCAGTACACCTTTGTTACAGTATGGGTGGACGGCGAAGAGGAATATCCGATAGAAGGTGAAGAGGATATATATGAAATTACCCCCAATGCAAAAGTAGAGTTACAAATAGAAGCAGGAGCTGAAGGTAAGATTATTGATGAAGTGAAAATAGGTGCATCGCTCAAGGCAACGAAGAAAGAGTACGATGCTGGCAGTGGAATTAAGATCGTCAAATGGGAGTTTAAAATGCCCAATGAGGACGCGGAGGTAACAGTTGTTCTGAAAGATGATGACAGAACTTTTAAACTTACTTTTAATAACACAGCAGAGTATACTATAACCGCTTCAACAGAAGATGGGGCGTTGACTTCGCCTGCAAACGTACGTGTAGGTAAATTAGTAACCCTCACTATTACAGTACAGGCATCAAATAAGAAAGTTTCAAATATTACGGTTGGCTCAGCAGGCTATCAGTCAGCAGGTAAGAATAAGTGGACATTTTCCATGCCAGCGGAAGAAGTTGAGGTTAAGGTGATGCTCATAGAAAAGAAGGTAAAGAACTTCACTTTTACGAATAAAGCTGGCGAATATACCGTAGCAGCTACTGCTGACGAAGCAGTATTATCAAGTCCTGCACCTGTGGAAGTGGGTGCTACTGTGACAGTGAAGCTGACCATCTTAAAGGCAAACCACGAAGTGAAGGAGATTAAGCTAAAAGGTAATACAACAGCTCTTAAGCTCACAACCCCCAATACCTACACCTTCTTGATGCCAGAGGCAGACGTAGAGCTTGAGGTAGAACTTGCGCCCATAGAGCCTGGTTTTGTTGTGTCGTGGAATGCTGATGAAGTAAATGAGTTTGTAGCAGTTACAGTATCTTCTGAAAAGGGTGAACTTACAAATGGTAAGAGCAAGGTAGAAGCAGGGAAAATGGTAACAATAGTTGCTCCATCGAAACCCACTGCTGTTCCACAAAAAGAGGTAAGTGAAATTAAGATCAACGGTACAATAACGGCGCAAAAGGGGACGGAAGCGAATACTTGGACATTTACAATGCCCAACGCGACAGCGAACATTATAATAACGCTCAAGGAGAAAAAGAAAGAAAAGTATCCGCTCACATGGGATGTGAAAGATGCTGCGGTTACTGTCAAAGTAGATGGTGCGGCTATTACCACAGGTGCGATGGTGGAAGAGGGGAAAACGCTAGAGATAACCGTTGTACCTAATTCTTTGAAAAATGTGGTAGAAAGAGTAAAAGTGGACATTTACGAGGCGCGTGAGAAGGGTGGACATTACGAGGTCTTTATGCCCAATAAAGCCTCTGTGCTTGTTGTTTCGTTAAAGAAACGCGAAGCCAACGATACAAAGAAACTCACCTTTGCTAATATTCCCGACCAGTACAAGGTTACTGTAACGGTGAAAGATGAATTTCAGACGAGTCCTGCTTCGATTACCATTGGAGAAGATGTAACCTTGACCATCGACGTAGAGGGAGCTGCTGCAACTGCTGGGAAAGTGGTAAAAGAGGTCAAAGTAGGAACAGCGAAACTAGAACGGAAGAATTTCTCGACTTGGAGTTTTGAAATGCCAGCTCAGGATGCGACGCTAGAAGTAACCTTGGAGGATGGACAAAAACACAAGTTTACATTTGCTGGAGTTACCGATCAGTTCTCAGTAGAAGCGAGCACCACAGAGGGGAAACTTACTTCGTCGCCAGCCGATGTAAAAGCAGGAGAAAAAGTAACTCTAACCCTATTGCCAGTGGGTGCAGCGGCGGCAGCCGGTAAGGTAATAAAGAGTGTAACCGTTGGGAAAGAAAAGGTGACAAAAGGCGCTGCTGACAATACGTGGTCGTTTATCATGCCCGATGAGGATGTTACTCTGGCTGTAACAGTAGACTTCCCGACAAGCAGCTTAACCTTCACCGATCTTGATGGACAGTATTCGTTTGTTGTAAAAGCAGACAATGTGAGACAGCCCAAAAGTCCTGCTACAATAAAAGTAGGCGCAAAGGTAAATGTGAAAGTGAATGTAAAGGCTGCAGGTCAGTTAGTTAATGAAGTAACGCTACAAGGCTCAACGGAAAAACCTGTTAAACAAGCAGATGAAACGTGGGAGTTTGCAATGCCTAAAGAGGATGTAACATTGCAAGTGTCGCTCAAACCCGCTTCGGGGCTCACACTTACTGTTAATAAAGCAGAAGGTGTAGAGGGAGCTGTAGAATACACTACAACGCCTGCGACATTGGTGGGTTTAGAAAAGAATGCAACCGTTGTTTTCAACGTGACTAAGGTGCCCGAAGGGAAAAAACTCGTGATAGTAGCCGAAGGAGATAAGGCTGCAGTTACAGTGGATGAGGAGAATGCGAAGTACACTGTAGTCCTTAAGGAAGAGGATGCTACTGTTACACTGAAGCTGGAGGATAAGGGGACAACGGGGACTTTTGCGATAACAGTGCATGCCGAAGGAGCAGATGTAAAGATTAAGGCAGATGGTGCTGAGTCCGATGGTAAGAACCTTGCCGAAGGTGCTAAACTTACATTCACGATAACTCCTGCTAGTGGCAGAAAGATCGAATCGGTGACATTCGACGCTAACGTACTTAACCCCAAGAGTGCGAACACATACGAGGCGGTGATGCCAGCTCACAATGCAAAACTGGAAGTAAAGACTGCTCTAACTTCCGCCGTAGAAGATGCAATGTTTGCTCAGGTATGTGTAACACCTAATCCGTTCGACAATCAGTTACGAATCATGAGTAACGAGTTGCGTGGAACGTATGCATTATTGAACGCACAAGGCGTAGTCGTACTTTCAGGAGTTTTAATGCATGGCGAAATGATACTCAATACCAACGAATTAAGTGCTGGTCTTTACCTTGTTCGCATCGCAGTGGCAAGTGGCGAAGCCAAGACTTACAGAGTTATTAAGAAGTAAAACGATAGGTCGTACTATTTGCAACGGGCAATGCCGCAAGGTGTTGCCCGTTTTTTTTGATTTTATATATTAAATATCAATCTTTTAATAGGAGCGAGGTGCGTCTCGCCCGCAGAATAGATATAGAGAATAATCACAATACGTGTGCGGCGCACACGACGGGCGAGGCG
>CAJPTC010000001.1 GCA_905373475.1 Bacteroidia bacterium | reverse complement strand
TTGGTAGTATCCATAGTTGGATGGGTGGTGGTCGTGCACGTTATCGCGGTCTTGCCAAGGTACATACGCAGGGCGTGTTGGAGTTTATGGCTTACAACATAAAACGTATGCTTCGTTTACCGATACGCGAAGTATGTGGCTGGTAGCCGTAAGTGTGCCCTATTGTGTTGAAATGGGGCAAAAGGGACATAAAAGAGACAAAATAACCTCTTACGGGAGGTCAGAGTGGGTGATTTTAGAGAGAAATCGGCTCGTATAGGTGCAAAAAAAGCGCCCAAAAAGAGAATTGCAAGGTAATGACGATTTGTGCAATAGCCTCATAATCCTTTGCGAGCGATTGGTGTAGAGGCATCATTGCCGTTTTTCCTGTTGCAGACGAACCATTCGGGCGAACTCGCCGTTGCGAGTCAGCAGTTCGTCGGGCGTTCCCTGTTCGCTCACCGTACCGCCGCTAAGCACCACGATGTGGTCGGCATTGCGGACGGTGCGCATACGGTGTGCGATGATGATAACGGTCTTGTTGCGCACCAGTTCGGAAATACCCGCTTGTATTTTCGTCTCGTTCTCAGCGTCAAGGCTTGCAGTGGCTTCGTCGAGAAGTATGATTGGGGCATTCTTCAGCAGGGCGCGGGCAATGGAGATGCGCTGCCGCTCGCCACCCGAAAGGGTTTCGCCGTTTTCGCCGATAATGGTATCGTAACCTTGCGGCATTCGGCTGATGAAGTCCTCGCACTGCGCCAGTCGGGCAACGTGGCGCACTTCCTCGTCGGTAGCGTCGCGCTTGCCGATGCGGATATTGTCGGCAATAGAGGCATTGAACAGCAATACGTCCTGAAAGACGATGGAATAGTGTTTCAGTAGCGTTTCAGGGTCAATCTTCGAGATGTCGTTTCCACCCACAAGAATTTGTCCTTCATCGATGTCCCAAAAGCGTGCGGCAAGTTTGGCAGTAGTGCTTTTGCCTCCACCCGACGGTCCTACGAGGGCGGTAACGGTGCCTTGGCGTGCCGTGAACGAGACATTGTGCAGCACTTGCTTCTCGGTTTCGTAGGCAAAACTTACGTTGCGGAACTCGATGTCGTAGTTTTCGAGTTGTACGTCTGCACTTCCCTCCTGCGTAGGCATGCTTTCTATTTCCTTCATACGGTTGATGCGCACGTCGAGGAAGGAGAGCAGGGCAAGGTAGTTGCACACTTCGATAATGGGATTATAAACCATTGCCGATGCCAAGAGGTAAGCCAAGTAGGTGAATACCGACACTTCACCCTTCTGCAACATCCATGCACCCACCAATATAACGGTGGGCATGCCGAGTTTGAGCAGCATTCCGGCGATGTTGAGTAATACTCCTGCCATGAGTTCGTTGCGCACAAGTGCGCGCTCGTAGCCCTTCAGCCGCTTGTCGAAGCTGCGGCAGTATGCCTGTTCGCCACTGTACGACCTTATTTCCTGCATACATTCCAGACCTTCCTGTATCTGTTCGGTTACGCCGCGCTTCACTTTATAGTGCTGAACGAAGGCTTTGTGGAACTGACGGCGCGACAGCAGCAGGGTGGTTACGGCGAGCGGAACGACCCAAAAGAGGGCTAAAGCCAATTGCCAATTGTAGGAGAACATGCCAATGGCGATGATGACGACGCTCAGAGCCGACGCAAACAGTTGGGGAACAGCGTGCGAGAAGGTTTGCTCGAGCATCGTGCAGTCTTCCATCACGGTAGAGGTGAGGTCGGAAAGGTTGCGTTCGCCGAAGAAAGCGAGGGGCAGTCGGCGCAGTTTTTCTGCCACTCCGATGCGGCGTTGCGCACTCTCGTTGTAAACGGTGGTGTAGGTGCTGTCGTACTGTCGGAGGGCTATGAAGAACATAAGCACTGCCAAGAGCAAAGCCACAAGCACATAGAACCACAGCGTGTGCGGCTCGGAGGGAGTCTCGGAGTCGATGTACTCCATGAGGAAGAAGAACAAATAGGTGGGCGGCAGCATCAATGCGAGGTTCATCAATGTAGAGAAGGTGATGCCTTTCCGCAAGTCTTTCGCTCCTTTTTCGGTGAGGGCGAACCGTTGTTGAAGATATTTTATCATAGTCTTGAATCCTTTCTGTTTAGGTTTATAGTTTCCATTCCACCGACTTCTGGTATTCGTTCCACATCTTATAATATAATGCGCCTTGCTCCATGAGTTGTTGGTGGGTGCCCTGTTCGGCTATTCTGCCGTCGTCCACCACGACAATGTTGTCGGCATCTTGCACGGTGGTCAGTCGGTGGGCTATCATAAGCACGGTTTTTCCGCGAGTCAGGTGGGCAAAGGCCTGTCTGATAAGGTGCTCGTTTTCAGGGTCGGCAAAGGCAGTAGCTTCGTCGAGCACCACGATGGGCGCATCTTTCAGAATGGCACGGGCAAGCACTATGCGCTGTTGTTCGCCACCGGAGAGGTATGTTCCCTCCGCTCCTATCACGGTGTTCAGCCCCTGTGGCAGCCGCTCGATGATTTCCTGGCTCTGCGAAAGGTCTACGGCACGGTTCACCTGCTCGATGGTTGCATCGGGATTGCCGTAGCGTATGTTCTCCAAAATGGAGGTCTTGAACAATCGGGTGTTCTGAAACACGAACGACACGTTGCGCATCAGCGTTGCCTTGTCCATGTGCCGAACGTCCACACCGCCTATTTTCAAACTGCCTTCGCGCACGTCCCAGAAGCGTGGAATGAGCCTTGCGATGGTTGTCTTGCCGCTTCCGGACGCTCCCACCAGCGCAATGGTCTTGCCTTGCGGTATGTCGAGGTCGATGTGGCTTACGGCATCGTGCTCCGCCGCTTCGTATCGGAACGACACATTGCGCAGACTGACGTCGAAGGCTGCCGCTTTCTCGGGCTCGGAACTCTCTGGAAGCGGCGGCGTGGCGGTGAGTTTCTCCAATCGATCTACCGCTTCGTTTGCCAGAAAGAGGTTCTGACTGAGGTGCATGGCTTTCATTACGTTGGCTGCAATGATGGGGGCGATGAGCACATACAGCACCATATCGGAAACGATGATGGCAGTCTCGCCGCCGTGCCCTATCAGTATGATGCCCGTAGGCACAAGCAGAAAGGCGAAAGCATTGATGGCTATGGTGTAGGCAGACATGGGCATGCGCCACAGAAGGGTGTACCTGATGACGAGGTCGCGGTAGTTGATGATGCTGTCGTGAAAGCGTTTGAACGAGAATACCGTCTGTTGGAAGACCTTCACGACGGGGATTCCGCGCACGTACTCCACGGCTTCGGCACTCATTTTCTCCTGTGCGTCGAGGTACATACGCTGAAAATCGTTGTTCTTAGGGTTCATCATGTAGCCCATGATGCCGAAGGCGCAAACTATCGGCACCATTGCGGCAATGCCCAACTGCCAATCTACGGCAAGCAGAAGGACTATGATACCTATCGGAGCCACCACGCTGCCTGCCACATCGGGCAGTATGTGTGCCACGAAAGTGTGGGTCTGACTCGAATCTTCGTCTATTATCTTGCGCATGCGCCCCGTGTTCTGCGTGTCGAAAAAGCCCAATGGAACACACATCAGCCGTTCCATGGCCGTGCGCCGCATATTGGTTTCGATGCGGAAAGCGGAATGATGCGAGAGCATGAGGGCGGCAAAATAGAGCAAAACATTTGCCACCGACACCACGAAAGCCGCAATGGCATAGTCCCATACGGGCGTATCGGCAAGGTTTCCGTCGGCAGTGAGCAGCGTGCGCACCACCAACCACAGGAAAATAAAGGGTACGAGCGACAGCAGTCCGTTCACTGCCGACAGCACAACCGAGCAGGGCAGTAACGGCTTGCGCCCTCCCATGTAACGTCCTAAGCGTTTCAGTATTTTTATCATAGCTATTTATATGTATTGAAAAGTTATTGTTCTTACGGTTTCATCAGCTCTCTCCACCCTGCCATACTGTAAGCGGCATACTGCTCGAGTGCACGGTTCACCTCGCTTTCGTCGTAGTCCTCGTGCTCCACAAGTTCGCAGAAGATGTTCACCCACATAGAACTCGCAATGTGCAGGAAGAAGGGCGAGATGTCAATGTTGATGTGCGGATAGCGCGCTTTCATCAGTCGCAGGTATTCCGAACCAACTTTCATTTGGTGCTTAACTATCCTTTCCTTGTACCCTGTAAGCGATGTGCCTTCGGCATTGAACAACAGCAGGCGCAGTTCGGGGCGGTAAAGCTTCACCATTTTCTTCATTGTGCCGATGTATTCGTTCTGAAAATCGAGTGCGTCGAACACCTCAATGCAGAGGTGCCGCTCCTCGTTGTGCGACAGAATGTAGCGGTTCAGCTCGTTGAGCAGCGGCCGCAACACCTCACAGAACAGCTCGTCCTTGCTGCGGAAGTAGTTGTATACGTTGCCTGCAGCAATGCCCGCACGCCGCGCCACCGTGCGGATAGACGTGCTGCGTGCGCCGTGAGCGATGAATTCCTCTCGCGCCACGGCAACGATACGCAGCCGAATGTCGTCTTTCAGTTTCTGCATACGCCCATGAAAACTTTAAATAATGAACTAAGTTCTGTTTTGTTCATAAAAAAATCGTACCGTTTCGTAATCGAACGGTGCGATAGATTGAACGAGCCCATTTGCGCTCTTACTATATAAATATTGTGTATTCGCATAGTTGCAATGTTTATTTTGCAAAAGTAGCAAGGATATAAAAACACCGCAATACCCAAAAATAAGTATTTTGCAATAAATACTTATGTGTGTGAATATCTAAATTTATTTTATAAGTGAAAGAGCATATCAGCATTAGCCGAAGCAATCATGCGCACTTGGGTATGCTCTAAATCAGAGCCAATAGCACGTACTATGGGCGATAAATCTTGCTTCTCTGTTTTAATTATTTCTTGACTCATATCGTTCAGGTGTTCTAATCACTTGCACCTAGCCAATACACTTGTTTATTTCTCGACTTTCACTGTCGCAATGATACACAAGCTTTTTTAATCCCCTACCTGTTACTCTTTTGCAAGGCTCTCGCCTCGTTTCGGTAATTGCTTCACCATTTTATCGAAGTCGCTTTCAAGTTGTGCCATTTCTCTTTGACGATACATATTGAACTCTCGTTCTGCCTTTTCCATAGCTTCTTGATGCAATACACTCCCATTCCCCTCTAGTTTTTGCGCTACAGAGCAATGATCTGATTATCGAGGGCAGCAATCCAGTCCGCCATTCTCATAGGACGTTCTTCAAGGGCTTGAAACTCTGCAAAATCGAGGAATTGCGATACGAGGAGATTGAGGCGTTGCAGCTCTTTCTCCGTAAGGTAGTTCTGGGCTATTTTCACATTATCCTTCGTGATATAGTCGCCCTTGAAGTTGGTCATGCCTACAAGCGGCTTCTCGCTATCCACACGCTCATAGATAATTTCTGCGGCAGTGTGTTCATGAACAGCATAGTGAAGTTTGTTCTGAACCGTAGCGCAAAACGTACGTTTTGCGGATGAGGATGTATGGCTTACACAAGGGCAATTGGCAGAGATTTATGATACCACGCAACAGAATATTACACTACACATCAAGAACATCTATCAGGATGGTGAATTGGAGAGCGACGCAACTCACAAGAAATACTTGTTAGTTCGCCAAAAAGGCAGTGGGAGTGTGCAACGGAACCTAGACCATTATAACCTAGATATGATTGTTGCCTTGGGCTATAGGGTACAATCGCAAGTGGCAACCCGTTTCCGACGTTGGGTTATGGAACGGCTACACGAGTATATCCAAAAGGGGGTTGCCATGGATGATGACCGACTAAAGCAAGGTGGTAATCGTTATTTTCGTGAGCTCTTACAACGCACTCGAGACATTCGTGCATCGGAACGTAACTTTTATTAGCAGGTAACGGACGTTTATGCTACCTCGGTAGACTATGATCCGCGCGCTCAATTAACATGCACGTTTACCTTCACCAAACCATTGTCGTCTTAGTAGATAATTAGATGATTGCTCTCCTGTCCCATTCTTGAGGTTTGATTTTTACTACCCATCTCGCCTTTAGGACCAAAAATAGCCACTACTTTCACAAGAAGTCGCCACTGCAAATTCTATGAGAACCGCATAGTGTTATCTCGAAAAGATACTGATAATCAACACTTTTATAAAACAAAATACGAAATAATGTGCACAATGCAAAGTGTCGTCTTAATCCGTTTTTCACGCCGCAAAAACTCAACTACCTTTGTTGCGTTGTAGAGAACGTGGCAATATTGCCCAACACAAGTTAAGGGAAATGACGATGGAAGAGAAAATAGAAAATCAGTTGACAGACGTGCCTGAAACCATGCTCATTACACTATGGGCAAAAGCTACAGAAACTCAACGCTCCGACGCCTTGCTGCGCGATGAGAAGGCTGCGGAAATTATCCAAAAGATTGCTTACGACTTTTCTAAATTTGAAAAAGCGAAATTCTCACAGGCAGGATGTTGCATCCGTGCCTCTCTTATTGACCAAGAGGTCAAAGCTTTTATTGCCGCGCATCCCAATGCGGTTGCCATTCAGCTTGGTGCAGGACTCGATGCTCGTTTCCAACGTTTAGGGCGTCCTACAATCTCCCATTGGTACGATCTGGACCTCCCACAAGCCATTGACTTACGGCGCAAACTCATTGAAGAGGGCGAACGCAACACATACCTTGCAACGTCATTGTTCGAGTACGAATGGCTCGATACGCTAAAGGCGGAGAATAAACCCATTATCATCATTATTGAGGGTGTACTAATGTATTTCGCCCCCGAACAAGTCAAAGCACTCTTTAACGAGATCTGCACGCGTCTAGGAAACGCAACCGTCGTCTTTGATATGCTTGCCTATTCTTTAGTGGGGCACGCCAAGAAACACGATACCCTTTCGAAGGTAGACGACAGAGTAGAGTTCCGCTGGTCGTTACTTGACTCTAAAGAGATGGAGTCGTGGAATGAGAAAATACACCTCGAAAAGGAGTACTATATGAGCGATTATGACCACGGGCGTTATCCTACCATCTTCCGTTTTTTATATAAGTTCCGCTATTTCTATCGTCGTTTCAATCAGCGTGTTGTGCGATTGCGTATCGGGTAAAAACCAAGTTTGAAGCTACAAACGCCAAACACTTCTCACTATTCGGGTACTACCATTTTAGGACAGTGCGGCGGTAAATTCCTTTGTTTTGGGGCGTACAACAATCCGTTCAACGTGAAACTAATTCCCCTCTTTTTCTCGTAAAAGTTCACTAGTCTATCGCAATTTGTAATTGAAATCGTAACTATCTTTGCACAACACAAGAGGTGCGAAGAGATGGCAGACGCGAAACTAGAGCAAACGCTCAAGGAACTGGGGATTTTACCAGACGAATACAAACAAATCGTCACAATTTTAGGGCGCGAACCCAACTACACCGAACTTAGTATCTATTCGGTGATGTGGAGCGAGCACGCTTCCTACAAAAACTCCATCAAATGGATTAAGAAGTTGCCACGCACTGGTAAACATCTCTTGGCAGAAGCGGGCGAGGAGAACGCAGGGCTTGTTGATGTAGGCGACGGGCTGGCGTGCGTTTTCAAGATCGAGTCGCACAACCATCCGTGTGCCGTAGAACCCTATCAGGGGGCGGCTACGGGAGTAGGTGGTATAAATCGCGACATTTTTACCATGGGGGCACGCCCCGTAGCGCAACTCAATTCGCTCCACTTTGGCAACCTCGATAATGCGCGTACTCGTTGGCTTTTAGAAGGAGTGGTACGTGGCATCGGCGACTATGGCAATTCCTTTGGCGTAGCGGTAGCAGGTGGCGAAGTGGTATTCGATCCATCGTACGAAACGAATCCGTTGGTAAATGCCATGTCGGTAGGACTTGTGCGCCACGATCGGGTTATCTCAGCTATTGCTAAAGGGGCAGGAAATCCTGTCTTCATTGTTGGCTCGGCTACGGGCAAAGACGGTATACACGGAAGTACATTTGCTAGTGCAAATATTACCGAGGATTCGGCTAAAGATATCCCATCTATACAGGTGGGCGATCCCTTTGCGGAGAAACTCCTGCTAGAAGCCACATTGGAACTTGCACAGACCGATACTCTCATTGGTATGCAAGATATGGGAGCGGCAGGTATCATTTGCTCGACTTCGGAGATGTCGGCAAAAGGCGAATGTGGTATGAAAATCAACCTAGACCTTGTACCTAAGCGCCAAGAGGGGATGCTCGCCCATGAAATTCTTCTCTCCGAGTCGCAAGAACGCATGCTTGTGGTTGTAAAGAAAGGGCGCGAAGCAGAGGTTAAAGCCATTTTCGATAAATGGGACGTACCCTGTGTACAAATCGGCGAGGTGGTAGATACACCTAATCTGGAGTTTACCTACGAAGGGAAACTTGTGGCAAGTGTACCCGCTGAGTCTTTGGTACTTGGAGGCGGCGCACCACAATACGAACGCGAATACAAAGAACCTGCCTACTACAAAGAATACCAAAAGTTCGATATCAGTCAGGTTGCCGAACCAGAGGATGTAATAGACGTAGCGAAGCGCATTATCGGTCTGCCCAACATTGCCTCGAAGCGTTGGGTTTATGAACAGTACGACCGTATGGTGGGCGACTACAACCTGAGTATAAATATCCCGAGTGACGCGGGTATCGTGGCAATACGCAATAGCCAAAAATGTCTTGCCGTTTCAGTAGATTGCAATCCACGCTATGTAAAGGCAGATCCGTACATTGGCGCAATGATTGCCGTTGCCGAAGCAGCTCGCAACGTGGTTTGTTCTGGTGGAACACCCCTAGCTATTACTAACTGTTTGAACTTTGGCAACCCGTATAACCCCGAGGTATACTGGCAGTTCGTACGCTCCATAGAAGGCATTGCAACTGCTTGCAAGCGACTAGAAACCCCTGTAACGGGTGGCAACGTTAGCTTCTACAACCAATCTACCATCGGCGAGCGCGACGAAGCCGTTTCGCCCACGCCCGTTATTGGCATGCTGGGTATATTAGACGACATCAGCCGTCGTACCTCTTTGGCTTTTGCCAAGAAGGGACACATGATTTACCTACTCGGTAATTCTTATAACGATATCTCAAGTTCCGAATATCTGGTTTCTATATGTGGGATAAATGAATCGGGTGCTCCTCGTTTTGATATTGAAGAGGAAGTAAGGCTACAACGTTTGATAGAGCGTTTGATAAAGGAGCGGCTTATAGAGTCAGCACACGATGTCTCAACGGGCGGACTTTTTACAACGCTTGTAGAATGTGCTATGCCTAACGAATTAGGTTTTGACATCACTTCAGATGCCGAAGTGCGTCTTGACGCCTTTCTTTTCGGAGAATCGCAAAGCAGGGTGGTGGTCTCTGTTTCACAGGAGTGCGAAGAGAGATTTGTTGATTTTATGATAGAAAGCGAAGTGCCGATGTGCTTACTCGGGCATGTAACCCGCTCCGAGATCCGTGTGGACGACATTTCCTACGGTTTCATACCCGACTATAAGCACACCTATGATACGGCGCTTGAGACGAGATTGACCAAAATGAAATAAAAAAGGTATATCCAATTCGTTTCGGAATTACATACCCTATTTACTTTTCATTTGCGTAAGGGGATGGCGCTCATAATGTAATGAAGCTCTATTCTGCCCAATGCCCAGATTTGAGCTAACTCATTGCTGTTATTCTAGAAGGATACGGAATAATACAATTCGCTTTTTTACCCTTAGATAATATAACAGCGTTTGAATACCTCCACACAGCATGAAGCCATCAGCAGTATGTTCGATGGCATCGCCCGTCAGTACGACGCACTGAATCATATCCTAAGCCTCGGACTCGATTACCGTTGGCGTCGTGCTGCCATTCGGCAGGTGGTTGCTATTCGTCCGCAGTCCGTTCTCGACCTCGCAGCAGGGACAGGCGACATGAGTCTAACCTTGCTCAAACGTTATAAACCCACTAGGCTTTGTTGTGCCGACCTCTCCCCAGAGATGTTAGCACGTGGTAAACGAAAGCTAACACGGCGTCATTACGACTCCTTCACGCAGTTTGTAGAGTGTTCGGCAGAGGCACTTCCCTTTCCCGAGGCGGAGTTCCAGGCGGTAATGATTGGCTTTGGTGTACGCAATTTTGCAGATATCCCGCAGGCTATGCGCGAAGTGGCACGGGTTCTTACAGAACACGGACGACTTGTTGTTCTCGAGTTCTCTATGCCAAAGCGCGGTATTTTTGCCCTCCTCTATCGCTTCTATCTCCGAATATTGCTGCCTCTTTTTGGAGGGCTAATTTCTGGCTCATTTAAGGCGTATCGCTACCTTCCTTCATCTATGGAACGTTATGCACGAGAATCGCCCCTTCCTGTTGCAATTAAAGCGGCTGGTTTACATACCATAGCAACCGTTCCCCTCAGCGGTGGCGCTGTACTACTTACAGTTGCCGAAAAGAGGTAAGAAAAAAGCGAAGTATTCTTATCACTCCTTCCTCGATTGCTTAGTTCGATATTGCTGATTGGGGTGATTAGGCGTGTCTGGGAAACGCATCTCCAGCTTGCCAGACTCTGTGAGTTGGGGGAGAACTTTATTCCGCAGGTAATCTTTCTTGCGCCTTAAGTAGCTCGTTATATCTTGGACTGTCCTCCAAACATCAGAACAATAAGCTAAGATCAGCTGCTCTCGCTGTTGAGCACTTAGCTTATGGGGAATAGCTTGCTCCGAGGTTGCAACCCTTACCTCCTGAGGTTGCAACCTTTCCCCTTCCGAGGTTGCAACCTTTGCCTCCTGAACTTGCAACCTTTCCCCCTCCGAGGTTGCAACCTTTGCCTCCTGAACTTGCAACCTTAATGTCTTTAGACGATAGACACAGCCTCTCCCATGCCCTTCTGCAATAAGCACTCCAGCTAGACAAAGCTCCTGCAATTTCTTCGTAATATCTGTCCTATGCAGGGGAAGCTTTTTGGAAGAGTATTTCCCCCAATACGTTATTAAAAAAACTACAGAAATTGAATATATTAATAGACAACCAAATTCCATTAAAATATGAAGATTTTTATATCCTATGCATCGGAAGACGAGAAGAAAGTGACCCCTATTGTTGAGGGATTAAAGCAGGTAAATGGAATTGAGCTCATCTTTTATCCTGAACTTCCTTGTGGAAAAGATCAAAGGGAATTTATGAGAAAAAGTATTCAAGAATGCGATGTATGCTTGATATTTGCGACTCCTACTTACAAAGTAAAAGCCGATAAATCGGGTAGTGGTCTGAAGTATGAAGTCAGTAGAATGAGAGAGCATATTAAATACACAGAGAATGAAAAATTCATCCCTGTCCTTCTTGAAGGTTCTTTCTCTGAAAGCCTTCCTCCTTTTTTAGCAACTAAGAAAGGTATTGATGTAAACAAAAGGTCATTACAGCAATCGGTAGATGATATTTTGCGAATTCTTAATATTGATAATGGGCAAAAGGATTTTAGTGATTATTTCTTCCAAATCACTAAGCTTGCAATCTTGGATTGTACTCGCTTTTTATTATCCAAATTCAAGTAATAAATGCAACGCCGTAGAAGAAATGTTTATACCTTCGGCTTCCGTCCAAAAAAGTAGAAGATGGGACATTTAACACTAGAACAAAGGTATACAATTTAAGTTTTACGAGAGGAGCAACTCTCTCATCAAGCGGGTAATCGAAGTTTTGGAGTCGTTACAGTCTATGCTCCAAACTATTATTGTGGATAATGGGAAAGAATTTGTTTTACATAAAGAAATAACCCCAGCAACTCAAGGTCGCTATCTACTTTGCGCATTCGTATCATTTTTGGGAACGCGGTGCGAACGAAAATATGAACGGACTCATTCGGCAATACCTCCCCAAAGGTGTTTCCTTTGAAGGACTTACTGAGGAGTATGTACAGCAAATACAACAGCAACTAAACAATAGACCCAGGAAATCGTTAGGCTATTTGACTCCCAAGGAATATGCTTTTGCTAAATTTGGGATCGTAATTACATAAATGTGATGGATGGTTGCATTTGTGACTTGAATTCAGCTTTTCTAGTACTCTGACTATATGACAACTTTGGATAAGGGGAGTACTTTTGTATTTTTGTCTTTGTAGAGAAGATAGACAGATGTTATTTCAAGACTATTACATGGGGTATAAATTCCCTGAACCACAGTATTTAGGGGCAAAATATATTCACCGCGAATGGATTGATAAATATATTCCGAGTGATGCGAAGGTTGCCTTAGATGCTTTTGGAGGGTCACAGTCGATTGCTTATTTATTGAAACAGCATGGAAAAGAGACGCACACGAATGACCTACTAAGTTTTAATGCACATATTGGTAATGCTTTGATTGAGAATGCTTCAGAAATACTTAGTGCGCAAGATGTAGATTTGCTTTTTTCCCCTAATCGTAACCCCAATTACTTTTCACTAATGGAACAACTTTATTCGGGATTATTTTTTACCCGCGAGGATGCTGCTCTGTTAGACGCATTTAGGAGTAATGTTGATTGTTTACAAGATAAATATAAACAGTCGCTTGCTTTGGCTCTAATGTGCCGTTGTCTCACTCGCAAAGTAACAATGGGACATTTTGCACATACGCGAGCATTAGATTATGCCGCCAATGGTGAACGAATTCGTCGCAATAGGAGTCTTATTCGCCCGCTGCGCGATATCTTTGAAGACTTGTTACCTCAATACAATTCCGCTATTTTCGATAATAAACGCAGTAATAAAAGTTATAATGAGAATATTCTTGAACTTCTACCCAAACTAAACAATATTGATTTAGTATACTTTGATCCTCCTTATTGCGATAGTCATGCAGACTATCAGTCGTTTTATCATTTGTTAGAGACATATGTGATGTACTGGACGGATAAGCATTTTGTAAATACAATAAAACGTTATGACCCAAAACGTTTTAGTGGATTTGATAAAAAAAGTACAATGATTGATAATTTTCACAAACTGCTCTCGTTAGCTCAATCTATTCCTGTCTGGTTGATAAGTTATAATGACCGCAGTTTTCCTGATATTAATACAATGACTACCTTGATACGAAAATACAGGAACGTGGAAGTTATTTACAAGCAATACAGTAATTCGCGAGGCGGAAAAGGGAGTGTGGCTGGCAGTCGTGAAGTATTACTTGTATGCAAAATGTAAAACGTTTTTTTCATGGTAAATACATTTGAAACTTACGAAAAAGCATTTGCACAACAGAACCTATCGTATTTCAATGGAAATGTAGAAGGGATTCTGTGGTTAAAACTTCGTGCTATAGCACGAAGGAAACAGCTTGTAACGTTTATGAAACAAATGGGGCTTGTTGCTGCATCTAAAACAATAAAGAAACAAACTATTGAATTATTCTACTCCTTAAGTACAGATGTGAATAAAGCGAATCTAGTCTTGGATGTATTTTTACGTAATGTTGAAAATGAGCTATATGCCGAACTTAATATAAATACAGAGCAACTCAAAGAAGATCTTTATAATGTAAGAGATTACCATTGGGGAGGTGATTATAACAATTCGCTTGATCGTTATTTAATAAAATCATATGTCAAGGGATTACCTTCATTTCAAAAGCTTTTAGAACAAAAGGAAGACATAGCCGAAAATGCTTGGCATTATGTAAAGAATAGTTGGTACAATCATTGGACATCTTATCTTATAGAATCTATTTTTAAGAAACACGATCGTGTGGTATCGGCTGTTGGCGCAATTAGGTCAGTAGATTTCTTTGTTGATGATTGCCCAATAGATCTGAAGGTGACATATTTCCCAAAAGTTTATATGGATTTAAAATTTAGAGAATGTACTGGAAGTAATGAGATAGCATGGTTAAAACAAAAGGCAAAAGAAAGAGAGTTTAGAATACCGCAGCGCATGGATAGCGCAACATTAGAATACTATTTACGCGAAAAGTTCGCAGAATCTGGTGTTAAAGATGTACTAGATGAATTAAGAGGTATTAAGGAGAAAATATTAAACAAAACCATTGCAGCCCCCGAAGAACTAATGCTCTGGCTATATGTAAATCAAGGAGAAATGCGTTTCGGAGCAGAAAATAGGTTATTTCTTATACTGATAGATCTTGATGATTTTACGCAGTCGTGGAAACTAAAGAGAGCATTTGATATGCTTACACCAAAAATCAACTCCTATTTATCGTCGTTTGCCGTAGAACAACTAAGCGAAATCTCCTTTACGCATCAAGGACGTATGTACACCAGTCTTTCAGATTCTCTTTTCGTCCTAAAATGATTATTGTCTTTCTTTTACTTACTCTCTTTCGTTTCCTACTTCCTTCGCCCTTTTTTATGTTGTCCTTTTGTCGTGTTAATACCTTTTCGCGTTTGCGTGCTGTTTGCTCTGTAATGTGTTTCTTCTATAACCTCAAAATCTACAAGACGTTTTTCGAGATCGGTACGTACCACACGCACCTCTACTGCGTCGCCTAAACGGAATTCGCGTCCTGTGTGCGAGCCCCGTAAACAGAACTCGTCCGCATAGTAGAAATACATATCATCCTGTAGGTCGCGTACACTTACTAACCCCTCACACTTTGAGTCGGACAGCTCAACATAGAAGCCATAATCCATAACGCCCGAAATTACCCCCGAAAAGACCTTCCCGAGGCGGTGACTCAAATATTCTACCTGCTTGTATTTTATCGAAGCGCGTTCGGCGTCTGCTGCCATTTTTTCTTGATTGGAGGCAAGCTGGCAGGCTGAGGCTAACTGTGTTTCGCGAACAGGCGCTTCCGCAGCAAGTACCGAGGAGAGAATTCGGTGCACCATCATGTCAGGGTAACGACGAATAGGCGAAGTAAAATGCGTGTAATAAGGAAAAGCTAGTCCGTAGTGACCTATATTCTCGGTAGAATAAATTGCCTTTTCCATTGAACGTACTGCCAATATGCCCACAAAATGCTCCTCGGGCTTCCCCTTAAAGGCTGCTAGCACCGATGCAAGTGCTTTGCCATCAAATTGTTCGCGCGCTTCCTTGTAAGGCACTCCAAGCTTAGCTATGATACGCAGGAAGCTATCTAGTTTTTCCTCCTTGGGTCTTGCATGAACGCGGTAGACAAACGGATAGCCCTTTTCTCCTTTACGTGCCTTGGCAACAAACTCTGCCACTGTGCGATTGGCAAGCAGCATAAACTCCTCTATCAATTGATGCGACTCGGTATATGCCACAGGCTCTACCCCCACAGGTTCACCCTTCTCATTGAGTTGAAAACGTACTTCCTCGGTAGAAAAATCGATAGCGCCATTACGAAAACGTTCTGTCCGTATTTTTTGCGCCAAATCGTTCAAGGTTCGTACGGCAGCAGCGTATGGACTCGCCCCTCCTTCTATAATGGCTTGTACCTCTTCGTATGTAAAACGCTGTTGCGAACGGATCACACTGCGTCCCATCCAACTACTCAGTACCTTACCATGAGCATCCATCTCAAAAAGTACCGAATAGGTGAGCTTGTCTTCATTCGGACGTAGCGAACAGAGGTCGTTGCAAAGCTTTTCAGGGAGCATGGGCACGGTGCGATCTACCAAATACACCGAAGTTCCCCGACTCTGAGCTTCGGCGTCAATCTCATCTCCCTCTTTCACATAGTATGTTACATCGGCAATATGCACCCCAATTTCGTAGTGTCCTGAGGCTAGCTGTTTGTACGACAGAGCATCGTCAAAGTCCTTTGCCGTAAGTGGGTCTATCGTGAAGGTACATTCGCCGCGAAAATCGCGACGCGTTGCAATTTCTTTTGCCGTAATCTCATCGCTAATCTTTTCCGCAGCCTTTGTAACTGCCTCTGGGTAGGTATAAGGGAGATCGTATTCCGAGAGTATGGCATGCATCTCTACCTCATTCGTTCCGCTTTGCCCCAAAATCTCGACTATTTCTCCCTCAGGGTATCGTTCATCCTCCTGCCAATCTAAAAGGCGAACACGCACCTTCATACCGTCTTGACGCCGCCCTCCTACGGGATATCCCACGACTATAGCTTTAAAGGGCACACGTGCCGTAGGAACTACAAAACCTGCGCGCCCTTGTACATAAAGCGTGCCTACATAGAATTCGCGAGCACGTTTTTCAATCCCAACGATGCGCCCAACCAGTTCATTGCCGCGCTTCCCCTTGTGGTAAACTACGCGCACTGTGTCGCCCTCGAGCACGTGCATACTATGTCGCTCACGATCTACTGTAATGATTGTACCGTTTTCCAGTGTTACACAGGCTTTTTTATCCTGTGCTGGCGAATAGGTACTATAGATGCCAATTCCCTCTTGTGGTAATTGGGCTAACTGGTAGCGTCCAAAGGCAATACGTCGTAGGTAGCCCTGATCGGTTAGTTCGCCCAATACGACCTCCAACAGATGCTGCACTCCTCTATCTTTAATCCGAAAGTAATGCGACAGAAGTCTATTGTTTAATTCTTCGTGCGGGTGAAGCATCGTATAGTCTAACACCCAAGCTATTATATCCTGTTTTGATATTCCAGGGCGACTGTTCCGTCGTGGCATCGTAAAAATTTAAGATTAGAAAAACAAGAGGGCGAACATGGCAACACCCCACCAGCAGGAGGCATACCACATCTGCGCTCCAAAATTATGTTTTAAGCTGTAGAACGTAATCTAGAAGATATAACCGTAGAGAATTCCCCAGCCGCTATTGTAAGCCGCGTATGCCTTGTCTGTTGAAAGATTTACAAATCCACGTTCGTAAAAAAGAGACAGCTGATGCCCGTAGATTCGCAATCCTCCGTGTACACGCCCCGAGAGGTCAAAACGATTACCTAGTTCGTCGGAAAGATTCATCTTTTCACTTTTAGCCGAGCCTACACTTTTCCAGCCCGCTGTTGCAAACGAAAACATACCCCCAACGCCCGCAAAAATTCCCGTCTGCCCAATAGTAAGTGGCAAGTTAATCATCATTGGGATATCAATATAGAGCAGGGAGCGCGATACTGTGGTAGACCCACTTTTAAGCTTTGCACCGCGCATGGCCAATTGCATGCCTGGTTCAAACTCAAACGAGAGTTCGGGAACATCTACAATAGCTCCTATCCCACCATGAAAGCCCACAATGGAATTAGCACTATAAGCACGATTGTCTAAGCTAAAAGATGGGAATGATACGCCTGCCCGAATAAAAGGCGATATGGCATTCTGCGCTTTTACCCAAGCGATGCTCGCCACAAAGGCGAAAATGAAGACGATGTACTTTTTCATCATTTACCTATTTTCTCTGTTATCTGTTTCCTTTTCAAACGTTAGAAAACAGAAAACGTTGTAATCAGATGTAGGCAAATTTGTAACGTGCTATTCCTTACAGCTTTTAGAAAGGAGTAATCGCAAACGTTCGGGGTTAGCACGCGTCATAGGGCTTTCGGCGGGCAATGGTGTTTTCCCTTCGGCGAAACGGTTTAGTACTTCGCGAAAAACCAGTACTTCGTTGGTTAAGTGCGTGACAGGCGCATGCCTATTCCACGGGCAAGCCTCTTGGCAAGTATCGCAACCGTATGCCCAGCCACTTAGCGATGCTTCTTCCTCCGCTGTCAACTCAGATTTCTTTTCAATGGTTAGATAGGAGATACACTTCCGTGCATCTACTAAGCCTTTTCCTAAAAGAGCACCTGTAGGGCAGGCTGCTACACAGTGGTTGCAGTTACCACACCGATTGCGTACAGGCTGTTCTGTGGTTTCTATGTCAATATCCACCACGAGTGAGCCAATAAAAACGAACGAGCCTAAGCGAGGCGATATGAGTAACGAATGCTGTCCAATCCACCCCAGTCCGCTACGCATAGCCCAGTAGCGGTCGAGAAAAGGAGCAGAATCTACAAAGGCGCGACCACTCACCGTATTACACGCCTCGCGTAAAAGCTCGAGCAAGCGATAAAGGCGTTCTTTCAGGATAAAATGGTAGTCTCGCAATACAGCATAGCGCGACACCTTAGGAGCTGACGACCATACTCCTTTTCCCTCCAGTTTGTAGGACAATAAGGCAGATATAATAGACTTTGCTCCAGGTACGAGTGATGTAGGATCGAAGCGCTTTTCAAAATTGCGCTCTAAGTAGCTCATCTCGCCATGATACCCCCGTGCCAACCACTCGAGGTATTTTTCTTGCCCGTCAGTGACGGGGGCTGCTTTCGAGACTCCCACTTCATCCAACCCTGCCAATAGGGCAAGATCGTACAGACAAGAGAAAGAAAGCACAATGAGAAATGGTTTAGTGAGTACCTTTTTGTCTATAACATGCCGAGTTCAAGCTTTGCCTCCTCGCTCATACGCTCCTGTGTCCACGGCGGATCAAAGACGAGTTCTACCGAAACCTTCTCCACGCCATCAATCGCAGCAACAGCATCCTTTACCTCATTCATCAGATCTTCGGCTACAGGACACCCTGGCGCTGTAAGCGTCATTACAATCATCACCTCCCGCTCATCAGTAACTTCTACGGCATAAATAAGCCCGAGGTCGTAGATGTTGCACGGAATTTCGGGATCGTAAATGGTTTTAAGCACCTGCACTAGGTCGCACTCAATGTCAAATATTTCTCGCATAGTCACCTCCCCCTTTCCTACAAATTACGACGCGCGTAGTCGCGAATTTGTTCAACCATCGCCACGAGTCCGTTAGCTCGTGTAGGCGAAAGGTGTTCATGCAGACCAATTTTATCGAGCACGTAGAGGTTGGTATCTAGAATTTCTTTTGGGGTATGTCCGTCGTAAATACGCAGGAGTAACGAGACGATACCTTTTGTAATAACCGCGTCGCTATCTGCCCGAAAATGGAGAAGATCCCCCTCCTTACTACAATCTATCCAGACCCGACTTTGGCAACCTCGTATTAGGTTTTTATCCTGTTTTAGCTGCTCGTCACCCGCGGGGAGTGTTTGCCCCATATCAATAAGTTGCTGGTATTTATCGAGCCAGTCCTCGAGGTATTCAAATTCGGAGAGTATCTCCGCTTGCGTTTCTTCTATTGTCATGCTCCTAACCCTGCTTATCTCTCAAAAGTACAACAGAAATAGCGAATTGTTTGAGGGGAGGCTACAAAAAAGGCAGCACTACGAAGATGCAATGCCGCCTTTTTATCTGCTCAATTAGAAGCACTATTCTTTTACCAATCTTATGGTTTTCTTTGCTCCGTTGGTCGCATTCAACTGCAAGAAATAAAAACCAGCAGGTAAATGCGAGGTATTTAGCTGACTTGTGCCGCTCACCACTCTTCCAGTTTCAAGGACTACGCCTTGTGCATTGAGTAGTTCGTATACTAAACTCTGTTCAGTACTATTCTTTACCTGCAACAAATCTTTGAACGGATTTGGGGTCACTACAACCTCGGCAAACAAGTCGTTGGGGATTCCTGTTGTAGAACCATCGCATGAATATTTCCCCGTAGTTGCAGGAATAGGTTTGTCATTGTTATAACACACTTTCCATAATTTCGAGGTGGCGTTATTCTTATTCGCTGCCAAAACCTTCTCTTTGGCGGGGTCGCCTTCATTGAAAAGAGGCGCAATTGTCCCCGCTTTGTTTATAGAGTTCCTGTCGGGCAATGAGCAAAAAATCTTATCCCACTCCTCCGTAGAAAAATTATTGTTTGAGCAATACAGCTGCATTAGGTTTACATTTTTGCTTATATCAAGGGTTGTAAGCTGGTTGTCGCGACAAAGCAAGTCCACCAGTGCCGTATTATTCGTTACATCCAACTGCTTGAGCTCCATATTACGGCAAGCCAACGTTTTCAGCTTCGTATTCTTACTAACATCGAGCGTTTTTATCGGATTGTCGTAGCAGAACAACGCCTCGAGCTCTGTTAACATCGAAACATCAAGCGCCTCTATCTTATTGCTATAGCAGCGCAACTCCGTTAGCCCCTTGTTCTTACTCAGATCAATGCCCGTAAGATTTTCGCCATTCTGCCGACAAATGAGCAAACTGACGTCGCCGTAAATTGTCATCGTTGTGGCATCATCGGCAACCTGAAAGCTGGCTTCATCGCTCTTGGTCGTTCCCACAACTACGGTTTCTTCCTTCTTACCACTAACTACCTTTACCGAGGTATTCGCCGCATCCGCCGCAAACTGAAGCTTTATATTCGCTCCTGCTTTTACTGTAAGCACTATCGCACGTTCCATATTCTGCGCAGCGCCTCGCAACGGATAAAAACAAAAAAATGTAGCGGCTACTACAGCCAGCATCCATGGTACAACTCGCTTCATCTCAAATAACTTTTATGTTTAACATTTCATGAAATCCTAAAAACATGAAGGCTTTATTTTCCGAGAACGAATATATAAAATCTCCCGCTGTCTGATACTTGACATGTTATAGTATCTGCAATATTTAGCAAAAATACGAGAAGCGCACCATTGTTCAAACAGTGCGCTTCTCCTCTAAAATCTCGGTATTTTACACTACTTTATCACCACTACAAGGTAGTGCGATTGACGCCAGAACTTCGTCTTGTCTAGTATCTTGATGCTCACTACAGCCCCTTCATCGTTCGTTACAAGCTCGTAACTATCCGTTGGGTGCTTCGTCACAAATTCTACCCCCTTCTTCGTTGCAAAGATCGGAATATCATTCGTTTTCTCGATACTTATCTTCGTGAAATACTCGAGCGTCATATCATCTTTCAACTCGTTGTGCTTCCCGATGCCGAGGAAACCGCCCGTGCGCGATATAATCTTGTTCTCAATGAGCTCCTTGCGGCTACCAAAAGCATACCATGCTTCATTGATTTGCTCATGCTGTACATTCAGCTGCTCTGTTAGCTCTCTGTTCACCGAGTCCAAACCCGTTACAGCCATGGTAAGGGAATCTACCGAGAAGTTTAACAACTCGAGATTGTCGCGCAACGTTTGAATTGTCGAATCTCGCTCCTCAATGCGGCGCGTCATATCTTTTATCATCTTCTCGAACTCCGCCACCTTCATGTTCGACGCTTTGAGCTTTTTCGTCAATTGCGCCAACTTAGAGTGGTTTTCCGACATAATGCGGTTAATATCAATAATATCCTTTGCAATGCGCTCGCGCCCATCTTCTGGGATCTCACTATTCGCACCGCCACTCTTAACCTCCGTCGAGATCTGCTGTTCCTTGGATGTGATCAGCTTTAGATTCTCTTCGATCTGGTTGAGTGATTCAAAGAACTCATTGATCGTGGCATCTTTTTGCTCCGACTGTACAGTGAGAGAATCTACCCGACTCTCTAGCTCCGCTATGCGTTGTAACTCTGCCTGATTGCAACTAAGCATAAACAGCGACAAAGCTGCTAGCAGGAGCAATGCAATACGTTTCATTTCTTTCCTTGTTTATTGTTTTAGCTCAAAATTGCTATACGTTTTATTTAACGCAGCAGGATAGGGGTTAAGTATACTATTCCGTAGACGAAGGTTCTTTTTCTGACGCTTCCGCAGGTTGCACTGTGGCGGGAGTTGTACTCTCTGTCGTGGTTCTTACACGTGGCATTGTCCACTGCGGCGGATGCAATACATACTCTTCCATTGCCTTGTTTTCAACAGAATCTTTCAAATACTTCTCTATCATGAGTCCCGCAATAGGAGCAGCCCAACGCCCGCCTGGTCCCGCATTCTCTACGTATACAGCTACTGCAATCTTCGGATTCTCTTTCGGCGCAAAGGAGATAAAAACCGAATGGTCTTCTCCGTGCGGATTCTGCGCTGTACCCGTTTTACCGCATATATCTAATCCAGGCACTCGTGCGCGCCATCCCGTAGGTCCTAACCCAAGGTCGGCATTTACTGCGCCGTACATCCCATTTACAATGGGGCGAAAGAACGAAGAATCAATATCTAAATCGTGGCGAGGGGCAAGTACAGGTACAGAGTCAGCGATGGAACGCACAAGATGAGGTTGGTAATAGTATCCGCGATTAGCGATTACTGCCGCGAGATTAGCCATCTGCAACGGTGTTATTGATAACTCGCCCTGACCAATGGCTAACGATATGATAGTAAGTGAATTCCATCCCCCTTTACGGAAATAACGGTTATAGAAAGGTACTGTCGGCACAATGCCATTCAATTCTCCTGGGAGGTCAAGTCCTAATTTTTGCCCAAATCCGAACGAACGTACCTGTGTCTCCCAATTCCGAAAAGCCCCCTCTATGCTATCAAAACGTTTTAGATCGATGAGGTTACGAAATACGTAGCAAAAGTAGGTGTTGCACGACATGCGCACAGCCGATGTAATATCGCTCGGATAGGGGTGATTATGGCATCCTACGCCGCGTCCAACAGGGTAACGTCCATGGCACTGATACCCTGTTTCGGGGAAGACTACTTTTTCTTTTAACCCAATAAGTGCATTAACCACCTTGAACGTAGACCCTGGCGGATAAAGCGCCATGATGGCACGGTTAAACAAGGGCTTCGTCTTGCTTGTATCCAACTGCTTGAAATTCTCCGAACGGATGCGTCCTACCAGCAAATTGGGGTCGTAGGAAGGGCTAGATACCATAGCTAATATCTCTCCATTGCTTGGGTCAAGGGCTACAATACTCCCAGTACGCCCTTCCATGAGCTTCTCGCCGTACTGTTGCAAATCTAGCGAAAGCGAAAGGTGCAAATCCTTCCCTGCTATAGCTGCCGTATCGTATTGACCATGGGCGTATGAACCCTTAATGCGGTTGTGTACATCTACCAGAAGCGTCTGCACACCACGTTTGCCGCGTAATTCCTTCTCGTACGATTTTTCAAGCCCCGTAATTCCAATATAGTCACCCGATTTGTAATAGGGTTGTTCAAAAATAATCCGTTCGTTTACCTCCCCCACATAGCCTAGCAAGTGGGCAGCCGTAGCACTCGGGTAGTAACGTAATGTACGCGCCTGAGCATAAAAGCCTGGGAATTCATGCAATTGCTCTTGCAGATAACCGTAGTCTTCTGCCGAAATTTGTTTCAGGATGATAGATTCCTTGTAAGTAGAGTACTGTTTTGCCTGCCTCAATCCCTCTACAAGTTGCTCTTTGGGGATGTGTAGTAGCGTTAGCAACTTTACCGTATCGAAGGGCTTAACTTGCGAGGGAACAACCAAAAGGTCATACGCAGCTTCGTTGTATACAAGCAGTTTGCCATTGCGGTCGTATATAATGCCTCGAGCAGGGTAAAGCGTAATACGGCGCAAGACGTTATTGTCCGCCGATAGCTTATAGGAGGGGTCAAGTATCTGAATATAGAAAAGCTTCCCTACGATGATAACAACCACCAAGGTAAAGATAAACGCTATCAGAAGTCGTCGGTTGACCTGTATCCCCATTTGCTAAACCACAGAAACGTTCTTGTTGGTTTGCTAGTTCTTTAGCCGTTCTTGCGGTGGGTAAATAAAGAATTCGGCGATGAGGAGTATAAGACTTGTAACAAGCGTATTGGCAATAACGCGTAGTAGGGTGAGCCACGGGGTGGTAAAAACGGGAGCCGTGGATAGGAAATGTAAAAGGAGGTGATGGGCAAAGACAAGCAGCACAATAAAACGCGCCGTCCAAGCAAAGCCCATAGCACGCAGAATGGGAAGCGGAGTCTTCTGTAGCTGTTGTTGCGAAGTGGTAAACGAGATGAGTGGAGCGCGTAGAAATGCCATAAACGTAGTGGCGGCTGCATGAAGGCACAACGTAGAGGAAAAAAGATCTACACTCAACCCAAGAAGGAAACCTAGGATATAGAGGAAAGGACGCGATACATTGTTCGGCAGTATCAGTAGGAACAAGAGGTAGATATAGGGCACAATGAACCCCCAAAGCTGAATGTTGTCAAAAACAAAGACCTGCGCCAATACGCACCCAACGAAAAGAAAAAAGTACTGCCAGAATTTACTCATCGGTACTGCGGAGGGTTTGTTCGATTGAGTCACGCTCTTTGCGCAACCTATCGTCAATAAGGGTAACGTAGTGCATCCGCTTGAAGTCGCAGCCGAGCTTAACACGCACAATATTAAAATCGCCCCCCTTTACCTCAACGTTGTCTACAACTCCTACAAAGAGGTCGGGTGGGAAAATATTGGAATAGCCTGTAGTTATAACCGTATCGCCTTCGCGCACGTCTACGTGGTGGGGTATGTCAGAGAGGAGCGCCGTCTGGTAGTTTACGCCATCCCAACGCAACGAGCCAAAGTAACCTGTGCGCTTGAGCTTGGCGGAAAGACGCATATCAGTGTTTAATAATGATATTACGATAGAATAATGCCGCGAGGTGGTGAGCACAATACCTGCCACACTCCCATCGGCCAATACGGGCATATCGGGGGCTATTCCATCTTTTGCTCCCACATCTATCGCAAAATAGTTGTGCTGTTTTACAACCGAGTTGCTTACCACAGTTCCCCCATAGAAGCGATACTGACTTTTGTGCAACGAATCGAGCTTCACGTCGTGAAGGAACTCCACCGCTATGCGTCGGCGCTCGAGTTCATTGCGCAGTGCCAAATTTTCCGCCACAAGACGCTCATTTTGGTCTCGTAATCCCAAGTAGGACGATAGAGACGTAAGATGCTCCTCAACGAACGCTTCTGCCTCTTTAAGCCAAAAACCAGCGCGAGCCTTCAGCAAGTAGTCGCTTTGTAGGTATACAACTATTGCCAAGCTTTCTAGCAAAATAAAGAAAGCAAGATGCTGAAACCTTTTCAGAAAACGGAGTAAACCCGTCATGCTTCGTGTCGGTTATCGCCCTATGCACGTTGCAAGTAGGGAAGGGTGAGAGCAGAGAAACACGACACAATGCACTAGCGCATCAAGAATTTGCACGTTTCGACGTTCTTGAGGGCTATCCCCGTACCACGCGCTACCGCATGTAAAGGATCTTCTGCCACGATAAAGGGAATCTTTATTTTGTCCGAAAGGCGTTTGTCAAGCCCACGTAGTAATGCCCCACCGCCTGTGAGATAAATACCGCTCTTCACAATATCGGCATAAAGCTCTGGGGGGGTCATTTCCAAGACGTTGAGAACGGCAGTCTCAATCTTGCTTAACGACTTTTCAAGACAGTGAGCAATTTCTTGGTAATTTACAGGTACTTCGATCGGCAACGAAGTCATCAGATTCGGACCGTGTACCAAGTAATCTTCTGGGGGATTATCGAGGTCGGCAAGCGCTGCACCGACGGTAATCTTTATATCCTCGGCCGTACGTTCACCAATCTTAATGTTGTGCTGCTGACGCATATAAGCCTGAATATCAGCAGTGAAGGTATCGCCTGCAATACGCTCCGACTTGTTGCATACAATGCCACCCAACGAAATCACAGCAATTTCGGTAGTCCCCCCTCCGATGTCAACCACCATGTGCCCCTGCGACTCTTCTACATTCAAACCAATACCGAGCGCGGCTGCCATTGGTTCGTAGATCATGTACACATCGCGCCCATCGGCTTGTTCTGCACTGTCGCGCACAGCACGAATCTCAACCTCTGTACTCCCACTCGGGATACAGATCACAATTCGCAGCGCTGGGGTAAATAGTCGGCTACGTTTGTTTATCAGCTTTATCATGCCACGAATCATCTGTTCCGCAGCATTGAAATCGGCAATAACCCCGTCACGCAGAGGGCGTACCGTCATGATGTTCTCATGCGTCTTACCCTGCATCTGTCTCGCTTCTTTGCCGATAGCTATGAGTTTGCCTGTTTTACGATCTGTTGCAACAATTGATGGCTCGTCTACAACCACCTTATCGTTGTATATAATTATGGTGTTGGCCGTTCCTAGGTCTATGGCCAACTCCTGAGTGAAAAAAGAAAACAACCCCATTCTCTTTATCTATTCTTCTGAAATACCCTTAGTGTTTGAAATGGCGAAGCCCCGTAAATAGCATCGCTACGCCTAGCTTGTTGCACGCATCAATAACCTCTTTGTCGCGCACCGAGCCCCCTGGTTGTACAAATACCGTAACCCCTTCGCGTGCTGCTAGTTCCACCGAATCGGCAAAGGGGAAAAACGCATCAGAGGCTAATGTTGCCTCCTTAAGATCAAAATGAAAACGGTGCGCTTTCTCTATAGCTTGCCGTACGGCATCTACTCTACTCGTTTGCCCTGCACCGTTGCCTATAAGCTGCTTGTTCTTCACGATAGCAATGGCATTGCTTTTACAATGTTTCACTACCTTGTTCGCAAACTCAATATCAGACACATCGGGCGAAGTCTTAGCCGTTACCCAATCTAGTGCTTCTATGTTCTGCGTGTCGCGCTCTTGTACCAGAACACCATTGAGCACACTACGTGCTAGCGTGTTTTGCAGCTGTGCCGTCCCCCTTTTCAAGAGAATCCGATTACGCTTTTGTTCGAGTATCTGCCGAGCCTCCGCCGTAAAATCGGCGGCTATGCATACCTCAAAGAACAAACCAGAGAGCGCCTCGGCACATGCCTTATCGATAGTGCAGTTGGTGAGAATAATTCCCCCGAAGACTGACTCGGTATCGCTCTCATAAGCTTTTTTCCACGCCTCCAACGGCGTAGTAGCCGACGCTACGCCACAGGGCGTGCCATGCTTTATTACCACGAAAGTGGGCTCGGAAAATTCGGCCAGTAACCCCAGCCCAGCCTCCAGGTCTAGCAGATTATTGTAAGAAAGCTCTTTGCCATGCAACTTCTCAAACATCTGCTCGAGGTCGCCACGAAATTCTGCCTTCTGGTGCGGATTTTCGCCGTAACGGAGTGTTGCCACTTTATCGAATTGCGGCACAGGGGGTAAATTTAACCCAGCGAAATAGCCTGCAATGGCAGCATCGTAGTTAGCAGTCCGAACAAAAGCATCTTTTGCGAACTGACGGCGTTGTTCGAGGGTTATATTCCCGTTTTGTCGTGTAAGCAACGCGGCAAGGGTGGCATACTGGTCGCGCGAAGAGAGCACTACAACGTCTATAAAATTTTTCGCCGCTGCACGTAAGAGAGAGACACCGCCGATATCTATCTTTTCAATGAGTTCTTCTTCTGATGCTTGCGACGCTAACGCCTCTTCAAACGGATAAAGGTCTACTACGACAAGATCTATCGTACGAATATTGTGCTTTACAAGCTGCTCTTCATCCGTCTTGTAGCTACGACGCGCCAAAATTCCGCCAAAGATAGAAGGATGAAGGGTTTTCACACGTCCCCCGAGGATGCTCGGATAACCCGATAGCGTCTCAACCTTAAGAGCGGAATGCCCCAGTTGTGAAATGTATTCCCAAGTACCGCCTGTGGAAATGAGCTCGACACCAAACGAGCTTAAAACAGATAGCAACTCCTCCAACCCCTTCTTTTCGTACACGGATATGAGTGCACTACCTATCTTAAGATCCATCACCTGCCACCCCCAAGCTTATGTTAATACTACCACCAACGACCAAACAAAATTGCTATTTTTATGCGAAGTAGCCAAATACACAGGGTGAGAACCTTAAGGTCTGTTATAGTGTTACCAAAGAAGTCTGCCAAAGAGGATCAGTGCGCCGTATCCCAGAGTAAGTCCTATAATACCTGTTAGTAAACCAAAACGCTCCATATCGCGCACCGCGATAAAGCCCGTAGAGTGGGCAATGGCATTAGGAGGCGTGCTTACGGGCAACATCATAGCAAGCGAAGCCGAGAGTGCAATCCCAATGAGTAGCGTCTTTTCGCCCCCGAAGGGAAGAAGAAGATCGGTCATACCTACTCCCACTACTGCAAGAATGGGCATCAGCAGTGCGGCAGTTGCGGTGTTGCTTATAAAGGTGGAGAGCAACCAACATACCAGCCCCGAGGCTACAATAACTACAAACGCTGGCCATGCATGAAAGGGAATGGAACTCACTATTGTTTGCGCTAACCCCGTTTCTTTCATGCCTTCACCCAATGCAAAACCGCCCGCAACCATCCAGAGAACACTCCAGTTTATCTTTCCAAGATCGTCCTTGGTTATAACGCCCAAAAGACTGAAAACGGCAATGGGAATTAACGCCACCACGCCTGCCTGAATGCCTGTTAGCTTATCGAACATCCAGAGTAAGACGGTAAGCAGAAAAGTAATCTCCACGACTTGTGTGCGCCAGCCCTTCTTAAGTCCGCCCTTTATAACCAGATGAATGCGCTTCTGCTTAAAGGGGAAAAGCCATTTCAACAACAACCAAGAGACGAATAGGAGGATAAACGTCAGCGGCATCATGTACGCAACCCATTCACCAAACCCGATGTTGAGATTTAGCCCCGCAGGATCGTTCAAATATTTTAGAGCAATCGCATTGGGGGGCGTTCCGATAGGGGTACCAATGCCGCCTATGTTAGCACCTATAGGAATGGCAAGTGCAAGCGCTATTCGTCCTTTCCCGTCTTCGGGCAACGTCTTGAGCACAGGCGTGAGGATAGTTATCATGAGAGCCGCCGTTGCTGTGTTGCTAATGAACATGGAGAAAAGCCCTGTAATGAATATGAACGCTAAAAGCACATACTCCGACTTCGTTCCAAAAGGTTTTAACAGCAAACGAGCTATCGCTACATCGAGCCCTACGTGGCTTGCTGCCATAGCTAGCACAAAGCCGCCCATGAAGAGCATAATGATAGGATCGGCAAATGTATGAATGAGGGTTTGATGGTTGATGAGCGTACCTAAAGAGCCTTCGCTATCTGCACGGAAGATCGTAAACCCACTGTCTGAGACCGTGAGCAACAAGAGTACTAACACAGTTATGGATGTGACCCACGCAGGCACGGGCTCGGCTATCCAAAGTAGCGCCGCAAAGATAAACAGCGCTATAACTCGCTGCTGCGTTATAGGGAGGTCAGAGGGAAGCCCGTACACATTTGGAGGAATAAACCAAAAGGCAATAAAAATCAGACTACAAAACAGGAATGCGAACAAATTCCGTATTCCTTTCCTCCTCTCTTGCGGATTAGCACCGTAGAAATGCTTCCCCAGACGTTTTATTAACTTGCTCATGCCGAAAGTTAAGAACTTTGTCGCAAATTCTTCCTTTCAGACACATCATTCTACTCTTTTACCACCCTATAAACCTTCATTATCCTCTCCTCGATTGTTAGACGTAAAAGATATATTCCTACGGGTAGCGTTGTTGTACTTACAAGCGTTTCTCCCGCTTCCAACAAGCCCGAACGTACCAGAACACCTTGTGCATTCAATAAGGCATAGCGCACATTTCGCAATTCGTTGCACGAAATGCGCAGCAGACTCCCGAACGGATTGGGTGCAACCTGTATATTACCCGCAAAAGTATCTACGACTTCGGTGGGTGAACCCGAAAGATAAATTGCTATGTGCACCGAAGAGACCTCACTACTCGTGGGAACTAGGTAATCAGCTATAAAAATTCCTTCTTGTTCCTGGCATTTCAGAGGTGCACCATTGCATATTATCTTTTCTATCCCAACCCCCGTATTGGGCTCTATGCGAACCGAGAGTAGTTCACCACGAGCACATAGCTCGTTGGGCAATAGGCGTGCTCCGTTGGTAAGATATTCTATTCTTGCCCCTGTGCCATGCACCTCACTTGTGAAAGGAATTGCTGGTAAGTCAGTATAAAAACAATCTATCTGCAACTCTGCCTTAGCGTAGTCGGCTGTAAGGGTATATTTTGCTTCGAGTCTTTTTTCGTAGTACGTTCCATCAAGTCGTTCCCCATTTACTGTGAAATAGACCGCACGCTTAATTCCTTTTTCCTCGCAGAGCAAGGTTAACGTCGTTCCGCGACGCAAAAGTTGCGATGCTTTACGCAACACACCCTCCTCCATCACTTGTAAACCGAGATGCTGCACACTGTCATAGCGAAGCGTTACCGTATGTTCGGGCACAGAGGGGGCTTTAATAGTTTGTGGCTCAAAACAGAAATTGCGGTATAGACCGCGTGCGGGAATTTGAAATGAGGCTGTATAGTTTCCCTCGCCCGCATCAGCAAATGGAAGCTCCTCACCATGCACTTGCAGCTTTTGCAATTGCCTTTCTACTGCCACGTGTACACGCAGATTAACCGTAGCGTTTACGGCAACAGTAGCGCCCTCTTCAAGCGGCAGATGGGCGGCATCCGTCATCTGTATGCTGGTATACAAAGACGGGAGCGTAGAGACTGTTGCATTGGTACGTGGAGGCAGCAGCGGAGTAAACATGGCGTCAGAAAGTTTCCCTTGTACATTGCCTAGCACCACGCGCACAGCAAGTGCAACCCGCGTTGCGCCAAACAGTTGGGTAGGCGCTATCTCGTACGAGCTCTCTTTTGCACTAACCCGCCCAATCTCCTGCCAATTACCGTCAGCGCTGCAAGCAATGCAAATACTATAGTGGAATTCTGTATTAGGGAGCTCTATCTGTCTCCACGAGAGTTTGAGACCATTCGGGATCTCTTCGGCGTTGTCTAAGCGAAGCAATTGCGGCACTGGAATACATGCAAACTTCCCCGAAGTTATGGTACGAGTATGAAGGTCGGTCGCCTCGAGATACACCGTATCAAAATTCTTTACATCCAACTGAAGCTCCTCCGTAGTCTTAGACAATGTGGTAAACTTCAGCGTAGCGCCCCGCTGGTTGAGTACACGCAGCTGTATGGGCACAGTTAGCCCACTGAGGGAAACCGTAAAAGATTCACCCAACTTTTCGCCAGCACGGGGTAATAGAAAGGCAGCTTGAGGCTCTCGCTCAAAGTACCAAACAAGAGCGAATGGCTGACTCGGGCGAGGGAGCGCAGTAGCATAAACCGAGACCTTCAAGGTACGTTGTGGCGAGGCGACTGTAACCTGCTCCATCGTATTCAGGTGATCTTCGCCCTGCTTTGCCGCACGACTCGGTTGCTTAGGGTCAAGTATCCACGGAAGTAGTGTTGTGTTACCGTTTTCAACAACTAAATCCAAATCGTTCACAAGCGCTTTCTCGCCCCATGCATGCGGACGGAGTGTTACAGCATCGTTCCATACAAGCATGACTCGTACACTCTTTACGCCATCAGGAACAAAAATCTCATAGTCTCGTTGCTCGCCTTGTCCGCTACAGCTGTCCAAAACATAATTCTGGCTACGCAGCACATCTATCATATTCGGAACTTTTACCAAACCATACCCCGTGGCATAATCAGGCCCTTCGGGTGCAATATCTTCCGCAGTATTGGCAACCAAGGCTCGCAACAAATCGCTACGCGGGATCTCATTGTTGTTCTCACGCCCATAGTACTCCGTTACCAAAGCGAGCTGCCCCGTCACGGCAGGGCATGCCATAGAAGTACCCGAAAGGCGCGTATAGCCACTACTCCTGTCTACACTCAACACGCGAGCCCCGTGCGCAACCACAGTCGGAATAAGTCGCCCGTCATCCATAGGTCCCCAAGAAGAGAATGAGGTCATGCGCGCATCTGCATCAACAGCTCCCACATAAATCAGATTCTTACCACGACTGGGCGACGAACCATAGCCATTATTAAATTTGGAAGCACAGGAGATATTGTTCCGCTCGTTCCCCGCCGCAAACACATGAGTGAGTAGCGGATAGCGCCGAGCCAAAAAATCGAAGGGAGCATCGAAGTCGTATACCATTTGCTCATAGTCGGAGCAATCGTCCTCCGTATAATCTAGTCCGTAAGAATTGTTGGTAAGCGAAAAATGGTACTGCTGGTAGGCCTCCTGCATCTCATCCCATTCGTCGCGTTGCGACTCCTCAAACTTAAAATTATAGCTCCACGCCCTTGCCTGAGGGCTCATGCCTCGTGCTGCAGGCTGTAGAAAGCCTGCCCCTAAAATGATGCCCGCCACATGCGTACCATGCCCAGTGCTTTGCATCTCTTTCTCCTGCACAGAGACTTTATCAACGAGATCGGGGTGTGGGTCTATCGTTTCATCCCAGATCCCAATGCGCACTCCGTGCCCTGTTAAATCGAGTCCCACTGCATTACCTTCGTGCTGAACGAGTGGCACTCCACTCAGCAGTTTCCCTGCCCAATCCCGAATTTTACGCTGCCGCGGTAACGGAAACACCCATAGTACGGCATCGTGCTGCGCAAGCTCTTGAAGGCGCGCACTGGGCATGGTACAACGTACCGCATGCAGAAGCTCGTCGTATGAGAGATACGTACCACCAAGAGTTTCTATAGAACTACGTACCGACTGAAGTTCGGACTCGGTAATAAGGAAGAGCCGTACACTCAGTTCACCCTCTTTTTGCAAAAGACTGGGCGCTATTTTCTCAGTTGCTGTAAAAGGCACAAACGAGCTAGAGGAATTCCGCAAGCGCACCTTGTTTTGCAATGCATTTTGCCCGACACGTGCTACATATTCATTGCCTCCCAGAAACTCAAGTAACTCCACCCCATCCGCAGCAAGTTCTTCTTGCAACAGCACGGACATAGGCTGATCAATGCGAACACGTTGCAGCGTAGTTTCTTGTGCGCAAAGTGCTAAGCTCAAAAAGAATAGAACAAAACCTACTAGGTACGATTTACGCATGGCACTAAAGTAGCTACGATAATAATGATAGAACACCACTGGATAAAAAAAGAGGTGAAGCCCACTGCCACACCTCTTTTGCATATTTCTTGCGTTGAAACAACGAACGGGTTATCTCGCGATCCCTGTCGCGCGAGTCTCGCGAATCACGGTGACCTTCACCTGCCCCGGATAAGTCATTTCCTCTTGAATCTTCCGTGCAATCTCGAGAGCCAAACGCTGCGATGCCTGATCATCCATCTTTTCACTCCCCACAATTACACGCAGCTCACGCCCCGCCTGAATAGCATACGTCTTTTCAACCCCAGGGTAAGAAAGCGCAAGCGTTTCCATGTCCTTCAAGCGCTTTATGTAGGCTTCTACCACCTCGCGACGTGCACCTGGACGAGCTCCCGAAATCGCATCGCACACCTGAACAATGGGCGCAATGAGCGTAGTCATCTCAATTTCGTCGTGGTGAGCACCTATCGCATTGCAAACCTCAGGTTTCTCTTTGTACTGCTCGGCAAGCTTCATCCCATAGAGTGCATGTGGCAAATCGGGCTCCTCATCGGGCACTTTCCCAATATCGTGTAGCAAACCTGCCCGTTTCGCTAGCTTTGCATTAAGCCCTAATTCGCTCGCCATGATGGCACAAAGATTGGCCACCTCGCGCGAGTGTTGTAGCAAATTCTGCCCATACGAAGAGCGGTACTTCATACGTCCCACCATACGCACCAATTCGGGGTGCAAAGGATGCACACCGAGATCTATCACTGTACGTTTGCCCGTTTCCTGAATTTCCTCTTCAAGCTGCTTCGTAACACGCGCCACAACCTCTTCTATGCGTGCAGGATGTATACGCCCATCTTGTACCAACTGGTGAAGCGAAAGACGCGCAATCTCCCGACGTACGGGGTCAAAGGCTGAAAGTACAATGGCATCGGGCGTATCATCTACAATAAGCTCAACACCTGTTACCGACTCTAGGGTACGAATATTACGCCCCTCGCGACCAATAATCTTTCCTTTTACCTCGTCAGAATCTATGTGGAAAACCGACACGGCGTTTTCGATAGCCGTCTCTGTTGCCAGACGTTGTATCGACTGCACAATAATTCGCTTTGCCTCTTTATTGGCATTAAGTTTCGCTTCTTCTACAATTTCCGCCGCATAGCTCATAGCCTCGCTACGAGCCGTATCGGTCATCGATTGTACTAGCTGTTCTTTTGCCGTCTCTGCCGACATGCCAGCAATTTCTTCCATACGCCCTATGTGTCGTGCCTTAAGCTCTTCAGTCTCTTTGCACAACTCGTCGTAATGCTCCATTTTGGCAGTGAGCGACGCCCGCTGTGCTTCCTGTTCCTTTCGTTTCTTCTGTAACTCGGTCTGTTGGTTGCGCAGGTTGTTTTCCCGTTGCTTCAAGTCGCGTTCAGCGTTAGCAATCTTCTCTTCACGAACTCTAGACTTTGCTTCAAACTCTCCCCTAAGACGCTGGAAATGGGCATCTGCCTTTTCAATCTTTTCAGCATGAATACGCTCAGCCTCCAGTTTTGCCTCCGCAATCATGCGCTCATTTCGTTCTCGTAACAGCTTGCCCAGTAGCCAGTATGCCACGCCAAAGCCTATGGCAAGCGACACGAGCACGGTTACGATTATCCATACAACTAACATTGTTTCTTTTAACTTTTCATACACAATAAAAAAAGCCCGTACCGAACTGGCAACAGCTTAGAACTCCAAAAATATACGGCTGGGCTGGCTGTGCACGTCTGAGGTCCAACGTCCTATTCCTAGAATCCCACCTCCACGCAGGAGGGGTAAAAAGGCCTCTCATCAGTACAACAAATCTCTACCCAATACGCTTTCAATGTCGAGTTCCGCGTATGCAAACAGCTCGGCGACGGGCTATAGAATGTCTAACCTAAAACAGCGACGATCACTCAATCGTTAAGAACCTCATTTATACGACTATTGAGCTCCTCAAGCCTCCCCAACGTATTCTCTTGGAGCTCTTGTTCCTCCTCCCAAAGTTGGTGAGACATGAGCTCGAGAGCAATGTACGTAATAGCCTGCTCATCGCTCGAAAATAATGGTGCATCCGCATCGCCACGTTTCTCCCGCAGCAATACATTGAGACGCTCGGCGGCACGTTCAATGAGGCGCGCACGATCGGCATCTGCTCTTGAGATCCCAAATACTACACGTCCTACCTGACACCTAAACGTATCCTCCGCCATTACTCGTTCCTCGTATAATGTACGACTCTTAAGTCTGTAGTAATGCAATACAAGCTTCTATTTCCCGCAACACCTGAGAGATAAGTTTGCGAGCCTCGCGCGAGTCAGAGCTAGTAGCCCCTAAAGCAACAGCCGCAGACTGAATACGTCGCCCCTCCTCCGAGGTAGCAAGCTGTTCCCGTGCCTCGGCGAGCTCAGCCTGTAGCGTCTCATTCTCCTGCGTTAAAACAGCTAAGCGCTCAGAAAGCTCCGCTACATGCGACACAAGACGCGCCACATTGCCTTCCAGCTGTTTCAATGCTTTCGATTTCTCTTCACGCAACACTTTCACACCCTCTCTCCTATTGCAAAGATACATTTTTTCGCTAATTTGTCGTACAGTTTTGTAGCTCATTTCATGAGGAAATCCTCTTAAACAAGTGTTTGCAAAAAGGGCTACGAGGTAGTATCTCAACTTTATTTCCCCTATTATCGCCATAGTCATTCATCTCTAACCACTGGAACGATGAACGAACTGCTAGCCAACCAACGGCGCTACTTTCACGAAGGGCACACACGCTCGTTTCAAAAAAGGAAAGATGCTCTTGTACAATTGCGAAAGCAGATAAAGCGATACGAAGCGCAAATCTGTCAAGCGCTGCAAGAAGACCTCGGTAAATCGGAGACAGAAGCCTATATGACCGAAATAGGGCTCACAATTGCGGAGATAAACTATGCACTGAAACACCTCCGACGTTGGATGCACCCCAAACGACGTAGCACGCCCCTAACCAACTTCCCTGCACGACAAAAGATTTTCTACGAGCCCTATGGCGCGGTTCTCATCCTTGCACCTTGGAACTACCCGTTCCTACTCTCCCTGTCTCCCTTAGTTGGCGCACTCGCAGCAGGGAACTGCTGTATCCTAAAACCCTCGGAGCTAGCTCCCGCTACTGCCACACTTCTGGCACAACTGGTTAGCGAAGTCCTGCCTCCAGAGCTTGTAAGCGTCGTAAACGGCGATGTTGCCACAAGTCAAGCACTTCTGGAAGAGAAATTTGACTACATCTTCTATACAGGGAACGGCAACGTAGGGAAATACGTGATGGAAAAGGCAGCACAACACCTCACACCCGTTACCCTCGAATTGGGGGGCAAATCGCCCGTAATTGTAACGCGCACTGCCCCACTCCGTTTGGCTGCCAGACGCATTGTGTTCGGCAAGTTTCTAAACTGCGGACAGACTTGCATTGCGCCCGACTATATCTTGGTAGAAAACGCGGTGAAAGAGAAATTGGTCGGTTTATTGCAAGAGGAAATCGAAAAAATGTACGGTAAAACGCCGCTTTCTAACCCCGACTATGGCAAAATCGTTAACCGCAGACACTTCGAGCGCATTTGCCGACTTATTGACCCTGAAAAGGTCGTTTCGGGAGGCGAAACCGATGAGTCGAGCCTGCGCATAGCACCCACATTATTGGACAACATAGCTTCAACAGATGCTGTAATGCAAGAAGAGATATTCGGACCATTGCTCCCCATTCTCTGTGTAGACAGCGCAGAAGAAGCTATACGTTTTGTGCAAGCACGTCCTCGTCCGCTGGCTCTTTACTTGTTTACATCCGATTGTGCACTCGCACGCAAAGTGCTACGCGACCTATCTTTCGGCGGTGGCTGTGTAAACGACGTTATTTCGCACATAGCTAGCACCAATCTACCTTTTGGCGGAGTAGGAGCATCTGGGATGGGCGCTTACCACGGTGCTGAGTCGTTCGCTACGTTTAGTCACAAAAAATCGGTCGTACTGCGAGGCTCTTGGCTAGATCCTACCCTTCGTTATCCGCCCTATACCTCGTTAAAACAGCGCATACTCCGCTGGTTTTTAGGATAGTAAAATATTGAATATCAATTTTGTTGGGCAAAACGCACCTAAATGCGCAATCCGCATTTTCTTGATTATTACTGTCCCCTCCTTCGCGCAACGCTTAACTCGCGCATTTGACGCATGACCTGTATCGCCCAAAACATTTTGGGATAGTTACCCTGATTTAGGAAAGGAAAATAAGAGGAGGCGTTATTTTACTTTAAGCCTCTAAAGTAAAATAAGAGGAGGCGTTATTTTACTTTCGGTCTTTAAAGTAAAATAAGAAGCACTTATATTGTACCTTTGTAGTAAACAAGGTATGCAATGATTCTCTTAGAGGAATTCCAAGCGGGACACTTGGAGCAAGGTGTGGGATATAAATATTTTGTTCCTAGCAACATATACGATGAATGGAGCTGGAAGACTGCTTCCGTGAATACGCTGCTCGAGGCTGCAGCCATTAAACTAGGAGAGCTGAACTCGTTTGCGCGATTAGTTCCCAACATAGCACTATTTATTAGGCTACATGTAACCAAGGAAGCTGTAATATCCAGTCGTATTGAGGGAACGAAAACACAAATGGATGAAGCACTGCTACCAGAGACCGAGATCAACCCTGAAAGACGCGACGACTGGCGGGAGGTAAACAATTACATTACGGCAATGAACGAGGCTATAGAGAGCCTAAAAGAGCTACCTATTTCCTCTCGACTGATAAAAAACACTCACCGATCACTGTTAAACAGCGTACGCGGAGAACATAAGCATCCAGGCACATTCCGTACCAGCCAGAACTGGATTGGAGGAAATTCGCTTGCCGATGCACGATACATCCCACCGCACGCCGATTTGTTAGGAGCGTTAATGAGCGATTTAGAAAAGTTTCTAAATGATGCAAACTGCGTCGTACCTGCGCTTATCAAAATTGCCATTGCTCACTATCAGTTTGAAACCATACATCCTTTTCTTGATGGTAATGGGCGAATGGGGCGCTTGCTTATAACACTCTTCCTTGTTGAGCAACATATCTTGGATCAGCCTTTACTCTACATGTCGAGTTACTTCGAGAAGAACAAAGAGCTTTACTACGATAACTTGAACAATGTACGTGCAAAAAACGATATGTTACAATGGGTAAAGTATTTCCTTGTAGGTATAGAACAAACGGCAACCTTAGCAGTTGATACGCTCAATCAGATTTTACAGTTAAAAACTACCATTGAAACGGAAATACGTGCCTCGTATGGGAAACGGAGCAGTAGTGCATTGAACTTATTACAATACCTCTTCCAGCAACCAACGCTCACTATAGAAACTGCCGCTAAAACCTGCAGTCTTTCTATTAAGGCCGCAGGTGAACTGGTACGCAAGATGCAGACAAGCGAAATTCTGATCGAGACAACCAAGCAAAGCCGTAATCGCCTTTTTGTTTTTGAGCGTTATCTTGATTTGTTTCAGTAGGTAGAGAGGAGGCATTGAATGTCAATTTTGCTAAGCAAAACGCACCTCCCCGTTAAATGCGCAGTTGTTGTAGAGCGCGCTGTCCGCAACACCCGTTTTGTTCGATTAGCAATATATGAACGTTTGTAGGGACGAAGCGTGACTCGCCCGTTAAATGCGCAATCCGCATTTTCTTGATTACAATTGTCCCCTCCTTCGCACAACGCTTAACTTACGACGAAAGCGCTATAACCGCCGTTCATTTTTTTTGTGGAGTAGCGTAATACACAAACAGAAAACGTTGAATAGCAACGTTCGCAAACTGCCTACGGTTCGTAGCTTAGCTTTTCTGACTACTTTTGTAGAGAGTATAAATAACTGTGTTCTATTATGGCACTACAAAAGCTTATTGAATGCGTCCCCAACTTCAGTGAAGGGCGCGACATGAACATTATCAATCAGATAACCGCCGAGATCCAGACCGTGGAAGGCGTACGTCTCATAGATGTTGATCCAGGCAAGGCGACAAACCGCACGGTTGTAACTATGGTGGGAACTCCCGACGAGGTTTGCGAGGCTGCCTTTCGCGCAGTAAAACGCGCTGCAGAACTCATCGATATGAGCAAACATCACGGCGCACATCCGCGTTTCGGCGCTACGGACGTATGTCCGCTAGTACCCGTATCAAACATCACGATGGAAGAAACGGTAGAATACGCGCGCAAACTAGCGAAACGTATCGGCAACGAACTCGGCATCTCAGTCTACTGCTATGAAAATGCGGCTTTCAAACCCGAACGGAGGAATCTGGCAGCCTGCCGTGCAGGTGAGTACGAAGCATTGCCACAACGCGTAACTAGCGAGGAGTGGAAACCAGACTTCGGGCCTGCAAAGTTCAATGCTAAATCGGGCGCTACGGCGGTAGGAGCACGCAACTTCCTAGTAGCCTACAATGTAAACCTGAATAGCACCTCTACGCGCCGCGCGAATGCTATTGCGTTTGATATTCGAGAAAAAGGTCGCCCCGTACGGGAAGGCAACCCTATCACGGGAAAGAAAAAACTCGATGCGAATGGGAAGGTCGTGATGCAACCAGGGTCTCTCAAAGCTTGCAAAGCCATTGGTTGGTACATCGAAGAATTCGGCATAGCACAAGTGTCTATCAACCTCACAAACATAGATGTTACACCATTGCATGTTGCCTTTGAGGAGTGTGTGAAAAAGGCAGATGCCCGTGGTGTTCGTGTTACAGGTTCGGAACTTGTAGGGGTTGTGCCGCTCAAAGCAATACTGGATGCGGGGAAGTACTTCCTAGCCAAACAGGAGCGCTCTGCGGGTATCTCCGATGAAGAGATCATCAAGATTGCCGTAAAATCTATGGGATTAGACGAACTCTATCCGTTTGATCCGAAGAAAAAGATCATTGAATACATTCTGGAAGACGACTCAAAGAAGAAGCTTGTAGACCTTACGGTGAAGGGTTTTGTAGAGGAAACCGCATCGGAATCTCCTGCACCAGGCGGTGGAAGTATCTCGGCCACAATGGGCGCAATGGGCGTAGCGCTGGGTACAATGGTAGCAAACCTCTCAGCACACAAACCAGGTTGGGATGAGCGTTGGAAAGAATTCTCCGACTGGGCAGAAAAAGGGAAGCATTATCAAGAGCAACTCGTACACCTGATCGACGAAGATACGAATGCATTCAACAAGATTATGGATGCTCTCGGTCTTCCCAAAGGATCAGATGCTGAAAAGGCTGCACGTAAGGAGGCTATTCAAGCCGCTACGCTGTATGCAACTGAAGTGCCCGCACAAGTAATGCAACTATGCTACGATTCTATGGAAGTAGCTGAGGCAATGGCAGAGATCGGAAATCCGAACTCAGTAACCGACGCTGCCGTAGGGGCACTTGCGGCACGCGCAGGCGTACGCGGTGCATTCCTCAACGTGCGCATCAATGCGGCGGGGCTAGAAGACAAAGGACGAGTAGCAAAATTTATTGCAGAGGGCGAAAAGCTTTGTAAACTTGCAGAAGAGCGCGAAGCAAAAATTTTGGCAATTGCCGACACGAAAATCAACAAGTAAGCGCCTCTTGTGTCACATTTGAGTAAATTAGAAAAGCGGCATAACCTAACGGTTGTGCCGCTTTTTACTGCCTATACTCAAATTTTAGAAAGCATTCTGCTAGGCGTTACGCTAAGAATAGCAACATACAGAGAACCCGTTCTCCTCTTTTAGGCAAACCTCCTATTAGTTTCTCGGATCGTTGCCCCACCCCAATTTCTCGCGAAGTGCCGTATAAAAATTTTTCTCGCGAAAACGGACTAAAAACACCTCAATAGGACTCCTCGTTACTCGAACATCTATCGTACCTTTGAATTGATATTCTTGGGCATCTATACCCACAATTAGAGGTACTTCTTTATCGCGGCAGCGTACACGCATGTGTATTTCGGAGCTGTCTGCCAAAACCAACGAACGAGTATACAAACTATGTGGCGATATGGGAGAAAGAAGCAACACATGAGCTAAAGGCGATACAATGGGTCCTCCAACGCTTAAACTATAAGCAGTGCTACCCGTAGGCGTACTGACTATTACCCCATCGCTCCAATAGGTACAGAGGAAAGTACCATCAATGCTCATATTAACAATGAGCATAGATTTACCACTCTTCTGTACGGTGATATCGTTTAGGGCATAATGGAAGGGAAGAATCTGTCCTTCGCGGCTTATTTGAGCCTGCGCCGTGGGAAAACGTTCTATGGCATAATAGCCACTCTCGAGCAACTCCTCAATGTGCGCCAATGCCGCCGCTTGAATTGAGGAAAGAAAGCCCAAATGCCCGAAGTTTATACCTACAATCGGTACATTGCTCCCCAAAATGTATTGCGCGGCATCGAGAATTGTGCCATCGCCACCTATGCTAAAAAGAAAATCGAGACTGTTGGGGAGCTCTTCACGCAACGAGTATGGGTGTACAAAACTGGGGACATAACCAAACTGCGAACGCAGACTTTGCAGCATATTGTCATAAACCCACACCTTCCATTCGCGAGCATGCAGACGCTCTAAAAGAGCCGCTAGCGCATCGAAATTTTCGTGGCTCACGCCCCAACCAAAAACAGCAACCTCCATACTACGGAGCAGCCTCCCGTTACTACGAACGTATCGTGGTTCTACAAACCCAATCGGGTAAATTCGCTCTTAGATAAAGCCGAATTCCCAATAGACGCACGCGCTATTTATTGTACGACGTACACCGTACCCAGTCTATCGCCATCTGTGCCACTCCTGTGGGGGCTGCACTAGGTTCAACGCCACTGGCAAAGACCAGATACATAGGCATATCCAGTCCTTTTACATTCTCCATCGTCATGTACGGCGTATCGTTGATACTCCAACGCAACGTAGTACCTTCCCAATCAAAACGGAGCAAAAAATAATCTTCGCCCGAGGGGAGTGCTCCTACGCCGTCTGCTGCGTTAAGCGAATTTACCTCATTGCGAGTAACACCACTCATTAACGCCACCTTCTTTCCCGACGTGGTACGGAAGATATCAATCTGCGGAGCACGCGTCTCACCTGCCAGATAAAGCGCATGATACACACCTGGTACACTCTTTATGCGGAGTTTTACCTCCAGACGCCCTTCTTGCATGCGAAAGCTCTGACCTGAGCAAATAAGCCCCGAGGTGTAAGAGAAATCTGCGGGCAGGAAACCTAATTCCTTATCCCACGCCAAAGCCTTTCGTGCTTCGGGTCTGGTTTCAATTACCAAGGCACTATTACCAAGCGTCAAATTATCTCCCTCGGTGTAGCAATGCGGATCGCCTATAAACGAATAACCGCGTCCTACTAATGCCTCGCCCCAAAAGAAGCGCGGCAACCATACTTTCTTGTCAAGGGCGCTAGCAGTAAAATCATCAAAAAATAATACGCGTTCGCGCACCAATTCGGCAAATGTCCCTTTTGCTTCGTGCGACAAATACCACTGCAATTCGCGCGACTTACCAAGAACTTTCAACTCCTGTAGTTTAGCGTAAGCCTCTGTACGACGGAACTTATTCTTATCGCGCAGGTAGGCAATGCGTTCTGCGAACGCTGGCGTCTCAACGTGTTTTTGCAATTCTTGAAAACGACGGAAAGCAGCGCTGTTCTGCTCTCCTTGCCCACGAAGCGCAAGTTTTACCTCCTTGGTCTTCTTAAGCGCATTGTATTCGTCTAGTTCGTTACCCTCTTGCGACCCCTCATATACCTCCTCTTGGCAGCGAATGCGCTCCTGTTCGGGCACTCCAGACTCCTGGTAGCGCTGTAGCTCTTGGTAGCGCGCATACTCGGGCGACGCAGCAAACTTTTGGTAACGTTCGAACTCGCGACGCAACGCATTGCGCCGAGCTTCAATTCTCTGCACACTAGGCATGCGACCCAATAGACGAAGAATACGAACACGTTGTGCGGACAAACCTGCCATCTTTCTACCCTCGTATTATCTAGTAAAACCTTTTTCTACAATTCGTTAAGTCTGAAGCACAGGGTTACTCCTTCACCTCCTCTAGCTGAAAAGGTATCATCGTGTTCTCAGAGAATTCTGCGCCTGCATCCTCCATATCCATATCCTCAGCGCGGAACTTCCACTCCACAAGGACTTCGCCGCCTGCACGGAGAATAGATTCTAGAATCTGAAGGATCTCAAGTATTACCTTCGATGTCGAAGTGTTGTAATACTTCAATGTGAAAAGAACATGAGTTTGTTGGGCAGGAGCATGCGCATACTCCCTAAGCCAGTCCAAGCACCCCTTGTAAACCGCTTGTGCGTTACTGCAAATAGAAACACCACTGAAAGACATGCGTCCCGTGCTCGCACACAAATCGATCCCTAGCGTTTCGGTAGTACCCTCAATTTGCAAATCGCCCAGAGACGTCTGCCCATCAACCTCGCCAACCCCCATAGCTCATTCTTTTAGACTTTCAAAGGTAACAAATTATTGAAAGCCTAAGCTTGCTACACAACAAGCTTGAAGCCTTTACCGCGCACGTTAAGTATCTCTACGTTCGGATCGTCGTGCAATAACTTTCGCAACTTGGTAATATAGACATCCATGCTACGCGCATTGAACGTACTAAACTCCTCCCAAACTGTTTTAAGAGCATACTCACGTGGGAGCACATTGTTTTTGTGCAAAGCAAGCTGACGCAATAGCTCCGATTCCTTTGCCGTAAGACGGATCTCGGGAGCACCTGGACGCTGCAACGTCTGGTGCACAACATCAAAGGTGAAAGAGCCTATCTCGAACGTATCTGGCGTATTGGAAAAATGATGTACAGGGTATGCTAAGCGGAGCAGTGCATAGACACGAAGTGTAAGTTCTTCGGAGTCAAATGGTTTTTTGATATATTCATCGGCACCGCTTCGCAAACCGTTCAATACGTCAGTCTGAGAAGTAAGATCGGAGACTATAATAATGGGAAACGACGGATTTCGTTCGCGTAAACGTGAGACCAATGAAAGCCCATTCCCGTCGGGGAGGTTCACCTCTATAATCCCAAAATCGAAATGCTGCGCAGCGTAAGCCCGAAAAGCATCTTCGCTACTCAGCACCATGACGACGTTGAAGTGCAATGCCTGAAAGTAACCCTTCATCAGGTTACCATAGTTCAAGTCCTTCTCTACCAACAAAAGTTGTGGTTCGCTTCCGTACATTCCTAACAAAAATTTCCTTTTCTAATTATAGAAACCGTAATAAAAGAATAATGTTACATTTTCCGAATGTAAACTAACAATTGCAATATTCGCCGATTACGACGCACCCCACCAGCGCAGCGGTTTCTGTGCGTAAACGTCGCGCGCCAATTGCTACACCCTCATAACCTTCGTGTAAGGCTACTGTGTATTCGGCATCTGTAAATCCGCCTTCTGGTCCTACGATCAACTTGACGGCTTGAGTAGATTCTAGCGCAAATTCTCTCAAAGAACGCAAAGGTTGTGTTGTATAGTGTGCAAATGCTAAAGAATAAGCAAAAGACTCCTCTTTCAATAGGGTAAGATAACCTACTGGTGCATCTAGGCGCGGAAATCGGCTCGCACGGCACTGTTTGCATGCTTCTATAACAATACGTTGTAAGCGATCGAGGCGTAGAGCACGTCGTTCGGAATACTGGCTATAGAAAAAACTAACACGACCAACGCCAACCTCCACGGCCTTTTCGAGAAACCATTCCGTACGCTCCATCTGCTTTGTAGGCGCTACACAGATCCAGGTGCGCTCGCAGGGTTGCAGCGCCTCCTCTACCACGGCAGAGACCGAGACTACAACATCTGTTTTGGTAATGGACTTTATCTTCCCGGTACCTCGGTGTCCATTACCATCCACAAGTTCTACCTCGTCGCCAATACGCGAACGGTGGGAGCGTGCGCAATGCAATGCTTCTTCTGGCGAAAGCCAATTATCGCCCTCTTGCAAAGAGGCTTGATAGTAAGTGTTCATGCGCCAAAGGTAGTGGTGTTTTTTGGCTTAAGAATGCAGCGTACTGCGAGAAAAGGTAACCTCGCAGCAACTACATTCGTTTACTTGAGAAACTTTATAAACATCACTGTCATGAATAAGATTACTATTTCAGTAGTGACAATGGGAGTATTGGCACTGCTCATGTTTTCTTGCAACCGCGAGAAAGTACAACTCTCCAATGAAAGAGAGATAAGTGCTCAGATGGAGGAACTTATTCCGAGCGTGGAAACCGTATTATCTGAGAATTCGGGCGAGTTTGATCTATCTGTGGCGAATGATGCTAACCCGTTCGATTATGTGGGCCTAGAGCATAATAAGGGGCTAGAAAAATTGCTCACTGCGAACAATACTGAAGAAACTGAAGTTGATGATCCCGTCATTTATGGTCAACCATTAAAGGAATTCGTTCGTGAAAAGATGAGTCTAATCGAATTTTCAAAAGGCTACCCATCTGTGGTTGACTCCATCAAGAATGCTAAAGTACGCGAAGGCGTTTCTACAATCCTACGTCGCACGCGAGAAGCGAAGTTCAATAACGTGTACGAAATAACTGTTTACTTAAAGGAAGTAGATAATGGGATACGTACTGCGACCTTTCTGACTGAATATGAGAAGGAACAACTTTTATCGATGACTTCCACTTATCGATACTCCGTGAATTTCTGGCATGAGTACTCAAACGTAGTGAACCTCGAAGATGATTTCCAAAAGAAAAGAGAGTGGTGGGAATGGCTAATTATAGGGGCAGCTGATGCAGCTGGAGGTTTTATCGCGGGCTCAGTTCCAATTTGCGGCGTGGGTTTTAATCTCTGGATTGCAATACAAGTGAGTAGGTATGCAGGAAAGTTATTGTGATGACATTCTCTGGCAAATCGTTTCTCCTGACTATTTTTGGAATTCTATTCTCTCTTTCTTTGGCGGCTCAGCGTTTTAACATCTGCTTGAGTACTCTGTATTCTACAACCCCTAAACTTTCGTTCCTAGCACTCAACTTCGATTATACACGCAATAATTTCTCTCTGGGGCTAAAAACTGGTACCGAAGATGTCCTAATAGAGGGTTTTCGCAATTTTAGAGGTTTCCGAAGTTTTTACGCAGGAATATATGGAGGTTCGCGAGTTGTTTTTCTCGAACAGATGTCGCTTGTACCTTCTTTCGGATTTGGCTATTTCTCGCCTGTACTTAGCGAAGAAAAAGGTTCATTATACGAGGGTATAGACCTAGGACTCCGATATGGGAAAGAGGACTACTACGAAATTGCTTATACGGGCTTTTTCTTACAGAACAAAGAACGCCCCAATTACCACTGTATACGCTTTTCGATAGGTTTTATGTTTTAGTACTCTGTACCTTTGTTCCGTGGATACTAGAAGGCGTTGTGGCATTGACACTGCTTGAGAGTCTTTAGAACAAGCGGCAAAACGAACATCTGCCGTGTACTTCTTCTCAGCGCCTTGCATTCTATGTATGCGGAACATGACTAAAGTGGGCGTGTTAAAGTGAAAACTTTGACACACCCACCTCCCTACGAAAAAAAGCGATCCAGTCTGTCGTGGGCAGGATTGAGAGTGAATATAACAACTCTGTCCCCCGTTTGGATTTGGGTTTCCCCCGTGGCGATAAAAGCATCACCACCTCTTATTATACCGCCTGCAATGGTAAGACGTGGGAAATTTAGATCTTTGATACGACCACGAGTAGCAGGTGCTCCGTCGCGCGCTACGTATTCTAGCACTTCGGCATCAAGGTTGGTCAGGCAGCGCATAGACGAAATGGTACTACCCATAGTGAATTGAAAGATGCGTGATGCCGTGATAAGCTTCTTATTAACCACAGAATCAATACCTATTCCCTCGGCAAGCGAGATGTAGTCAATATTTTCTACCTCCGCAATGATCTGTGGCACGCCTGCCTTACGAGCCATTAGGCAAGCCATGATGTTCGTCTCCGAATTGCCAGTGGCAGCCACGAAGGCATCCATGTGTTCAAGTCCTTCATCAAGGAGCAATTCGCGGTCACGACCATCCCCGTTTACCCATATAGTAGAGGTAAAGAGTGGAGCAAGGCGTTCGCACTTCTCGCGATCCGATTCTATAAGCTTTATATTCTTTACCGTACCCTCCAGATCAAGACAAGTGCGCATCCCGATACGCGAAGCGCCTAACACCATGAGGTTATCTACCTGCATTTTCGAAGCGCCAAGTAGGTTGCGCCAAGTGGCAATCCCCGCCTTGCTAGAGATAATATAGAGCATATCGCCCTGTAGAAGCATCTCATCGCCATACGGGATAATCGTATTCCCATCCCGCAAAATTGCCACTATACGGAACTTGTCGCCCTGATGCATACGCGCAACGTCTTGCAACGTGCGTCCGATATACTTCATATCGTGCTCAGCCTTCAGAGCTGCAAGCACAAGCTGACCGTTAGAGAAATCGACGTATTCCACCGTGCCTACAGAACCAAGCAGACCAATAATTACCTGCGAAGCCAATTTCTCGGGATAGATAAGTGAGTCTATACCCAGTTCTTTGAAATGCTGCTGATTCTCGGGCGTAAGAAGCTCATTGCTATCTACACGGGCTATCACTTTTTTTGCACCCAGCTTTTTAGCAAGAATGGCAGATATGATATTGGTCTCCTCATAATGCGCAACCGCTATAAAGAGATCGCACTTCTCAATCTCGGCAGCTTTTAGCACAGCAATAGAGGCAGCCGACCCCTCAATAGTAACGAGGTCTGCCATATTCTCGAGATGGCGGAGGTTTTCAGGGAGCGGATCAATTGCAATAATATCGTCGACTCCACCCGAGAGCATGTGCGCAAGATGCGTACCTACTTCTCCGATTCCTGCTACTATAATTCTCATCTTCTGTCTGGGTAAGAATAGCGCGTAAATGTAGAAAGAAAGCAAGATACGAGCCAAACTTAAACAAAAAGGGCGCAACCTTACGGAAGCGCCCCCCTTCATTAATGCACTTAGAAAATATACTCTGTCTATTTGCTACTCAAAAATTGGTCAATCGCCGCAGCAGCCTTGCGTCCCGCACCCATAGCGAGAATAACCGTTGCTGCCCCACTCACGGCATCGCCACCTGCAAAGACCTCCTTACGAGAGGTTTGCCCCATTTCGTCGGCAACTATGCCTCCCGACTTCTTAACCTCCAAACCAGGAGTAGTAGAGGCTATCATGGGGTTCGGCGACGTACCGAGCGCCATACAAACCACATCGCACGGAATATCAAACTCCGATCCTGGTACTTCCTTAGGAGTACGACGTCCGCTGGCATCGGGCTCTCCTAGCTCCATACGTATGGCACGAATGGCCGTAACCCAACCCTTTTCATCACCCAAAATCTCTACTGGGTTGCAAAGCAGGTTGAAAATAATACCCTCTTCCTTGGCATGATGCACTTCCTCTGCACGAGCGGGAAGTTCTGCCTCCGAACGACGGTATACCAAATGTACCTCTGCACCCAGACGAGCGGCTGTACGCGCAGCATCCATCGCCACATTACCGCCCCCTACTACGGCTACTCGTTTTCCCACGTAGATGGGCGTATCATAGCTCTTGTCAAACGCTTTCATGAGATTAGCGCGCGTCAAGAGCTCATTGGCCGATACAACCCCGTTCAGATTCTCACCAGGGATGTTCATAAACTTTGGCAAACCAGCCCCCGAAGCAATAAACACTGCTCCGTAGCCCTCTACATCCAACAGATGGTCTATGGTTACCGTACGACCCACTATCACATCCGTAATTATCTCTACCCCCAGCTTCTTTAGGTTTTCTATCTCCGATTTTACAATCGTCTCCTTGGGTAGACGGAACTCTGGAATACCATACACTAGCACTCCGCCCGCTTCGTGCAATGCCTCAAAAATGGTAACGCTATACCCTTTGCGCGCCAAATCATTAGCACACGCCAAACCAGCAGGTCCCGAACCTATTATGGCAACCTTCTTACCATTCTTGGGGGCGCACTCCAGATTGAAGTGATTCTGCTCGCGAGCCGTATCTGCCACAAAACGCTCCAGTTTTCCAATCGCAACGGGCACACCCTTTATACCCACGATACAAGACCCCTCGCATTGCGTTTCTTGAGGGCACACACGCCCACAAACCGCGGGAAGGCTCGAATCCTGACCAATAATATCGGCTGCACCCAAAACATCGCCTTCCAGCACCTTCTTAATGAATTGCGGGATGTGTATGTTCACAGGGCACGCCTCCATGCAACGAGGCTTCTTGCATTGCAAACAACGCGTTGCCTCCTCTTGTGCCTCGGTTACGTTATAGCCGTAGCAAACTTCCTGAAAGTTCTGTACTCGAACTTTGGGTTCTTGTTCGCGTACGGGAACACGATCTTTCTTCTGTGCCATCCTCTTAGTTTAGTTTGCACTGTTCTTTATACTCCTCTAGGCGCGACTTTTCAAAATCGCGATACATACCCTGACGACGAAGCGCCTCATCAAAATTCACTTGGTGCGCATCAAATTCTGGCCCTTCAACGCATGTAAAGCGCATCTTACCTCCCACGCTAACGCGGCAAGCACCACACATTCCCGTGCCGTCTACCATCAAGGTGTTCAAGCTAGCAATGGTAAAAATGCCTAGCTCTTGGGTAAGCTTTGCCACAAACTTCATCATAATCATAGGCCCAATCGTCACACAATGGTTATACTGCTTCCCGTGGTTTTGCACCAAATCCTTCAAACAATCGGTCACCATGCCATGGAATCCGTCAGAGCCGTCATCCGTTGCTTGGTAGTAGTTTGCGGAAACCGCCTCAAGCTCGGGGCGCATAATCTCTATTTCTTTCGTTTTAGCGCCAATTATTACATCAGGCTTAAAACCGCGCTCTGCCAAATACTTCACCTGCGGATAAATAGGCGCTGCCCCTAGACCGCCACCCACGAAAATGATTCGCTTCTCTGCAAGTTCCGCATCGCTCATCTCACACAGATCGCTCGGTAACCCCAACGGACCGACAAAGTCCATCACCGAATCGCCCTCGTTCAAATCGCACAACTTAGACGTGCTAGCGCCAATCGTTTGAATTACGATAGTTACAGCGCCAGTCTCCTTATTGTAGTCGGCAATAGTGAGGGGTACACGTTCCCCCCGCTCATCAACACGTACTATGACAAATTGCCCTGGCTGGGCAGACTCCGCTACTCGTGGCGAATAGATGTCCATCAAGTAAATGGCGGGTGCTAGCTTCTCTTTCTTCAGAATTCGAAACATTTCCTCTTCGTATTGTCGCGCAGCGTCTTGCTAAACAAGTTTGAGTAAGACTGCCACATCAATTACACACTTTTGTCGTGCAAAGGTAGCGAAACCGTATAGCCTAGCACGTTTTATGCCCTTGCGCCTCCTTAAAAATACGGTTTCTAAAAAACAATAAAAATAAAGACAATGTTCACGCAGCAAAACATCTAACGAATACCCGCTTTGCGCCGTAAACTCCATCCGCATAGAAACGCTTTGCGCAACCCATTGTGGGCGAGGCACGCCATCGCCCATACAAAACACATTATTACGTGTAGCGGCGCGCCATGGCACGCCGTAATTGAACCCCGCCGAATGGCGGCGGTGTATAGCGTTAGCGCAATGCAAAACATTGGGTTGTAATGTGTTGCCCTTTCAGGGCGCATCGGTCTTGTGATATCGTAACCCAAAGCGCTGCCTTGTGCTAGATTGTATTGCACTTTCAGTGCGAAAAGACAAAGCCGCATTACAGATTCGCGTCAGTGGCGCGAACGTAGGGGCGAGGCATGCCTCGCCCGACACGACACACCGTGAAATAATCGCTATGCGCGTAGAACCCCGCCGAAGGGCGGCGGTGAGTCTCGTTAGCCCAATGTGAAACGTTGGGCGGTATATAAGCGCTTGGCGTATCGAGATTCGCACGGGGTTTTACCTCCGTGCTAAAAAGACCCGCCCCGTTAAGGGGCTCAAATTGAACCCCGCCGAATGGCGGCGGTGAGTCTCGTTAGCCCAATGTAAAACTTTGGGCGAAAAACAATCAAAAAACGGGCATCGCCTAAAGGCAATACCCGTTATCATTGATTATCAATGCGTTCGTAGGGGCGAGGCGCGCCTCGCCCCTACGAACCTCATTATCGCTCTTTTACGACTGTTATTGCCTCCATTGCACCATTTTCGGCAGTAAGACGCAAGAGGTAGAGACCTGAAGTAAGATCGCTTGTTTCAATCACTACCTCACTACCAGCCATATTACCACTACGTACAACTATACCTTGTGCATTCAACAACGCGTATGTTCCACGTAATTCGCCGTTTACAATTCGTAATTGATTATCGAACGGATTGGGCGCTACCAGTACATTCGCAAATATTGCGTCCTCAACAGCAGTAGTTTTTTCAAACACGGCCTTAACTTCAACATTTGCTGTTACAACGAACTTACCGTCAGCAGCAATATTCTTATCGCCTGCCGTTAGGCTCTTCAGCTTCCAACCCTTTGCAGGTGTTGCCACTGCCATGAGCTCGGTGCCTTCGGGAACGGCATCCAATTTACTTTCTTCAATGCCCGTTACCTTCAGTTCTCCTTCGCCTTCTTTCGCAAGCGTTACAGCAAACGTCTTAGGTTGCGGAGCACCACCTTCTTTTTCAAATACTGCCAGCACTGTTACTGCCGCATTAACCGTAAACTGCTTCGTAGCTGCAATATCATCCCCGTTAGCAGTCAGGGTCTTTAGCTTCCAGCCAGCATCAGGCGTTACAACAACGGTAAGAGTAGTTCCAGCGGGAACGGCTTGCAACTGTTCTGCCGTATAATTTTGAATTGAAATCCTCCCGTGCTCCGTGGGCGCTAATGTTACAACATACGTGCTAGGCACAGCAACAAAATTCGCCGTATATGTTTTATCCTCTGTTACCAGATCCTTACGCGGATTGTCTTTAGAGCCATCATCCCAAGCATCAAATTTGTAACCTACGTTAGGCACTGCCGTCACTGCCGCAGTTTCGCCACCCGCAGCTACAACCTGCGTTGTTATCCCTTCTATCTTTCCATTCTCACCAGCAAGATAGATGGTCTTAAATGTCCCCTTCTTGAACAATGCTTCTACCGAGACCGAAGTATTGTCTTGACGCTCATCTTCCGTCTTACCGTCAGACCACTTGTCAAATACATAGCCAGCATCGGGAACGGCAACAATCTTTGTACCCAAATTGCCAACCTCTGTGGTTTGCTCAATTGCAGACAATAGCGCCTCGTTACCTTCCTGTTTGATGTGCCCATGTGCGCCCGCAAAATAACGCTGTACCTCTTGCGCCGCAACGTCAAATTTAACCTCGATATCATCCAGTGCAAGGTAAGTATAGGTGTTAGAACCACCAAACACCCAACGGAAACGAATACGCTTGTGAGCGGCAAGCGTTGCAAGATCTAATTCAAACTTCTCTTGCTTAGTAACGGCCTTGCCTTCCACATTTGCACCATCATGCCAAACATCATCCTCGAAGCTGTACTGAAGTTTTGAAGTATGCCCTGCAGAGGTCTTTACATGGCAAACGTAGCTCAGAATCAACTTAGTGGTAGAAGCCGTCTTCTCTTCTAATGAGAACCACGGAGACGCTACCCAACAATCCGTATACTCTGGTCGTGGCGATTCATAGAGAGGTACTATAGCAAGCACATGACCACTCGGATTCTTTACACTCGAGATCATCTTTGCTGCCAATAATCCCCAGCCCCGTCCCGCCGCAGGCTTGTCATAATTCCAACCTTGCTCAATAGAAGCACCGCGCTCAAAATCGTTCTTCCATGCTAGACGATAAGGCTTCAAGAAGACAGCCGTCACACTCAGATCTCCCTTTACATTGACATCAGTACGCGTCAGTTCCGAGTTCCCATCTGTCCATCCCATAAAGATATACCCCTCTTTCGCCTTTACCTTAACGGGAGTCGCATTCCCACCGTAAGCCACCTGTTGTTCTGTGTTCGTAGTTTCAAACTCTCCTCCATCCGAGACTTTGTAAGAGAGCGTATAGAAGAACTCTTCAAACGTTGCCTTAACATTTAGGCTGGCTTGCACATCCAGCTCCGTACGTGCTGCCGTTTTTACACCATCCGACCATTCTTTAAAACGGTGCTGCGAATCTTTCGGGACGGCGATTACTTGCTCACCGTTTGAGTGGAGTGCAACCGTTTGCGCCTCCTTACCCAGAATTACACCAAACTCATCCGTTGTATACGAGAGTGTAAATATCTCTTTCAAGAGCTGTAATTCTACGGTTTGCGGAGCATCTGCCACTACAAAATCTTTCCAGTCGCTTTCATATCCTGCTTTCGATACCTCAACCTGATACTTACCAGGCTTTAAGTACGCCACCACTTTTCCGTCTGCCCCCAAAGAATAGGTTACACCGTCGCATAATACTTTTGCATCGGGACACGGTGCATTATTTTCATCCGTAACGACAAACGTTGTAGCGGGCAGTTGCGGTGCAGTTACCGTCAGTTTTCCGTTTTCACGTGTTACGGTATAGCTGCCCAACGAATAAGGCGCAGTATAATTGGCAGGCGCTACTACATATTCGCCAGGTGCTAATGCGGGGAGAGTTTCATTCCACACCGTACCATCCTTCAGACGCACCTCGTACGAAGCATCAAATTGTTCTTCAGTATCGTCAAACTGTAAGCCCACATACTCAAAATCGAAGTCGGGTAAAGACTCACCCTGCGCCATTGTAGCATCCTTCATCTTTATCGTGAGGGGTACACGAGTTACCTCTACCTCGCGCTGTTTCCTCTCAGCGACCTTGTATAACTCATTCCCTTTTTGCTCAGCCACAATTGTAGTTGTACCCACTGCGCCCGTTACCAAATTGCCCTGCGCATCGACTGTAGCGACCGAAGGATCTAAACTATAGTAGCTAACAGGGAGTTCCGACGATGCCGTTGCATCCAGTTTAGTAGGCGTTCCCGAGAATGGATACACCAACTTATCGCTACCCCATGTTATCTCTTGTGCCATAGACAGACGAATGGTATAAAATTTCACGTTGCGCCCATTTTGAGCCACCACACGTAACTTTAACGCCGTATTCATATCTGCCTCAATCTCTACGCCTTCTGTGCCCATTACCAGTTCTTCGTCACCACGATACAACTTGGCATTATCGGAGATCTTCTTTACCACAATCTTCGCTTTCTTCGGATTGAAAGGATTCGTTGCCGACTCACTTTCCACCTCCCATACAAGAAGTTGTTTCGGATTGTTCTCCGAAAGCTCATTTTTCAAGCCTGGGTTCTTCGCCTTCGGCATAGCAATTTCTAAGAGATCGCACGCACCCGACTTATCATTCACTAGTTGGATCGTTACATCCTGCTCAATTGGCATTCCGAACAAAGCATCATATTTTACTTTGAAAGAAAGCTTATGTTCAGCAGACGAGAAGTCAAGCTCTGTATCGTCCGTAACGACATTCCCATTTTGAGTTACAACCGCGCCTGGCCAGAAGAAACCGAATTTAACTTTCACATTGCTGAAAGCATTGAAATCGGATGCCATAGTAACTTTTACTTCGTTCTTAGCAACCGTTTCAGCAGGAATAAGTTGACCCTCTACAGTCACATCACTAACCAGATTTTCAATCTTCTGCCAGATATTGTCACGCTTAGACACAATGAGTGCAAAACGCTCATCGCCCGATGCCGACGTCACGCCATGTCCTTCGGTAAATACAAACTCACCCAAGCAGTCAGCTGGGAGTTTCCCATCGCTTTGACGAACACTCTTGGTCATATTAGCCACTACTTCAGCTTCTTCGAGCTGCTTCTTCCAGATGCGGAACATAGCATTTTCGCCCTTCATATCCACATTCAAACCGAGGTGACGCAATTTGAAGCCATCAAAGCCCATAGAACGCATCGGGATATGTTTACCATCCACATACACTTTAACCCAAGTTTCTGGACTACCTGTTGCCATAGTCTGGTAGAACGTGGCTGCAATATGTTGCCACTTCCCAGGAACTATACACGGATCTAGGCTCGCAAACAAACCATTGATACCCGCCATAAACACAAGCGTATTATCTCTAAAATTCGGATTGTTCACTAACGATGCCATCCAAATCCCAGCCTTACCACCATCGGCAAAGGCGCAACTTTGTGGCTCATCTAGTCGCCACCAACCTTCTATAGTACCATCATTTTCGATCTCTGTGGCCACATTTTGTAGCAGAACCCCATCGCCCTCAGCAGCCACAAACTTCAAACTGTAGAGATCTGATGTCTTTGCAGGGATTTTGTAAACCGTGATTTTAGCTTCATTATCAGCCGTATTGCTGTCAGGCTCTTTCAGCGCTACGTGTAGAGTGTGTTTCCCCTCTGCCGAGAAATCTACCTTACGCGACAACTCTACTATCTCCTCCGCGCGTACGGCAATGTTGCACGACACTTCTTCATCAAACGTCGTCTTTTCATCTACTGTACAAGTAAGAGCAATCTTTGTTATCGGCGCAAGCCCATTGTTACGTACTTTTAACTTAATAGACGTTTCCGTAGAAAGCGTACGTCCCGATTTTAGATCAGCAAAACGAACCAAAGCTAACTCATAGTCACTCGGACTTCTTCCCTCTTTGAGCTCAGCCGTAACATCTACTACACTCCCCCACTCTATTTCCTTACCTCCCTTAAACTTCAGGTAGTCTTCATCCTTCGCAAGCATAATGCGCATACGGTACTCACCTGCCGCTACACCCACCAAAGACGAACTATTGATGGGAACTAAGTACGAGGCTACATCTTTCTGAAGCGCCACTGTGTAAGCTTCCTTCGTATCATCTAGAACACCATCCTTGTTAACATCTATCCAAACGCGCAGACTTGCAGGCAACTGAGCCTCCGCGGGCAATACAGACAAATGTATTCCGAGGGCATTGTTGCTCTCTGTATAAAGCTCTAGTTTTTGTGCCGACAGGTAAAGAATTTGTGCCGATGGCTTCACGGCTATCGTATCCTTTGCTCCCACAGCATAAACCTTGGTCATATAAAGCGTCGCAGGGGTCTTTATCTTTCCGCCGCCATTCCACAATGGGTCGCGTTCTATCAAGAGCTCCTTCCGATTGTCATCCATCTTACCATCCTTAGCAAGCTCTGCAACTAACAGAACACGCACGGGAGGTGTAACATCTAGCTCATCGGGTAATATAAAGCTCGTAGTACTATTCGCCTTAAGTACTGGGATCTCAAAACGCTGCAGCTCGTCATTTATCGTAACAAAAAGCGGGGCTTCATAGATCGGGGCAGGTGTAAAATTCTGCACTATTACTTCCAACTTGCTATGCGTAGCGTCTTTACCAGCCACCTCTCTAAATTCGGTGATCGCCAGCGTATTCTCCATAAGAATTTCGGAAGCATCTGCTATCCAACCATCGCCTGGTTTCGGATTCTCAGCCTTAAATGCAAAAGTAATAGCCCCGTTACGCGCCTCAGAGATTATCGTTCGAGGCTCTGAACTTTGCCCTGCAAATACAAGCGACGGATGTGCAAGATCCACATTGAGATTGTCGGGCACATTGCCTGTAAACACATAGAGTGTATCGTATTTTGCCAAAGCAAGTTCACGGAAAACAATCTGTACAATCCCATTATCGTGTTCTGGTTGTATTTGTAATACGGCACGCTCACGCTGATAGTAGGGTTCTAGCTCACCTCGACCATCCGTAAATAGCTTATTGCCACTTAGCGTTATCTTCTCAAAGGGTACACGTGGGAATATCATGCCCATTACATTGATATACTGGATCTCGGGCATAGCTATGATATCGCCCAGATTGTACACCTCAAATGCAGCATCATTGTTATACGGATTGGCATCGTCATCACAGTCTACATGAATATCTACACGGAACTTATGCGCCTCCTTGCTGTAGAAATTGTGCTTGCAGGTAATGATGCGGTCTTCAAAAGGCTTCAACGATTCAAGCGATTCGGAGTAAATGAGCTTGCCATCCACTTCTACAGAGATGGGCACATTCTTCAAATCTTTCGACGAGTAGTTCTGCACGTCAAAACGAATAGTCCTTTCTTGCAAATTAGCCTCTGCCTTAATCTCAGGATCATTAACCCAAGCGACCCCTACGTCTGAGAGCACCGTCTTCTTGATGATACGATAGCTTACTATGGCTACCCCATCATCGGAGGTCTTCATCGCCCCCTCGAATTTTAGCGATACTTTTTGCTTAACAAACTTGGACAAATCCCAGCATAGACGTCGCTCTTCACCATCGCCAATAATACGCTTACGCCCCATCACATCAGGATATTCCTCACCGTTGACTAACAGACGCAATTGTGAACCCGTGGGATCTCCGTCAGCCTTCAATAGCAAGGTATGAGCAAAAAGCTGTATCTCAGTACCATCCTCAAGTCCCGTCAAATCGAGTTCGCAAATGCTCAATTGCCCCACGTTCTTACGCTCCGCAAAAGGATCATCCCAATTGTCAGGCTCAATCTTCCCATCCCAAGCCAATATATGAGAATCAAAAGGAAGACGGAGCTCTGGTAATGATTCTACAGGGCGGAAGTCCAGATTTTTCCCCGTTTCCACATGCCCTGTTTTCAGAGGCCACCCGACAAAGGTTTCAAAGTATGGCAAGTTATCTGCTGTAATAGCAGGTAGATACGCCGCTTCCTGCACCTCGCCTACACTCCGTATACCACGCACCCCCTCTGCGGAGACCGCACGTACCGAGAACAGATTACGACCTTTATTGACCTTCTCACTCGGAATTTCAAAAGAACGTTTCGTGCTAGGAGTCTCACCAATTACCTCTACCGTTTCTGAATCGAAATCGGCTTTCAGAATTTCATATTTCGCCGCATCATACGCCTTTTTCCATGTTAACTTCCAACCGTCTGTGCCACACGAAGGAGCCTGCAACTTCACACCTTTTACCTGCGACATAATACTGAATGTGCCCGACTGAAGTACATTGCCATCGCGGTCTGTTACTCGGAGTACGGCTTTACTTACTCCATACTGACCTAACGGTTCGAGTAGTGCACAAGCATCGTATGTTCCGTCAATTGGGGTATAGGACGCACCACCATCTACCGAAAGTTCTACTTTCAACGGAGCTTGCAGATTCTCCGTGCGCAACCAGAGTTTTTCATCTGGAGTATAAACTTCGCCTTCTAACGGTGCTGTAATAGCGGGTTGCTTCTTGTCGTAATACCATACAATAGCATAAGGTTGTTCATCTTCCTGATTTACAGCCCCCGATACCTGTATCGTATACTCACCAGCTGCGGGCATTTTCCATACCACCTGCTCAATGTTGTCTAGCTTATTTTCTTTTTCGACTGCTAGTGCATCCGGTGTCTTGGCATCTAGCGTGAGTGGTAGATGCGTTGTACCATTCGCGGTTACACTTAGATCAAGGTCATTGATCATCGGATTCTCGCCCGTAGCATATTCCTTGTCAGCCACTGGGTCATTCCAACAAAGCATTACACGGAGTTCTTTTACACCCGCCGGGACAGTAATTTTCGTTGTCTGCGGTGCTCCGCCTTTGGAGAATACAGCCTTTTTGTACCAGTTGTTCTCCATAGCTGTTATGGCAGCCACACCATCTAGCAAGCCAAAACCATACTTGTAGTCAGGACCAGGATTGCCAGCATCGCGCGCTGTATTAGCTATAAGCGCCTTCAAAAAATAGTTATAAGGTATTGCACCACCATGTAACTCTTTATAGCGTTGTGTTAGGAGCGCCAAATGACCTGTAACGGTCGGACAAGACATTGACGTTCCGTCCATCTGCCAATACGACTGCATATCTACAGTAGACCACACACCTTGCCCCAAAGCACTAATAATAGGAAACATACGTCCATCTAATAGCGGACCAAAACTCGAGAAGGTCGTGATCTGCTCATTGGGCTTCACTGCTGCTACCGAGATTATGTTCTTCCCATAGTTAGAAACGTGACTATATTTCCAACCACATGCCCCCTGAGAGTTACCTGCCGAAAAAACATGCGTCAACGTGGGCACAACGTAGGCAAGGAGGTCAAGGTTCGGTTGCCCCAAGTACGAGTAATTCAAAATCCGCTTCGTACCGCATATATTCTTCATATTCATTCCGTAGGAGTTGGAGGTCAGCGAGATCTTTTCTTCAAGTGCTGCTAAATACATCTCCTGCTCTGTTGTCAGACCGTTGGACTGCATGTTGAAGTTATAAGTCCAAATTTCAGCCTCAGGAGCCATCCCGCGGTGTTTTTCATTACGCAAACCACTACCCAAAATCGTCCCCGTTGTGTGCATTCCGTGCGCACTCGAAGACAATACTGACAACTCAAATTCTTTACGGTGAACACGCTTACCGTAATCTACGTGGTCTGCCACATTGCCATCCCAAATGCCAATGCGAACACCACGCCCTGTAAGTCCACGCCCTCCTAGTGCTGTAGGTGTACGAAGGGTGAATGCGCCACTGACGTGTGCTCCTTCAAAATTTTCCACCTCCATGGGAGGAGTCGTATACCGAATAAACGAAATTGCCTCATGTTCTGCCAGTGCAAGAATTGCTTCGCGTTTTGCCACAACCTCTACACTACGCGAGAACTCCGAAGGTGTTCTGTAAGTCGCACCCTGCGCATCAAGGAGGCGCTTCACCTGTTCCCACGTAATACCATCGAACCAAGAAAGGTTCATCTTGAGATTATCACCTTCGTGCGCCCACTCGGGAATGTCCTGTTGCAAAAGTCCACTAACAACTTTCCACTCACCGCGAATGGGTACCACAGCACGAAGCCCCGTACCTACAAAATCGCTCGGACGACTCCCTGGAGCCACCTTTGCGTAGTACGCATTTGCGCCTAGGTAATCTCCAAGCTCTACCCCTTTCTGTTTTAAAACAGAATAGGGAATTCGCCCCGCCTCAAACTGAACTAAGACGTTGAGCTTTTCGCCCGTCGGAACGCCAAGTTCTAGGCTGGATGTTCTGTGTCCGCGCACTGTTGTTCGGACGTTCGTCTCAAGGTAGACCTCGCGATCTCCGAAACGAATTGGTTGCTGTGCATATAATTGAACCGCTACACACAACAACAGAACCAATAGACAAACTCGCTTCATTTATTCTCTTTTTATTGGTTAATGTCTATATGCATAACTAAGTTATACTATTTCTAATCAAACAATCTGCGCCATTCCTATCAAAAAGATGTGTTTTACTAAAAATTTTTGTATCAAAAAACTGATCCATAGTCATTTAATCGGGAATAAAAATATTGTTAGTCAATGAAATTTTTCGTAAATGCGAGCTCTTTTTCTTAGAAAAAGTCACATACTGCCGCTCCATTTTTCTCGCTTTTCTATATTTTTTTCAGAAAAAGGAGAAATAGTCGCACAAACAATTTTCCGATTATTAGCCTCGTAGGTAGGGCAACGCAAGGGAATATTCCCTCAATATCTATGGGGCGATGGCGTGCCTCGCTTAATTTTATACAATGCGATGTACAACAGAACGCTCGTTGCGAGCAACGCATTTACAGTACTGATTTTCAACGAGCTTTCGTTATTTTCGCTGTGAAATAAAACAATAGAATGGCAACAGCAGCACCCCAAACACCTCTGAGAAAATACCTAAACAGACTCTCCCAAGAATACAAAACAGGCGTTACCACAGAGCAGAGTTTGCGTCCCGCTTTGGTGGAATTTCTCCAAGAGACCGATGAACTGCGACGACTAACCATCATCAACGAACCGAAACGCATCGCGTGCGGAGCGCCAGATATTGTACTGTTACAAAACGGCGGCATCCCTGTCGCTTACCTTGAAACCAAAGATATTGGAGACCCCGACCTTCAGGGCATAAAACAAAATAAAGCGCAATTCTCACGCTACAAACAGGGGTTAGACTGCATAGTCTTTACCGACTTTCTTCGTTTCCTTCTATATCGTGGCGAGGAATGCTTGCTAGAAATACAAGTAGCACGGCAAAACGGCAACACTCTTTCTATACTCCCCGATGCCGAACAGCGTTTTACCGAACTCCTGTCTATACTCCACGATGCGCAACCCGCCCCCATCTCTTCTGCCAAGAAGCTCGCCCTCCTCATGGCAGGCAAAGCCCAGCTCCTCGCAGGTTCGATACGCGAGGTGTTGAAAGAGAAAGAAAGCGACGCAGGGCAAGAATTGCGGCAACAATTCGAGCGTATGCGCACGGTGCTTATGAGCACTGTAGAAGAGGAAGAATTTGCCGACTGGTATGCACAGACCATTGTTTACGCCCTCTTCGCTGCGCGCTATCACGACCAAAATCTCGATACTTTCTCTCGCCAAGAAGCTGCTGAACTCATTCCGCAAAGCAATCCGTTCCTACGCAAACTTTTTCAGCGCATCGGCGTGTACGACCTTGATACGCGCGTCGCTTGGATTATAGACGACCTCGTGGGTGTTTTCGGCGCAACCGATGTGCGTACCCTTCTGGACACGGAGAAGAGTACAGCGCACGACCCCATCATGCTTTTCTACGAGGACTTCCTTACAGCGTATGATCCTGCTCGTCGCAAAGCACGCGGCGTATACTATACCCCTTCGCCCGTAGTAGCCTTTATTGTTCGTGCTGTTGATGAACTCTTGCAACGCGACTTTGGCTTACGCGACGGTTTGGCAGATCGCAGCACGGTCACCAATGCAAAAGGTAACCCTGTTCATCGTCTCCAAATCTTAGACCCTGCCACAGGCACGGGCACATTCCTTGCCGAGGTGGTACGTGCCATTTACCGCAAATTCGCAGGGCAGCAAGGTGTTTGGAACGACTACGTGCGCGATCATCTCCTGCCTCGCCTTCACGGTTACGAAATCCTGATGGCGCCTTATGCCATGGCACATCTCAACCTCGAGTATGTATTTCGTGAAACAGGTGCAACGGACCTAGGCAGTGCGCGCTATGGAATTTACCTTACCAATACGCTTGAAAGAGAACACCCCGAAACAGGCGGACTTTTCCCAATCGATGTGGAAGCGCGTGCTGTAAACGCCCTTAAGCACGACATGCGCGTAATGGTGATGCTCGGCAACCCTCCTTATAATGTAAGTAGTTCTAACAAGAGTAGATGGATCGAGAATCTGATGCTCACCTACAAAGAGGATTTGAACGAAAAGAACATTAAACCACTTTCTGACGACTACATTAAGTTCATCCGTTACGCGCAGTACCAAATAGAGGAACAAACGGGGGAAGGTATTGTGGCGTTTATTACAAATAATCGTTTTTTAGATGGTGTTATTCATCGTCAAATGCGTAAGGAGTTATTGCGCTTGTTTGACGAGATCTATATTCTGAATTTGCACGGCAATAGCCGTATGAAGGAGAAAGCGCCCGACGGTGGCAAAGATGAAAACGTATTCGATATTCAAACAGGGGTGAGTATCAATATTTTTGTGAAACATAAAGAACCAAAGAACGAACAGGCGAAGCTCTTTTACCACGAGCTGTATGGTTTGAGACAAGAAAAACTGGTAGCGCTCCAAGCGTTGCACTTGAATAGTTCTGACTGGAAAGAATTAATTCCTGTTGCGCCGTATTATTTCTTTGTGGAAAAGGATTTTACAAGCGAAGAAGAGTACAGGGCAGGTTTCTCATTGAACGAATTGTTTGAAATTGCAGCGTTAGGGTCATTATCAAAGCGAGATCGTGTGGTAGTGAATTTCCAACATTGCGAGGCAGAAGCCCTATTTGCAGCCGCACAAAAACTTACAACTGAACAATTTCGAGAAGCGTATCAAACTGGAACAGACAGTCGAGACTGGCAAGTGAGAAGCGTAATAGCAGATGCGCAAAGTCATGCTAAGGAGGTGGCATTTATTCGCTATACCTATCGCCCATTCGATGATCGTTACGTTCCCTATACAGGCAAGACTAAAGGCTTATTTGCCTATCCGTGTTTCAAGACGCTAGGAGGGGCACTGCATCCCCAAAATAAAGTACTATGCACCACACGTTTAGTGCGCGAAAGCAGTTTCCGTCATTGCTTTGTTACCTCACATCTTGCCGATAAAGCCAGTGTTTGCGACGGTAGTTATCTTTTCCCTCTTTACAAACTCCTCGACGGTTGGAATTATACTCCCGCAGAGCTCGTGGCAGGAAAAACGCGCAACGGCAAACCAATAGAACTTGAGCTCAATATGCGCCCTGAGATACTCGCAAAGATTAGCGAGGCTATCGGCGAACCCGTAAAGGGCGAAGAGGTATTTGACTATGTTTACGGCGTTTTGCACGACAAGGAGTATTGCACTAAATACTTCGAGTTCCTCAAGATAGAATACCCACGTATACCGTACCCCAAAAACAAAGCTGAATACGAGCACTTTGTGAAAATTGGGGCGCAGCTCCGTCGTCTCCATCTCATGGATGAGACGTTAAACCTTCCCCTCATAGCCACTTTCGACGTGGCAGGTTCAAACCAGATAGAATTCGTAAAATACGACAACGGAAAGGTCTGGATAAACGATACGCAGTACTTCAACAATGTCCCCCAATCCGTTTGGGATCACTATGTTGGCGCCTACCAGCCCGCACGCCTTTGGTTACAGAAACGTGTAGGGCGTCGCCTCGATTTCGACGACGTAAACTGGTACTTACGCATCTGCGCAACAATTTGGGCAGAACTGAAAATTCGTGGCGAGCGGTAAACGGGAGTCCCCTGTATACTGATTTTCCGTATATCTTTAGGCGAATCACGCCTCACCCATACAGATTTGGTAATCATTGTTTTTCTGTAGGGACGTAGCCTGCTACATCCGTCATAATACTTTTTTGTTTGTTTTCCATTTTTCGGGCGTTACGGGCAACGCCCCTACGACGACAGGCTCAAGAAAAATGCGTTTTGTACATTTTCCACATATAGACCAAAAATCTATTGATCATCCGGCGTGTAGGGGCGAAACCTGATTCGCCCATTTCGGTACAACATACCGAAAAACATTACCTTGTGAATGAAGTGACCCCAAAAAGTTGGACAAAAAAACTTTCTGGGGTCACTTCAAAAGGCAGTGTCCGTATTTATCGTTCCCCAAATTGGGGTAAGAGCGGGTACACGATCCGCCCTTAGTGTCTTATTCTTTTACCACCGTTACAACCTTCGTTGCACCGTTCGTAGCCGTGAGACGCAAGAGATAGAGACCCGAAGTAAGATCGGTGGTCTCAATCATTACCTCATTGCCATCCATGTTGCCACTGCGTACTACTACACCCTGTGCATTGAGTAAGTCATAACGACCTGTTGCACCGTTGCATACCAGACGAAGCTGTGCGATAAACGGATTCGGCGCTACCAGTACATTCGCAAATATTGCGTCCTCAACAGCAGTAGTTTTTTCAAACACGGCCTTAACTTCAACATTTGCTGTTACAACGAACTTACCGTCAGCAGCAATATTCTTATCGCCTGCTGTTAAGCTCTTCAGCTTCCAACCCGTGGCAGGTGTTGCCACTGCCGTGAGTTCTGTACCTTCGGGCACTGCATTCAGTTTATCTGCCTCAATGCCTGCTAGGATCAACTCGCCTTCGCCCTCTTTAGCAAGAGAAATCGTATAAGTCGGGATGGCTTCAAAACGAGCCATGTACGTCTTGCTTTCTTGCACATTTCGTTCGGTACGTTTTGGTGTTTTCACGCCGTCACTCCATTGTACAAAACGATACCCATCGTCGGGCAAAGCCTCTACTTCCGCACCATCTGCACCACGCTCTACCTCTTGCTGCAAAACGCCCGCTATCTCGCCGTTTTCACCCGCCACATAGGTCAGCGTATAGACTGGCTTCGTTTCTACAAATTCAGCCTCGTAGATCTTACCATCTTCAGACACTATGTCAACTCGCGGATTCATACGCGAACCATCCGACCATTGCGAGAATTTGTACCCAGCATCTGCCACGGCATTAACAGGTAAACTTGCCTCGCCTGCTGCCACTAGCTGATAGGTAATGCCACTAAGCGTTCCATGTTCTTTTGCCTTGTAGCCCACGGTGTACATTGTTTTGGGAGCGCGCTTGAACAAGGCTTTTACCGTAACTTCGGCATCATCTTGGCGCTCAGCTTCAGTCGTTTTATCGTCCGACCAGCGTTCAAATATATAGCCCTCATCGGGCACAGCTACAACCTTTGTACCTAGCATTCCCGCATTCGTACTCAATTCTAAGGTAGAGAATAGCTCCTCGCTGCCCTCTTTACGTATTTTCCCATTCTCGCCCGCAATATAACGTAGCGTCACATCTGTCGGCACAGGCGCATAGTGCACTTTCACATCATCAAGAGCAAAGAAGCCAAAAAACGATGTATTGGAGTAGCCCCAACGGAAACGCAAGTACTTATGCGTGCCAAGTATTGCATCGGTAAGCACTACGGTTTCAGTAGCCCCGTCTATTCCCGCAGATACTGTGGCAGCATCCAACCAATTTTCATCCTCAAAGCAGTACTGCACTTTTACCTCATCTGTGGACTCAAACTGATTGAAATAACGCACAAAAGTTAGGGTTACATTCGTACCTGAGGCACGATTTGCCACCGATAGCCATGGCGTAGCCACTCCGCAATTGTTGTAGGAAGGTATAATATCGCCATAGAACGGGTCTATCATCAGCACATAGCCTCCCGACAGTGGCGGATCAATACGGAGTTTACTCCTCTCAAAATAGAGCCAGCCACTCCCCTCTTCTGGAGTCTCAAAGTTCCAATAATGGAGGTTCTCTTCGCCCATCTCAAAGTCTTCGTTCCATGTTAGCAGATGTGCCTTGAAGAAGAGCGCTTCTACGACCAGATCCGTCGTCACCTTCTCATCTTTCCGTCGGAGTGTTTTCACACCATCAGACCACCCAATAAATACGTAGCCCTCTTCGGCATTCACCTCTACCTGCTCGGTATCTTCGCCAGGATGTATCACTTGTTCAAACGTCCCTGCTACCTTCGTGCCGCCTTTCCCTACCAAGTAGGTCACTTTGTAGGTAAGGGGTTCAAATTCAGCCGTGAACTCGTGATTGCCGTGTACAGCTTTTTCCGTACGAGCAGCTGCAGTGAGACCGTCAGACCACTGTTTGAAACGATGACGCAAATCTGCAGGGACTGCCACAACCATTTCTCCATCTTGTCCGTCTGCCACTGTCTGGGTTGCAGCGCCTTGTAACAGACCGTGTGCATCTGTTTTATACGTCAGCGTATGTACGCGCTTGAGCAAACGTAACTCAAACTGCAAGGCACGCCCACGCACTCTGAACGATTGCTCGGCAGGTGTATACCCCTCCTTGGTTGCTTGCGCCGTATATTCACCCTGTGGTAAATAGAACACCACACTACCCTCAGCGTTCGTTGTCGCCGTTTGTGTACCACATTGCACGGCAACGCCTTCTAGGAGTTCTCCTTGCTCATCACGTGCAGTAAACGTTACCGCTTTTGCTTTAGCAGGAGCTGTTACAACCAGACGCCCATTGGTGCGCGTTACCATGTAATTGTTGAAGGAGTAAGGTTCTGTATATCCCTTCGGAACTACCTGATATTCTCCTGGTGCTAGCGGAGGCATCGTTTCATCCCACGTACTCCCATGAGGTGTTTTTACCTCATAAACCGTTTGGAACAGATGCTCTATGTCCTCAAATTGCAACCCCTCGTAGGTAAAGGCAAATTCGGGGAGTTTATCACCCATGCCCATCGTTGCATCGAGCATCTTTATGGTCAATGGGGCACGTGTTACCTCTATTTCGCGTTCTATCGTCTGAGCAGCCGCATACTTAGTATTTCCCGTCTGCGTTGCCACAATCTTCGTTTTCCCCACCGAGGTGGTAACTAAACGCCCTTGTGCATCTACCGTAGCCACCGAGGGATCTAGACTGCGATATGCTACCGAAAGCCCCGAGGAAGCCACTGCGTCGAGTTGCAGACTTTCAGACGTAAATTGTCGCGTTAGCTTCTCTTGCGTCCATTGTATTTCTTGCGGCACTGCCAGCTGCACCGTATATAACTTGGTATCGCGCTGGTTAGCAGCCACTACGCGCAGTAACTTCGGGCTACTTAAATCTAGCGTAATATCCGCTCCAACCTGCATCTCCGTTTCGCCTACGTACAATTTTGCCGCGGGCGAGATCTCATTTACTACCACCGTAATATGCTGTGCATCTAATGCATTTGCCGACATCTCCCGTGCGGGGAGTACAAGCATTTCAGCAGGGGAAAGTATTGCTACATCATCTTTCAATCCAGGATTCTTTGCCTTTGGCAACGAAATCTTTGTAATAGAGCATGCATCGGACAGATCGTTCACTACTTTCACTTTTAACGACTGTACTAGGTTTACCCCGAAAAGGTCTTGCTTTTCTGCCGTAAAGAGGAGCGTATGCTCTGCATTGGCAGTAAAATCAAATGTCTGTTCCGCGGTTATCTCTGCACTATTGAAGAATACCTTTGTCCCCACCCAATCGCGAACAAACTGGAGTTTGACGTGAGCAAAATCGGTAAAACTCTGCGGCATGGTCAGTAGTACCATGTCGTCCTCGAGGTATTGTGCTGGGATGAGTTCGCCTTCTGCCGCAACGCGCGTTACAACCTTTGTCATGGGTTGCCAAACATTACTGCGCTCCGATGCTATTATTGCCAACTTATCGTCGGTATACGCCGAAGCAAGCCCTGTACCCTCTGTAAAGATATACTCTCCAACACACTCGGGGGGCAATACGCCGCTCCCATCTCGCACACTCCGCTGACTATGGGTCTGAATCTCTGCCTCTGTGCGCAGCGTATTCCATACGCGAAACATCGCATTTGCACCCTTCAATAGGCTATTAAGCGAAAGACCGCGTAATGAGAATGCTGCCACACCGTTGCGTTTCATTTCTACGCTCTCGCCGTCTACCCACGCTTTCATAGTGGTTTGACCATACGCTTTAGACAATGTAATGGCTATATGCTGCCACTGCCCAGGTTTTACCACTGGCTGCGCACTTGTAAATTCGCACTGTCGCCCTAGTACCAATGCCAACGTGTTGTCGGGCAAGTACCTGTTGCCAACCACCGAGAGGAGTACAATGGCATCGCCTCTAACATACTGAGCACCGCGCGCATCATCCAATTTCCACCATCCTTCGAGCGTTACTTTATCGTCTATTGCCTCGGCTACCTCAGGCAGTTGAATCTCTTCTGCCACATCTCCTTCAAAATTTAGCGTGAACAGCTTATCTGTATTCTTTGGCGCAATGTGGTAGAGTACGGTCTCAAGCTCATTGTCCTGCTTGTAGACATCCTCTTGTGCGAGCTTCACCGTAAGCTTATATTTTCCTACGTTCCCCAAATTGGCAGGCGCACTGAAATTCACAACAGCCTCGCCACCCTGAGGCGCTATCGAACAATCGAGCTCCTCTGTAACCACAGCACCAGCATCTACTTGGTAGGATAGTTTTACTTTTTGCAACAGGGTAAGCCCATTGTTTCTTAGCTTTACGCTAATAGGCGTGGTAGCCGTAAGGTTGCGTCCCGACTTCACGTTTTCTAACGAAAGTAGCGCTACCTCGCATTCTATAGGTCGTGCAGCGTGTTTCAGCTCAGCGGTAAAATCGGCAGCGCTCCCCCACGCAATCTCTTGGCTCGCCTTAAACGCCGCATAATTGGCGTCATCGGCAAGGAGTACACGCATACGGTGCGCCCCTTCCACAACACCCGTAGCGCTCGCATAATCCATTGTAAGCCAGTACTCTTGCACGCCTTCTGCTAAAACAACAGAGGTTAGTTCAGGCTCTTGATCCTGCAACATGCCATCTCCATTGGTATCTACCCAAAGACGTATTTTAGCTCCCGCCTGTTCTGCAGTTGGCTTTGCAGACAGCATAAAGCGTAACGCATTCTTGCTCTGCGTGTAGAGTTGCACCTTGGTGGAAGGCATATACGTAATTCGCTTGTGTGCAGGCAAACGGAGTGTGTCGCCAGTTCCTGCCACATAGATTTGCGCCACGTAAAGAGCATCTGGCGTTTTTATCGTACCGCCACCGTTCCAAATTTCATCGCGTTGCACGACGTATTCACATTGGTTATCGCTCAAATCGCCGTCACGTTCTAGTTCTGCCACAAACTCGGTACGCATAGGCGCCGTAATATCTATCTCATCAGGATACAACACAGTGGTCTGCGTCCCCTTCGGAGCTAAAACGGGGATCACGAGCCGTTTACGAACACCATCGCGCGTTACCCAAAGCCCTACATTGTATTGAGGCACGGGCAGAGCGTTCTCGGCAACTATTTGCAACTTCCTATGTACGGCATCTGTACCCTCTATCTCCTCCATACGCACTGCTTTCCAACGGTTGGGGAGTGCAACCTCTGCCACCTCTGCAAGCCACCCCTCACCTGGCATTCCATCGCCACAATAGAAGTAGAAGGTTAAACCACCGTCAGCCGCTTCGGATAGCATCACCTGCGACTGCTTCTCTGCCCCCGTAATGTAGGTTGTTGCATCGCGTCGCCGTACCATATACAGGTCGGTCGGGACGTCGTTAGTAAAGACAAAAAGCGTATCGGCTCGTGCTAAAGAGATTTCCTTAAACGTAACCTGTAGGGCGTTTCTCGGATCATTCGGCATTACATGCAGCACCGCATGTTCGCCCGCTTTGTAGTGCTCCAGAGCCCCCCGCCCATCTACAAAAGCTATTGCTCCTTTTACTTTCGTTGTAATGTGAGGAATACTAGGGAACGGAGCGCCTAAAAAGTCAATATAGCTTAGTTCGGGCATTGCCAAGGCTTCGCCCATGTTATAAACCTCAAAGGCGGCTGCGTTGTTTTCAACGTTAGAATCATTAGCAACCTCAGCACGAACCTCTACCTTAAATTTATGTGCCTCTGCGCTATAGAAGTTGTAGGGAACAGAAAAGACTCTGTCTTCAAACGATTTCAGCACCGCGATGGTCGTTGCATAAGCCACTTTACCATCCACTTGTACGCTAACAGGAACGTCTTTCAACTCAACAGAGGAATTGTTCGCCACGGAGAAAGTAATTGCCTCCTCCTTCATGTTGGTTTTCGCCGCAAGCTCTGGGTTATTTACCCAACCAACTCTCACGTCGGACTGCGTAGTGCTAGCAAAAATGCGGAAGTAAAATAGACTTAACGTAGCCCCCTTTTCTTGTAGTGCAGACTCTAAACTCAAGCGAATCTCTTGCCCTGCAAACTTTGTCAAATCCCAGGTAAGAAGATGTTCGTAGCCATCGCCCGATATTTGCGACCTATCTAGCACATCTGCAACCTCTTCGCCATTAACCAACAAACGCAACAGGACACCGCTCGGCTCTGAAATGCTCTGCATCGCCACAAGTGTCGAGAGCTGCAATTTCGTGCCAGCCTCCAATTTCTTCAAATCCAAAGCACATACATTGGCAGTAGCCACATTCTCACGCTGCGCAAACGGAGCACTCCAGTCCGTTGCACTCTTTTCTACACGCCACTCCGCAACATGCGACATAAAGGGCAATTGCAGTTCGACTGGGGCATCTTTCATCTGATTTTTCAGATTTTCGCCCGATATCAGTTCTGTATGCGAGGTAGGCGTACCAACAAACGATTCGAGGAAGGGTAAATCATTCATCGTTAGAATTGTAGGAAGTACCCTAGCGGAAACAACTGCCACACTCCGCTTTCCTTTTACCCCCTCAGCACTCACCGCCTGCACGGCATAGATATTGCGTTCGCCCGCTACTATCGCATCAGGAGGAATTACAAATTCTGTAGATGGGGCTACAACCTCGCCCACCTTCTGGTAGCTACCTTGGGCAACGTCTGCACGCAGAATCTCATACTTAGCAGCGCCTGTACAAGCCTCCCAAATGAGTTTCCACCCTGTGGTAGAACAGCTCGCATCTTCTAGTCGCAATTTCTGCACTTGAGGCATTATAGCAAAATGCTCTCGCATCGTTACAACTACCCCATTTTCATCTATCGCACGAAGCATAGCCTTATCGGTCGGCAGAACTTCAGCAGGAAGCTTTATAGACGAACAGGTAGCATACTGCCCTAACTGAATGTACGATTTACCGCCATCAACCGACAACGACACTTGTACCTCGCCTGCAAGGTTCTTGGCACGGAAATACAACGCTTCGTTCGGTGCATAAATATCGTCCACCGTGGGAGATACTATTTCAGGTTTTTGCTCATCAAAGTACCAAACCACCGCATAGCGCTGCTCAGTTTCTTGCCTTACAAGCCCAGCCACACGAATTGTATACTCCCCTGCCTGAGGCGTTTTTATAACCACTTGCTCTATGTTATCCACCTTATTGGGCAGACTAGTAGTGGCATTGGCAGACGGATTGGAGGGATCTAGCGTGAACGGCAAGTACGTTTTACCACTGCCAAGCAGCGTTAAATCAAGGTCGTTTACTAATGGGCACTCTCCCGTTGCATATTCTTTGGTAGCTACAGGATCGCTCCAGCAAAGCATTACACGTAGCTCTTGCACTCCCGCGGGCACTTGTATAGTGGTGGTCTGTGCCTCGCCTCCTTGTGGGAAAATACCCATTTTATACCAACCACTCTCCATTGCCTTGATAGCAGCCTCGGCATCGAGTATCCCGAAGCCATACTTGTAGTCTGGCCCTGGATTACCTGCATCGTTGGCCGTGTTAGCCACCAACGCTTTCAAAAGGTAGTTGTGCGGAGCAGCGCCGCCGTGCAGTTGCATCCAACGCTGCGTGAGGAGCGCCAAATGCCCCGTAACCATCGGACACGCCATAGATGTACCATCCATGGTAGCATACTGCTGATTGGCAACTGTAGAGTATACCGCCTTGCCACGCGCGCTGATAATTGGGAATATACGACCGTCTAACAGTGGACCAAAGCTGGAAAAATCGGTCATTTCACCGAAAGCATCTACCGCAGCCACCGAGATAATATTCTTGGCATAGTTTGTAGCATGAGAAAATGGCTTATTACAAGCCCCTTGCGAATTTCCTGCCGAGAAAACATGCGTCATATCTGGGAACCAACTGGAGAGGCGGTCTACGTTCTCATTGCCGATATAGGTGTAATTAAAATAGCGGTCTAAACCACACAGACTTTCCATACGATACCCGTAGGAGTTGGAGGTAAGCGTAATGTGTTGCGACAAGTAGGACTCATACATCTCTAGCGCAACGGACTTGCCGTTAGACTGCGTATTAAAATTGTTTGTCCATATCTCAGCCTCCGTAGCCATACCCTTACCGCGTTCGTCCAGAAGTCCGCTTCCTACTATCGTGCCCGTGGTATGCATGCCATGCGTCGTACCACTTATTTCAAATTCTTGCCGATGCACCCGCGTACCATAATCGGCGTGGTCTGCCACATTAGCATCCCAAATACCGATGCGTACCCCTTTTCCTGTCAGACCGCGTCCTCCGAGTTCTAGCGGAATTTGCAGCAAACGCGCACCACTCAGGCGAGCGCCTTCGCGGTTCTGCAACTCGGCAGGCGGCGCAATCCAACGGAGGGCTGCTACGCACTCAAGCTCAGCTAACGAAAGCAAGGCTTCGCGCGGAGCGGAGATCTCCACATTGCGCAGAACATCTGACGCAGCATGATATACAATCCCCTGCGCATCGAGATAGGTACGAATCTGTTCCCAGCGCACGCCTGCAAACCATGAAAGGCTCATCTTCAGATTATTGCCTCCACGCACCCATTCGGGGATATCCTGTTGCAAAAGTCCGTTTACAACCTTCCACTCGCCACGGATAGGCACTACAGCACGAAGCCCCGTACCCACAAAATCGCTCGGACGGCTTCCTGGGGCTACTTGGGCGTAGTAGGCGTTATTGCCGAGGTAATCGCCCAGCTCAATACCTTTCTGCCTGAGTTTGGCATAAGGGATAGTTCCCCGTTCAAACTGAACGAGAACGTTGAGACTTTCGCCCGTAGGTATTCCTAGCGCCAAGCTAGACGTTTTTTGCCCACGCTTCTGGGGGCGTACATTCGCTTCAAGATAGACCTCACGGTCGCCGAAACGAACTGGTTCTTGCGCAAAGAGGAATATGCTAGTGCACAAGAACAATAAGAACAGTAATCCTCGCTTCATCATGATATGCTGTTATATATTGCCTCTTTGCCCGTCTAATTTAAGAATTTTCGCAAAACTCTCTTTTTCGAGCGGTTTTCGGTTTCGGGCGATCCTCGCGCGGACGACCTCTCACAGCGCAAAGCGAATATGTAAAATGCATGTTGGATATTTCGGGCGTTGTGGGAAGCGCCCCTACGACGACAGGATCAAGAAAATGCGTTTTGTACATATAGACCAAAAATCTATTGGTCATTCGACGTGTAGGGGCGAAACCTGATTCGCCCATTTCGGCACAACGTGCCGAAAACATTACCCAACATTGTGTATTTTTGTTAATGTATTGATAATCAAATAAAACGGACATTGCGGGCAACGCATCCATAACGACATGATCAAGCAAAATGCATAACGCGCATTTTGCGGGCGAATCAGGTTTCGCCTCTACAAAAATGGTATTAAATGTTTTATATGTATTTCCTAATACGCGTATGCGCCGTAAACATCCCTACGCATAGAACCGCTTTGCGTAACTCTTAACTCTTAACTATCATTCACATCTCTCTACGACTAAATTGTAGCCGACTTTCTAACTTTATGCATTACATACTATAAGGCGTAATGGCTAAATTATCGAATTTCAAACTCCGTAAAGAACAGAAGGCGCAAGCAGTCAACCGCGAGCAGCTTGTTCAGTTTGCAGAAGCACTCAACTCATTCTTGCAACAAATAGAAAATAACCAAAGCGAAGAGGAACAAAAAAACTTCTTACAACACTTTCTCGAAACGACATTCTATGCAGGAGGTGTAGTGCCAGGTACAAAGACGACGAGAAAAGGCGGAACGTATGATTTGGTAATCTATCCCTCGTCCAAGCAGGAGACAATTGAGGTGCTCATTGAGGTGAAAAGTACCTCCAATTCCACTGAGATGATCACCCCAGACGATCTCAACAGAAAAGCATTGCAACAGCTCCTCATCTACTATCTACGCGAAAGAGCAATTAACGATAATAAACAGCTACGACACCTTGTAGTAACCAACCTCCATACATTCTTCTGTTTTGATGCGGCTGTATTTTATGAGACTTTCTACCGAGATTTAGAAGAAAAGTTCCGAAAGATTGAAGAGGGACGAGGAGATATTTCTAAAAGCCAAGACCTATATGTCGATTTCGCGAGCCCTGCTATTGAAAAAGTAAAGGGAACGCTCCCTTACGATTATATCGATTTACGGGAATATCGCCACGAGATACAAGAAGTACTAAACAACAAGGAGAGTGCGCCCCTCACCGAGCTCTACAAATTTTTTAGCCCATTCTATCTTCTCAAGCAACCAATACAATCCGACCCCAACCAGCTTGATCGTGGCTTCTACAATGAACTGCTATACCTACTCGGCCTAGAGGAACAAAAAAGCACGGGCAATAAAGTACGCATCGCACGTGCCAAAGAGCCGCATTATGCCTCGTTAATCGAACAAACTTATGGGAAGGTAGAACTCGCTTTCGAGCACTTTACACGGCGAGAGCAATACGGCGCTACGGAAGAAGAGCAAAAGTTCAATATCGCCTTAGAACTGGTGATTACGTGGCTAAACCGCCTCCTTTTCCTGAAACTGCTAGAAACACAACTACTTAACTACAACGCGAGCAACAATGCCTTCCTGTTCCTTAACAAAGCAAAGCTTCGCGATTTTACTGCACTGAACAATCTCTTCTTTGCAGTACTTGCCATTCCACCCGAGAAACGCAGCAATGCCTTCAAGGAACGATTCGGCAATGTACCCTACCTAAACAGCGCCCTATTTGAAGAAACAGAACTCGAGCATGAGGTAAAAATCAGTGAACTGGAGTCACAAGAGACACTCCCGTTTTATACACAAAGCGTCCTAAAGAAAGAGCACACCAATACAGCTGATGAATTACCTATATTCGATTACCTTTTTGCTTTTCTAGACGCTTACGACTTCGGAAGTCAAGACGAAACAACCAAGGAAAAAACACTAGTCAATGCCTCGGTACTCGGACTTATCTTTGAGAAAATCAATGGACACAAGGATGGCGCAGTCTTTACGCCAAGCTACATTACCACATATATATGTCGGGAGACCATCGAGCGCGCTATTGTAGACAAGTTCAATACCCAATACGGTTGGCAGTGTGCCGATGTAAAGGCGCTCTACAACCAACTAGATGTAATAGATAAACAGGAGGCTAATACGCTTTTCGACACGATTACGATTTGTGATCCTGCGGTAGGCTCTGGGCATTTCCTTGTATCGGCTCTTAACGAACTGATTTACCTAAAACATCGTTTAGGGATTTTGCAGGATGCTTCAGGTACAAGCTTACGTCGCTCGGACTATGAGATTGAGATTGTCTGTGACGAGCTGCTCATTACTGCCAAAGGAGCTCATTTTACCTACACGCCAAAGAACCCAGAGAGTCAGCGCGTCCAAGAAACATTGTTCAGCGAAAAGCGTCACCTCATAGAACACTGTTTGTTTGGCGTAGATATTAATCCTACGTCAGTACAAATTTGTCGCCTTCGTCTCTGGATAGAGTTACTCAAGCATGCATACTACACACGCGAAAGCGATTACCAAGCACTAGAGACTTTGCCCAATATAGATATTAACATAAAGTGTGGCAATGCCATTGTATACTCATTGCCACTGCAAGGGAAGTGGGTAGATCCCGATAGTCAAAGAATCCGAGCACTCACGTCTGAATATTATGAAACAAGCGATAAGAGTCGTAAACGGGCAATTGCCCTTGCCATGGAGGAGTACAATAACACACTCAAAAACAAACTCTGGGAAGAGGAGAAAAGAACGGCACAAGAACGTGTAGAGAAATGCGAAAAAGAGATTGCAACGCTTTCAAAGCGACTTGAAGCCTCAAAAAACAACGAATGGAGCGCATACGAGCCTTCGGAACTAAAAGCTCTACTCAACGGCGCAAAAGCGAAGTATAAAGAAGCCCAGCAAGCCGCAGCAGCTGTAGAGCAGAGACGAGCAGGAATGCGCACCTTCGAGTGGCGACTCGAATTCCCCGAGGTGTGGGGAGCTAATGGCGAGTTCGCGGGGTTTGATATTGTGCTAGGGAATCCGCCGTATATCAAGGAATATGAAAACAAACAAGCTTTTGCAAATTTCAAGACGACATCGCCCTACTATATGGGGAAGATGGATCTTTGGTACGGGTTCTTATGCATAGGCTTGGATTTGCTGCGAGAAAATGGCTTCCTCTGTTTTATTGCAACGAACAACTGGACAACAAGTACAGGCGCAAAGAAAATGCGTGAACGTATTCTGGAAGTTGCCACAATTCGTTCGCTTATAGACTTTAATGACTACATGGTCTTTGAAAATGCGAGCATACAGACCATGATTTTACTTTTACAGCACTGCTCGTTAGATGATAAATATTTATTCGATTATCGAAAGCTTATAACAAATAAAGCATCATACACCGATGCAATAGCAATGTTGGAGAATAGGGAATCAGGATCTGTTTTATATCTACGATGCGAAATTGAAAAGAGTTCGTTATGCAAGAACTTTACTTTAACTGAAAATAAAGATGGTGAACTTTTATCTCGAATAAATAATGGAGCTAATCATCTGTACGAATCTGAAGCAATAAATGGTATTCATCCCCATTATGATTTTGTGAACAATAACATTGCACTAAAACATCCAACCCTACGCATTGGGCAAGGCATCTTTGGTCTCTCTGAACAAGAAAAAGACAATTTATGTCTAACAAATAACGAGCTTACTTTAATAAAGCCATATTACACAACAGAACAAATCAAACGATATGTGGTATACCCAAGAAATCGCTTCTGGCTTATCTACACGACCTCTTCTTTTAAGAATCCTGATAGTATGGATTCCTATCCAAATATCAAAAGACATTTAAATCTATTCCGAGATGTAATAACTTCCGATAACAAACCTTACGGCCTGCACCGCGCACGCAACGAAGCGTTCTTTCTGGGCGAGAAGATAATCTGCCAAAGAAAGTGTGTCGGTGCTCCTTCTTTTTCCTATGCCGATTTCCCTACATACGTCTCTGCCACCTTCTATGTAATAAAGACCGAACGCTTTAATCTCAAATTTCTGACTGGCTTGTTAAACTCTAAGCTAATTGCATATTGGTTAAGACACAAGGGAAAGATGCAAGGAAGCAATTTCCAGATTGATAAAGATCCGCTACTACAAATTCCTATCAAGAGTGCAAAAGAAATTGACAAACAGATTATAGAGCAAGTAGAGAGAATTCTTCAAGCCAAACAAACAGACCCAGATGCTGATATTCATGTAGAGGAAAAAAGGATCGATTCGCTTGTATATCGCCTATATGGTTTGAATGATTCGGACATTGCGATAATTGAAAATGAGGGCTAAATACTTACTAGCCAATCCCTAATACGCACTTACCTGAGACTAAGGACGAAATAAACGCTTTGACGTAGGAAAATGCGCAATCTGCATTTTCCACATATAGACCAAAATCTATTGGTCATCCGACGTGTAGGGGCGAAACCTGATTCGCCCATTTCGGCACAACGTGCCGAAAACATTACCCAACATATTGCATGTTTGGGTTAATGTATTGATAATCAGACAAATTGCGGGCAGCGCACCTATAACGATATGATTCGCCCTACAAATTGGTATCCAATAATTTATATACATAACAGAATGATACCGAATAGGGAGAGGCATGCCTCTCCCTACAAATTTGATAATCAATAATTTCCTGTAGGGACGTTGCCTGCTACGTCCGCCCAAGAATACCTGTTTGTGTTTGTTTTTCATTTTTCGGGCGTTGCAGGCAACGCCCTTACGACGACATGATTAAAACAAAATGCGCAATGCGCATTTTACGGGCGAATCAGGTTTCGCCCCACGAATAGGTATCTAATGTTTTATGTGTATTTCCTAATGCGCGCTCGAGAAGGCTTAATTTTCAATAGACTCTACATAGTTTTCTGCGTGAGAGGTTGGAAAACGTAGATTGTAGAAATCAAATACCCTTTGTGCGAATTCTAAAAGATGCGCGTTGGGTTTACTAGAAAGAAGCTCCAAGGCTACAGGCTTTGTTGTGGGAACGGGGGCTAAACTACAGATTCCATGCATCACGCGTACAGATTGGCGGGCAATAGCGGGAGCAGGATCTAATATTTGAACCGAAAGGGGCAGAACGCGTTCCAGCGCAGAACGCAATAAAGGGTAATGCGTGCACCCCAATACCAGACGATCTATCTTTTGGGCAAGAAGCGGTGCAAGAAGCTTCCGTAAAAGCTGCTCTGCCTCTTCGGAGTCGGAACGTCCACTCTCTACAATTTCTACCAACCCCTCTCCCACCACCAAATGCAATTGAGCATGACGTGCACACGCTGCGGCAGTTCTTTGAAACAAAGCCCCCGAAAATGTACCCAACGTGGCCAACACCCCCACATGATGCGTCTGCGAGGTGAGTGCCGCAGGTTTTATTGCAGGCTCCATTCCTATGAAAGGGATATTGTAGTGAGTACGCAATTGCGCTATCGCCGCAGCCGTGGCAGTGTTGCAGGCAACAACTATTAGCTTACAACCCCGCCGCAGAAGGTAGTCTACAATGCCAAATAATCTGCTACGCAGCTCCTTAGCAGGACGCGGACCGTACGGACACCATGCCTGATCGGCGAAGTATAAAAAAGGCTGATCGGGCATTGCCTCAACCAGCCTTACTAATACCGTTAAACCGCCTACGCCCGAATCTATTACACCAATCGGATTTGTATCGGTTACAACTTCCATGGTTCCGCCATAAGAAACCTACTTAACTTTCAATTCCTTTTGTACCTTTTCAAGAATGTCTTCGCTGTCGGGCGATACATAGAGCAAGAAACCCGCACCCTTATCAAACACGTAGGTATATCCGTTCGCTTTACCAACCTTCTGAATGGCAGCATTCACCTCGTCAATGAGTGGCTGCAATAGCTTGCCTTGTTGTGTCTGGAAATCGCGCTGCGCAGCTTGTTGAAATTCGTTGGCACGTTGCCCAAGTTCTGCCAATTCCTTCTCCTTAGCCTCACGTACCGAAGGCGTAAGCGACTCGCGTTTTTGGGTATAATCCTGCAACTTCTTGTTGTATTCTACCTGTAGCTGCTCGAGCTGGTCATAAAGATCCTGTTCAAACGCCTTTAGCTGCTTCATAATCGTATCATGCTTTGGCATCGAGGTTATCAGAGCTTGGCTATCAATATGTGCAAACTTCGGTTGCTTTTTTTCAGACATCTGCTTGACTGCCATAGCGCCCATCAGTGCTTCTTGTGCCATCAACTGTGTAGCCATGCCTGCCAAAAGCAACGCGACTAGAAAAACTACTCGTTTCATTCCTACGTATCAATTACTGCAAAACTTTTACTTTGTCTGCAAACTTACTAATTAAAGCCCAATTTGCGAAGCACCTCATCGCTCTTATCATAACGAGGGCTACTGTAGAGTATGCTTGCCGATGCTGCGACATCGAATATAGCGGCATATCCGCCTTCATTGGCGAGCTCTTTAACAGCTGCGAATACCTGATCTTGGATAGGCTTTATGAGTTCTTCCTGCTTTTTGAAAAGAAGCCCCTCGCGCCCGAAATACTTTTGTTGTAACTCCTTTATTTGTGTTTCGGCATCTACTAGCTCTTGCTGACGTTTCTGACGCTTTTCAGGGGTTAGCAATACTTGCTCTGCCTGAAAATCCTTCACACGTTTCTGGATGTCCGCCATGCCTTGTTCAATTTCTTGCTGATAGCGGGTAGAAAGTTTATCAATCTCCTCTTTTGCCGAACGATAGCTCGGGATCTTGTTCAAAATATATTCGGTATCCACAAAAGCATATTTCTGTGCCATGCCAAAGAAGGGGAGCAACAACATGCATCCTAACAACACAAATAGTTTGTGCGACATCTTTCTTTCCTTTCCTTTTAACTTGGTTGTCTTTATTCTTCAAAAGATGGTTGACGGCGCGTACCGTAAGACACCTCTCAACCCTCTTACTTCAAAACATACAGTTCAGTTCTGGTGTTCTAAGCGTTTCGTCTAGAGCGGCATTCCTATGAGGAAGTGCGGCTGCCATTTGTTGGCACTAGAATTTCCAGGCACTGCATCAAAGCCATAGCCAATATCAAAGCCGAGCATACCAAATATAGGGAGGAAGACGCGGAAACCAGCCCCTACCGACCGATAGAGTTGGAAGGGGTTAAATTGGTTCAGTTCGTACCACGAATTCCCCGCATCGGTAAACACTAAGGCATAAACACTGGTTTGAGGCTTCAACACAATGGGGTAACGGAGCTCTAGGGTGAACTTATCATACACGTTTGCCATGCGCACTCCTTGCCCAACAGTCGGGGTAAGTGAACCATTAGAATAACCACGCAGTGCTACAGACTCTCGTCCGTAAATGAAGTTGTTGCCCGAAAGACCATCGCCTCCCAAATCAAACCCTTCAAAGGGAGAGTAACCCACATTCTTATTGTAATAGCCCAAATAGCCGAACTGGGCATTGAAGTGAAGCACAAGGTCACCAACAACCGAGGTATACCATTGCGCACGCGCCGTCCATTTGTGGTATTCAACCCAGCGATAGCGTTCCTGCGCCGTCATGGTAGGCGAGGTATAGTCTTTCCCGTTAAAATAGGAGTATGGAGGCGTTAATTGAAGCGAGAGAGAAAAGTTAGACCCTGTACGCGGATAGATGGGCTGATCGACCGAATTGCGCCCTAAAACGAAACGCACACTCATGTTGTTTGCCATCCCATTCGTAAAGAGAAAATCCTGCTTCCAGTTGCGCAACTTGTAATTCTGATAGGAGAATTCGGTATAAAGCGTGAAATAGTCATCTGGCCATTTCAGACGTGTACCCAAACCTATTGCACCCCCGATGATTCGGAAATAGTCATCGCTACGCCGCCACACCCATTCAGAATAATCGTACACCGAACGGTAAAAAGAGACCGAGAAATTATTGGGCTTACTGCCTCCTAGCCACGGTTCGGTAAAGGAAACACTCATGGCACTATATTGCGTACCACTCGTTGTAGCACGTATAGCCAAACTCTGTCCGTCGCCTGAAGGAATCGGACGCCAAGCATCCTTCTTGAAGAAACGACCTAAGCTAAAGTTTGTAAAACGCAGTCCGAGGGTAGCAACAAACATTCCGCCCCCCCAGCCAGCAGAAGCTTCAAACTGGTCACTCTGTTTCTCTTCTACGGTATAGTGAAGAGTTACCGTACCATCTTGCACATTAGGCTCGGGGCGCACGCCGTTCTGCATCAGTGCTTCTGGCTCGAAATAGCCCAAGTTCGCCAACTCTCGAAGCGAGCGGATTACATTCGTTCGGCTGAAAAGATCGCCAGGATAGGTTCGTAGTTCACGACGTATAACACGTTCGCTTGTACGTGTGTTGCCATGAATTTCAACATCGGTAATGGTAGCTTGCGGTCCTTCAAAGATGCGCATCTCGAGGCTTACCGAATCATTGGCAACGTTCGTTTCTACGGGCGTAACGTGAAAAAAGAGATAACCATTGTCCATATAGCCCGTGCTGATAGAATTCTCGTCAATCTGCAAACGCTTCTCTATGAGTACTTGGTCGTAGACGTCGCCCTTCTTCATGCCGAGTAGCTCGGAAAGCATATCGGAGCGATAAACCGTATTGCCCACCCACTTTATGTCGCGAATGTGATACTGAGCCCCCTCTTCAATCTTTACCCGGATGCCCACACGGTTGTCCGGGAGAGGATACACCGAATCGGATACTACGCGTGCATCGCGGTAACCATGCTCGTTGTAGAACGAAATAAGGTTACCCAGATCATCACGGTATTTTTCTTCTATATATTTTGCCCCGCGGAACGGATTCCACCAGAGGCGTCGCTTCGTATCCTTGAAGCCCTTCTTACGCAACTTAGCGTCATCAAAGGCATGGTTGCCCTCGAACGAAATCTCCTTTACTCTGACCTTCTTCCCACGGTTTATGGCGAAGGTTACGATTACAGTGTTGATGGAAGTAGTATCTAGTTCTTGTCGCGCACTGGCATGTACGTTCCAGTACCCTTTTTCGTAGAAATATTTTCGTATTACGCGGAGCGCCGCATCTATATTCGATGCCGTAGCCTGTTGCCCTATCTTGAAACTCAACTTATCGTTAATGTCTTCGCGCTGCGATTTTTTAATTCCTTCAAAACGGATGTCTGACGTACGTGGCTGTTCCTTCAATTCAATACGTAAAACAACATTGTCGCCCTCAATTTTAGCAACACTTATCTCTACACTCGAGAAGAGGTTTTCTTTGCGGAGCTTTTTTACAGCCTTGGTAATATCATTACTCGGCAACTCTATGGTATCACCTACACGGAGTCCGCTCAACTGTACGAGCACATCCTTTTCAAGGAACTGCACTCCAGCTACTTCTATATCCTTGATTGTATAGCGCTTCGGAGCACTATAACTAAACGACTCTACGTTCTGCCCCCATACCGTGGTTAGCGAGAATACGATCCAAAACAAGGATAAAACAAATATTCTTCCACTTGAAATTCTCACCAGACGCGCCCACAATTCGCACATACTCCCGCTATCCCTTAAAATATACAATGCCCAAAGTTAATATGAACTGCATTTACTGCAAAAAAGAGGCTAGTTAGACGCCTCCGAAACGTCGTTTTCGATTTTTATAATCGGAAACCGCGGCAAAAAAATCGTCTTTACGGAAATCAGGCCAAAGAATGGGTAGAAAAAGCAACTCAGCGTACGCAATCTGCCACAACAAAAAGTTACTGATTCGCTGTTCGCCGCTCGTTCGTATCACGAGTTCTGGGTCTGGCATCCCTTTCGTATAGAGGTGTTGCTCTATACTTTCCTCCGTTACTTCCGTTCCTCGTAAATTGCCCTGTTCTGCTTCATGCACTAACGACCGACAAGCATGCAACAGTTCCTGCCGTCCCCCATAGTTTAGCGCCAAGGTAAGAACCAACTTTGACCCCTGTGCGCTGTCTTCCATTGCTTTGCGCAAACCCTTACTCAGAAAAGCAGGTAATCCCTCCAAATCGCCAATCACATGGAAGCGTACGCCCTGCGCTATCAGTTCCGCAATTTCCTCTTGCAGTGTACTCGAAAGAAGCTCGAGCAGCATCTTCACCTCTGTACGCGGACGCCGCCAGTTCTCGGTACTAAAAGTATACAGGGTAAGATACTCGACGCCCAACTCCAGAGCAGCCTCTACGGCCTCACGCACGGGCTTTCTGCCATTCTGATGCCCGAAGGTACGCTCCTTTCCACGCGCCTTGGCCCAACGTCCGTTACCATCCATTATGATGGCTACGTGGCGTGGAGTGGGAAGTAAAGCTTGCGAAGCCGACTCTCTCATCGCTAATTATAAGCGGCGCAGCGCTGGATACTAAAAAACATCCGATACGAACAGGTTACAGAGAGCATCGGAATCCAATCCTGATTGTGTATGCCCCATGTTCCGTCGTCGGTTGGGACGTTCTTGTAACCATCCAACTCGTCGCGATACATTTTCAGAAAACGCAACTCGCCTGCAACCGTTAAACGATTTCCTAGGGCAACCTTCAATCCCGCTCCCATGGGTGTATAGATGTGCATACCGCCACCACTCGCAGCCAATGCGCCAAGCCCGAAAGTTGCATACGGAGCAATGAATTCGTCGTTGTAACGCTTCTGCGCCAATATATTCACAATAAAGGGTAGGAAATTGATTTCCACATTGGCATCAAACCCGATCATAAAACGATTGAACTCTTCAATGCCTTTCCCGTTCGTAATGGGTAGTGCATAGCGCGAAGGATCATAACGCCCACTCACATTCCCTCCGAACAGATTCAGACGCGCTGCGTAGTACTTGTTGAAAGTAAATCGTGCTAAAAGCCCCAAGTTGACACCGAGTTCACGCGGCATGGGAGACAAGTTGAGATCGCCCGTATACCCTGTGAGTCCGCCACCACCGCCGAGATCCCATCCCAAATTCCACCTTTCAGCATGGGCAGAGGAGAAAAGAGCACATAGCAAGAACACCAAGAGGACTATGCCCCGCAACTTCATCGATTTCTGATTCACGTAATTCACAAACCTAACGCCTACCACATTAGGTTTAGTATAATTCGTCAACTTGCAAAACGGTATACGACTCGGCTCTACCAACCTAGATCGGGGGAAGATACCCTAAGGCTTCACCTCGTAATTTTTGAGCGCATTACCCTTTCCAACCAAGAGGTTGAAAACGCCTTGTCCTCTTACAAAAGCGCCTATGCTAAAAGGCGAATTGCCCTCAAGTGGGTATCCCGCAGAAACATTGCCCGATGCGTTAACAAGCCATATACGCTGCAACGAAGGAGAGAAAATGCCTACACGCACGTCCTGCTCGCTAAAACGGAACGTCTGAAGCCAGTTGCCAAGCTCACCATCAAAAGTAGTACGATAGACTATGTTGCCAAGCTGATTTACTGCGATTAACTCCTTTCCGCGCGTATAAACGAGCTCAAGAACACCGTCGCCATTCAGGTCTGTAAGCATCCCAGTACTCGCGCTGCGCCAAGAGGGGATTGCTATACGACGTACATCGCCGTCCGCGGCACTGATTACGCACAAATCGCCCTCTTCACTAACGGTTACAATACGAGGCGAATTACCGAATTCTACACTCAGCGGAGCACCATAAGCACGAGAAACACTACTCTTGGTGCGTAAGCGCTCTTCTCCTCTACGATTGAGGAAATAGAGGCGGCTAGAATCGCACGCAACGATATAATCCTTATCGCGCGAAGAGAACCAAACCAGCGGATGATTAGTGCTCGTCTCCATTTGTGGCGGGGCAAAGCCTTCCACACGCCTACCTGTCCGATCGTACATGTAGATGCGCCGATTGGCACAGCTGACCACGAACCGATAGTCGCGCTTTCCTTCGTAATCGAATATTGCTAGCGGAGCAAACGTTTCTGCAGGCAGACGGACTGGAAAACCGTCGACCATGTTCCCATTTCTATCCACTGCATAAAGTTTATTCTTGGTGCAAAAAACGTATTGCAGTTTGTTGTTACGATACAAATCTACCTGCCTCGGCGACCCCAAAATCTCTCCCTCCAGCTGCGCACGCCATAAGATGCGCCCCTCTGCATTGAGTAGGTACAGTTTCCCGTTTTCGTCTTGCAAGAGCACCTCTTGCGCCTTGGTATTATGATTGGAAACAAAGAGCGGTCGCCCCTTTATCGAAGCATCTAGGCGCGTTTCCCATCCTGTAGAAACTGAACTGTGCGGCTTGGCTTCGCTCTGCTGGAAAATTCCGTTATAGAAAAGAATTTTACCCGCCCCACTTACTTGAATTACGAGCCCTGCTAACGAATTCACAAGCCGTGCTCCTCTGCCACTTTTTAGCGCATTCTGTGTTGAAAAAAAAAGACTCGCAAAATCTTTCCGCTGATTGGGCACGCTGTAGTACATAAAATTGCATTGCGACTGCAACTGCTCCTTTACCTCTTTCCAAGCAGGCGAATTCTCAAGGGTAGTACCACGCAACTTCGCCAATGCTACACGTTCTAGGGCGTTCGTAGTACTAGCAAAAACAATGTACCGATCTACTACGGCATAATACTTCCCCACATCGCTAGGGAAAGGCGTACCAAAATGTTTCTGATAATAATCGGGATGCGTTGATGTAGCAATCGTAAGTTCTTCGTCTTTATCAATTCGGAGGGTGTGCAAATTTTCGTGCGCCTCAAAGCCGTCTAGCTCCGAACGCAAAGTGCCAAAAGCATGGCTAGTACTGCGCGGCGCAAGGACTAGTAACCAATTGCCAGAACCATTTTGCTCGTCCCAAGCAAGAGTTACTTCCTGTATCTCGGCGCGTGCTATGAGCGTTTGCGACAATTCGGCAGAAGTACCCAATTGCGCGGAAAGCTGCGTGTGTAAACGTTCAGAATTCCGATCGCCCCAGCGCAGAAAGACAGGACACGTCTCGGGGAGAACGCTTGGAGAACTCACTACCGAGCTTTTCGCATCAGCATACTTATTGCTCAAGTTTTTACTTTCTCGCTCTACTGCCGACAAGCCTTGTACCGACAATGCAAGCCCCTCCTGCGACACATCAAGCCCAATCCACGTACACCATTTGGCAGTTTCGGCTACTAAGCGCTTCCATACACCGTTCAACTGCGATGCCATGTAGGGCGAATAGCGCGGGAGCTGTAGAAACGCATTCCACGGCACGTTGCGGCTACTCGATTGAAGCACTCGTGCAAAAGCCGCTTCATGTAGCAAATTGTGTTCGGCCGAAGCCATACGTAAAGCATTCTCAAGGAGGATGCGCGATGTAGATAGGTAACAGAGATTCTCTTTACTCGCGGCATGCCAAGTCTGTGCGTTGCTCCTCTCATCGAAAGTAAAGGAGACGATCTTCGTGCCTGCGTATACTTGCGAAGCTATCGGGATGGCACGCGGGAAGAGTGCCCCCATCACCTCTTCTGGCTTTACGACGTTGCTGGTGAGTTGAATTACGGCAAGCGAAGAAAGCGTCTTTTGCCCCATAGAGTGCCACGACATGGCGCTCTCGCCAGGTGCTACCGTACCCAAAAAATCGGGATTCTCTACGCGCAACGAATCAAAAGCACGCGCTAAACGCTGCATCAGATGCCCTGGAAGCGAAGAACCAAGTATAGACCACAACGTATCTAGGGAGCGCTGCTGCTCAAGGAGTTCGTTCCAACTATTTATGCGCGCTATCAGAAGGGCATCGGTAGGTATGGTGGCAACAGCCGCATTCTCCTGCACGGCGGCATTACGCACCAAAGGAGAGAGGATGAGCAATCCTCCCAAACTAGCAATTACAATACACACAAGTACTATAGTGCGTTTCACCTCACACAGTTCCCCTCTTTACACAAAAATACTACAAAATAGGGCGTTGAATCAATTACAACACACGAGTGCCGCATTCTAATCCTTGCCATACCTGCGTATTTTTTGATCATCTCATATAGTTGTAACACTGCTCATAAAGATACGGTGAGCTCCCCCCGTAGGTTAAACGACCCCAATCTACTAGAAGGTGTCGTTTATAATTATTTTGATTATCAGAGTATTAAATGAGTATATGCTACAAATTGGCGCGATTTTTGTGTGCTTGTCTGGGGTTCTCTCCGCATTGCTTTACACCGAAGTAAGGAATCTGGGGGAGGAAAAATGCGATGCAAAATAGAGATTTGACACGGGGGAATGCGCTACGCAACATCATTTCATTCGCACTCCCGTATATGCTTGCCATGTTTTTGCAAATCCTTTACGGGATGGCAGACATGCTCATCATCGGACAGTACTGCGGTGTAGACACCATCACTGCCGTTTCTAACGGAGCACAGGTTATGAATATGATCGCCGTGGTGCTACTAGGTCTCACGGTAGGTACTACCGTACTTATAGCACGCGCGGTGGGTTCGCAAAAACTTAATTCGGCGGGAGAAATTATAGGGAATACCATTTCTCTCTTTCTGGTACTCTCGGTAGTTTTAGCCGCAATACTGCTCTTCCTACGCACCGACCTCGTCCGCTGGCTAGATGTCCCCTCGGAGGCTGTTGGTGAAACGATTACCTATCTGACCCTCTGCTTCATCGGTATTCCGTTCATATTGGGCTACGACGTTATATCCTCTATCTATCGCGGTCTCGGAGACTCAAAACGCCCTCTTTACTTCATCGCCATTGCCTGTGTAACCAATATCATCTTAGATATTGTCTTCATCGGTTACATGCACTTAGGGGCAGCAGGTGCTGCTTTAGGAACAATGGCATCGCAGCTTGCGAGTGTTGTAGCCGCTTGGTGGTCAATTCGCAAACACCAAATTGTCGCACGACTACGACTCATAGATTTGCGATTTAAGCGCAGTGTATTGGGCAGCCTGCTTAAAGTGGGTCTTCCTATTTCACTGCAAGAAGGTTTTATTCAGCTTTCCTTTATAGCCATCATGATTATTGCCAACCATCGAGGTATGACGGATTCTGCCGCTGTGGGTATTGTAGAGAAGTTTATAGGTCTCCTCTTCATCATACCTTCCGCCATGTTAGCAAGTGTTTCAACCATCGTAGCGCAAAATTTGGGCGCAGAGCGTCCGCTTCGGGCACGCATTACACTCTGGTACTCCATTTTCATTTCCACCTCGGTCAGCCTTGTCGTGGCGCTCACCTTGCAGTTTTTCCCGCAGCATATCGTTGCGCTGTTTACGAGCGACGTGGCTGTTATTAGCTCAGGGTCAGAATATTTGCGAGGCTTTGTGTGGGACTGTGTGTTTGCAGGAGTTCATTTCTGTTTTAGTGGCTTCTTTACGGCCATGGGGCTCTCGATTCTCTCTTTTGGGCATAACTTCCTATCGATCGTACTAATCCGAGTCCCCATTTCATATATCGCGTCTATTTGGTATCCCACGACGCTCTACCCTATGGGGTTCGCACCCACCTTGGGGTCGGTCTTCTCAGTGCTTGTTTGCATTATTGCTTTTACCTGCTTGAAACGCAGCAAGAAGTACGGATGGACATCGCGGTAAAAAAACAATACCCACAACATAAAGTTGTTGTTCCGTCGCTACTTGTCTCAATGCTCGTGTTGGAGGGAGAACATGTCGGAAGCTTGTCGGTTACTTGTCCTAGTTATTCTAGCGAGGGATTTACAATCAGCTCCCGATTTTCCAACTCGTTATATGCACCCAATAGGAAGTTCCTGAAGAACAAAATTAAAAAGCTCATATCGATCTCTTTGCACACATTGCGCGAAAGAACCAAGACCACAAATAGAACAATTGTTCATGTATTCTCTTTGCAGATAAAGCTGTATCTTTCAGATAGACAAAGGTCTACAAGCGATCCTCTTTCCCTTTTGTCAGGCTCTTCTTACGGATGTATTCGTCAAGATCTGGCATTTTTATTAGTGCTACGTCTGATACGCAAACATACGCACCCTACACAGCTCCCTAAGAGCGTTGCGCATAAGTGGTACTAAGCAAGCCGCAAGCAGCATCGATGTCCATACCCCGCGAAGCGCGAATAGTGGTATGTACTCCCGAATTGTTCAGGCGATCGCGCATACGCACAAGCACCATATCCTTTGGGCGTGAAAACTCAGCTCCGTCATGCGGATGATAACTTATCAGGTTTACCAAACAGGGAATGGGGCGCAAAATTCTTATGAGCTCCTCTACGTGGCGCGCCGAATCGTTTACACCAGCTAATACCACGTATTCGAAGGAGAGTTTACGTTGCCCTCGCCAGTTTACTGTGCGGAGTAGCGCGAAAAGATCCTTTAGGGAGAGTCCGCCACTAGCGGGCATGAGCTCGCGGCGTTCGTCTTCAAATGGGGTATGTAAGCTAACAGCAAGATGCGCCTCACTCTCCTTCAAAAAGCGCTCTAAACCTTTACGTACCCCTACTGTTGAAACCGTAATGCGCCGCGGACTCATCGCTAACCCCCATTCGGTCGTGAGTACTTGTAACGTGCGCAGTAATTCGTCTGTATTATCAAGGGGTTCGCCCATGCCCATAAAAACGAGGTTGGAGAGTTCATCGCACTCGTCCACACTCAGTATCTGATTGAGTATTTGCGCCGCCGACAAGTTGCCACCCCACGGTTGTTGCCCTGTAGCACAGAACTGGCAATGCATCCTACACCCCACTTGGCTAGAAACGCAAAGCGTTCGGCGGTCTGCATCGGGTATCATGGCTGTTTCTACAGTACGCCCCTCGTTGGCCGCAAAAAGGTACTTACGCGTTCCATCGCGCGAGGTTCGCACCTCCAACGGGGCTGAGCGTCCTAAGGCATAATTTTCGTTGAGATCCGCACGAAGGGTTTTTGAGAGATTCGTCATGGCATCGAAGGTCGCGACATGTTTCTTGTACAACCAGTCGCACAACTGTTTTGCCGTAAAGCGCGGATAGTGCTCTGTAGCAACCAACGCCTGAAATTCGGCATAGTTTCTACCCAGTAGCGGGAGATTTTCTTGCGCCATTTTTGTATGAAGGAATTAGAATAAATTTTACCGTAGGTGGTAGCGATTTTGTGCTACTTCGTTTGTGTGACAAAAGTACACATTCTGAGGTGCTTATTTTGTAAGCCTGTCAATGTTGCTTATTGTTTAATAGAGCACAAGCTTCTATATGCTTTACATTTTTGTTTTGTATCAATATGCGTTGTTATAACCTCGTGTAATAAGCTCGAGCAAACTACGTTTTTTTCCAAAAATCATAAAACTACTAAGTATGCGAATCATCAAAAAACTAAAGGTGCTACTGCTTCTAACGGCTATCATTTCTACAACTCTAGTGAGTTCTGCGCAGGATAAAAAATTGCCAGCCCCCGATAAGAAAGGTGGTAGTTCGTTGATGGAAGCTCTGTGGAACAGGAAATCTGAACGTACGTTTGCGAACAAACAGCTCTCGGATCAGGATCTATCAAATCTCCTTTGGGCGGCATGCGGTATAAATCGGGCTGAAAACGGAAAGCGCACAAATCCGACTGCTCGCAACAAACAAGAAGTGAGCGTATATGCGTTTTTCGCAGATCGCGTTTGCCTTTACGATCACAAAACGCATTCGTTAAAAACGGTTACTAAGGGCGACCATCGTAAGCTGATAGCAAAAGGACAAGATTTTGTACTGACAGCTCCCGTTACGCTACTGTTAGTAGTAAACTTAAATATGTACGATAAAATCGAAGATAGTTCTTTCCTTATGGGGGCAGCAGATGCAGGAATTGTTAGTCAGAACATCAATCTATTTTGTGCTGCGTATGGGCTATCTACTGTAACACGCGCCACGATGGATAATGATGCAATAGAACAACTTTTAGGACTCGTAGATAACCAATTCCCGCTCCTGAACAACCCCGTCGGTTACAGTAAATAAGAGAAGAATTTTAGCTCTTGTATGCATTTGTGTAACGCAAATTAGGTTAGTGATCTAGAGTTATGCGCCATCGTAAGCTTTCCATGCCCGAACTCAATCGGGTAGATATTGATACGTTTCGTCAGCAAGCCAAGCACCCTGTTGTACTGATGCTCGATAACGTGCGAAGCCTTCAGAATGTGGGGGCAATGTTCCGCACGGCAGATGCTTTTGGTATAGAAAGTTTGGCGCTGTGTGGTATCACAGGCTGCCCGCCGCATCGCGAACTCCACAATGCCGCCCTCGGGGCTGAAGACAGCGTTGCGTGGCACTATTTTGCGTCCGCCGAAGAAGCGTTAACGCATTTTCGCGCACAGGGCTACAAAATCCTCGTTTTAGAACAGTGTGAAGGGAGCGTGCTGCTCCACCAAGTGGCACGTAATATAACCGAGAAATGGGTACTTGTAGTAGGCAATGAAGTAGAAGGGGTAACGCAGTCGGTAGCCAGCGCGGCAGATCTTTGTGTAGAAATTCCGCAATGTGGCACGAAGCATTCGCTCAACGTGGCAACAGCTGCAGGCATCTTACTTTGGGAGTGGCTACGAGGTGCGTGGTAGAAATATACTAGACAAGGGAGAGGGGATGCATTTTTAACACAACTCATACTTATCCTTGCCCTATACCTTCTATTCGTCTATTTTCTTTTTGAGCTCCTCCAAAAGCTCTTCATCCTTTCCTATAAGCTGTCTTACCAACTTGTATACCATTGTACACGGATTGTGTGCCGCATAATTCTCATCGGAGAAGTTCGCAGTAGCTCGCTCCGCATTCCTAAGAGCATCCTCCTGCGAACCACATTCCGTCATAATACGATAGTTGTCGGATGCATTTTTCTGATATTGGTAGGGTATTTTCCCTTTGTATTTCCCCGATTTATTGACCGCCTTTGAAATGGCATCTGCATATTGTGTTCGATGCATCTCTGTATCTACATATTGGAAATGATATAGAAACCATAGTTCAAAAGCTTCATTGCTCCATGCACAATCTATTCCAGCCTGCAAGGCCTTTGCAATAGCTTCATTAAATCTCTGGGAAAAGAACGAATCCTTATCAAACACAGCCCATACTCTGTCATATTCTTGTTCTGAGCCTTCTGACAACTCTATTGCCTTTTTTACTACACTGCTGGTGTTCATACCACACCCTTCTACTTCTATAATTGTAGTACCTTGGTTTATTTCCCTAAATGCATTGAAATAGTTTGGCTCTGTTTTTTCTCCTTCGCAGACGATTAAAATTCTGACAACAATATTACGAGGCTTGCGTCGCTTCTCCTTACGCGCATATCGACGTATAAGGGCAGGCTCTAGTTTAATTCTGTTAGCGGGCATGGTAAAACCTTTATTCGTTCAATATAAAAGGAATTGCCCCATAGCGCCCTGCTATATAATTTCTCTCATAATTGGCATTGTTCCGTGGTTTTGTACCATCTGGCAACACAATATCAGTAAGACAATACAAATCGGTTTGTTCGGCAGCATTTTTTTCTGTGAACCAGATCTGATCGCGCCTCATATTTTTTGTGGAAAGCAGATGCGTATCGTGTGTAGTAAATATCAATTGGGCATGATTGGGGTTTGTTGCAATATCGTTGAACAAGTCAATAATATGCTGTGAGATCAGAGGGTGCATCTTTGCATCTAACTCATCAATCACAAGCACCGAACCACTATCCAAAGTCTCAAACAAGGGACCTGCCAAGTCAAATAGTTTGATAGTTCCCGATGATTCTCGCTCATAGAAAGAAAAATCCTGTACTCCTTTCTCAATTCCCTGCCTACTATAAACATGATGAATGGAGTTTAAATTAAGTTGTTTCTTCCCCTCTAGTTCTTTAGACAGCTTGGCTTTCAATTCATCTGGAAAGTCGTCGGGAAACGTAAGATTTTCCTCTTTAGTCTCCAGACGCACAAAGCCCAACTGAAGCTTCTTCAAGAAATCAAGAGCCTTAATACTTATATCCGTTTTTTTGTGGAATTGTAGCTCAGAGAATGTTCTGTAATTCTGATTGTTGATGCCCGAGATTACGCTAATCTTACTCTGAAACCATGAAAGCACTTTTTTGGAGACCGAACCTCCTAATTGGGCGCATAAGGAGAGAAAGAGGCGATTGTCGTTTAATATTTTTTCTCCACCCTCTCCTTCAGCAAACAATTTCTCGTTAATAGCAATGCCATCGTTATTTCTAATGTACAAGGGTGATTCCTTTGAGCGTGGCGTTCCTTTTACGAAGAGCCACTCCTCTTCGATATTAAAATGGGAATAACAGAAGCCATAACGATAACAGGAGTTATCAAGCATAAAAACAATTTCAAAAAATGTGGGAGCTTGATTTCCTTGCAAAAGCAAAAACGGGTCATACAGCAACGAATCGCCATCATTGAGCTTTACGGAAGACAATACGCAGGCAATCATAGTGTTCAGAGCTCTGACCAGATTAGATTTCCCACTAGAATTAGCACCATAAATGGCTAACGTTTTCAATACGCGATACGAATTTTCTACAACGACATTGTCATTGCCGGGCTCGCTAATCTTTTGTGCTTTCATTGAAAGCGTTTTCTTATCAAAGAAAGAGCGATAATTACCAACGGTGAATTCAAGCAACATGACTAGATCTATTACCTACCTGTAGAACAAAGATAGTGTTTGTTGTTAAGAACATGTTTAGTTTTGAAGAAAAACTTCAGAATTAAACATTCTGTTCACACAGAAGCCTATAGGAGTTGGAATTCTCTCCTCTACGAGGTTGTGCCCTAAACTGTCGTCCGCGTGAAGCACCAGATGATAACTGGCGTTGCAGGAAACACACCCTACAACGACATAAATAAACGCAAAAAAAAAGACACCACCCAACTTGAAGTGACCCCAAAAGTTGGACAAAAAACTTTTGGGGTGCAGTTCACGGGCGGTGTCCGTATGCGTCTCGTATTTAGGGCGAATCAATGTTCGCCATTACAAGCTTAATTATCAGTCTTTTACTATCGTTACAACCTCAGTTGCACCGTTCGTAGCGGTGAGACGCAAGAGGTAGAGGCCTGAGGGAAGATCGGTGGTTTCAATCAGTACCTCGTTACCAGCCATATTACCACTGCGTACCACTATACTTTGTGCATTGAGTAGGTCGTAACGCCCCGTTGCTCCGTTGCATACCACACGAAGCTGCATTGTAAACGGATTGGGCGCTACAAGCACATTAGCAAGTATTGCATCCTCCACAGAAGTACTCTTCTCAAACACTGCCTTTACTTCAACATCTGCTGTTACCGTGAACTTACCGTCTGCGGTGATGTCCTGCGTACCTGCCGTCAAGCTCTTCAACTTCCAACCTGTCTTAGGTGTTGCCACTGCCGTTAGCTCTGTACCTGCAGGAACAGCATTCAGTTTATCTGCCTCAATGCCCGTAATGATCAGCGTACCTTCACCCTCTTTCGTGAACGTTACAGCAAAGGTCTGAGGTTGTGGTGCAGACTTCTTTGCAAACACTGCTTTTACCTCAACTGAAGCTTTTACGGTAAACTTGCTCGTGGCAAGTATATTCTCGCCTCCCGCTGTTAAGGTCGCCAACTCCCATTCTGCATCCTTCGGGGTAGCTACTACCGTGAGCTCCGTATTTTCGGCAACCTTGGCGAGTTGTTCTTTCGTATATCCAGCTATGCTGAGCTCTCCTTCGCCTTCCACAGTAAGAGTTACCGCGTAGGTTTTAGGCTCTGGCTTCGGCGCTTGTATTTTTTCAAAGCTTGCCGTATACGTCTTATCCTCTGTTACATTCGTGTCGGTACGCGTCGCTTCGGTCATTCCATCGCTCCATTGCACGAAACGATAGCCCGCATCCGCAATGGCTGTTACCACAGTACCATTGGCACCCTTCTCTACTTTTTGCGACTGCACACCCTCTATTCTTCCATGCTCGCCTGCCGTGTAGCTTAGCGTAAAATATTGGGTAAAGAGCGCTGTAAAGGTTTTGCTTTCGGTTACTATATCACTACGTGTTGCCTCGCTCTTGCCGTCATCCCATGCCTTGAATTCGTAACCCTCGCTGGCTACCGCTGTAACTGCTGCAGAACTCTTACCTACTTCCACCTCTTGATACGGCAACCCCAGCAACGTACCGTTAGCACCAGCCAAATATTGCACAACGTAGGTCTGTTTCGCTTGCTCAATAAAAAGAGCTTCCACGGTTACTGCCGTAGCATCTTTGCGAGTAGCTTGAAGATTGCCATCAGACCATTTTTCAAATTGATAGCCTTCATTAGCAACTGCCGTCACTTCGTCGGCATCAGTACCCGTGCCCACAAATTCCAAATAGGGAACTCCTGTCATAGCGCCTGCTTTTTTCACTCCCCCATGTTCACCTGCAAAATAGCGCAATGTGGGATTAGTAGCAGTCGGTTCAGGGTCAAATTTCACAACGATATCATCCAGAGCTAAGTAGGCGGAAAGCGATTCCTGATTGGAGAAATACCAACGGTAGCGGATGTACTTATGCGTTGCCAAAGTAGCAGCATCGAGCTTAAAGGTTTCAGGTGTAGCACTCGTACCCGCCGAGATCGTTTTCCCTACATGCCATACTCCGTCTTCAAAAGAATATTCCACCATTGCCCACGTGTTGGTCGATTTCTTGTAGTAACGCACGTAGCTCAAAACAACTTCTGCCGATGCATCGCGGTCTTCTAACGAGAGCCACGGAGTGGCTACCCAACAGTGTTCGTAGTAGTTATACCCCGTTTCATACAGCGGCGCAATAACCAATACATTCCCCGAAGGCGATGCAAGCTCTTTGAGTTCGTTCATGGGGCGCAGTTGCCAGCCTTGCCCTTTTTCATGGACTCCGAAAGTCCAATTCTGAAGCGCGGTTGTACCTAGTTCAAAGTTTTCCGACCACGTAAGCATACGAGCTTTTACGAACAGCGCTTTTACCTTCACATCTTTCAAAACATTGCGATCGGTTCGTTCGCGATCAGGTATTCCGTCAGACCATCCCGTAAACATATAGCCAGCCTTTTCTTTTACCGTTACAGGCGTTCCGTCCTCGCCTGGTACTACAGACTGTGAGGACTCGCCTGCTACCCATTCACCGCCTTCGCCCATTTCGTAGGTTAGGGTATAGTGGTACGTTTCAAATTCTGCACTTACAGCCACATTGTCGCGCACGTTTCTATCAATGCGCGCCGCCATCTTACTACCATCAGACCACTGCTTAAACCGATACTGTAACCCATTGGCTACCGCAATAACCATAGTACCATCCTGCCCGTCAGCCACCTTTTGTTGCAAATTGCCTTGCAACATCCCATGTTCACCCGCGGTATAGGTCAAAGTATGTACCTCTTTCAGAAGTTGTAGCTCAACACGCATCGCAGTACTGTCTACTACAAAGCTTTGTTCTGCACGTTTATAGCCTGCCTTTGTGGCTAGAACATGATACTGCCCTGGACGCAAATAGACTTTAACCGTTCCATCAGAGGGCGTCAAGGTGGGTTGCATACCAGTCCATCGTAGCAATACGTCACGCAAAGCCGCATTACTTTCGTCTTTCGCCAAGAACGTTACTTCTTGCGCCTTTTGTGGTGCGGTCACGGTAAGAGTGCCACTCTCGCACGTTATACGGTAATTTCCCGCTTCGTAGGGCGCAGAATAACCTTTCGGTGCTATGGTATACGACCCAACGGCAAGTGGCAGCATCTCAGTGCTCCAAACTGAGCCGTCGGCTTTCCGTATTTCGTACGGGTGTTCGACCAGATGTTCTGTCTCTGGGAACTGCAAAACCTCATACGTAAAGTCAAATTCAGGCAAAGTATCGCCTTGCGCCATGGTAATATTGGCTACCTTGATGATAAGGTTAGCTGGAGTTACAATCACTTCGCGTTGCTTTGACTCGGCAGGCTTGTAGAGGTGGCTACCCTCCTGTGTAGCCACCAAAGTTGTTTTCCCTACGCCTACGGTTACCAAGTTCCCGTACGCATCTACTGTAACAATATTCGGATCAAGGCTGTAGTACCCAACAGGCAATTGCGAGGTAGCTGTAGCGGTAAGTGCTATCGGAGTGCCCGTATAGGTATACTCGAGTTGTGTTTCCTCCCACACGATGCTTTGAGGCATAGAGAGGCGTACCATATAATTTTTCGCATCTCTGCCGTTTTGAGCTTCTACACGAAGGGGGACTGGAGTGCTTAAGTCTACTTCAAATGCTTGCCCTGGTAAAATGACCGCAGCACCATTATAGAGTTTTGCATGCTCTGAAATACTGTTCACCACAAGCGTTACATGGTGGACATCCAACGGCGTTGTTGTCGATTCGTTCTCAGCCTCAAGTACAATCACCCTATCAGGGTTCTCAACTACAACATCTTTTTTCAACCCCAAATTGTTAGTTTTTAGGAGTGAGAGCTTTAATAAATCGCAAGCATCCGAAAGTTCTTTAACTAGCGTAATATCAAATTCTTGCGAGAGCGTTGTACCAAACAGATCCGTCTTTTGAGCACTAAAATGCAATTTATGCTCCGAGTTACTAAAATCGAGCTCTGTGGCATCCGTCACTTCTTGTGCATTTTGCATAACCTTTGCGCCGAGCCAGTGGAGGCTAAACTGCGCTTTCACCTTGTCAAAGGCAGTGAAATCGTTAGGCATCGTAACCGTGATGTTGTCGGCGGATGTGAACTGTGCCGCACGTTTCTGCTTTTCAATGGTTACTCCACTTACCACACCCTGCAAAGGTTGCCAAACATCGTTCCGTTCGCTCAAAATAAGCGCAAAGCGTTCGTCGCCGTAGGCTGTGACGCGTCCATTGCCCTCCGTAAAGAGGTATTCGCCCACACACTCGTCTGGAAGCTTGCCGTCTGCGAGGCGCACGCTTTTCATCATGTTATCCTTGATCTCTTGCTGCGTGCATGCTTTTTTCCAGAGACGGAACATAGCATGATTGCCCGACAAACCGCCATTTAACCACAAGTGAGAGAAGCGCACCTCAGCACCTCCGAGTTTCTTCATTTCGATCTCTTCCCCGTCTATATATACCGTGGGAGTAGCTTGAACTTTGAAGAAGCCCTTTTGCACCACAGAGACTGCTATATGCTGCCACTTACCAGGTGTGAGTACTGGCTTTTCGCTGACAAAAGCGCCGTTTTCGCCCGCCATGAAGATCAATGTATTATCGGGATACTCGGGCTGCCCTGACAGAGAGGCTAACCAGAGCCCTGAGCCATTGATAAATTCGCAAGCCTGCGTTTCGTTAAGCTTCCACCAACCTTCAAAGGTCATTTTGTCAACCTGACCAACGATGGCTTTCCCTACGTCGGGGAGATAGAGTGCTTCTTTCCGATTGCCTACAAATTGAAGGCTGTATAAGTCGGTACCCTTGGGCGGAATACAGTAAACTTCTACAAGTTTCGCATTGTCTTCCTCATTCTCGTCCTTGTCGGTCAGCATTATCTTCAGCGTATGCTTACCCGTCCTACTTAAATCAGCTTTTTGCTCAAACTCTACTACGGCTTCGCCACCTCGTGCAGCTAAAGAGCAAGCGAGTTCCTCTGTTACAGGTTGGTTCTCATCCAGTTGATAGGCAATATGGACTCTCTCCTGTGCTGCCAGACCATTATTTCTTAGTTTTACGCGCACAGGAGTAGCATTGCTTAGATTCCGTCCCGTTTTCAAGTCCTCAACGGAGAGAACCGCCAACTCATAGGCGTACGGACTTACGCCCTGTTTTACGTCTGCCGTAAAATCTACAACACAGCCCCATTCTATTTCTTTATTCTCCTTGAAAAGAGCATAGTCCTCTGCCGTAGAGAGCATTAGACGAGCGCGGCATTTGCCCGTTTTCAAGTCTGCAATGTGCGACAGATCTACATCTAGCCAGTACTTTTTCTGCCCTTTTATCAGCTCTGCTATCGTAGCTTCAGAATCCTCTAGTTTATTGTTTCCATTGGCATCTATCCACAGTCTGAGCTGCGATGGCAGTTTCTGCTGTGTGGGGTTGGTCGAGAGCGTAACTTCTATACCATTCATGCTAGTAGCATATAGCGGCACAATGTGCTGTATTTTATATATCAGCTGTTTCGATGCCTCTACCGTCAAGTCGTTACTCCCTTTTGCTGCAATGGTACGGATGTATAGTTCTCGTTCCTTCTTTATCGTGCCGTCGTGCCATATTGGGTCATTAACTAGGGTCAGTTCTTGCCGATTGTCGCTCATATCACCATCCTTTGCCAAGGAGCAAGCAAGGGTTATGCGGCTCGGCGCGGTAACATCCAACGTCTGAGGGAGTACAAAATCGTTCGCTCCACTCACTAATGTGGGGATCTCCACGCGTTCCGTACTCCCGTTGAGGGTAACCATCAAGCCTACGTTGTAGAAGAACGTCGGGAGCAAATTCTCAATTTGAGCATGGATTTGTTTATGATTCTCATCCTTCACGTCGGTCAGAGTTAACGCCGAAAGCTTCCACTGGTTTACAAGAGGCACTTCGCGCACTTCTGCTATCCAACCAGCGGCGGGTTCACGGTTCGAGCCCATGAAAAAGAAAGTAAGTCCTCCGTTATCTGCCTCAGAAATGAACGTATGCGGCGTATTCGTTTTGCCCGTTAAATAGGCATTGGCTTCCTTGAAGGAAACATGCAAATCGGAAGGCACATTGCCCGTAAAAATGGCTAGAGTATCGCCCGCAGCAAAGTCGTATTCCGAGAAGGTGACCTGTACTGTAGCATTCGACCTTGAGGGGAGAATCTGTAGTACTGCCTCCTCATCTCGGTTGTAAGGGGCAAGCGCACCACGACCATCTACGAAAGTACAGACACCACTAACCGACACGGACTTGTAGGGAACTACTGACGCTACAGAATTATTAACTTCAGTATACGTGAGTTCGGGCATAGCCACTACATCGCCTATGTTGTAAACCTCGAAGGAGGCAGCATTGTTATCGGCATGCAAATCGCCTTCTACATCTACACGAATTTCAACCTTGTATCGGTGCGCATCGGGGCTTGCAAAATTGTGCGTACAAGTGAGCACCCTATCTTCAAACGGCTTGAGCATTTCGAGCGTCTCGGAGTAGGCAAGTGTACCATCTACGAGGACTGTAACGGGCACATTGTGCAATTCCTGCGACGAGTTGTTGCGTACCTTGAAGCGAATATTTTCCTCCTGCATATTCACCTTCGCCTCTATCTCGGGATCATTCACCCAAGCCAGTCCAATATCGGGGTGCTTTGTCTTTTCAATTATCTGATAGTAGGAAAGAATCGTCGCATCATTTTTGGTGCGCAACGCCGTTTCAAAACGAAGTGAGATATTCCCACCTGCAAAGCGTGTCAGATCCCACGCCACTCGGTGCTCTTCTCCGTCTCCTACTATTTGTCCGCGTCCCTGCGTATCAGTTTGTTCCTCGTCATTCACCAACAGACGCAGTAAAGAGCCTCCACGCATAGTTGGCTTTTTCATGTAGATGTATGCCACCAATTCTAGCTCTGTACCTTTCGCAATGCCCGTGAGGTCTAGGTTGCATACGTTCAGTGCGCCAATATTTCTTGCAAAGTTCTTGAAGGGATCTTGCCAAGCATGTGCGCTGGTAGAGGCTACCCAAATCATCATCTGAGCCCCTTTCGGAAGTCCCATCACAGCAGGTGCTTCTTGCGCCTCAAATTTTAAGTTGCGCCCGCGGCTCACACTGGCATTGTGCAGCGGCCACCCTTCGAACGATTCGAGATAGGGAAGATCCGCACTCTTAAGGGCGAGTGCATGCGGTTTCATAGAAAGTACGCCCGTACTGCGACGCCCTGCAAGCCCTGTGGCGCTTATGGCACGTACGGCATACACATTGCGACCTGTTGTAATCTGATCTGCGCTGAGCGAATACTCAGTAGTGGGAGCAATCACTTCTGCCAATTTTTCGTATTGCCCTGTTGCCACATTACCGCGGAGTATTTCGTATTTCTCAGCACCCGTTGCGGCATCCCAACTTAATTTCCACCCCTCGGAAGAACATGCAGCATCTTCGAGTACTAGGTTTTGCACCTGAGGCATAATAGTAAAATAGCCCTGCATACGGAGCATCACGCCGTTTGCATCCGTTAAACGCACCAAAGCTTTGTCAGTAGGCGCTACATCTGACGGAAGCTTGAAACTCGAACAGGCAGGATAACTGCCCAAATCGCGGAAAGTAGCACCTGCATCGGTAGAAAGTTCTACATGTACATTGCCCGTTAAATGCTCCGCACGCAAATAAACCGATTCGTCGGGCGCATAAACATCACCTACTGCGGGACTGGCGAGTGTCGGTGTCTGTTCATCGAAATACCAAACAACAGCATAAGGTTGTTTTTTACCTTGATGAACGGTACCACCTACCATCACCGTGTAAGTTCCTGCCATAGGATTCTTTATCACTACTTGCTCGATGTTGTCTACCCCGTTCTTCTTATCGGCAACAGCAGGCGCAGTAGGTTGCTTGGGATCGAGTGTGAAGGGGAAATACTTTGTAGCGCCTTGCGCCACAACTAGATCGAGGTCATTCACGAGCGGACATTCCCCCGTAGCATACTCCTTATTGACCATCGGGTCATTCCAGCAGAGCATCACGCGTAGTTCCTTCGTACCTGCGGGAACATCCAACGTGTAAGTCTTTGCATCGCCACCCTGTGGCAATTCGCCCAGTGCGTGCCAGCTCTTCTCCATAGCCGTTACAGCAGCCTCTGCATCCAGAATACCAAAGCCAAACTTGTAGTCTGGCCCTTCTACTCCTGCGTCACGCGCCGTATTGGCAACCAAAGCCTTCAAGTAGTAGTTATAGGGTACTGCGCCACCATGCAGCTGCATCCAACGTTGCGTAAGAAGCGCCAAATGCCCTGTTACCATCGGACAAGACATAGAAGTACCATCTTCTGTCCTATAGCTCTGATTATTAACCGTGGAGTATACTTGTTCACCGCGCGCACTAATAATTGGGAACATACGTCCATCTAGCAACGGACCAAAGCTAGAGAAATCGGTCATAGCGCCATATTGATTGACCGCAGCTACACTTATGATATTCTTAGCATAGTTGGAAGCATGGCTAAAGGGTCTTCCACATGCCCCTTGATCGTTCCCTGCGGAAAACACATGCGTTAATGTGGGAATGTAGGAAGCCAAAAAATCTATACCCTGATATCCGAAATAGGTGTAATTGAATCGTGCCTCTTGCCCACACAAACGGCTTACCTGATAACCATACGAGTTGGAAGTAAGCGATATTTGGTGTGCCTCGTAGGTTTCCAACATCTCAAGGGCGACCGACTTACCATTGGAGTGTCTGTTGAAGTTCCACGTCCAGATCTCAGCTTCAGGCGCCATGCCACGTGCGCGTTCGTCGAGAAGTCCTGCTCCAATTATAGTTCCCGTGGTATGCATACCATGTGCCTGCGTAGCTGCCACCAGATACTCTGCCTCCTCGCAGTGCGTCCGATTACCGTAGTCTACATGCTCTAACACATTTCCATCCCAAATTCCAATGCGAACCCCGCGTCCTGTTAGGTTACGACCGCTCAGCATGGCGGGTATACGCAATGTTGCAGCCCCACTAAGGCGCGCACCCTCGCGGTTCTGTAACTCCTTAGGCGGATCTATCCAACGAAGAAATGCTATAAATTCCTCAGCAGCAAGCGCCAATAACTGTTCATACGTAGCTTCTACCTCTGCACTATGCAATGCATCGGAAAAAGCTGTATAACGAATTCCTTTCGCAGCTAACAGGCTCTTTACCTTTTCTCCTGTCAGCGTGGGAAACCACGACAGCGTCATGCGCAATTTATCGCCCGCTTGTGCCCATTCGGGGATGTCGTGTTGCAAAAGGCTATTCACAACTTTCCATTCTGCACGAATCGGTACGATGGAACGCAAACCCATGCCCACAAAATCGCTTGGGCGGCTACCAGGGGCTATGCGCGCATAGTAAGCATTACTACCAAGGTAATCGCCCAATTCGATGCCACGCCCCTGTAGTACAGCGAGGGCAAGAGGAGTAGCCTCGAACTGCACCAAAACATTGAGTTTGTCGCCCACAGGCACACCGAGCTCAAGACTCGAGGTTTTGCGCCCACGCACCGAACTTCGCACATTCGCTTCGAGGTAAACCTCTCGGTCGCCGAAACGAATCGGTTCTTGCGCAAAGAGTTGTACTCCCGCACACAACAGTAGAACCAGTAAACAAATTTGTCTCATTTGCTTCTCTAAATTATTTGTTCTCTGTATCTAAGGTCGTTTCTTTTTATGAAAGAGAAAAGATTTTAGAGAACAATAATTCAGGCAAACAGCGCACCGCCTACGGTAAACACATAATTTTCCTCTTTTGGCTTTAATCTTCGTACCTTAGTGCTACACAATCGGCAGGGCAATGGCAGAGAAGAACTTACCCATCGGCGTACAGAGCTTTCAAAATCTGAGAGAGAATAACTACCTCTACGTCGATAAAACAAAGTACATAGCAGAGCTCCTCAATGGGAAAGTGTACTTCTTGAGCCGTCCGCGACGCTTTGGTAAAAGCCTCTTTCTCTCCACGCTTGCTGCCTACTTTCAAGGGCAAAGAGAACTCTTCAAAGGGCTGTATCTGGAAGAGGCTGAAGAGGAACTTGCCAAACAGGAAAATAGAGAAGCATGGCAGCAATACCCCGTACTATACCTCGATTCTGCGAGAAAAGAGTACAAAACAAAAGAAGACCTCATCGAACGCTTATCGCTAAATCTGCGTAGCTGGGAAAAGAGCTACGGCGTTCCCAAAATAACCGATTCGCCCGAAGAACAATTCGCCTACATTATAGAGCAGATCCACGAAATCCACGGGAAAGAGGTAGTAGTACTCATAGATGAGTATGACAAACCTCTTTACGAAAGCCTTGAAGATGAGGAACTCAATGCCATCTATCGTGGCATGTTGCGGGGTTTCTACTCTGTAATAAAGTCGCTAGATGCTCATATTCGTTTTGCTTTCCTTACAGGCATCACGAAGTTTAGCAAGGTGAGCGTCTTTAGCGGTCTAAACAATCTGGAGGATATCAGCTTGAGAGAAGACTATGCCGCGATTTGTGGGATTACTGAAAAAGAGCTAGCAGAGAACTTTTCCCCTTACATAGGAACTCTTGCCAAGACGTTGGGACAACCACTTGAAAAGACTCTCCAGCTTCTGAAAACACAATACGACGGCTATCTTTTTGCCAAACGTGGCGAAAATGTATACAATCCATTTAGTCTGCTTAATGCACTCAAAGCTCGCTCTTTAGGAGCTTATTGGTTCGCGACGGACACCTCTTCGTTTTTGGTAAATTACCTCAAGAAAGCACGGTTCTATATCCCCGATCTGGAGGGCAAGGTGCGCCTCAATGCTTCGCGCTTCGATTCCTATCGTGCCGATATGCTAGACCCGCTACCCATACTCTTTCATACAGGATATCTGACTATCAAAGGTTACGATGCGGAGACTTGGGTTTACCATCTCGGCTTTCCGAACAATGAGGTGCGCTATGGCTTCTTTGAAAACCTGCTGGCGGGCTACGCGCCTAGTTACCTAGGGCTTGGTTTTTCGGTGAACGACTTCCTAGATGCTGTCCGCTGCGGCGATATAGATGTGTTTATGGTCAAGCTACGCGCTCTGCTTGCTAGCATCCCATACGACACTGCGCCTAGGGACGATATAGAGCTCCGCGAGCGCGACTACCAAATAGCTGTTTACCTCGTTTTTGCCCTGATGGGGCTATTTACCCAAACAGAGGTACAAAGCACAACAGGGAGGTCGGATTGCGTCGTGGTAACTCCTAAGTTCATTTACGTATTCGAGTTCAAACTTTGGAGTGCAGGTAGTGCCGAAGAGGCGCTACAACAGATCCGCGACAAGGGCTATGCTACAAAATACGAGGCAACTGGCAAAGAACTTATCCTAGTTGGCGCAAGCTTCGACGAGGAGAAACGCAATATAAAGGAGTGGGTGGTACAACGCAGCGGAGATCGCTAATGGGGAGAGACATGGGTTTTCGCCCAGAGAGAGTAAAGCGTATTTTTTTTTGGGAAAACTCATTTCGCGCAGTAGAGATATGCTGATTTTATTTTCCCTAACTAGGGCAACTCTTAGCTTTTCTCTACCTTTGAGTAACAAATAAAGTAGCAGGATGAGTACACTGTTAGTCGAAAATATAGCAAAGCTTATACAGATAGAGAGTGGCGAACCACGTAAGTGGGTAGCGGGCGCAGACATGCAAAAAATGGATTGCGTAGAGAATGCCTACCTGTTGGTTGAAGATGGAAAAATTAAGCAGTGGGGCAAGAAAGAGGATGCCCCACAAGCGGGTATAGATACCCGTATAGACGCTAAGAGAGGTATGCTCTTCCCCTCCTTTTGCGATAGCCACACACACCTTGTTTACGCAGGAAGCCGTGAAATAGAATACATCGACAAGATACGCGGTCTCTCTTACGAGGAGATTGCCAAACGAGGCGGAGGAATCAACAATTCGGCAGCACGCCTGCACGCTGCTTCGGAAGAAGAACTCTACGAGAGTGCCATGGAGCGCATCAACGAAATTATTCGTTGCGGTACAGGTGCAGTAGAAATCAAGAGTGGCTACGGTCTGAGCACCGAAGATGAACTGAAGATGCTCCGTGTGATACGCCGAATACGCGAAACGAGTCCTATTATCGTACGTGCCAATTTTTTGGGAGCGCACGCAGTTCCTCTAGTATACAAAGGACGACAAGGCGAATACGTAGATCTTATCATCAATGAGATGATCCCTTTGGTGGCTTCAGAAGGTTTAGCCGATTTTGTAGATGTGTTCTGCGACGCAGGGTTCTTTACCGTAGAAGAGACGGAACGCATCCTGATGCAAGGGATAAAATACGGTATGCGCCCCAAGATTCACGCCAACGAACTAGCATGCTCGGGCGGTATACAAGCGGGTGTGAAATACAATGCGCTGTCGGTAGACCATCTCGAATTCACGGGAGACGAAGAGATTGCGGCACTGCTCGGTTCGGAAACCATGCCTACACTCCTACCTGGAGCTGCCTTCTTCTTAGGTATGGAAAATCCTCCAGCACGCAAAATGATAGAAGCTGGCTTGCCTATTGCTATGGCTTCTGATTTCAATCCAGGTTCCTCTCCGTCAGGCGACATGAAATTCGTTGTATCGTTGGGTTGCATCAAGTTGCGCCTTCTACCCGAAGAAGCTTTCAACGCAACAACTATCAATTCTGCCTACGCTATGGGCATAAGCGATACGTACGGGAGCATTGCCGTAGGAAAGGTGGCGAACTTTTACATTACGAAACCCATCCCGAGCTACGAGTTTATGCCTTACGCCTATACCACCAAGCTGGTAGACCGTGTATTCCTTGCGGGCAAGGAGTATTAGACAGACAGGCGAGTTCGTTACAAACCATCCGTTCGATAAGCAATGTCTTTGTCACAACAGACTCTTTCCGAGATTGTCGGGACTCTTTTCACCGAATACTCACGGAAGCGAGGTCGCGGAAAAGTGGCAGACTACATTCCCGCTCTTGGTAAAGTAGATCCGCAGCGGTTTGGCGTAGCTGTGCAAACACTCTCAGCCCAAAAGCTCAGCTTTGGAGATGCTGAAGAACCTTTCTCCATTCAAAGCATTAGCAAACTGTTTGCCTTTACCATGGCTTTTGCCGAGCGCGGCGAAAAGGTATGGGAGCGTTTGGGGAAAGAGCCCTCGGGCACATCGTTTAACTCCTTATTTCAGCTAGAGGCAGAGAATGGCATCCCGCGCAATCCCTTTATCAATGCGGGAGCTATGGTGATAACCGACATGCTCATCGACGATTTTGATGACCCTATGTTCGAGTTGCTCTCTTTTCTCCACAACCTCACGGGGTGCAATACGATAGACTACGACGAGGAAGTATATCGCTCCGAACTCGCCTATGGATCGCGCAATGCGGCTCTTTGTTATCTAATGAAGAGTTTCGGGAATATTCACCATTCGGTGCGCAAAGTGCTTGACCTTTATTTTATGCAGTGCTCTATCCGCATGACGTGCACCGAACTAGCACAAGCCGTGCAGTTTTTGGCGTGTAGTGGTATCAATCCGCTGACTCGTACACAGCTCCTTACGGCGAGCCAAACAAAGCGCACTAATGCATTAATGCTCACTACGGGGCTTTACAACGAAGCGGGCGATTTTGCCTTCCGTGTGGGAATTCCCGCTAAGAGTGGCGTAGGGGGAGGCATTGTGGGGCTCATACCTAGCGAACTGACTGTAGCTACGTGGTCGCCAGGGCTTAATGCATTGGGCAATTCGCAACTGGGCATTGATTTTCTCGAAGAGTTCACCACTCGTACGGGGTTATCTATTTTCTAGAATATGGCGAGCAAGGCTCACATTTTCTATCGTTTCGAGGTCTGGGCTTTTGTGGCAAGCGTGGTTCTTATTGCTCTTGCAGGGCTATTAACCTTCTTTTCCTACACAGCCTCCAATGCGATTATTGTCTTAGCCGTGCTGCTTTACATTTTGGCACGCGGGCTCGCCATCCTGATGCGCGGCGTGAAATACGAATCGAAAGCGCGCTTACTATTACTCTTTGCCCTCCTACTAGGACTCGTCTTCCTAATGATGGGCGTAAAAACGCTCTTTGCGCTCATGCTCATCATGGCGATAGATTTTCTTCTTCTCTTCAATCGGTATCGGAAAACGCGTTAATTGTCAGATTGCAAAGGGGCGCAACCCAATTAGAGTTACGCAATTTTAGTACCCATATTCGGGGGTAAAGCGACGCAAGCGCTCTGCCTCCGAACTCATCCGATCGATAGTAGCCAGAAGCTTTGCACAATCTCGGTTCAAAATCCCCTCCAATGGCAGAGAGTTCGATACATGGTTGCTACGGAATATAGTCCCCTCTAGTTCGAGCGCCCCGATAAATAGGCGTAACTCCTGTAGCACACCGTAGGTATCTAGGGGCGTGAAATTTCCCCCAAACACTTGCTGATAGTCCGCGAGCCCGCGCGGTAGAAAAAGGGTAAGTGTTGAAAGATACTTAGGTTGAATGAGGTTCAGAAGCGACGCCGACTCCTTGGCATGCTCCTCGGAGTATTCCTTTCCGCCTAACCCCGAGATAATCATTACCGAAGTATCAATCCCCGCTGCGTGCGCCTTATTTATCCCCTCGATTATCGACGTACGTGTCTCCGATTTGCGGATAGCTCCCAGCAAATAGTCCGACCCTGTTTCTACACCTACGTAGAGCAACGAGAGCCCTAACTGGCGCAGCGCTTGGAGTTCCGCGGGCGACTTGGAGGCAATATCACGAGGAAGAGCATACGCAGAAATGCGGTGCAAGGCTGGGAAGTAAGAATGCGCAAGTTCCAGTATAGGACGGAGCTTGTCGTACGAAAGCACAAAAGCATCGCCATCGGCAAGAAAGAGCTTGCGAGCCTCGGGCATGTACTCCGACAGGGTACGCAGATCGTTTTCTACCTCTTGTAGAGGGACAAGCCGAAAGCGTTTCTCATGGTACATGTCGCAGAATAGACACTGATTCCACGAGCAGCCCAGCGTCACCTGAACGATGGCAGAATTGGCCTCACTCGGAGGGCGGTACAAGGGTTCGTTATACAGCATATAACCGATTCGTTACGATTTGCATTACGCGGATAATTGCGTCGCAAATTTAGATTTTCGCGATCGTGCCACAAAATTCCCGTTCGCGCGACCTCACTACTGTTAACATTGGCAGGCACACCGCACAACTCAATTGTGTCTTGTGGCTTGCAAGAACGTTACCTCTTTTGCAAATCGTACGATTTCGTAAAATACACGATAACTTCTTCGCTCTCGCTCGCCATCCTCCGTTATGCCACAAAGGAAGTAGCGATGCTTCTGCTGCTTTTCAAATATTTCAAACAATGTACGGGCAAACTTTGCAGCTCGCTCAGCCGACCAACTTGTGAACGTACAAGAGCAATGCAGCACTACTACCGAAGCAGGAGTCTGTTCTAGGAGGGAAGCTAGGCATTCTTCGTCGCTTTCAAAACGGACAGAAGCTACGTCGGTATTCGTCTCATGGAAAAGCTGTACACCTAATGTTGCTAGTGCTTGCGGTACGTCTATACCACAATAGCTTATCCTCTTTTGCACGGCATAAAGCTGACGAAAAAGACCAAGAGCCCCTGCTATACTGTTGCCTATCTCTATAAAGAGGATTGGTTGCGCCTCTAAATCCTGAGCTAAAAGTGCATTGCGCAAAGGAGCATGTAACTGCACACTTTGCTCGTAGTACGACGGCAGATAGTGATCAGCCCAAAGTAGTGCCTGTTCAGAGGGCGTCAGCTGTGTAACCAAACTCTCACCCATCACCAATTCTATGTCGTGCTCGAGGCGCGAACGGCCGTAACAAAGCAAATTGTCAATAAAATCCTCTCCCAACGAATTCAGCGCCTTCCCCATCCGCTCGGGATTAGGACGCTGCAACTCCTCGAGTATCAAACGTTCGTAGGCTAGAAAGAGTTGCGCATCAAACGGATAGTGCCATTTTTTTGCAGTACGTGGCGGAGGAGCTGTATACGTCCATTCTTCCGACACAAATGCTTTAGGTTCTACTTCAAGAAATGCGCCTACTGTTTTACAGTAGCGTATCAGTTTGTAAAAGGTATAGTCCTCACTTAACAAAGCCGCATTGCCCACTAAAAGCAAATGTTCGCGCGCACGCGTCATCGCCACATTCAGCTTTCTGTCTATGAGCGAGCCCGTTTCCCACGTACTGCTGCTTGCCAAAAAATTAAGCTGAAAGGGGGTTTGCGCCGTAAACCCATAAATAATCACCCTGCGCTCGCTGCCCTGATAACGCTCTACGGTATCTATAGCAATCAAGTCAGCATCCTCTATTTCACGCAATCGTATTGCAGCTCGAACCGCAGCGATTTGCATTCGATATGGCACGATGATACCTAAGTCGTCTTTTATGCTGAATTTAATGCCTCTCTGTGTGTAATAGGCCATAAAATCTTCTACAAGGCGCGCAATAAGTTCCGCCTCGCAACGATTCACATTCTCGTTGTTTGTGCTATTACTTTCCTTCGCGGCATAACTAAGGAACAAGAGACGCCGCGAAGCGAGGAACTGTAAATGGCTATTGGTCATTGGTGGTAGTGCAACAAGTCGCTCCGTCTGATGCGGAAGCCCTCTTGTAATGAGCCGTCCTTGGTAAAAGTTGTAATTGGCAAAGGCAGCAATAGCCTCATGCATGCGCGCCTGTTTGGTGAGGAAGTGCGTTACCGACGCATCATTACGATAGGCAAGATAGAAACGCTCAAAGAAAGAATTCTTGCAATTGGTAAGACCTATAGCCCTTAGAGCTTCGTCTTCAATGACTGCAAGCTCATCGGACTGCTGGGCAATGGCGGGGAGTTGCTTGTGGTCTCCTATCAGCACAAAACGCCCTATAGATTTGCGTCCCTCCGTCTCGTGAGCACAAAACAGAGGGAGCAGTTGTGGTTCTAGGAGCTGCGAGGCTTCGTCTATTATGGCGAGCGAAAATTTCTTTATAGCCAACAGGTGCAATTGTGCAGCAAGCAGAGTACAGTTCCCGCAAAAGACACGAGTTGTTTCCAGAACCTCTCGTATTTCTGCCACACTCCTACAATTTTTTACCCTTTCTTCTAGCAAGTAGGGATGGTATTCTGGGGCAGCCGAAAGTCGAGTTCCGAGATGAATGAAATCGATGCCATCAGCTACGAGCTTACTACAGATCTCGTTTACAGCACGATTCGTGAATGCCGAAAGCAGTACATTTGCTTCAGGGCTGAGCAGCTCCTCTCGCAAGATATTCATCAGCACGTAGGAGGTTTTTCCCGTGCCAGGAGGCCCTAATATGAGGAACAGATCCCGCGCCTGTTTTGCGTGGAGCACTAGCTGTTGGTGTTCGCCATAGTCGCCCAATAGCGTCATGGATTTGTCTACCACTGGGTGGCGCTGCAAAAGAAGCAGGTTCTGCCGCTCTGCATTGCAACGGAGAAAGGAATATAAACCTTGGAATTGTGCCGTGTACGACGATTCGTTTATATCGCTCTCTATCACCCACCGATACGATCCGTTCGGAGTTTCAAAGGCAAGCAAGCTAGACTGACTGTGGTTTAGGAGTACCACAACAGAGGTGTCGGTAAGCTCTGTAATTTTCCCCTTAAAAATGATATTCCTACGCACATCGGGCATAGCCTCAGGCGCACAAGGATAGACCACCACGATATCGCCCACTCGGAAATTACTACTGGTAGTCAATGCATTGTCAGTAGAAGCACGCAACTCAAGCCTGCGATATTTCCCCTCAGCATCGGGGATGAGAATCAGGTCAAGGTCGCACAGAATGCTCCCTTTTTGCCGCCGTTCTTCGTAGGTATTGAGCCATTTACTTGCAAACCCAAAACTCATGTTCTGAGCATTGCCTATTTTAGCCAGCGCCTGCTCTTGTTGTACGCTCTGCGCAAAGCGCATAAAGTAGCTTAGTGCAAGGTTATTTTGCGTGTGGAACGGAGCTAAGAAATCGCGTAATTGGGGTTCAGTGTACTGTGTCCAGAGCGTACCCTGCTTGCCAGAAGTATTGAAAAGACTAGGTGTAAGCTCGGTTAACACCTTAAAGCCCTGTTTACGAAACTGCTCCTCGTTCCATACGATCTCATTGCGAAGTTCAATGGCTCGATACAGGAGTTCGGGGGCACGCCCCACGCTCATTAGCGGTTCTGGGTATTTAGAATAGAGGAGGTAGGTTTCCATCTGGTTACTGGGCACTCGAAAAGCATAGTGCAACACAGCCTGATAGAGCAATATTTGTACGTAGTGCGCATCGAGCAGCCCGCGGGGTTTAGCATCTTCTTCCCTATAAAAGCTTGCCTTGCCCGATTTTTGCTCAATCAGGAGGTTGTAATCGCGTTGCAGCAAGTCCATACGCCCGTCAATCCCCAATAACTGGCCAAAAAAGGAAGGTTCGAGCAGCAACTCTTCGCGCTTATACAAGGGAGAATTTTGTACAAGCGTTCTATTGATTGTCTCCTCGATGTAGACCGATTGACGTCGCGCTTCGCGTTCCACTGCCTCAATATCCATTGCAGGAGAAACACTGACTAGAGCGTGCCGACGAATGTGGGTGAGTATTACTTCTTCTATATCGAAATGCTTGTGATGGACATGCAGATCGAGGAGTTCGCCTGCCAAATTCCCGAGTTCAATCTGCCAACTTACAGGGTGTGGCTGAAATTTCCCCACCAAATAGCTGTAGGCGCTTACTCCCTCGGGGCGGAAACAAGCGGCAATACTCGATATGTTGATGAGATAGTCTGGCTCATAGATAAGTAACTCGGGATAGAGATTCTCTATACTCCCGTGCGGACGAATAACATGTATCTGACTCCCCGCATGTAAATACTTTGTAAACTCCCCCAAGCGCCCAAGTGTTCCTAACGCTTGTTCGTGGATGTTGATCCGAACAGGTGCGTCGGTTACTACATCCGTACCATAGATGTACTGTTCATCGAAGTGCGAGACGTCTACGCGCAACACCGAGTCCAAAACAGGAGCAAGTGGCTCTATATTCACCTCTTTGGGCAATAGCGCCTTGAGTGAAGCGGGGATTACGCTACCTGGGTAGAGATAGTACAACAGGAGAGCTACTGCATAAAGATCGAGCACAAGCGTACGTTCGTTAAGATGGGACGAGTCGCCGCCAACACGCTGCAAACGTATACGTGTGGTATGTAGCAGCCTCGCCGCCTTGAACGGGATCTTGTACTCGGTAATAAGGTATTTGAGTTGCGGATAAGCACCTGGGAACGAGATCTTTTTTCCTTCTAATTTCTCATTTAATGCTCGGCGGAAGATATGTGCGAGGGTTTCGTACTTTCCTTCAAAAGCATCGTTTTCAAACGAATTAGCCAATTGTTGAAAAAACTCATTGCCGAGTGTGGAGTACATAACCTTATGGAACGAAAAGCAAATTACAGATCACTAGTTTGAGTATTGGTATAGAAAAAATCCCAGTTGCAACTCTCTTTTACGACGTTTGACTCTTTATTGCCTATGCCTATTGGTCTTGCTACAGCAGCTACCCAAGGAAAGCTTCTAGCTGTTCTAGGTGCTCATCGGGTGTAGCCCAGCTCGTGGCAAAACGAGTTAGGAACGTATGGTCGGGACGTTCTTCCCAGACTTCAAACGCAACATTCTCTTTCAGAAGGGTTATTTGTTCTTGGCTGAGGATAGGGAATTGCTGATTGGTAGGCGAATCGTTGAAAAATGGGCTACCCTTTGCGGCAAATATTTCTCGTAGACGCATGGCACGTTTTACAGCCCCCTCGCTGATACGGAAATAAAGGTTGTCCGTAAAAAGCGTATCAAACTGAATGCCTAGTAAACGCCCTTTAGCGAGTAGAGCGCCATGCTGTTTCACAATGCTAAAGAAATTCTTCGGGGCATTACCGCGAGGAAAGACTACTGCCTCGCCGCACAACGCACCCACCTTTGTGCCTCCAATAGAGAACACATCGCACAATTGCGCCAGTTCCACAAATGTGAGATCGTGCGCTGCTGCCAGCCCATAACCTAAGCGAGCGCCGTCAATAAAGAGAGGTAAGCCATACTTTCTACACTGGGCATAGAGAGCCGTTAGTTCCTGCTTGCTATAAATCGTTCCCCATTCTGTTGGGTAGGATATATAGACCATACCAGGTTGCGCAACGTGCTGCCACGTAGGATCAGCATAGAAGCGCATGAGGTATTCGGCCAACGCTTCCGCCATCAACTTGCCATCTTGTGCGGGGAGTGTAATCACCTTATGTCCACAGAACTCAATAGCTCCCGCTTCGTGTACTGCTATATGCCCCGAATCAACGCTAATTGCCCCCGCATAGTGCGGAAGCATGGCGTCTATCACGGTTGCATTTGTTTGTGTACCACCTACCAAAAAATAAACCTCCGCACTGGGGCATTGTATGGCAAGGCGTATCTTCTCTTTCGCCGACGTGCAGTAGGGGTCTTCCCCATAGCCTGCCATTTGTTCGTAGTTCGTTTCCGAGAGCCTACGCAAGATCTCGGGATGCGCCCCTTCGCAATAGTCGCACGTAAAATGTATCATTTTCTCCCTCCGCTCTGTAAATGTACAACATTTGAACTTTTGAAGCTAGCGGGCGTGCTCTCTGTCTCTACAGAGAATATTGATTATCAGATCTGTAGGCGTATTGCCCATGGCATCCGATGATGAAAATAAAAATGCGAAACGAGAGACTTGGGGAACGAAAATCACAATTTGGTATTGAGGCAACTTACACGCATTTATGCACGAGCAACGTATGGAGCACGTGCTACAGATTATCGTTCCTGAACAGAATTAAATTGCAAAATGCAAACAATTGTCTTGGTTATACGAAAAAAAATTATCTTTGTAGAGAACTAATATTTTTATGCTATGAGAGCTTTTAGATTTTTGAGCGGTTGTTCTTTACTCCTAGTCATTCTATCCGTTTTGAGTTCGTGTAACAAAGAGATTCCAATCCCTCAAACGAAACAGCAGACAACGACAAGAACAGAGGCAAGACAATTGACAGGTGTTATGGCACAACAATCTGCGCAGCGCACAAGGGGCGAAGCGGTTGCTATCGCACGAGAATTTCTTCAAGGAGAAAGTTTAAACGGGGAAATGCTGACAAACTCTAACTCTATAGGAGTCGTGCAATTTGATATAGATTACCTTATACGACCTAAGAGTAATACTGCAGGATACTCCCAAAATTTCATTAGCAACTTTCCTGTAGATACTATCTTTTACATCCTCAATCGAAAGGATACAAAGGGCTTTTTTATCATTTCGGGCGACAGACGTATACCAGAGCTCATTGCTTTTTCTGACGAAAGTTCTTTCGACAGAAACAACGTTGATGAAAAATCAGGAATAAGCCTTTTTCTAGACATGCTCCCAGTGTACTACGTACAGGAGCTAGGTATACCCAAGCTAGCCGAAAACATTATTGATGATATGCAGCTTAATTGGAAAGGGATTGGCTCAGAGATCATTTTCAATCGGTGGCAAACGACAGAAAAGACAGAGAACTTGATTCACGTGACATGGGGGCAATTTTATCCTTATAATAAGAATGCTCCTTGGGTTGATGGAAAAAAAGCACCTGCAGGTTGTGTAGCTACGGCAACTGCGCAATTTTTATCGGCATTCAATTACCCAACCACACTTGCAGGGCGAGAGTTAAATTGGCGTCTTCTGAAAACAAAGAAAACATATAAGAAATACGAAGGAGCAGAAAAACAGGAATTTGCAGAGCAGGTGGCTTTCCTATTTAGAAAAATAGGGAATGCGCTTAATAATAGTTGGGGAGCAGAAGGAACAGGAGCATTTACAAGCGATATCCCAGAAGTGCTCAGGGGAATTGGGTATCAACATACAACAGACTTAGTAAACTACAATCTCCCTCTCATTCTTGAAAGTATCAAGAAGAGAAGTCCTGCGATAATGTCAGGGCGGCGAAAAACTGCAACAACAACTATCGGTCATGCTTGGCTCTGCGACGGATACTGGAAGCAAGAACGCATGGTTTTAGAACCACTGTATGAAGCAAAAACAGGAAGTAAGGAAGAACGCGTTTTGTTGCATTGCAACTGGGGATGGGATGGAGTACATAATGGCTATTTCTTAGAAAGTGTTTTCGATACAAATCGCCCTGTAGTCTCAGATGGCGATACTGATATTTGTGCAGGGAATTATGCGTACAATATTATGAACATTGCTGGCACACGCCCCAGATAACACCATACGACGATGAAAACAACGGCTTACTATTTACTGATAATCCTGTTCGCATTTTCTGCGATCGCTTGTTCGAAGCCTCGAGTAGAGACGGAACCCAAAAGACCAAAGCATCCTAACGAACTTCCAGAAACGGGCGTCTTTTACCTACGGTATCTAATTGAAAGGTATTACGTACCAACCTCCTATAAGGTGGAATACGACCGTGATGGAGAACTCGATGTGATGGGAGTATACTTGAACGGAGATAGAGATAAATACATATCCGAAGAAACGGGAGCTGAGTTTTACCGAATTGCAGAGCAATTTGGAGAATACGGGAAGTATACCTTCGCCTTTGTTATGCCAGGACTTTACAAGCCATACAACGTGCTTGCAGTAAACGCATATCAGACCAAAGAAGGGAAAAAGGTAGATGTATCAGATCGCTTCAGTATTTGTTATACAGATTTCTCTATCGTTGTAAAAAGCAACTATCAGAAACAACCAATGGAAATTTCGAAGAAAATATCAGAGCTTACACCTGAAGATGTTAAATGGATTGATTGGTACATCGCAGTATTCCCAAAAATGGAAGATAAACGCAACCTCACACTCGAACTAACGATAAAGGATGCGACACCACTGGTCATAAAACTTACAGGTGAATAGTCAAAAAATCATCAAACTAGCTCTAGGAGAGATTATACGATAACGGACAGCGCCTTTGAACTGCATCCCAAAAGTTTTTTGTTCAACTTTTGGGTGCAGTTCACGTTATAGCACCTATAGTTTTTGTACACAGAATTTTTCAAGACAGATCGCTGCGGATTTATTATGCGCGGGGAAATTGCGCATCGGCGTACCTACACACGCAGGAGTAACTTTGCATCTCTACAACCAAAGAAAGCAAATAGCAGAACGGTTGGAGTTTATTTAGGTCGCCTCTGCAGGGGCATCTGCTCTTACCTAACGCAACTCAGTCGCGCAGTGTTATAAAGCTATTGCCTTCTATTTTTAGAATACGCGAGCTTTGCTGTGCACCACGCGTGATATCATAAATCTCGGGCGCTATCCAATCTACACGCACCTTGATGGCGGCATCTATCGCTGCAAAATTCGTTGCAGTGGGTTGCCCCGATATATTGGCCGATGTTGAAACAATGGGCGCATCTAGCGCCTTTATCATCGCACTGCAAAGTGGATGCTTTACCAAACGAATTCCGAGACTTCCGTCAGGTGCTAACAAATTACCTGCTAGCCCCGCCACCTCGGGATAAATTATCGTGGTGGGACGTGCTGTTCTTTCCAATTCTGATAATACAAAAGTGGGCAACGCCCCGACAAGCGCTTCCAGACGCTCGTAGCACTCTACAAGCACAAGCATACTCATAGTATGCGGGCGCTCTTTTATTTCATAGAGTTTCTCTATTGCAGCAGCATTTCGTGCATCGCACCCCAGCCCCCAAACCGTATCGGTGGGGTAAAGAATTGCTCCTCCTTTTTGCATAATAGCAACGGCTGCGCTGGCTACACTTTGCACATCGTTCATATTCTATAATCTTATTGCTTAGGGTAAAAAAAACTCCTCCCGCTCGTAAGCAAGAGGAGTTTGTCTTATTTACAGTTTCTCTGACCCTCGGTCTAGAAGTGGAACATGATGTAGAAGTTCCCGAAACCAGTACCAGCAAGACCTGCCTTACCAGTAGAACCACCCAAGTCCTTCTTACCAGCGTTCGTACCAAAGTGGAAGAAATTGCTGTCAGGAGCAGTTTCGTTTTCAATAGTGATACGATCAGCCCCTAACATTTTTTCGGAGATACTCTTACCACGCGTTGTAATCGAACCTTGTAGGATAAGACCTACTTCAAAACCTACACAAGCGTTAGAGATGAAATAGTATTCAGCCCCCGTGAAACCAATAAGCCCCAAAGAATGCTTACCGCCACCATAGTTATTCAATGTACGCTCAGCAGCAGGATTTGCAGCACCCGCAGTATAGTCCCATGTCGTAGGAGATGAATTGAAACTATTCATCTTGTTACCATAGTAGTAGTTGGTTAGTGACCTCTCATAACGATAAAAAACATCGCCACCGAAGAAGCCACGCAACGGACCATTGCCACGGAACATCTGGTAACCAGCTGCTACACGCCAATCGTTCTTCCATTCTACCTTCTTATCCTCTACTTTGTCATTTGAAAGAGGATTCAAGGTTTTTGCTGCATCATCCTGTATAAACTTTGTAGTTACAGTCTTGTTGTCGCTTGGATTGAAGCGCAAATGCAGACGAACTGCAGAGTTGTCTGTCAAGAAATAACGACCATGGATCGTATAATCGCTTTTATCCCAACGGCTTGCAGAAGCGTTGTCGGTGTTGCCGTTGAACATATTGCCCACAAAGTCCAGAATAGGACTTGCTTCAATACCTACGGCAAACGAGCCAGCAGAAGGATATTCTAATGTTCTTGTCCCATCCTGAGCCACAGCCGCACTAACGGCAAATGCGCAAGCAGACAAGAGTAATGCTATACGTTTCATTACCTATTGCCTTTTATTGTTCCAAAATGTGTTGATGAGACGTCAAACTACTTCACCTTTACTTCCTTGTCGGCGGTGTACTTAATCTTCAAAACCTTTACATCGCCTGGCTTCAAGCTCGAGAGATCCGCATTTGTTTCTTCAGCCCCCTTGAAAGAGTAATCCACTGTATTCGCACCATCATTGTATTGTGTCACGAACTGAGGCATTACTAAACTATAAGGAGTCCCTTCGCCTTGTACAGGTACGTCCACAGTTATCTGAGCGCCGCTCAATGTTTCTTTCTGAATATAATTACCGCTTCCACTACCTTCCAGTTTGTTGTTTGGAGCAACAAGAAGCAGGGTTGCTTGCCCGCTCATAGGTACAGCGTCATCACCCGACTTGAGAACAACCCCAGTGTTGATAATGAGCTTAGCTGTCTTGCTCGTATCGATCTTGTCTTCCGAGCTTACGATCTTATCATCGCAAGAGTTCAACGATAGCGCGCTAGCTGCAATAGCCAACGTCATAACACCATACAATACTTTCTTCATCTCTGTAATCAAATTTATTGATGTTCAACCATGCAAAAGTAACGCTTTATTTTATACACTCAACTAGGTAATTTCTGTAATAGGAGATACGAAAAACTCTTTCGAGAAACACAACTCTGGCGTAATGACGCTATTCATACGTGTAAACGCATAGTTCATTGACTAAGTTACTATTTTGTAAAGTTGCAAGAATCGCACATTTCGTAATGCGTCTGTATGCAATTGAAAATTATTGTCCGAATATTAAGCATAGACCCAAAAGTAGACAAAGCAATTGCGTCGCCGACAAAGTACACTACAAAAAAGGCGCTACCATTTTGGCAGCGCCCTTCTTTAGTCATCCGTATAAACACCGCACTAGCGTTTCACAACACGATAGACTTTCGTTACACCGTTTTCTGCCGTTAAACGCAAAAGATACATGCCCTCTGGCAGATCGCTTGTGCTGATTATGGTTTGACTGCTTTCTAGCACTCCCGTACGAACCATCACTCCTTGCGCATTATACAATGCATACGTAGCATCGCGGAGTTCACCACTCGTAATGCGGAGTCGATCGCCAAACGGATTCGGATATACTTTCACATCGGCAAATAGAAGATCTGCTACATCACTCGAAACTTCTACTACAGTTACCGTTACAGTATATTCTTTACCCAAGGTTGGCTCTTTCACCATTACTTTGGTTTCACCCTTTTGCTTAGCAGTTATTATGCCTGCTTCAACAGTGCAGATGGTCGCATCTTCAACTGTCCATTCTAGCGTACTCAGATCGGCATCAGCAGGTTCCGCCTTCAGGCGCACGTATGCTGTATTACCCACTACAACCGTTAACGATGGGGTAAGAACTTCAAAACCTGTAAGTGGTTTCTTAGGATCTGGTACACTCGGCTGTGTCGAACTGGTCACCGTTATTTTAGCTGAGAATTTCTTCGTGGGGTCACTTGCCAACTCACCATATACCATCACAGGCTCTGTTGTAGCCTTCAGACCCTTTATTTCAGCGTATCCGAACGTCTCAGTCGAAGTACGTATTGTAACTAACTCTGCCTTGTCCGAACGATAATTTATCTGCAAATCATTCGCCGTCTCTGGAGTATAATGCAACTGCACTTGAATGGTTTTACCCTCTTCCACAGTGTATTCTTTCTTAGCGAATGAGAGATCGCCAGTTACAGAAACCAAAGTCTCAACCGTAATCGCACATTCAGCCTTTATTGATGGCTTATTACGCAGGCTTACTATTAGTTTAGCCGTACCCGCCGCTTTCCCTGTTACGGTTTGCGTCAGATTATCAAATTCAATGGCATTGTTCGTCACCTCCTCAACTCTCCAAGCAAGCAGCTGGTCTGTTGCATTCTCAGGAAGCACCTGTGCAACAAACGTATAGTTAGCGCCAATCCCCAGCTTTAGGGACTTAATCAGCGCAATTCCCGTAGTAGCTACGCGTGGCAGAACTCTCACTTTACATACCGACTTGATAGTCGGATCGTTCTTCAAGGAGACGGTTATTTCAGCATCGCCTGCTTGACGTGCAGTGAGTACCCCCTTATCGCTCACCTGTACTATCTCGTCATCATTGCTTTCCCAAATCACTTGGCGATCCGTTGCGTCCTCTGGCTCGTAGGATACCGCGAGTGTCTGTTTCTCACTGAGATTGAGTGTTACACTCACAGGAATAAAGATTTGTCGTGCCTTCTTCAAGCCTATTACTTTCACCTTGCACGTTTTCGTAATATTGCTTCCTCCGTTGGCAGTTCCTATAACTGTCACCCAGTCTTCTGTAACCACCTTACCGATCAGATCGCCAGTATGCGGATCTACTTGAATAACATCTGGTTGGCTAGATTCCCAAGTCACACTCTTATCCGACGCATTCTCGGGTTCTACACTATATTCCACTTTATAAGGTGCATTAAGTGAAATCTCAAACTCATCGGGCTCAATAAGAAGTTGTGTTACAGGTACATTTTTCACTATAACACGGCAAGCATCAAACGCCTCTGGGTTAGCATACGCCGTAGCACGAACTGTAGCAGTACCTGCCTTTTTTCCTATAATCTTACCATCGCGGACTTCCACAATATCTGGGTTAGATACATACCACTTGACGTCTTGCTCCTGAGCATTAGATGGCGATATCGTGACGGTTATCGGTAATTCATCACGTACATTCATCGTCATTTGGTTAGGCGAAAGTTTCAATGTCTTAGGAAGTATGATCTCTTTAGGTAGAATGCGCAAGCGGCACTTAGAGGTATGACCACCATCTTCACTCGTAGCCGTAATAGTGGTTACTTTCCCCTCGCCTGCTTCTAATGCAGTAACCTCACCTGTATGTTCGTCTATTGTTGCATATTCGGAATCGGCTATCGTCCAAGTAACATTCTTATTTGTTGTATTGCTTGGGGTAAACTTTGCTCGTAAAGTAGCGCTAGAACCCGCCTTAAGTGCAATTTCTTGCGGCTCTACCTCAATAGAGGTAGCATTAACTTCAATCACTTTTACAGGGATTTCCCTATCTACCCCCGATCCATCTAATGCCTTTACTCGAATTTTAGCCTCGCCTACACTTTTAGCCAATGCTTTACCAGTAGCATTTATCTCAATGATGGTTTCACCACCAGATACTACAGACCACTCCAACTTCTGGTTGGTGGCATTAGCAGGATTTATCGTTACCTCCTTGGCAAAATCGAACGTCTCATTTACGGGGATCTCATAGGATTCTTTAAGAGTAACGATCCCTTTTACCGAGATCACAACGTCGACATAGACTTCGTCATAAACACGCTCTGCATCAGTACCAGACTGAGCGCGAATTACACACTTACCTACTTCTTTGCCTACAATCTCGCCATTCTCGTAAACAGCGATGTTCTCGTCCGTGGTTGTCCAAGTAATTTGCGCAGGAGGTATGGCAGTTGGTTCGGTGGTAACCGTTATTGTCTCTCTCTTATCTTTATCAATCTTCAAACGATTCGTAGAAAGCTGAAGACTCTTAGTAGCATCGCTCGCACCTTCAAACTGCCAATGTTTATCGTCCTTCAACGTATTACGCGCACTCTCTACCGTCGTCTTATAGTATTTTATCCCAGTTTCCTTAACAATAATGTTGTTGGCATGCTCATCTTTGTTTGCAGCCCAGCCCAACAGTGTTCGGCTGTAGGTAGCGACCCCCATGCCGCAGCCTTGCAGTGATATTTCAGGAGGTAGCGACAAACTCTTCAACTTCCACTTCCCAAGATCGCAATCGAACTTTTTGGCATTGTAGAAGATCTCGGACATGTTTTGCACCTTACTTACATCCCAACCCGAAATGTCAGCATTAAAAGCGCGAGCCTCTTTGAACATACGATACATATTCGTAACATTCGACACATTCCACTGGCTCAGATCAGACTCAAAGACTGTGGCACCATTAAACATACTCGCCATATTTTCAGCGTTGCTGACATCCCACTTGCTCAGATCGCTCTTAAACTGCTTACTGTTATAGAACATCTGATTGAAATCGCGACAATTCCCTACCTTCCACTTGCTCAGATCGCTCGTGAAGTTTTCACAATTTAAGAACGCACTCCCCATATCGACCACGTTATCTACCGCCCAGTCCCTCAAATCTCCTTTAGCAAGCTTTTTACAGTTATAGAAGATAGAATTCATATTTTGCAACGCTGGTGTTCTCCAATTAGAGAGGTCCACATTAAATTCGTCACACTCGGCAAACATTCCACTAGCCTCTACCAAATTGGTCAGCACCCAGTCGCCTAAACCATCCTTACCACCATTGTTAAACTTTTTACACGCATAGAACATATAGTAAGCAGTAACGGCATTCTCCATCTTCCACTTGCTCAGGTCTTGGTCAAATTTGGAGCAACGTTGAAACATATAGTTGAAGTTTGTGCAGTTGCTAACATTCCACTCGCTCAGATCGCAATTGAAATCAACACACCCCGAGAACATGCTGTTAAAGTCTTTTACATTGGAAACTTTATCTTTCCAGGCACTGAGGTCCTGCACAAAAGCATTACAGTTTCTGAACATTGCTCGCATGGAACCAACGTTGCTTACGTTCCAGCTCGAAAGGTCTTGATTGAAAATACCACAACCATCAAACATATAGGACATACTGTCCACTTTGCTAACATCCCAGCTGTTGAGCGGATTGTTGTAAGCTGTACAACCCGAGAATAGATTTTTCATCGTGGTAACGTTGCCCACTTTCCATTCATTCAAATTGGAGTTGAAAAATTGGCAACCATTGAACATGTACTGTAGGTTCTCTGCCTTATTGTTCGGGTTTTTCAACCAGTCTTTCAGATCAGCTTTGAAGCTAGTACAACCGCTAAACAGACTTTCAAAGATGGTTACGTTGCTTACATCCCACTTACTGATATCGCAATTAAAGTAGATACATCCCCCAAACGTACCATGTAAAACTGTAACATTACCTACCTTCCAGTCTTTCAGATCAGCTTTGAAATTGGTACAACCATTGAACATATAGCGCAGATTCTCTGCTTTGCTCATGTCCCATTTATCTACTCCTTTTCCTTCAAAATTCGTACACCCTTTGAACATATAGCTATAGTTCGTAATCTCTGGCAATTTCCATTTCTCTAGATCACGATTGAACTTGATGCAGTTTTCAAACATCGAGGTTATTGTACGCGCACGCAGCATATTCCAGTTCGTTACGTCGTCATCAAAATTGATACAACGCGAAAACATGGCATCGAAATAAGAGACGTCTTTCACATCCCAACTCGCAGCATTGATGGTCGTAAGCGAAGTACAACCATTAAACATAGAAGAAACGGTAGTACACTTGCTCAGATTCGGCACGTCTGTGGCTTTCACAAGCAACGAGCTACAGTTCTTGAATGCACTATTTAGTCGTCGCCACTCTATCTTCCCCCAATGTTCCACGGTTTGCAATTCGGCATAAGAGGTAAGCACCTGCACAGCCTCCAGACCTCCCTTAATCTCCACGTAGTATACCATACCCGCTTCTACTTGGAATCTGAAGGGTTCTTCAATCTCATAACTCGTAGCTGGGACAGTCGTAGCACTTGCCTCCTGCCCCTCCTTATACCACTTAATTTCAACATTCTTCCCCTTCAATGGGAATTGTAGCTCGGTAGCTTTGGGCGACTTCCACGTCGTCACAAAAGCATTTTGATCGTATGCCCAACTGATGTTTGCGACCAACATCAATACGCCGAGACATAACAAACCTAATATCCTCTTTTTCATTCTCATAGAATTACACTTTATAATTTACACCCTAAAAACAGAGAGGACGAAACCTACCTCTCCTAAAACTTAGAAACGCAAATTTAAAGCCAAAATTGAATTGCCCGTTTGCGTTGCAGAATATACTTAGAATTTGAAGTCTTGGAATGTACATTTCCATTGATGAACATCTGACCCTACATTGTACGTCATCTCAATGTGAAAGGTTAATTTTGCAAATATACAGTACAAAAAAGTTGAAGTACAATGTTCTCAGGAATCATAGAGGAAATAGGCATCGTTCAGAATATTCAACGCGAGGGTGGCAATGTCCATCTTTCGGTGAGTTGCTCATTCATCAATGAATTGAAAATAGACCAAAGCATGGCGCATAACGGCGTATGTCTGACAGTAGTAGACTTACAGCCTAAGCACTACGTAGTTACCGCTATCGATGAAACGTTACGCAAATCAAACCTAGGGTTACTAACTGTTGGGAGCGAGGTAAACCTAGAGCGGAGCATGAAGCTGGATGGGCGTCTGGATGGGCACATTGTTCAGGGGCACGTAGATCAGACCGCACGCTGCATGAAGGTAGAGCCTGCGGATGGGAGTTGGATATACACCTTCGAGTATGAACCACACCCTGGGATGCTGACAGTAGAGAAAGGCTCTATCACGGTGAACGGAGTAAGCCTCACGGTAGTAAACTCAAAGAGAGGAGGTTTTCAAGTGGCGATCATACCCTACACGCATGAGCATACGAACTTCCATACCTTCAAGGAAGGAACAATTGTTAATCTCGAGTTTGACATCATCGGGAAATACGTGGGGCAATATATGGAGGCGCTGAAGTAGGAGGCGAACAGAGAGGCAAGTAACATTTTTGTTACTGCTGACACAAATAGCTTAAACTCGTCGTTATTACTAGCCCAAGGAATCGCACGATGTTGTGATACCTTGGGCTTAATTGTATTATGCTAGCAGTAAAAAAGGAGATAATGCGAATAGGTACAGCGTTGACAATGAAAATTGAACTAGCATATAGCACTGTCAGCGCAAGTTTAGGGATAAAAATTAGGTTAATTCCCACAAGACCACGCACCAAGCTATTTCTTCGTTGTAGCCCAAAAACGCATAAACAAACCGAAGACAAGAGGCGGAATGATGTAAGTAAGAGCTACTACTGACGCCATGCCTACAATGGTTATCTCGCCTAAACTACGAAGAGCGGGGTGACTGGCTACTATAAGGCTTCCCATGCCAATAAACATGATAGCCGCAGAGAAAAAGATACTCCGCTTGTAATGCGCTAGCATACGCCGATGATAGGTGTACTCGTAAATAAGTCCCTCGGTAATAAATATGCTATAGTCGTCTCCCTGACCGAATATAAAAGTTGCAAGAATAATATTCACCAGATTGAAGCGCATACCAAGCAAATGCATTGTTCCCAATATCCAAAGCCAAGAGACTAGCATGGGGAGGAAGGCTATCAAGGCATATTGCAGTTTTCGGAACGAAATCCACAAAAAGAGAAATACAATAGCCCCGCATACAAACCCTATGTAATTGAAATTGTCGGCTAACGAACGTGCCACTGCCGAATTCATGCTTTGCACGTTAAAAGCAAAGTAGTGTTCTGGATTCTTCGTGTTAAACTGTGCTACTAAACTTTCTGCCTCAGCAAGCGCCTCTTTTCTAACCACGACCACGGTACTATCTACAATACGATTGCCTACTCCGATCTCGCGAAGAGGGGCAAAATCTGACAGGGACAGCTGCTTTTTTGAAGAACGATAGGCCTCAAATCCGCAGGGCAAGAAACCTTCTTGTTCCCAAACCTGTGGTAACGTTTCTTCCAATACGTCGCGATGGCGTTCTACAAACGCATTCCAACGCTCAAGTCGTTCCGCTTGCGTCTTACCCCCTGCAATGAGTATATCTGGGAAATCGCGCACAGTACGTTCTAAAGCAGCATCTAACGTACTATCCGCTATTGTATAATAGATTTGCGTGGAATCTGACGATTCTTGTTGTAGCGAGGCCAATTCATCCAACAGCTCCTTTTGTTCGTTGGTTAGATAATTGATATTGCGTACATCAGTGTCAAACTCGGTGGAGAGGCTAAAATAGCCAAGTACCAGCGTTAGAATAAGTAGCACTGCTATTACGAACTTGTTTTTGGGATACTGAGGAATGTACTCTTCATCGTCATACGTAGGTTGCTCTTGCTTGCCATTGACAAAGCGCCCTCCGACAAGGTGAGGCAAAAAGAAGACAACAAAGAGGATTGTGCCTACGAGCATAAAAGCTGCAAAGAGCCCAAGATCGCGTAGTGCTGTAGAATCCAGTGGAATAAGAGCTGCAAAAGCGCCAACAGTGGTAACATTGCCGATAACGAGAGGCTCTACAATATCGGCTAAAACGGCTCGGGGCGAACCTTTGTAAGCAAGGTGCGACAAAAAATGCAGTGGATAGTTTACGGCAATTCCACTTATGACAGAAGCAATACCGAGCACTATGAGCGAAACCTCGCCACGTCCCCATGCCATTGCGGCTAAGGCAATGAGCCAGCCAAAAGCAAGCGAAAGGAGAATTAAAAGGAGGTAACGGAGACGACGGAGCATATAGAAAAGTAAAGGGAGGATGAGCAAGGCAGCTATAGTGAGCGCCAAAACACCGTCTTTCTTAATCTGCTGCGCATTATCTACCGAGACTACTGGCACGCCTGTTAGATGAATCTCGATATCCGAGAATTCTGTTTCCAGACGCGAAATAGTATGCTTGATTTCTTGAAGAAGTTCTGTATTCCTATTGGTTTCACTTGCCCCAAAAGGGGAATGCATTACGGCAAGCGCAAATTTGTCGTCGGGAGAAAAGACATATCCCTCGTGCATCTCGTACCGCGTCGTAGGCATACTCGCAAAGAGACGCGAAAAGAGTGGCGAAAAAAGATCTAACGGGTCTTGCGCAACGCTCTGACTCATAAAGCCGCCTACAGGAAAAAGCAACAAGGTTTTGTCGCGTTCAATCGTAGCACGCACAGAGTCTGGATTCATTTTTTGCTCCATGCGCTCATAATCGGCTTCGCTTAGCAGGAGCGGCGCATTTTGGTAAACAAAATCGCGTACTTCTTCAATTTTTTCAAAATCTAACAGGCTGCTAACCTGCCATTCCGACGAATCGGCATATTCGGAGAAACGTTCAATTGCCTCAACGAGCCGTTGCGGATCGCGTGCAGTGGTATCGCGCAATTGAAAAAGAAAGAAGATTCGGTCGGCTGCATTTAAGCGCTGATAGACCGAGACCGACAATTGGTAGTTGCGATCGCGAGGGAGGAAATCGGCGATATCCTCACGAAAGCTTAAGCGTAATAAGGAAAATAGGGTTGTACAAAGAACAACGAGCAGAAGCGCCCAGCATAACTTCCGATGCGCCGCAAAATAGTCGTATGTACGAAGCAAAAAACGGGTTAACATGGTCTGTAACTCCGCACCCGTTTACGCCAGAGATTTATCTGGCATATTACGCTCATCAATAAACTTTACAGGCTTTCGGCTTTTAGCCGGAAAGTTTATAATTCGGATTTCTTCTTCCGTACATATCTCAATCTGCGGCGCTACACGAATACGCGCTCGAAAACTATCTTTGAGCGACTTTATCAATTCCTCCTGCAGCATCTCGTCTTCGGGCGGCTCTCTTAAACCAATCTTTACCACCACTTCATCTGTCCCAGCCTCCGTAAGCCGAACCACGACCACGTAGTTTTCTATATAGGGCACGTTGTCTAGCACATCGTTTATGGCAGGAGGATACAACGTTGTCCCCTTAAGTTTAATCATGTTGTTTTTGCGCCCTACAAGCGGCGAAAGGCGATAACTCCACCTTCCGCAAACACACTGTTCGGCATGCATAGAAGCAATATCGCCCGTACGAAAGCGCAATAGCGGCATAGCTTCTACCCCCAACGTGGTTGCAACCACCTCGCCAGCTTCGCCCATGGGAACAGGATTATTGTCCTCTCCTATTATCTCTACAATGATTAGTTCTGGGTGCACATGCCCCCCTTTTCCATAAGGACATTCGGAAAAAGTAGCCGACATCTCCGTACTAGAATAGGTAGCTAATAATTCCAGTTCAGGCCATTTCTCGTGAATACGACTCCCGAGCAGATTGAGCGTAAAGTCCTGATTCCGCAACCCCTCTCCTATTCCAATAATTCGCTTTACCGACGAGTCTTGATAATTGATGCCATGCTCCTGTGCATACTCGATAAGACGAAGAATAAACGAGGGTACGCACATCAATGTGTCTGGACGCATCCGTTCAATTGTATCCCACTGCAATTCTGGAATCCCATTCCCGACACGTATGATACTAGCGCCCAGTTTTCGGATTCCGAGGAAGTATGCCAGCCCCGCCATAAAACGCTTGTCAAGCGTTGTCATGAGCTGCACAACACTACCAGGCGCGAGCCCTGCACAAGCGAACGACTTAGCCTCATTAAAGGCCAAGCGCTCCAGATCGGCATCGCTACAACCGAAAGTGACAGGAGCACCTAAAGTGCCCGATGTGGTGATATAGTCTACAATTTTCTCTTTGGGAACGCACAGAAAATCACTGTTATAGAGCTGTAAATCTTTTTTTTCGGTAAATGGAATACGTTGCAAATCTTCCAGAGTCCGAATGGTAGACACATCTATTTGATGTTCCGTAAACATACGCTGATAATAGCGCGAGTGCGATTGTAGATAGGCTAGCTGTTTGCGAAGTAATTCCTCCTGAAAAAGCTTAATTTGCAGAGGTAACTGAAACTCAATATCTTGCAGCTGTGACATCTGTCTCCCCCTTGAAACCCAATACATGTATTGCCGCACCGCTATCAGAGCGATACGCTGTAAAACGATGTGGCACTGTTTTTTACGTCCCCACTTTTTCGCGCATAGCTGGTCTTGTCTTCTAGGGCACGCAACCACTCTAAGAAGGCATTGCGCCATTGTCGCGCTTCTGGAGTACCTTTTACGTCGCTCGCGCCGAATCCGTGTCCACCCGTTTGATACTGTATATACTTGTGGGGGACATCATACACCGTAAGGGCAGAATCCAGCAACTCACTATTTTGATACTTAACAATAGGGTCATTCTTACAGTTGAGAATGAATAGCGGAGGGCAATCTGCCGTTACATGCAATTCCAATGAGAGCGAGTCCTGCATCTGCTGCGTGTATTGGGGCAATTCGCCTAGCAAACCTTTGCGGGAACGCTTATGCACGTATCGTTTATCATGAAAAGTAACCACGGGATAGATAGCGGCAGCAAAGTTCGGACGTACGCTAACTTTCGGCTGTAGCGATAACTGGGTAAGGAAGTTTGTGTGTCCGTAGATGGCCGACATAGCCGCCAAATGCCCGCCTGCGGAAAAACCCATCACTCCCACTCGATTTGTATCTATCCCCCACTCGTCTGCCTTTTCGCGAACGATCTGAATGGCTCGTTGCACATCCTGAATCATATCTGGATGTCGGTTGCCACGCCACAGCACCCGATAGTGCGACCAGTAGGCAAAAATACCCGCGACGCGATAATGCAAGACAAACGCTGCGATTCCATTCACTTTGAGCCACTCTCCCACTTTTCGCCCCTCGTTTTCCTTATCTAACCAGTGGTAACTCCCACCAGGGCAAACAATAATCGCGGTCTTCGGCGTATCGCCCTCGGGAAGGTAAGCTTCCATAGTCACACTTTTTGCACCGCCTCTTACATCTCCCCAAATACGAAAAGATTCTGCCGATAAAGTAAACACAGACACTGCCGACAATAAAACTAGGATTAACGCTTTCACTTCGTTACAATTTTTCAATAATCTTGTTGCGCCCTATAAGCGCTTCCACTGTACTTATTGCGGTAAGAGGTACACCGCATATACCATGCAAACGAATACACTGCCCTGTTAGGAGTAGGTTCTTTACCTTGGTGAAAATAGAGATCTGGGATAGCATTATATTCTGACAGTCCTTAGCATAGCCATAGATAGCCCCCTCGGTACTATGATAATAGTCTCGCACAGTAAGAGGCGAAGCAGCATAAACTCGCCTGATTTTGGAACGAAAATCGGGGTAGAGTTCTTCAAAACGGTCTAGCACCTTCTCCACACGCTCCTGCTTCCACATTTCATAATCTGTACCCCGCTTCCCTGTTTCCGTGTTCTCCCACTTACGCACAGCATCATAAGGCATCACAACATTTACTACGAGGTGTGTAGCCCACTCGCCCTGATTCTCAACAGGAGGCGTCATATACATGAAACTACGTGGCCACTCTTCGTTATACACCTCAAGCTCCCATATCAGTCCATAATCTTGCTCGTAATAGCACGTGTGATTTATGTATGGGAACGTACCTTCCTTCAATTCGATGAATACGAAAAAAGCCGAATAGGTATTGGGGATCGAACGTACCCGATTGAAAAACGATTTTGGAAAGGCCGAATTATCAATCACGCGTAGCAGTTCGTTCACGTGAACCGCAGATATGTAATGATCTGCTTGAAAACGCTGCCCCTTCTCTATCTCGATGTACGTAATGTTCCGCTCATGCACCGCAATATGCGTCACTTCCGCATTTGTAAACACTTCGCCACCGTGCGCACGAATAACACCACACAAAGCTTTTGCGAGCTGAAATGAGCCTCCCACAAAGCGCGCTACCCCCTCTATGTAAAATACATTCAGTAGAGCATGTATATAGGCGGGTGTTTTGCCACGAATAGCGCCGTGCAACGAGTTCATATAGGCGAACAGATCGCGCAAGCGCGGTTCTTCGGTAAACTGATTTATAAATTCATCCGCGGGCATAAAAAACTCAGGGGGAAATTGAAAGAGATCATCCGACGTAGGGCGCAAATTGAAATGATCTAGCTGCCCCGCCATCTCGTACATCGTGTCCAGATAACGAACAATATTGTCGTGCTCTTGCGGAAAATAGCTAGTTAAACTGTCTATAAAGCCACTTCGTCCCGAGGCTATCTTGTATAACCGACCATCCGAGGCGTACGCAATCTGATCCATGCATTCCGCATCAACGGGCACTAACTTAAGTTGATCAATGATTCCTAAATACTTGCAGATACGATACAGCACACCATTCGGATGAAAACCTCCCACGATGTGCATCCCAGTTACATAGTCTATTCCATTACGGTGAAAAGTTTGCAACCCGCCACCAATCGTTGCATTCTTTTCGAGTACAGTAACCTTATATCCCTCCTTTGCAAGAAGCGCCCCGGTTGTAAGCCCCCCTACGCCACCGCCTACAATAACAACTGTTTCCGCCATAAAACCTCCACTGTTTGCGGCGTAAAAATAATGCCAAGTAGGGAATTCAAACGACTGTACAAACGTTTCTACCTTTTTTCCCATACACGAATGAAACCTCTGTGCAGGAAAAAGCCGCCCAATTTTCCCTACCTTAGTGTAGAAAATCAGGGCAGGAAAATGACAACAGTGCGCAAAATGCCTGTGGGCACACAAAGCTTCCAAATCTTACAAGAAAATGATTTTGTATACATAGATAAGACTCGCTACATCTATCAGCTTGTCTCGCAAAGTCGCGTCTATTTTTTAAGCCGCCCACGGCGATTTGGAAAAAGTCTGCTCCTCTCTACACTTGCAGCCTACTTCCAAGGAAAGCGCGAACTCTTCAAAGGGCTATACCTTGAGGAAGCCGAAGAGGAGCTGGCAAAACAAGAAGGACGAGAAGCATGGATGCAGTACCCTGTATTGTACCTAGATTTGAATGCCAAGAACTATGAGAATGAAGAGGCGCTTATAGAACGATTGGCGCTAAACTTACAACAGTGGGAAGAAGAATTCAATCTGGAAAGGATAAGCAAAGCGCCTGAAGAACGATTTACCTATATTATTCGTCGTGCCTACGAAAAAACAGGGCAGCAAGTCGTAGTGCTCATAGACGAATACGACAAGCCACTGCTTGATACTATCAATAAGCCCAAACTCAATACAGTGTACCGCGATACCCTCGGTGCATTTTACTCGGTCATAAAAAGTTGCGACCAATACCTCCGTTTCGCATTCCTAACAGGAGTTACAAAATTCAGCAAGGTGAGCGTTTTCAACGGGTTGAATAATTTGCGTGATATCAGCCTGTTACCTGACTTTGCGGCGCTTTGTGGTATTACCGAGGAGGAACTTAAAGCCAATTTTGCACCTGAAATAGAAGTACTTGCTGACAAATTAAAAATCTCCGTAGAAAAGACTTTGGAAACATTACGAAAACGCTACGACGGTTATCTCTTCTCCGAGGAGGGCGAAAATGTCTACAATCCTTTCAGCCTCCTCAATACCTTCGCATCGCGTATTCTTAAGGACTATTGGTATGCCACGGGCACGCCTACATTCCTTGTGGAATACCTCAAAGAGGCGCATTACTTCATTCCCGATCTCGAGGGGAACGTACTATTAGATGACTATGGTTTGGATAAAAACCGCGCTGATCCACACGACCCTGTGCCCATCCTTTTTCAAACGGGCTATCTGACCATAAAGGAGTACGTTTCATCTAGGAATTACTACCGTTTGGGGTATCCGAATGACGAGGTACGCTACGGCTTCCTAAATAATCTGCGGAGTAGTTTTTTACCTCCCGACCGTGGCTTAGGAATATCGATTTTCAAATTCTTACACGATATCGATACGCAGGATGTGAGTGCTTTCATGGAACGTTTGCAGACGGTTTTTGCCAACCTTCCCTACGATACGGTAGCAAAGGAGGATATAAAGTTCCGCGAACGCGATTACCAGATTGTGGTATATCTCATCTTTGCGCTTTTGGGGCAGTACGTACAAACCGAGGTACAGAGAGTGACTGGACGCGCAGATTGTGTGGTAGACACGCCTACCACGGTCTATATTTTTGAGCTCAAGCTCTGGAGTACTGGCACAGCCGAAGATGCACTTACACAAATTCGTACCAAAGGGTACGATACTCCCTACAAATCTTCTGGTAAGGAGGTTATCCTGATCGGCGCTAGCTTTGACGCGGAGAAGCGCAATATCGGAGAATGGAAAGTAGAGCGCCTGTAAAACAGAGCTTACGGCAATAAAGCTATAGGTGCGTTTTCTCGCAATTCTGCCTTTATAGCTCCAACTCTATTTCTGCCTCCTTTTTCCAGCGCTTGTATTGCGCACGCATAGCGCGAGCCATAGCAAGAGGCGATTCGCCCAATTCTCCCTTTGCAACCGCTACACGCGGCTTAATCTCAACAGTTATATTCCCAGAAGAGACCAATTTCTTGTGCCTGCCAAGCACCTCGCCCGTACCTTGCAAAAAGATTGGAAGGATATCGATCCCATGCTTTTGGGCGAGATAAAAAGCACCCTGCTTGAAGCGAAGCACCTCACGATTCTCAGAACGTGTACCTTCAGGGAAAATCACAATCGAATAGCCACGAGCAATAAGCTCGGCCAGTTTATCTTCGCAATGCGCAAAATTGTCGCGCACGGGCAGATACTCCGCATAGCGAATTCCAATACCATACAGCGGATTGAACCACACACCACGTCGCTTTGTAAGAACAATCAGTTTCGGTGAGAGGGAGATAATACACAACAAATCGAGCATGCTTTCGTGGTTTACCACCACAATAGCAGGATGCTCAAAAGTCTCCGCTGTTGGGTTCAGGAAGTTCACATTTATCCTTGGGATGTTATTGATAAGCCACGAAGTAACTACCCGCATTACACTGTGCCACCCCAGACGCTCTTTCTCCGACAACCTTCGCCAATTGAAATAGATAAGTAACCACGACTGGATGAAAAACATCACAATGAAGAGCCCCAAAACAACCAGTAGCGATAGAATAAACTTTACCAGTTTGTAAGGCCATGCGTAGAGGCACGCTACCATAGTCAGTAGCGTGTTTAATAAGCTAATACGCAAAAAATCTTTCGCAGGGCGGAAATGTGTGATATGTTCGCTAGGTGGCGGATAGTAAACATGCACTGGTATTGATTCTATCTTGACATTGTGCCACGCCGCAAAGACGATGAATTCTAGTTGTGCCTCATATCTGGGCGTTATGCAATTAAGCCAATAAAGCTTATTCAAGGGATAGGCACGAAAACCCGTTTGCGTGTCCTCTAGCTTAATTCCTGTCTGCACACGAAACCAGAAGTTGCTAAACTTATTCGCGAACTTACTCCGAGCCTTCATGTTAGCCGATACATCCTCCGTGAACAGAGACGTATCGAACCTATTACCAATGATAATGGCATTCGGACGCCGCTTTATAGCTTCTATAAATAGCGGGATATCTGAAGCGTAATGTTGCCCATCGCTATCCAATGTTATGGCATAATCGTAGCCCATTTGCCGAGCAGCACGAAACCCCGTAACCATTGCCGCCCCCATCCCCCTATTACGCGGGTGAGTAAGAATACAAATCTGCTCTGCACGTTGCTGCAATAATGCAGCTGTACTATCCGTAGAACCATCGTTCACCACAATAACATGATGCGAATATTCTAGCACGGAGTCAATTACGTGCAACAAAGTTTTTTCATTGTTGTACGTAGGAATGATTACGCAGACACGCTTAGCAGGCATAAATCAACGAAAGTTTGGCAATCGGAACAATGCCTCGTTGTACCACAGCTTTCACAACCCAATGCTTTGGGTCTTGTTCTGCTTGGCATTCGAGCTTTAATTCTACCCGCACGGGCGTCTCATTACTGGGGATTAGAAGAGAGAGGAATTTCACATTCTTAGCACACTCGAGGGTAAGTTTCTGCTGGGTTATATCAGAAGCCAACTCGTTAATCATCTGTATGATACAAACGCCTGGGGTAACAGGTTGATCGGGGAAGTGCGCCTTATAGATAATATGCGACGGATCAAAATACACGTCGTAGGTAGCCTCATATTTTGTATGATCGATTCTGATTTTATCAGACGCTAGATACCTTATCAATTCCATTGCTCACACTATTCTATCTTGAATTCTTTTTCATCTATCGCCTGATTCAGCAGTACTTCGGAAAACTCTATACGAGTTACATCCCCATTCTTTTCATACATCTCTACGGCAGTTGCCATATTGAGGGCTGGGGTTAATTCTAGTACAAAGCGCACAAATAGTTTCTTTAGTTCTTTATTCTGAGGAAGCAAGTGGACTGTATAGTTCTTCCCTGCTTCATAGACCTCTGTCGTAAAATTACGTGTATCATTGAAGAACTGCCCCGTGATAGTCCCCAAGATCATCTGCGTCATTTGCTTGAAGGCTTTAGCTCTTTGTCCGCCAAACTTACGAACTTTCCCCTCGCTGCTTACCGTCACCTGATCGTTTTTTACGACAAAGGCGAAATCGTTCGGTTTTGTATACTCCCAACGCAGTTCTGCGGGTTGGCGATATAGCATGCGTCCCTCGGAGATCATCTTCTCTTTGAGTAGTTTGGCACTTTTCGTCTGTGTAAAGCGGCACTGAATGGAACTCATTTCAGCTGCTGCTCGCCCGAATTGTTGCAATAGCTCTTCTGCCCTTGACCGTTCTAATGGCGTCTGAGCCAAAGTATTGCTGACCTGAAACGCACAAAACAGTACAAACACAATAAGTAGCGAAAAGCGATTGGGAAGAAACCTCATTTTTGAACGATTAGGGCAACTCCAACAACTATAAACACCAAGCCTAGCCAGCGTAACACAGGCACATGCTCATTAAAGATAAAAACCGCTGCAAGCATACCCATCACAAAACTTAAACTCACGAGCGGATAGGCTACGCTCAGCGGGTAATGCTTCACAATGTACATCCACAGCAATGCACTTAACGAAAAACTAATTCCACTTATTCCAAACCAAAGATTGGTAAGAACTCGCGAAAAGAAATGCCATGTCCATTCAAAAGAGCCAAACTGTGCAAGAGCGAGTTTCAAAAATACTTGCCCACACGTCATAAGTGCAGACTGTAAGACGGCTAGTAAGAGGAGTATCCACATATTCGGTCGAGGTCTTCGATATTGGAGATAGAGGCTAGGGCATTGGTGGCATTGGCATCGAGAAAATAGACAACTGCTGTTTCATTGACCTCGTCGTGCAGCCCCACAAGAGCATTGCTAATATCGCCAAATTGTAGTTGTAGCATGGCGTCTAACAAGGCGCTTTTCAAAGAGTCTTTTCCATGCGAATAGGTACTATTGTAGCCGTGCGTTTTAGTATGGATGGAAATTAAGCTACTAAGCGTGTTGTAGGTAGATTGGATAAAATGCGTGGGACTCAAACAACCTTCGCCATCGGTATAAAGCGAGTGCAAGAAGTTCGCGGTTTCCACTACACAACCATCGGCAGTGCCTATAATAATGGCATCTGGGTGCTCTACACCTACACGCTTCAGGGCAACCAACGAAGTCATCAAGCCGCGGCGTAATAGTCCACTCAGTCGGCGCGTAACTAGCGGCGGGAGTTTCGGAAGCTCCTCAGGGGCTATATCGGCGTATCTAACGACAGTTTTCAAAAAAACAGGGCGTTTGGTTATTTCCTCTGTAGACCGAGGCTCCTGTTTGTACTCCGAAAGAATAAGAGCGGTATCATTGCCTCCAAAACCGAACGAATTGCAAAGAACGTGGTGGAGAGGTACTCCGAACTGAGTTTGTGTAATAGGAGCTAACGTATCGTCTGCGGCATGTTCAAAATTGAGATTGCTCGGCAAGAAGTGGTTACGTAACGCTAGCAAACAAACCATCATCTCTACCGCACCTGCCACACTCGTTGTATGCCCCGTCATTGATTTTGTTGACGAGAAAGGAGGAATCCTTTCGCCAAATATTCTTTTCAGAGCAGTACTCTCGCTAGCATCATTATTCAGCGTACCTGTCCCGTGCGCATTTACATAATCTATTTGTTCGGGGGCAAGATGCGCTCGCGCTAACGCCTTTTCCATAGCCAAATAAGCCCCCTCACCGTTCTCGGAAGACGCTGTTTGATGGAAAGCATCCGCAGTATTCCCCCAGCCAGAAAGGAGTGCTAATGGCTCTATACCACGTTTGAGAGCAACATCTTCCCGCTCTAGCACAAAAAATGCCGCTCCTTCGCCCAAATTAAGTCCAGCACGTGTTGCATCGAAGGGGCGACAAGGCCTTGTATCCATAATCTGCAACGAGCGGAAACCGTTGAAATGGAAACGGGAAAGGCATTCGCTTCCCCCCACCACAACCCGAGTATATGCGCCGCTACGAATGAGGTTTGCGCCCAGAATAAAAGCATTTGCCGCAGAAGAACAAGCTGTACTACAAGTGCTCAAAAATGCAAAATCTCCTACAAGAGCTGCCATCTCCTCCGTCGTTCTACCACAATCGCCGTATATCTGAGGCGGATTGTTACCGTCGTAGGCACGTTCGATACAATCCATGTTAGCAACCGTTGTGCCCGAAACAAGCGCTGTATGTTGCACATCGGTCTTCGAGAGTTGTGCATGCTGCACAGCCTCGCGCAATGCCATTGCCCCTAGCAGCACAGTACGCGATAAGTCGGCGCGCAACGGAATACCTAATCGGTCTGCCAGCTCTCTATTGGAAAGCTGTACCTCGCCCACCAAGACCTCGCGGTGCGTCGTATCTAAATACTTAACGGTACGAATCCCACTTTGGGCGTGGTAGAGCGCTTCGCGGAATTCCTCCAGATTGTTACCAATCGCCGAAATGATACCCGCGCCAGAAACAACAATCATTTGGTTCGATGCGCTGCTATATACGCCGCCATAGTATTCACAGACTTCAGGATCTCGCGCCCTTCAGCGGGATCTTTAAGCTTAATACCATAGTTCCGCTCCATCAGAACGATCAACTCTAAGGCATCTATCGAATCTAGCCCCAAACCGTCGCCAAACAGAGCAATATCATCTGCTATATCGGCGGGTGTCATATCCTCCAAAGACAACGCCTCTATAATTTGCTGTTTCAAAGTTTCCTTCAAGTTCTCCATTACCCACTCAGAGTATTAGTTCATTAGAAATTTGTATTCATATACCTTGGGTACAATCGTTAACCGCAAAAGCTCCATAGCTTCTTTGAGGTTAAGGAATAAACGATTGTATTCTGCATCCTCGCTTTTGGCATTCATTTTCCCCTTTTCAGACCTGCCTTGGAAATACTCTCGAATATCGTAGTACGACGCATTCGGGTTGGCATTGGGCTGTGCATGGTAGTAACGCCACAGTTCGCGTCCCGCATCCAATACGGCAATAGCCTCGGGAGAGAATACTAGCGGCGCTGTCGGTACAAACGATTCTTCCTCTGCCAGATCTCCTAAAGTTCCTCTGCCCTTATTTCGTAATTCGTCATTTGTAATTCGTAATTCTTTGGGCGCAAGCTTCCCCGAAATGAAGTCTGTCATAAAATGACTTTCGTAGCGCAAGCGAGCGTTTACCTCTTTTTCGGTAAAAGGAATCCAATGATTCGTTCCCTCATTTGCCGATATTCGGTTTTGCGTATGAAAGAGCGTATAGACAAGACAGTTGTTCTGGAACTCGTGGTCTTGTTGCCACCCCTCTTGCGGATAAAGGAATTGGTCGCGATCGTTGAGCCATGTATGTTTCACAGCCAGACGAACAGCAAAAGAAATGGCATAACTGATTAAATTTTCTTTGGATATCGGAAGAAAAGTATGGTGCGATTGCCCCACCTTGTCGATAATACGCATACGAGCTTTGTTTTGAAAATCGTTGCTCGTATAAGCAAGCACACCAATTGTAGATTTCGACCCCTTCATCCCTGTAAGCCACGAAGTTATATACTGCGTTCGCTCTGTAGGAGCAATAATTCCTTTCACTGCAATACATTCTTTTGTGTTGTAGTATACATTGGCAGTAATCTGTTTGAAAGTGTCGTTTGCCCCTGTGTTCCACACGAAGAAGCCAATAGGAAACTGCCCTTTTACATTGTCAAATGTGTTGGCAGGGATGAGAAAAAGGCTTTCCAACTTTGCCTGAAATACATCTCTGAAGCGTTGGAAATTGGGGGCTTGTACTACTTTCAATTTTGAGAATTGACCTAAAATCGCGCCATTTAGCTCCTTGTATATGCGTATGAGGAAAAGTGCAAACATTTCATTGCTTGCACTTCCAATAGTTGGGGCGTAGCGAGTGTGCATCGTGCTGCCGCGTGCTACGAGCCCTTTGTTTTCGCCAGTTCCTTGCGGAGTACGTGCATTGCCAGCCTCGGCGTAGGGTGGGTTTATATAGATTACGAGCTTTTTTCGTTCCGCAGGATTCTGAATGATAGCAAGCAAATCGGGGGGAAGCTTGCCGCAGTCAAACTCGTCGTTCAAAAAGTCGAATTGGAAGACGTGACTCTCTAACAAGTTTGCTCCGTTCTTGATGCGGTCTTTCATCACATCTACATCCTGCTTGTCGAGTGTCGATGCCCAGATGTTGTACTTGTTGGTAAGTCCGTTGAGGAGGTTACCAGTTCCAGCGGCACAGTCCCAGATGTAGTACTCCTCCTGCCAGTTCTCTCCCAACAGATCTGCTAGATACTTTTGCGAGAGTTCTACCCAAATCTGTGGGGTGAAAAACGAACCCTTTCGTTCTCTCAGATCTTGCGGTACGAGGAGGTCGCGCCGATTCACAATATAGTCCCAGAACTCCTCCTTGGGGGGACGCTGGTAGTGCTCCCAGAATTGTGTATGTGCTTTTTGTCGGTCTTTGAAAAAAACTTCGCTCGAAGTAAAAAGTCCGCCAGCATCAATCTTTCTATCTACGACATAGCGGTTGTCGCGCAGCAAAACAAAAAGCGCCTCCTTGATGGTCTGGTTGTTTTCAGAGATGAGATCTGCCAAAAAGAAATCGCCATCTATTAAACCTCGTTCCTTTAAAATGTTCCAATCTACATCGATAGAGGGTTTAACACTTTGTGTCCAGCGCTGGTAAACGCTTACGAAGTTGTTCTTGTTGATCTGAATGAGTTCGGAGCTTTCGCTTAAGTGCTGTCTTATGAACTCGCGTAGCTCAGTCTCGTGTACATCGTAGCGAAAGAGGTAGGCGGTTTTATCTAATGTTGCCTTTACAGCGTTGTATAATAGCTCAAATTCGCGTGAACTCTCATCAGACGGGGTGACGTTCCAATTGAAGTCGTTTAGAGAGAAAAAGGGTAGAATTTCTTTGTAGGAAATGAAGGCGATCTTCTCCGCGTCGAATGCAGCAAGGAAGGGTGGTGGCAGGTAGACCTCAAACGTACGAGCCTTACCAATGGTTAGGATGAGCTGCACGAATGGCTTGTAAATATCGGCGACGATGCCACGCTTAGCTTCGGCCCACAACAAAGAAATGATTTCGTTATCCTCATTGCTACGCGCTAGAGTATGTTCGGCACGTTGAACGGCGCAAAAATCAATTTTTCCGAGAATAGGTGTACAGTCGTAGTTGGCAAAAAGATCTTTTGCTATCCGATTTTTTAGTTCCTCCTCGGGAATGCTATTGTTGTACCTCGACATACTCGTAAGTTTCTAAGCCATTCTTTTCAGAACAACAAGATCGGCTTCAAAATTCGCGCCATCTGTATACTCTAACCAGCCACCAATTACACAACTTGTAGTAGGATCAAAAAACGAGAGCGACAATAATTGTTCAATCTGCTCTGCATTTTTTTCTTCCAGAATGTATGCTGTAGTCTCGCCATATATCTTGTGGCGAATAGCTACCTCACCTGTTACAATATTGGGCAAGGTATAAACAAATACCGCAGGGCTCGGAAAATAGCTTTCTGCCGATGCTATTGTGCTCTGATGCTTTTTATCATCTGCCAGTGAACCGCTACGACTCACGAAAACTACAGACGCATCGTGCAAGCATGCTGCGTCGCATTCGCCGTGTGCAGCTTGTAAAAGCAGTTCTGTGGCTAGAAAACCTAAGCGCGAAAGTCCATCCATCTTGTAGTAACGGGGATAGTCTTTCACATATTCTTTGTAGATGGCTGTGAGGCAATTCTCATCATCGCTCAATACTACGAGTTCTTTACCGTCTACTTCGACGCACGATGGCGTAATATGTACACGGTGTGTCGTACTGTAGGTTGGTTTCTTATCTACGCGCTCTCCTCGTGCAATGCTACTTTCTTTCGTCCAACAGAGTGCTCCATTACACCCTCCGAAACCAGACATTAGTTTTATGAAGGTCTTTTTGTCCGTGGAATGGTGAGACTGCGAAACCGATACTGGCGTACTTATTCCCAATTGGTTAAAACCTCGTGTGCCCAATATAAGCCCCGTGTCTAGTGCATGTAGTGTAAGTAGAGTTTCTATCACCCCAGCACCGCCCATAGTGTGCCCATAGTACCCTTTGTAACCATTCATGGGAATAGTCTGTAGCCCAGCACGAGACAAAGCAATAGCTTCCATCTCGTCATTATAGAGAGTGGCAGTACCATGCACATTGATGCAGGCAATCTTTTCTTTTTGTGTTGGTAGTACAGCCATTAGTGCATTGTAGCTCCCTTCTCCCGTCCGTGAGGGTGCTGATATATGGTTGGCATCATTGCGGACTGCTCCTGCTGCCAAAAGCCATTGTTCGAGCTGCACATCCTCTACACGTTCTAAAACCATTGTCCCTGCGCCTTCGCCTAAATTTAGACCACAACGCTCGGCATCAAAGGGGTGGCAGGGTGCATCGGAGAGAGCCTTAAATGACTGAAAACCTGAAATTATAAATTTCGACTGTACATCGCAACCACAAACTACCGCATAGCGGTACAGCCCTGTTTGGAGCAGACGTTTGGCTACAATTTGTGCATGTACGCCTGAGATACACGCATTGGATACCACTATTGGGGTGTTGGGGTTATTGAAGTAGTGGGTAATTGTTTGGGCTGCTACGCCAAGATGTACTGAGGCACCGAGCGTATTTGGGTCATTCAATTGCTCTATATTGCCTTTTGTAGTAGAGAATACAAAAACGACTGCTGCCGATGCAAAAGGAAAGTCACATTGTTGCTGTGCTTCTGCAATAGAGCAGATAGCCAGTTGCTCAAAACGCGTGTAATGCTTGCCATTGTCGTTTGCGAGGGACTGAAAATGTTGTGCAATGCTTCCTTCGGGGAATAGGGAGGCGCAGAAGGGTGTGGGTACATCCCAGCGTTGCGTATGAACCTGTATAACCGATTGCCCCGCACGTACAGCCGCAAGATTCTCAGCAGTAGTCCAACCCAGTGGGGTAGAAATATTATCGGCAATACAGCGGATCATGGTCAGAGTAAAAACAAAATTCTTAGGAGATTAGCAGGCTGATACTCTAGAGAACAGCGTTTCGTTGAGCATGCCTAGTCTCCCATTCGACATAAAAATCAGGCTTGTACCATAGCAACTGATACTGCATGTCCATGAATACTTGTACGCTATGTGCGGTGGTATGTAGCAAACCTGTTTCGGGGTCGTAAATCTCATAATCAAAAACAATTTTTGCGGCTTCTGTAGGACGAAACACGATGTCGACCCGATATTGTTTACTGTATACCAGTGGGCGTAAGTACTTAATATTGAGTTCCACGAGTGGTGCAAAAAAACCATTGTCTGCAATGCGCATGTACTCAAGTCCGAATGCTTTGCCAAATGCTTCGCGAGCATCTTCAAAGTAAAGCGGGTAAGAACCATGCCACACCACGCGCATCGAGTCCACCTCGCTAAAACGTACTGCAAAGGTGTGAGATGTTTTAAGTTCCATATCTTTCACACTTTAGGCTTTAGGTTCTGTACCAGCAGGAGCTAGCGCAATTTTCATGCTTGTTGTGGCAATAAGTTCGTTGCCAATCATAACACGTGCCGAAACGAGTGTCATCCCCATCACTTCTTGTTCTACCTGTACCTCGGTTTCGATAGTCTCGCCTACTTGGGGGAGTCGAACAATCTCAAAATCTTTTATTGCTCCGATGTAGCCTACCTGTACGGCATCCGCCTTGTTTACATACAAGTTGATAAACCCTAAACGAGCTGCCGCAGTCTGTGCAACGTGCTCTATAAGCCCAGGGGCTGTAAATACGCCTCCCTCGCAAAAAATATTGTCGGGAGGCACAGTATAACTACAGCGGGTTGTTGTTGCATCGCACGAGAGAATGTTACCCACCATCACAAAAGGGGGCTGCTGTGGTAACAGGGTTCTGATATCAATCGCGCTAAAATCTATTGTCGGATGTTCTATTGCCATACGTCGAAGAAATTAAACCACTGCTCGGGACGTTTGTGTAAAACCTTTTCTAATGCCTCGGCATACGACTGTGCTAGCGAGTTTATGCGTTCTGCACGCGACAATTCTGTTGCAGGCAGAGCAAGGCGCTCTACATATACGCGGTACTTGGTATAGCCCACTTTGAGTACAAAGACGGCGAGTGTAGGAAGATTGCGCTGTAGTACTGTAGCAAACGGACCTAATGGAAAGCGTGCTTTAGCACCAAAGAAATCTGCCTTGACGGTACGATCAGAGCCATTACACCGATCGGCTGCCATACTGAGTATTTCGCCTTTTTCTATTGCCTCGTTCATTTCGAACAGATGTACGAGATCGTCACGTACTGGGATCATCCGAATATGGGTACGCTCAAATAGTTCTTCGCGATTCTTCATGATCGTCTCCGTTTCGCCCCCAAAAAGTACCATATTGAATGCTTTTTTCTCTGCCACAAAAAAGTACCCGCCAAGTTCGTAACTCCCGACATGTGCACTTAACATAACAAAAGCATCTGGTTGTAGTGTAAGGTTCGTATACTCTTCAAAATTGACCGTAGAGAAGCGAAATGAGAGACCAGCATAGCAGGCAAAACGATCTACCATGATTTGCCCAAAGCGGAAATACTGGTAGTAGCAGTAAAAGAAAGACTTGATGGGCGAAAAGCCATGATACAGATGAAAGTATCGATAAGACGCTTTGTAACCCTTTGCAAAAATCAGGTAGAAAGGTACTACAATGGCTACTAAGGCGTAAAAACACCAAAGCGGGAAGTAACGAAACGATTCAATCAGATTTCGTTGCATCCATGGTGTACCATCAGTACGCCCTTGCCACTGTGTTGGCATCGTTTCGTAGGATAGAAACCATGGGTACACAACCTTGGAGCTGTTCTAACAGCTCACATCTGTGCACCCAATGGGGTTATTTACTTCCCGAGTTCGCGAACTTTACGTTCTACGTAGTCGCAGAATTCTTTCAATGTGGTAACACCTGCCATCTCTTCGGGCTTTATTTTGAACCCAAATTTGTTTTCAACGATTACCACGATGTCTACAAAATCTAGACTATCTATGCCGATATCATCCTTCAACTTCCCTTCTGGACGGATCTTCTCTTCGTCGATTTCTAAATCCTCAATAAGGAACTCTTTTACCTTAGCATCAATTTCCGCGCGCGTCATAATATCTTGCTATTTTCTAATACACTCGTTTACGCTTTTACAACCTCTAAAATATTGTGCCCCAAACCGAACTGATCGTGGAGCTTTAACACCTTCAACCCCGCACGTTCTATCTGTTTCTCAAAAACATCGCTCCGATAGAACTTAGAATTCCCATTCGCCAATGCCGTGAAATAGACGCTCGTCATTGTAAGACAGAGCGCCGCCGTTTCACTTCGTTGCAAATTCCAGAACAAATCCATGATGAACAGGCGCGTTTGCGACGACATTACGGCAGCAGCGCGCGACAGGATTGTGTATATTTCATCCTCGGAGAAACAAACAAGGAACTGACTCATCCAGATCACGTCCCATGCCTTGTTGGGTAGTTTTGCTTGCGTATCCAGCTGATCGATAGCATAGCCCTCAATACGTTCTGCCCCCACTTTACCAGCAACGAATTCCTTCATCATAGAGAGTTGCCCGGGGAGGTCGGCAATTGTAACGTGTACTTCTGAGTCGTATTCTACGCAACGAAGGGCGAATTTCCCAGTATTTCCACCGATATCGAGTAAATGCTTCGGATGCCCTGCAAAGACAATGGGAAGCGCTTTATCAAAGGAGTTGTCGCTATAGTAGTGGTCAAATGCTAGCCAACTCTGCTGTACTGTCGGCGCGAGGTGTGATAATCCTTCGTAGATTGTTTTCCAGTTTCCGAGGGTTGCAAGTCCCGCAGGCCGCCCTTCGGTCAGCGCCTCCTCGAGGTAATAAAGCCCTCTGTAATTGACGTCGTGCACAAAATCCAGATTAACAGCCTTACTCTCCTCTGTGAGCAAAAACCACCCAGTTTTAGAGAGGCGGTAACGTTCGCTTTCTGGTTCTACTAATAGGATTCCTGCCGAAAGTCCTCCTTCTACTAGGACGTTTATAGCGTACTCGGAACACGCTGTCTTTTCTACGAGTTCTGTTACCGTCAGTCCATCCTTACTCTCGTTGAGATATTCTAGGATTCTGAACTTACGGAGCAGACGTGCCACTTCAAAGATGACAGGTCCCCATGTAATATACTCAGCCAAACGCTGTGCTTCAACAGCACTCAGCTGTTCTTTAGTATAGCGTTTCGCTACTGCTGGCGATAATTTCATCTAAAATGAGAAGATACCTTTATTGATATTCTTGTTTAGGAACTTCGCAAAACTCTCGCCGTTCTCTTCGCTTGCATCGCCAAGTAGGTTTAGGAATGTACCAAATATGCCTCCCTTGGGAGATGCCCAACGGATAACGGCAACCTTTTTCCCTTCACTGTCCATAAACTGGTAGTCGGCAACAGCAGCCCCATCTCTCTCCAAACTTGCAAATTTTACGACCAACTTTGTAGGTACGTCTTTCGAAACCAAGATGGGTAAGTTCTTCTTTGCTGCCACCTTGTTGTAGGCAGCCACAAAGCGCGATATGTGTTCAGCTGCTAAACTCTTTTGCCACTCCTCGTCAAAATCGTAATAGTCGCTATTAGAGAACTCTCTTTGTTCCTTTGCCATAAAGTCTTCATAAATCATCCCTTGGATGAGTGCATCTTTATAGTCAAAAGAAACTTGAATTTGCTGTACATCTTTAATAGCCTCGAGGTTGCCCCCAATCACTTTCTGTCCGTACACTGTCACGGCAAGTGCAAGTAAAACTGTAGCTAGTAGAATTCGTTTCATTTTTCTCCCCTTATCCTGTTTGTGTTGAGAGCCTTTGGCAGAGAATGCCTAGTTGTCTCCAACGGTTAAATTTTCTTGATGATAAGCGCACTATTCGTTCCGCCGAATCCAAAGGAGTTGGAGAGAATGGTGCGTAGTTCTGTATCTACATGCTTGGCTGCAATGTGCAGCTTCGCAGAATATTCATCAGGGTTTTCAAAGTTGATATTCGGAGCTACGAAGTTGTTCTGTAACATTAGAATAGAATACACAATTTCACTCGCGCCTGCCATCCAGCACTCGTGTCCCGTCATGCTCTTTGTAGAAGATATCCAAGCGTGTTCCCCCTTAAAAAGACGTGCCAGAGCCATAGCCTCAAACATATCTCCTTGCGGTGTAGACGTAGCATGTGCGTTGATATAATCCACAGCAGCAGGTTCTATCGCGGCATCCCTAAGCGCACGTTGCATCGCAATTTCAGACCCCACATCGCTCGGTTGTGAGATACCACCTCCATTTCCCGAAAATCCGTACCCCGTTACCTCGCAGAGAATGTTTGCACCACGTGCCACGGCATGTTCGTACTCTTCAAGCACAAGCGCAGCAGCCCCACCGCTGGGGATAAGTCCGTCACGATCCTTATCAAACGGTCGTGACGCCTGTGTTGGTTCGTCAACACGCATAGAAAAGGCGCTAAGTGCGTCAAAAGTCCCCATGCTATAGGGATTTACCTCTTGTGCCCCCCCACAGAGTATCAAATCTTGCAGTCCTTGTTTTATCATCATGTAGCCTAGCCCAATCGCATGGCTACCACTGGCACAGGCTGCACTCACTGTAAAGTTGACCCCTCGCAAACGAAAGATGGTGCTCAGGTTCATAGTCACCGTCGAGTTCATGGCTTGGAAAATCCACCCCGAACCTAATAGGGTCGTATCCTTCTTTTCGTCCATGAGCTTCGCGGCTGCAATTGTAGCACCCGCCGTAGAGTCGTTGCCGAAAATACAACCGCACTCACTGGCAGTAAGGTATTCCTCGGCAATGCCCGCCATAGCAAAAGCCTCACGACTAGCCATATAGGCATATTCACCCTCCTCGGGTAAACCTACTCGCATACGACGATCTAGCAAGCCCTTCAGTTGTGGCCGTTCTACAATCCCTGTAAGGGGGCTCTGAAAGCCCATCTCCTTACGAGCTTCGTCTATACCTATTCCGCTACGTCCTGCGCGCAAACTCGCAAGCACTGCCTCGGTATTCGTCCCAATGCAACTCCAAATCCCAATCCCCGTTATTACTACTCGCTTACCCATTGCCCTCTACTCTCTACTTTTTCCTTTTTGCAGGACTCTTACCGTTGGATCTAGGAATACAACCCTCCGTTGATTGAAATAACCTGCCCCGTAATGTAGCTTGAGGCAGGACTAGCCAAAAAAGCGACCAACTTGGCTACCTCTTCTGCCGTTCCGAAACGCCCCATAGGAATCATCTTCTCTAATTCCTTAACGGGCAGATCTTTCGTCATATCACTCTCGATAAACCCAGGAGCTACTGCATTTACCGTAATATTGCGTTTTGCCACCTCTTGAGCCAAGGCTTTTGTAGCTCCAATCAAGGCCGCCTTAGCCGCAGAATAGTTCACCTGCCCTGCGAGACCTTTCAGCCCCGACAAAGAGGCAATATTTATGATGCGTCCGCTCCGTTTGCTGATCATGCTCTTCAAGAAACGACGCGTGATGTAGAAGAAACCATTCAGCGTGGTATCCAATACCTTGTGCCAAGCCTCATTCTGCATAAAAATCATCAACTGGTCGTTGCAGACGCCCGCGTTGTTCACAAGTACCTCAACGTTATCGTCAGGGTGAATTTTTTCCCAGTCGTCTATCGCTTTTTCCGTAGCCACGGGATCAGACACATCGAACTTGAGAAAATCTACACATCCGCCTGCCGCTTGCAATTCGGCAACCAACTCCCTCGCTGCTGCATCATTGCTCACGTAGGTAAACGTTACGCCATAGCCAGCAGCTACCATTTGTTCAGCAACAGCGCGTCCAATGCCGCGAGATGCGCCTGTTATAAATGCATATTTCATACCGACTACTCTATTTCTCGTAAATACTCTTCCACTCGTGCAATAGCTTCATAGAGGGGGGCATCCTCCACAAACGTTGGGCAAATGGTACGCACCGCATCGTATACCAACTTGGTTACGGGCGCCAGCTGGTCGGCTATTTTAAGACAATCAGTAGCCTGTGCCAATGCAATACTATGTATAGCCAACACTTGGTACGCATTGTCTATCACCTGTTTACAGAGTAATGCGGAATTCGTACCCATCGAAACAACGTCTTGATTATCGTTGTTGTTCGGGATGGAGTGTACGTAGTTCGACATGGCCAGAGTCTGGCTTTCTGCCGTGGTACTCGTTGCCGTAAACTGGCAAGCTTGCATCCCGTAGTTAAGCCCAAGAATGCCCATGTTGAGGAAAGGAGGTAGAATCCCGTTGATGCGATCGTGCATCAAATAGTTAAGCTGACGTTCTGCCGTCATCATCAGCCGCACCGTAGCGAGCTTAACCTTATCAGCCTCTAGTGAGATATAGTCTCCATGAAAATTCCCGCCGTGGTAGACATTCTGTGTTTCGGGGTCAATAATCGGATTGTCACATGCCGAGGTGAACTCATCTTCAATCACTTGGCGCGCACCAAAGTACGTGTCGTAGATAGGGCCAAGAATCTGAGGAGTACACCGCAATGAGTAGTAGGCTTGTACTTTTTTGTGGAAAAAACTTTCATGATTTTCCCCTTTCCTGTACAAAAAATGCTCGCGCTTCAGGAGGCGTTTACTCCCCTTGGCATATTCGCGCATCTTAGCTGCCACTGCCTGCTGCCCAAAATGATGTCGTGCCGCATTCAGCGGTTCACTCATCCAGTCGTCGTAGGACTCGGCAATCTCGTTCATCCAAACGGCTTGCAGAATTGCCCAATCTAGCAGACGCTCAGCATATATCTGATTGACGGCAGCAATGCCCGTCATTACACTAGTACCATTCGTAGCACTCAGCCCCTCTCGAATGTGGATCTGTATCGGCTCAAGGTGCAATTTATTTAACACCTCTGCGGTAGGTAACCATTCGCCGCAGTAGTGCACCTTTCCTTCACCTATCAGCGTGAGCGCTATGTGAGCCAGCTGCACGAGGTCGCCACTAGCTCCTACACTACCATGACGCGGAATGAACGGATAAATGCGGTAGTTGATAAAATCTACCAGACGCTCTACTAACTCAGGATGAACTCCCGATTTCCCCTGTAGAAAAGTCCCCAACCGCGCCAACATGGCGGCACGCACGTAGAGATCCTCTAGAGGTTCGCCCGCTCCCGTAGCATGGCTACGAATGATGTTGTATTGGAGTTCCTTGAGGTGATCGTCCGATACGCGCCACTGCGCCATAGGACCAAAGCCAGTATTGATACCATAAATGACTCTATCCGTCGCGAAAGACTCGAGAAAAGCATAACTCGCCTCAAGCCGAGTATAGTCTTCAGGCGCAACCTCAATCTTGACATCGCGAAACAGGCATTCGCGCACTGCCTCGAGAGTCAGCCTACTAGCCGTAAATAGCATCTCACCCACCCTTGCTCGTAACGTGCTTTTGCATGCGCAAAAGCCCCACCTCATGCGCGCAAAGATACGAATTTGCGAACAGTAGAAGATACAAAGTGAATGGGAGGTTACGCGAAACGCCTTGTAAGCTCTCTACATCGTGCATTCTGAAAGAAGATGCTACGCCCAACCCCAAAAGGTCTTCAACATACTGATTTACTTATCGTTTTATCTTTGTAGTCGATAAAAATGCGGCTAGACGCAAAAAAATCGAATAGAAATAGACAATCTATTGGAAAGTAATAACTTAATATGTTCACATTCTCTTCACAGGAATGGCTCGTGTATCAGATGACACCCCGTGTAACAACCTCTTGATGAATGTAGGATGACGACATTCGCATATTGCTGTGCAAGGAGTGTTTAGCTTATCCTTGCCATTCAATTTCCCTTACCTTCTTTTTGCTTCCACTTTGGCAACGATTCGCCATTCATTGTTCTCGCTCATTTCTTCTTTTCTCCAAAGAAAAGAGGAGGCGGTCATATCGGAGAATACATATCTCATTCTCCCTGTTGTGTTTTCTGTCAGTACTACCTCTTTGCCCACCTTTCTAGCGGTTAGACGAATAGCCTCCCCCATACAGCCGTAGAATATATCCCAATGAGTGGTTTTAGGATTAAAAATTCGTAGCGTTGTCCCGTATTCTGCATCAGGCTGTTTGTCTTGCAAGCGTTCGGCACGAGAGGGAACAATAAAAAGATCTTGTATCGCTGTGCCATCTAAGACTCTGGAAAATATCCATTCGCCCTTTACACGTCGTGGGGTGTCATCTTCTAAATGGTCATTCCAGACGATGTTCCATTCTCCAATCAAACTACCGAATAAGTCGGCTTCTTCGGATATTCGTTCGCTCCTTACACTACTACACAAAGCTGTTATAAATTCATTCATCTTATCAACATATTATTGAGGGATTTCCTTAGATCTTTGTTCGCACAAGGTACAAAGGTTTTGCACATAATCTGCAATTGGGTCTGACATTGTACTTTTTCATAATTGCTACTACGCACACAATTTCCGCACACGTTGTACGAAAACGAACACTATGCCTATTCTGATTTTCAGTGTATTAAGCTATTGGAATAGCACTTGTGAAATCTGGTATAGAATTGAAAGGCTTAAAAGGCTCAACCAATACTGACATGGACAGGGAAATTCCAAAACAGACTCTTTTACGCGAACGGCGAAAACTTTTACTCAAAATAGCTATTGTAACGACAGTTGTCGTTGTGATTATTATCCTATTACTCAACATTTTTGCTCAAGGTATACGTGCCGATGCTTTGCAATTTTCAACGGTAGAGCGCGGTCCTATAGAACTTACTATCAATACCTCGGGCATTGTACATCCTGCAGTAGAAGAAGCCGTAGTATCGCCTATCAGTTCCCGCCTTCTGCAAGTCTTCCATAAGCAAGGCGATTCGGTGACCATAGGTACACCCCTACTACAACTAGACCTACTGAGTACGCAATCTTCGTACGAAAAGATGAAAGACCAGCTCCAAATGCGTATTCTTGAGGGAGAGCAGCGAGAAGCACAAAATGCCTCTGACCTTAGCAACATGCAAATGAACCTGAAGGTGATGGATATGCAAATTGACCAAAAACGGATAGAACTTAAGAATGCGTTGCGCCTTGATAGTTTGGGTGGTGGTACGGCAAATACAACACGTCAGGTAGAAATGAGCCTTAAGGTTGCCGAACTAGAGCGCGAACAGCTAAAACTAAAGATTGCGAATGAACAACGTATAGCTCGTGCACAACGCAACGTAAAGGAACTAGAGGTACAGATTGCCGCAAAGAACTTGAACGAAGTGGGTAAAGTACTCGATGAGGCAAAACTAAAAGCTCCACGTACGGGCATTCTTACCTTCATCAATACGCAAGTGGGAGCGCAAATCTCGGCAGGGATGCAAGTGGCAACCGTATCTGATCTTTCACATTTTCGTATTGAGGGTGAATTCCCCGACGGATATGCTAACAGAGTTTCTACGGGCACGCCTGTACTTATAAAAGCGGGGAGTCAGCGCCTAAACGGACAAGTAACGCTAATTGCTCCTACATCGAAGAATGGGACATTGAACTGTTCCATACAAATTACTGATTCGGTGGTAACAGGACTTCGCTCTGGGTTAAAAGTGGAGCTATACTTGCAAACAGCCAAGAAACACGATGTACTCCGTATAGGGCATGCGGCATTCTACAAAAAAGCAGGCTCATACCAAGTATGGGTACGAAATGGCAACGAGATAGAACGTCGCAAAGTAACGCTGGGCGAAGCAAGCTACGAATACATAGAGGTTGTAGACGGTTTACATGAAGGCGACGTAGTTGTACTCAGCGATATGGCGGCACACAAAGACCATCTGAAATTGAAATTGCGATAAGAAAACTTCTCATATCATGAAAATATCTGGATTCATTCGCCAAACATGGCGCTTGCTTCGCGAGAGTCCCGTATTGGGGTTCGTCTCCATCTTCGGAACGGCTTTAGCGATAGGACTCGTAACGATTACGTTTGCCTCACAACGGCTCATCCCCGAAGGCAATATGTACCCCGCCTACAAACGGTCGCGTATGCTTTATTACAAGAAATCGCAAGAAAAGAGCACAGAGAATGAGCAAACCTCCTCCTCTTCGGTAGGGCTCAAACTTGCGCAACGTATTGCAGGATTAACAACACCTGAATGCGTCTCTATTTCAGAAGGTTATGCAGACAGCTACCCATTCCGTCGTGCGGGTGAACAACGCGAGTTGACTCGTTTTGTTCTTGGTACTGACGCTAATTTTTGGCAAGTCTACGATTTCGATTTTGTGAGTGGACATCCCTTTACTGCCGAGGATGTGGAAGCTGCGAACCGTGTAATCATTATAGACGAACCTACAGCACATACATTCTTCGGCAATGAATCTGCTATTGGGCAAGAGCTCCTTGTCGGTTTCAAACCTACGCGCGTAATAGGAGTTGTAAAACCCGTAAGCAGCTTTATAAGTGCTGTTGCAGCCAATGCTTGGATGCCTTATTCAGTAGCTAAATCTTTTATGTATGCGGGAGAACTACGCGGTCCGTACAAAGTAGAAATTTTAGCTTACAAAGCCTCCGATTTCCCTAAAATACGCAAAGAGCTAGATGAGGTTTTAAGTAGATACGATGCAGAGCTAGCGCCTAGATATATTTCTAGGATGGATCAACCAGACGAACTTCGTGCATCGCTGGCGCGTGTATGGAGCAATGTTGGACCTGATATGAAACAAATTAACAGAGAGTTTTACGTATCCTTGATTCTACTCTTTCTCATTCCTGGCATCAACCTAATTGTCATTTCTCATGCACGTATGCGTCGTCGCTTACAAGAATTGGGAGTGCGAAAAGCGTTTGGTGCAACTACCTCCGATCTGCTTTGGCAAGTATTCCAAGAAAGCCTTGTTTATACAATGGTGGGAGCCATTTTAGGCATTGTACTACTTCTCATTGCTGCGTATAGTATGCAATCAATGTTTTTCGAGAGTTTTGCCAGTGATATGGATGGGGTCGTCTTTTCTATTCCTCTCTCCAGTATACTCTCGTGGCGCGTAGTACTTGCTGCGGTTCTATGCTCATTTCTGCTTAATGTAAGCGCAATGCTCATCCCAGCTTGGCAAATGGCACGGCGCGACATTGTTTACTCACTCAGTATCAAACGATAGCAATAGGAGAATAGGCTCATGCTTAAACATATATTTACCATCCTCTGGAACGAGCGCAGGAATAACCTCTTGATATGGGTAGAAATGCTCATTATCGCACTATGTAGCATCTACCTAGTCGATTACTTGGTCTCTGAACTTTGGCTAGTGAGCCGCCCTATGGGGTGCGATATTCACAACGTCGCGCGAATTCGGATCGGTATTATTCCACCCGAGAGTCCCGATTATATCGATGCACCGAGCGACTCTGCTTCAACCGCAAAAGCTGTTAATACACTACTACAACGTATTGAAGCCCATCCATCTGTAGAGTCTACCTGTATATCATTGACTTCGCAGCCTTACCAAGGTAGTAACAGCTCGTATTCTTTTACACTGGATACACTTACAGTATCAAGTGTACTTGTTCGTACAGTAACACCTTCTTTTCTCCGTGTTTTTCGTGTCGAAAGCGAAAACAGTACGTGTGAAGAGATGGAACAAGCGCTTGAAAATAAACAACTCGTCGCTGGCGAACTTTTGGCTAAAATGTTCAATTGTAATCCGCCAGACACGTTTAATGGTAAAGAAGTAATGAGGGGCGACTCTAGCGTCTATAAAATAGGTGCAGTATGTAAAAATATGCGTATCGATAATTTCTGGGGCACAAGTCCTAGTATTTTCATCTATGAAGACGAGTTTGCAAAGTCTATCGGATTGTATGTAGAATGGCTGGAATGTGCACTTCGTCTTAAGGACGATGCAAAAATTAGTTTTGATGCGCTATTTGCCGAGCTAAAAGATCAACTTCGTGTAGACAATTTTTACGTGACACACTTTGAAGATCTGGGAGTAACCAAACAAGTGTTTCAAAAAGAGGATTACAATGCTCTGAAAATACGACTACTCTATGTGGTATTTCTGGCTATCTGTATTTTCCTTGGCATCGTAGGCACATTCTGGTATCGTGCACAGCAACGCCGCTCCCAAATCGGGTTACGTCTTGCTATGGGTGACACACCGCGTCATTTGTTGTGGCTATATAATCTTGAAGGTTTGCTTATGCTATACATGACATTGGTATTTACCATCCCTAGCTATTACCTTCTCAAGCACTACGAGATTTTACACCGCTACTGGAGTGTTTTCTCTTGGCGCGTACCCCTTGTATTCGGTATTACCTACGGAGTGATCTCGTTACTCATTTTTGTCGCTATTTGTCTGCCAACCTATTCGGCAGTACATACAGCGCCATCTATTGCCATGCGAGATGAGTAAAAGAATGAGAGACTACTTCTATAGAATATACAGCTATCAAAAAAGGCGTTGCAATTGCAACGCCTTTTTTGATTTACTTTAATACTGTCAGTTACTTTTTTGCCACCTTATCGCCGTCGTACGCCCACTTAAGGTAAGAAGCACCCCACGTAAAGCCAGCACCGAATACGGCAAAAATGATATTATCGCCCTTGCGCAACTTAGACTCCCAGTCCCACAAACAGAGCGGCAACGTACCACTGGTCGTATTGCCATAACGTTGGATATTAACCATCACCTTCTCAGGTGAAAGCCCCATACGCTTGCCCGTAGCATCTATTATGCGCTGGTTCGCTTGGTGTGGGCAAAGCCACGTTACGGTTTCGCCTGTTAGCCCATTACGCTCCATGACCTCAAGCGCCGTGTCGCCCATGTGCGAAACAGCAGACTTGAAGACTGTTTGCCCCTCTTGATACACGTACTGTTCACGCGAATCGTAGTTCTCCTTGGTTACAGGGAAACAAGAGCCCCCGTTTTTCACCAATAGATGGGTACGACCTGAACCATCAACACGCAATATGCTATCAATCAACCCGTATCCTTCTGTATTAGGCTCAAGCAACACTGCCCCAGCCCCATCACCAAAAATAGGACACGTGGTGCGATCCTGGTAGTTCATAAGCGAAGACATCTTATCTGAGCCTACTACCACGATCTTTTTGTGCGTGCCCGATTCAATAAACTTTGACGCCGTAACGAGAGTATACAGGAAGCTGGAACACCCCGCATTGATGTCGTAGCCGAAGGCATTGGTAATGCCGCACATATCGGCCACAATATTCGCCGTAGCAGGCACTGGCTGATCGGGGGTTACAGTCCCGAGAATCAGCATATCTACCTCTTCTGGCTTTGTTCCTGTTTTCTCCAAGAGAAGATTTACAGCCTTTGCGGCCATATAACTCGAACCTAATCCTTCGCCTTTGAGTATTCGTCGTTCCTTAATCCCGATGCGAGTCATAATCCACTCATCGGAGGTATCAACCATAGTACTCAGTTCCTCGTTCGTGAGGATATAATCGGGGACATAGCCTGCTACGCCCGTAATACTCGCCAAAATCTTAGACATGAAATGCTTGTTTAAATTTAGCACAGAGCGAAGAGGCAATCACTCTTCCCGTCTGGCGAATCATGCTGTTAATTGCTCTACCGTTCGAAATCCCGTGTCCGATAATTACGGGTGCATTCACACCTAAAACAGGAGTTCCTCCGTAGTGTTCAAAATTGAATCTATCTAGGTAAGGATCTTGTATTCCTCTTTTTTTAGCGATCATATAGAAGGACTCAGCCTCTTTCAGGACAATGTTCCCCACGAAGCCATCGCACACCACAACATCAGCGCGTTTGTTGGAGAACAGCTCGTTGCCTTCAATATTCCCAACAAAATTGAAGTCGGAGGAACTTGCCATCAACTCATGTGTTGTCTTTGCAAGAAGGTTACCTTTCTCCGCTTCAGCGCCGATATTTAGGAGCGCTACACGTGGTTTTTCTACCCCTAGCACATACTGTGAGTAGAGTGAGCCCAAAACGCCGTATTGTACCAAAACCTCAGGTTTACAATCGGAGTTTAGCCCAGCATCAAGCACCAAATTGAATTGCGTTTCGTTGACGGGAATATAGGCTGCAATGGCAGGACGCACAAGCCCAGGTACCGTCTTGATGAAGGTCATAGTACCCGCCATCATAGCACCCGTATTGCCTGCACTTGCGAACCCATCTATTTTACCAGAAGCGAGGTGTTGGAATCCGACACTGATACTAGAGTCTGGTTTCTTCGCTATTCCGCTTACAGGATGATCGTTCATTGTTATGACTTCAGAACAATGCACAATCTCGTAGTTAGCGGCATTCTCGCCTTTCGCCTTAAACTCTTTCTCGAGCTGCGCGGCATCGCCAAAAAGCACTAGTTCTACTTCGCTCGTAACCCATTCGCGCGCAAGTAAAACCCCGTCTACGACCGCTTTCGGCGCATAGTCGCCGCCCATGGCATCTATCCCTATACGCATCTTACGACTTCGAGTTTGTGTACTAGGCTTCCTTCTTCACCACAAGCTGTTGTCCGCGGTAATAACCGCACTCCGGACAAACACGATGACGTTGGATAAGTGCTCCACAATGGGAACAAGTACACAAAGTTGCTCCTACAATAGCGTCATGCGAACGACGTTGATTACGGCGCTGTTTCGAAGTTTTTGATTTCGGATGTGCCATATCTCTATTCCTCCTTCTTTTTTCTTTCGTTTTGAGTAGTTGGGAGCTGCGCTGCTAATTGTGCAAACTCCTCACCACAAATATTACCTAGGCTCACGCCCTTTTCTTCTTTCAAAATATACCCAACCATCTGCGCATCGCAGGCTGCAGGATCAGTACCAAAATCGCCGTGATTAACACTCATCGGCAACGATAGGTAAAGACTTTCACGGATGTAAGTTGCGATATCTAACGATTCGCGCGTAGGGGCAATTTTCCAAACCTCCTCGTCAAAACTCTCCGCTCCGTTCTCCGTAGTTCTTACTTCGAGCACACCATCATATTCCAACGGGATACGCACTCCACGCAAACAGCGCGTACATGCAAAGGTTGCCTCTCCGTTGAGCGCGATATCGAAATAATACACACCGCTTACTCCTGCCGCATCGCCCACATACCGACCTCCCAAATGCAGGAGCATCTGTAGATCTGTAGCGCCGTAGTACTCACTATCGGCAAAGAATGCAGAAGGCAAAACCTCCTCTTTGAGGAAATTTGCTTTACGCACCTCAAACAAATCGATTTCGTATGCTGGTAACCGCTCCGACATAATACACCCACTCAGCCCGCAAAGATAGCACTTTCTAAAAGTTCTACAAAAACCGCGCCTTGCAGGGCGTCCCGCAAGGCAGTTGGTTGTTCGTTTTTAGAAAACTTTTACGCTATTTGCCACCAAGAAAATGGTAATGGCTTCCGTAGCGTTCGAAGGCCGCCCGATCGAGCATTTCTCGATCATCTGGATGTGCGACCGATATGATAAGCCGAGCGCGCTCTTGCAGCGTCTTACCGTAAAGATTTACAGCTCCAAACTCTGTTACAAGCCAGTGCATGTGCGAACGCGTAGTTACCACGCCTGCACCTACCTTGAGTGTCGGAACTAACTTACTTTCCCCTTTTGCCGTACGCGAGGGCATAGCAATAATAGGTTTCCCGCCTTCAGACCGAGAAGCCCCATAGAGGAAATCAATCTGTCCACCAACCCCAGAGTAGAATTTTGTACCTATCGAGTCTGCGCAAACTTGCCCCGTAAGATCTACTTCAAGAGCAGAGTTTATGGCGGTCATCCGCGGGTTTTGTGCAATGATGAAGGGATCGTTCGTATAACCCACATCCATCATCAGAACGCCCGGATTGTTATCTACAAAATCATAAATGCGCTGCGAACCCATAAGGAACGTAGAAACAATACGATATTTGTCCGTCCCCTTTTTCGCACCATTGATTACCCCTTTTTCCACAAGTGGTAGTACTCCATCCGCAAACATCTCGGTATGAATACCCAGATCCTTGTGGTTCGTTAGGCACGCAAGTACAGCATTCGGTATGTTCCCGATGCCCATCTGAAGCGTTGCACCGTCTTCTATGAGTTCTGCACAGTTCTTGCCAATAGCTTGCTCTTCAGCATTGGGCGTTCCAAAATGTACTTCTTCGAGCGGCTCGTCATTAAGCACCCAGCGGTCAATGTGTTCGATGCGCACCATGGCATCGCCCCACGTACGCGGCACATGCTTATTGACCACGGCAATAACGCAACGCGCTTTTTCGATGGCTGCAAGAGTAGCATCGACAGAACTTCCTAAAGAAACATAACCAAACTCGTCGGGAGGCGAAACCTGTACCATTGCAACATCAATAGGGAGAATACCCTCTCGGTAAAGCTTTTGCGTCTCGCCAAGGAAAATCGGTATATAATCGGCGTATCCCGCTTGTGTCGTTTTGCGCACATTCTTTCCCACGAAAAAGGAATCAAGCTGGAAAATACCCTCGTACTCAGGTTCACTATAGGGGGCTGGTGGCTCGGTATGAAGGTGGTGTATATGTACATCCTTAAGCCCCGCCGCCTTTCCGTATGCGCAGAGCGCATCAATAAGTACTGTGGGCGTTGTTGCTACACTCCCCAAATGGATGTGATCGCCAGAGCGAACTACCTGTACTGCCTCCTCGGCACTCATAAACTTCATGCCTTCCAAAATCATCCTACTACCCTTCCCTAATTATTTACGTAAATCTGCTTCTTCTCTTTTCGCCATACAGCCCCAGAACTACTGGAGCTTAAAGATAGACTGGAGCTGCAAAAGATTGAAAAGATCTTTTACGGGTTGCTGCGGATTGGTAAGGATTAGCGTCCATTTCCGTTCCTTGCAGAGTCGTAATAAGGACAAGAGCGCCCCCACTCCCGAAGAGTCAATATAGTCCAGATTGGCTAGATCGAGTACCAAGTAACCGTTTTCTCCGCGCACAATACGTGCAAACTCATTTTTAGCTTCTCCCGCCTTGGCAATGTTCAGCTTGCTGCCAGGCTCAAAGCTAACGTGGGTTTCGCCCCCTACCACTGTAACCTGAAACATCTTATTTCGTGTTTTCTATTTCTGCAATGTACTGTTCTACAGCTTGCTCGCCAGCTTTAATTTCTTTTTCCATAGCCGCGGCTTTCTCCTTGAGCTGCGCCTCTGCCTCTTTCCCCTCGCGGAGCGCTTTTTCAAATTCACTGGCTAGCGCCGCAAGTTTACGTAGCCCCAACGAACTTGCACTCCCCTTAAGGCGATGCGTCTGATCGCTTAGTTCGGGATGTCCTCCCAAAGTGTTACAGCTGGTTAGCAGGTGGAGATATGCATCTCCTTGTTCGTGAAAAATCTTTAGAAGCTCTCTGAGGAAACTCACCCCGTTGGAGCACAAATTCGTTAACCACTCACGATCGAGCTGTAATAATTCGTTCGTCATCTTCGCAGGACTTCGTGAAAATCAATAGTATGGCAAATATAGTATCTTTTTACTTACATAAGTACACAAGAAGTCGCGAGGCTCAATGGGCGACACACTACAATCAACCATACCAGAGACGTGCGTATTTTCCTGCTTACATTGCAGGTAAGAGCTTCGCGATTATATGGCACGACGCACTACTACGCATATAAGACATTGATTATCATTTTCGTTGTTGGGAGGCTGAGAGTCCTTACGCCCGACTAAATAAAACGACGAAAAGCAATGCCCTCTCTTAAAGCTTTAGTAATTTCTCGAAGGTCTCGGTGGAGGCGCTTTCCTCTAGCCAATTGCTTGCATAACGTAGACGTACACGATAGAAATAAACACCACGCCCGATCTCGTTGCCCCATTCGTCCTTCCCATCCCAATAGTAAGGACCTAGTCGGGGAGCGGGGCTGGGTTCGGAGAAGTGCAGGCTACGAACTAAAATACCATCGGGTGTATAGATCTGAATGAGTACCTCTACGGGCTGACCTGGCCTCGTGGCATCAAAGTAAAAGCTTGTAGCCCCTGTGAACGGATTCGGATAATTCAGCAAGTTGGAAATTTGTGCTTGTTTGGGTTCGCCAACTTCAAAAGAGATTGTGCGCTGCGATGCGTTGTTATAGACGTCATAGGCCTGAACGCGCAGTGTATATTTTCCAGGCGCTAAATTGGTAAAATGGTAACGCACTTCGCCTCGGCGATAGCTATCAGTGTCAGCTGTATAGAAATCATTGAGAACAATTCGTTCTTCCTTCCCATTGCCAGATAGCGTTGCCAAGAGATCGTGTCCGACCCCTGCCCCCGAGATGTTAATCCCACTTGTATCGCGCAAACGGACAATGAGGAGCGCATTGCTACTGACCACAGCCTGCGGACGCTGCGCGTAGTCGTTCCACGAGATCTCCATCTCAGGTCCTTCTGTGTCGTCAGAGCTCTTTGCTGTTCGGCCTCCAACCACAAAACTATCGTAGCCCCCACTTGCCAGTGCATCATTAGACGTGGCGAGTAGAGAAACTAACCCAGCGCCATAATCTAACTCCATGTCTGTGGGTACAATAAGCTTAACCATAGCTTGCCCATTGGCTACAGTGGCTTTACCACGGAAAACAGTATTAACACGTTCTTCAAATTCAAACACCCCTTCGCCGTCGTTATCCTGCGTTCGCACCTTTCGTTTCGGTCCAAAAAGCTGAAGATTGAGTTCGCCTGTAAAAGGCGTACCATCCGCATGTTTTACCTCGATACCCAAAGTAAGAGGTTCGCCAGCGCGCAAAGTATCATGGATGCCACCTAACGCTCTTTCATTCCAAGTTGACAATTTCGCACTTGCCGTAAAATTGGGTAAAGGGAGTGCTGGGTTGCCTAGTAAAAGGTACTTACTCCTATTCTCGCTTCCAGGCGTTTTATTTTTTGCGATACGAAGCGCATCGCCTAGTGCCCTATTTTGTGCACTCTCTGTTTTTGGGAAAATCGCCCGCAGCAGGTGCGCATTGAATACCTGATTTGAGTAATTGAAAGTAAGGCGGCTCGCGGCAATGAGAGCAATACTGCCCCCTTGTGGCATAAAGAGCATGCTCTGCCCGAGGGGGAAGTCTCCTTCCCAATCGGCACTGGCAAAGAAGCAAGAAGCTGCCACAAGTACGGGTAGGGTGCGTAAATTCCTCCAAGAGGCAGCGTCGTCGAAAGTAAAGAAGTATTCGTGCCCGAGGCGATAGGTGCTGCCATGCCCAACATAATTCAGGAGATACGCCCCCTTATTCATCGTTTGGTTAAGCTCTTTATTGACCGCCGAGTAATGCGCTTTGCCCCACGAATTGTCTTGGCGAAACGCGTCAACATACAGACGCCGAATGGTTATATCCTTGCGTTCGTTCTCTATACGAACCGCCATAGAGTCGCTCCCCCGCATGTAGGCAAGTCCATCTTCATCGTCTGCCAGCATTACTGCATGCGTAAGCCACGCCCCCCAATTGGCTAAAGTGTGATAGGCCTGCTCATGGCGAATCAGTTGGTCTGCTTGGTCGGTCTGATAAACCGCATAACGACCGATGCCAATATCTAGTTCTCCGCGCTCTGCGGTTTCATTGGGATCGAGGAAGCCGAAAATATCGTCAGAACCAAATGAGAGATCGCTATTGATTGAGTTCTCGGACTGATAATTTGGTATCAGGTTGAGGTCTTCGTGTCGCATACGGAGTTGGTAGTAAGGCTTACCTACCAACAGCAGATAGCGATAGGGGGATGCAGCACCTCCTCCACGCCAATACAAGAAGCGGGAGTAGTTGCGAATGGCACTCACATCCATATTGCCAGAAGCGAATTCATTATAGATTTGTTGCACGGCAACCACTTTTATTTTTTTCACACCCGAGAGTGCCGAGGTTCGGTAAATATCGGCAATAGCCTCTGCCTGTGTGAGGAACTTTTCGTGCGATACAATTAGGAGCTCTGGCACTTCGCCACCGTGTAGGTTCTGGTTTTCCACAGTCCCGCCCCATTCTACCGCAGAGACCGTGTTACGATTAAATAGTATCAAACGCGCTGGGGTGTCTGCTTTTACCGAAGCTTCTTGCATTGAGGTAAAACGCACAGGTTGGAAATGGTCTGTTACATCCCAAAGTTCCACTTCGCGCTCATCGTATTGCGGGAATTCAAATCCTTGCTGCGCTCCTGTTGCGGCGGCATCATGATCGCTGTAAAAGAGAAGTTGTTCTAGTCTCTCGGGAAAAGTCTGACGAGCATTGACCCACAGACGCGAAAGCCACCCGGTAGAAGAATAGGAAGGACGCTGGTAGCGAAGATCTAGGTCTAACTCACGGTTGGCTACTGGAAACGTAAAAACGTTCTCTGAGATTTTAGCGAGGTCGCTCGATGAGGACGGGCATGGAGGTACATCTATTTGACCGATACCTACCCCTTGTGTTGAGATTGTAAACGAACTTTGTGTAGGCGAATAGGCCGCTACACGTGCGTAGACCTTGGCTCTAGAACCTTCCACTGTGGCACGAAGCGCAGTTCTTAGCTTATGCTCAAGACGAAACTCGAACTGCAAACCAAAAAACTCTCGTCCAGAAAAGCGCAAATTGGTAGTACGCCCGATGTAGCCCCACATCCCCAAATAATCCTTTTGCCTAACAGTCGGGGCAGGTGCGGTTTGTTGTGACACTGTACGCGGCATGCGATCGGTCGTTACAAAGTAGTGAGAAATAGAATCATAATCGTGTTGATGTAGGTCATACATTTCCCGTGCGCTGTTGTACGTCCACCAAGTAGCGCCATCCAGAAAGACTAAAGCATAATCTCCCGATTGGGGTTGTGGAGATTGCTTTACCCATTCAACGGGGATGGGTTGCAAGTCGTCCACATTTTTCGTCGCATTGTCGTAGGGCAATTGGAAGGGTTGTCCGCCCCAAACGGATAGATCCTCAGGATTTTCAAATCCGCGCGATTTTAGTTCGTCGTAAGTGATTTTATAAACGCCCGAACGACGAACCTTAATCATCTCCCAGTGCCCCGAAGCAAGCTGCGAGTTCGTTACCGCTGTATAATCAGCCGTGGTTGCAGGCGGGAGCGCTTTGGCAGTAGCATTTTTTCGTAGCGCTACGATCCGATAACTCTTCAGGCAGCGTAGCTCGCCCGCTTGAAACTGAAAGGCGGGTATCGTGGTACGAAGTAATTTTTCACCTCGAGCATTTACAATTTCAGCGTGAGGGCTAGTTTCTTCTTTTAGCCATGCGGGGTAATTGGTAGGCGTAAGCGGGAGCGCTACATATTCCACTTCTGTAATTTGTACGTTTACCTCTGTCCCTTGCCATGGGTAAACTCCTCGGTGAACAATAGAGCCGTTGCTAGCACGGTCGCCGCCTACTAAACGATAGTCACGTCCCAGCGAATCGAGGTTTATGGGTGTAGGATTTATCTGCCAACTCACCTCATAACGGGCTTGTTGTGCGAAGACACTAGTTGCTAAAAACAAGCCTACGAATAACAGTAGAACGCATTGTTGCCCCAAAAATCTCATGAACAGCCACCTCTCTAGTCCTTAAACACCCTCTCGCTTCTACAAAAGTAGGTAATGGCGCGGGAATTGTATTTGCCGCAAGGCGACACTAAAATGAAAGGCACGGAAAGTGGGGGCAAATAATTTGCCTAGTGCGCGTATGTGAGAATTCCTACTCAGATGCTTTCAACCGCGCTTTCTGTGCCACCGACGAAGAAAACAATAGCCGAGTGAAACACCCAGTACGCCGAGTCCATATTTCACACTTCTTGCAAAGTTGATGGAGGACGCTTCCTTGAAATATTTTGTAGGACAACTCACCTCACCAATACGAAAACCATAGCCAAAGCACTGGGCTAGGAATTGGTTGTCAAAGACAAAATCGTCGCTATTGCTGTGGTACGGAATCGTCTCTAGTACTTCGCGTGCATAAGCGCGATAACCCGTGTGGTACTCGCTCAGCTTTTCGCCGAGCAATAGATTTTGAAAGAGGGTAAGACAACGGTTGGCAAAGTACTTGTAGTAGGGCATACCGCCTTTTAGACAATCGCCACCCAAAATGCGCGAAGCCAGCACAACAGGATAAAGACCATTGGCTATCATATAAGCCATCGATTCAATAAGGCGAGGCGTGTACTGATAGTCGGGATGCAACATAACCACTATGTCGGCGCCGAGGGTTAGCGCATAATCGTAGCAAGTCTTCTGGTTCGCGCCGTAGCCCTTGTTCACATCATGCTGTATTACGTGTTCCAACCCCAAAACTTTGGCTACCAGAACTGTATCGTCTTTACTTTTATCGTCGACTAATACAACATCGTCAACCACATCGCGGGGAATTTCTTGCACAGTTCTTTCCAAGGTGCTAGCCGCATTGTAAGCAGGCATTACAACCACGATGCGTTTGCCGTGTATCATTCTTCAGCCCCCTTCAAGGCTTGAAAACGAGCAAAGCACTCTTTAGCACGCTTATCGCCTATTTTGGCATAGCATGTACCGAGATTAAACCATGCATCTGCTACGTTAGGATATTCGCGAGTTAGCTCTTCGTATTCGGCAATTGCTGCGGCAAAATTCCCTTTGGCAAAGTAAACCATGGCAAACCCTTCGCGCAAAGGATAGGTAAGTGGTATCTCTTCGGCATCGAGAAGCCTTTTTGCCTCCATGAAATAGTCGTGCGCCTCGTCAGGACGACGCTCAGCGAGACTAAGTCGCCCAAGGCGATAGTAAGCCTCTGCGTTGTTTGCAAAAAGATACAAGCCCGATTCTATTCTGTGTCGTTGCTCGTCGATTGTTCCACTACCAGGTGTACGATTTAGCTTAAATAAAACCGTAGGCTCGTTCGCTCCAACACGATGCACCAGATCTATATAGTCGGGTTGCTTTATCAAAACAACACTGAGCATTACGTGCAGAGTATTGATGTAGTCTTCCGTCCGTTTTTCAGTAAAACGACGTAGACGCCCGCACATCACATACTCTACTCTGTTGGAATCGAGGAACTGCTGCACCGTATCAGCATCAAGGCTTGGCAACTTAAAAATCCCAAAGAAAGGTCGATTACCGTAGATGCGCGAATTGTTTGGTTTGCGGCAGGCTACTACAACCGAGTCGGGAATATTCTTGCCCACCCATTCGCTCATACGCAGGTAGCTGTCCCAGTCGGGCGTGTAACCAGCAAAACGGTCGCCACGAAGATTGGAACGGAGGCGTGCAATATCTACATTTCGCGAATTCTGCACAATGTGGGAAAGGAGTGCGATACCAAAAAGAATAAATAGAACGGCAGATACACGCTGGAAGTTCTTCGTTTTCAGAAGCTCTAGTAGTCCATCTAGAATGAAAAAGAGGAAAAGCGGGAAATAGACCAGAACAAGGCGCATCTGATTCCACGCCACTTGCTGCGTAATAAAGGTTATACCGTACATTGCAGCAAGGTAGATGCCTAACAGCGCTAATACACGATTTCGCTTCCACGTGCGAATGAGCAAAAAGAGAAGCACCACAACAACAAGCAGTGTAATAACCCACGACCCCGTAGCAGAAGGAAAACCGACAAACTGCCCGTTGTGCCCTGAAAGATACTGCTTGCAATTCTGGGCAAAACGCACCAGCAGCCCCCACAAGTCCTCCTGACCCGCGGAAGCATTGTAGAAATCAACTTGAAGAGCTCTGTTGAGTTGCCCTGCAAATGAGGCATCGGTAACACCCCACACCAGACGCCGATAGACAGAGAAAAGGACTTGCAATAAGATAAAACCTGCGCCATAGAGGGCACTAGCACGCCAATCGCGTCGCAGCGCCGAAAAGTAAATGAGTAGCGCTAAGAAGGCTGCATAGCCCACATTGCGCGTAAGCGCCAAAGCAAAGGTGAGGAAAGCCAACAGAAGCAACCACAGCCCTTTTTGTTTAGTAGTAGCACCTGTCTGTGCTTCGTAGCCAAAAAGGGTATAGAATATTGCACTCTGGATGAGGAGAAAAAGAGGTTCGCTATAGGTAGTGCTCGCAAGCGTAACAAGATGGGGTGTTAAGGCAAACAGCGCTGTGCCAATAAGCCAAGTGAGGGGGGAAATTCGTTTACGAAAAGAAACTGCAAGCAACCATACCGCCGCAAGAGTAAAGAGAACGGATAGTAGCTTGAGCGGAACGAGTGAAATGCCTAAAAGGGCAATAAGAGGACTTAGGAGAATGGAGTAGAACGAACCATGCCACGACGGGAAGGCCACACCGTTCCAAAAATCTTGAGCGGCGAGAACATACCACGAATCGTCGCCCCCTATACTAACCTTGGGGTCAAAGGTTAAACCAATAAAGAGGGCGCTCGTTAGTAATATGAGGGCGAGGAGAATGCGCCAATGTTGGTCAATAAATGTGGCGACTCTCTCGTCAAGAGGGTGCGTACTGGGAGACAATTGTTTAGGCATCAACGGCACTAATGAAAGGGCTCGTTTCCGAATTTTCGTGCAGATCTATCTCGCCGAAGTTATTTTCATAGCGTTGAATATTGTCTGCCAGTGCCATTAACAAACGTTTGGTGTGATCGGGCGTCATTACAATGCGGCTAACTACCTTTGCGCCTGGATGCCCTGGCATGATGCGCGCAAAATCGAGAACAAACTCGGAGCTTGAATGAGAGATAACCACAAGATTGGCATAGATGCCTAAAAATTGTTCTTCTGAGATATCGATAGAGAAATCCTTCTCGTCATGGTTGTTATTAACCTTCGCCATTTCCAAATACTTTTAGTATACAAAAGTAGCAAGTTTTGATGTAGAGAAGATTCGCAGGAAGAATATGAGAAGTAGCGAGAAAAAGGAAAGAATGAAGAAGGAGAACGACAATCGAGTAGCTGTTTCTTTCACGGAGATGTCCGCTTCAAAAGCCCCCCTCCTTCGACGAGTGCAGAGCGCCTCCGTGTTTCTGTTTTGTGCCGTACTTACGTTGTGTTTGCAGCCACTACAGGGGCAGAGTCAAACCCTCCACTTGTTGAAGCAAACTGCGCAAGGCAGCGCTGCGCCTCAATTTCCACAGCCACAAATCGTTCCGCAGAACGCTTACCTATGGAGTATACCTGTCGGCTTGATAGCAACGGGGACAGTGCTTCTGAATGGACTCGGGTGGTTTGACCTCAACTTGCGTGTACGAGATGCCTTGCGTTACCGAGAATACAGAGCACGCCATACAGATGATGTACTTCAATTTGTGCCAATGTCGGGGGCTATTGGCTTAGATATCTACCAGATAGGGCGCAATGAGAACTGGCAACCTCTCTTTGAGAGTGCCTCTAGTATTGCACTCATGGTGGTACTCGTGCATAGCGTGAAGTTTATGCACATCGAGCTACGTCCCGACAACAGTACATGGAACAGCTTCCCCTCTGGGCATACGGCAACGGCATTTGTAGGTGCTGAGTTACTGCGCCAGAAATTACCTTCTAAGTATTGGTATATAGGTGCTGTAGGCTATGCTGCGGCTGCAACAACTGCCTATTTGCGAATCTACCACAATCGGCACTGGTTGGGAGACACGCTAGCAGGCGCTGGCGTGGGTATTGTAGCGGCGTGGCTAGGTACTACCTTAACACGGTTGTATTTTGATAGAAACCGAGGGCGATAGAAGTACGCATCTCGGAAATCGGGAAAATAAGCCCCACGTCAGAGAATTGGCATAAACGCAATAACTATAAAGTACAATATATTTGGTTCTTCAATTCTATTGTGAGACAAGCGGAAAAGTATGACGGCAAAAAAGGCGAAGTTCTACGTTGTTTGGCGTGGGCATCAGGTTGGGATTTTTGAAAGCTGGGAGATGTGCAAAAAGCAGATTGAAGGGTTTATGGGTGCACAGTACAAAAGCTATACGTCGCGCGCACAGGCAGAACTTGCTTTTCAACGAGGCTATGAACACCGAGACGAGTACTTGGGCGAAGCGGATGGTAACCTTATGGTAGGTGGTCCCATCTACCCATCCTGGGCGGTAGACGCCGCTTGCAATATGCGTACTGGCGTTATGGAATATCGCGGCGTAGATACCCGCACAAGGCAAATAATCTTTGCACAAGGACCTTTTGAAGATACGACCAACAATGTAGGCGAATTCCTCGCCATCGTTCATGCACTGGCGCTGCTCCAACGCGTTGGAAATGCCGAAGCACTACACCTCGCCATCTATTCCGACAGTACCACAGCGCTCTCTTGGGTGCGTAAACAGACTGCGAATACCAAAATGGCAGCTACCGAGCGTAATGCTCCCCTACGGGAACTCATTGCACGTGCCGAAACGTGGTTACGTAGCAATACGTGGCAGAATCCGCTGCTGAAGTGGGATACACAGCAATGGGGCGAGATCCCTGCCGATTACGGACGGAAGTAAAAGTCACAAACCAGAGCAGTAGAACGTTCGAAATGAGACAGTGTGGCGATAACGAACCTTTGCGCTGGTGGCGACTCCCGCTTTTTTTACAACGGGTACACTCGGATGATGTAACCACGCAGCGGAAGTTCTTTTCGCATCCGTATATGCCGATAGCGGTCATTGCCGTTTGCATCAGTCTAGCCGCTATGATTGTTTCACTCAACGTTTCACGTGGTTTTCAACAAGAAATAAGTAACCGCGTCGTCGGCTTTTTGGGTCATTTACAATTGGTTAGCCTAGATCGCAATGCCTCCTACGAACAGCATCCCGTAGATACGATTGCAGGACTTACAGCGGAACTCTCACACCTAAAAGCCATCTCGCGTATTTCCACGTTTGCCCAAAAGCCTGGGGTTGTAAAAACCGCCTCCGACATGCAGGGGTGCGTATTGAAAGGATACGGGCGAAGCAGTGACCTCATCTATTTTGCAGATTATCTGCGTCGGGGTCGGTTACCTAATTTAGATAGTGTAGGCGAGCAACATGAGGTGCTAATCTCCGAATTCTTCTGTCGAACCCTAGGACTCGATACAGGGAAACGGATGACGGTTTATTTCGTAGAGCAACCGCCGCGCGTACGACAGTACCGCATAGTAGGTGTGTATGAGACGAAATTTGAAAGTTTTGACAAGACCTACCTTTTCACAGACCTTGCAAGTGTTCGCACACTCAATGGCTGGTCAGATAGCCAAGTAGGAGGCTATGAGATACGACTCCACAATTTGCAGGCGCTTGATGCGACCAAAGAAGAAGTCGAAGAACTTGAGTTAGGGCGTATACAATCAGACGGTACGATGCTCCGTGTAGTAGATGTTCGCGACACCCATGCTGCGCTTTTTGACTGGCTTTCGCTCCAAGATATTAACGTGATTGTACTCTTCACACTTATGCTTCTGGTATCAGGTGTAAACATGATCTCCGTACTTCTGATTCTGATACTGGAGCGAACGCGCATGATTGGGTTACTAAAAGCTTTCGGGGCAACGAGCCGACAGCTCCGCCTTCTTTTTTTGCTGTACACCTTTCGCCCACTGAGCTATGGTATACTTTGCGGTAATTTATTAGGTATGGGGCTTTCTTTTAGTCAATACTATTGGCGCTGGATACATTTATCGCCTTCAGAATATTACGTGGATTATATCCCCGTAGAATTGAATTTCTGGACGCTGTTGCTAGTAAACCTAGGCACACTGCTCGTTACGTTGGTCTTGCTGTTACTTACAACGCGCACCATCGAGCGAATATCGCCTAGTGAATCGTTGCGACGCGCTTAGAGTGTTCTGTAACGCTATCTTTCAAGCTGTCCAGCCTTACGCGCATTGCGTTCCACCTTCCACTCTCCGACATTGCGCTTCTCTTCGTCAAAGCAGAGAGGTATGCTGAGAACGCTCTATCCTTCGTAACTTTATGGCTGTAAGAAAGGTTGGAAACCATGGAAGAAAATAAGGAGTTCGCGCACGGGAAGGGGTATCGTGTACTCGTAGCGGATGATGATGCAGGCGTACGAGCGGCTATCTCGCTACTACTTCGGCGCTTCGATTATGCGGTGGAGCTGGTAACAAAAGCAGACGAGGTAATAGAGCGCCTCCATAGCCAAACATACGATGTGTTACTGCTTGATATGAACTACGGAAGCGGTACTAGCGGCGAAGATGGGCTCGAACTTTTACGCAAGGTGAAAGTACTTCAGCCTCGTACCCCAGTTATTCTTTTTACCGCTTGGGGTACTATCTCTTTGGCAGTAGAAGGTATGCGCCTTGGTGCATTCGATTTTATTACAAAACCATGGGACAATCGGATACTTCTGGAACGAATTGAGACGGCTATAGCACTGCATAAATCGGAAGAGAATCCCTCGCAGGACTCTGTGGGAATGGCAGGAATTGTGGGCGATTCGGAGGCCTTGCAATCTGTTCTCCGCATTGCAGAGCGCGTGGCTCCTACGCAAGCTTCTGTGCTCATTTTGGGCGAGAGTGGCACAGGCAAAGAACTTATAGCCAAACTTATACACGAACACAGCCGCCGTGCTAAAGCTCCTTTTGTAAAGGTCAACTTAGGCGGTATGTCGCCCCTGCTTTTTGAAAGCGAAATGTTCGGACATAAACGAGGAGCTTTTACCGATGCCTACAACGATCGAGAGGGGCGCATTACGATGGCCAACAAGGGTACTATTTTCCTTGACGAGATAGGCGACCTCGATTTAAGCTGCCAAGTAAAACTCCTCCGTGTACTCCAAGACCAACAATACGAAATATTGGGCGATAGCAGACCTCAGAAAGCAGACGTGCGGGTTATCTCGGCAACCAATGCAGACCTTGCACAGATGGTGGCAACACATCGTTTCCGCGAAGATTTACTCTACCGCATCAATCTTATCACTCTCACACTGCCACCACTACGAGATCGCAGGGAAGACATTGAAAAACTGGCAGAGTACTTTGTATCCCTCTCCTGTAAAGAAACACGCTATACCACACTTCGCATTGCGGCGAGCGCTCGGCATGTACTCATGAGTTACCCATGGCCAGGAAATGTACGCGAACTCAAGAACTGTATAGAACGTGCCGTACTACTGTGCGATAGCGACTCTATAGATGGGACTCTGATTCAGTTAGCACTCTCACAGAGTAGATCTTTCAACCAAAGCGAGAACAAAACCGCCGCAACGGGGACTTTAGATAGAATGGAAGAAGAAGCCATTCGTTCGTGCCTGAAACGTCACAATGGGAATCTGACGCGCGTTGCCGAGGAATTGGGGATTAGCCGTGCTGCACTCTACCGCCGTATGGAAAAATATGGTATACAGCAGAATGAGACACTGAGGCAATAAAAATTTTATCGAAGCATAACAACTAAGAGAAAAAGGAAGCAAGGAGCGAAAGGATGAAGGTAAATATCAGACTCTTAGTGAGTATTTTGGCAGGATTGGCAATACTGATTCTGTTTGTAGCGGAGCGGTATTTTCAAAATCTGCCCTCTTGGACATGGTATCTGCTCCTAGGCATCCTCATTCTTTTCGTTGTACTCTATCCGTTATTGCTGTGGCACGAGCACCGTTTTTTAGCTCGTATGGACTTAGGCATCTCTCTACTTCGCGAGCAAGATTATGCTAGCAAACTGGCACGCACTGGCAACAAGAGACTAGACGGAGTCGTCGAACTATTCAATGCTCTTTTCCAACGCCTAAAGGAAGAACGTTTACGCTTTAACGAACAAGCACAGCTTCTGAGCGAACTCATCGAAGTATCGCCCATGGGGGTGGTACTGTTCGATTACAATGGCTGCATTGCGCGCCTTAACCCCGCAGCGCGTATACAGCTAGGTTTTCCCAAAGGAGAAGAACTCGTAGGGCATACGCTACAAGAGATGCAACAGCTCTCCACACTTACCATAGACAATCTCAATATAGGCGATGTGCGGGAACTACGCGATAGTAGCGCTAATGTATATCGGGTTACTTGCGAGTCTTTCTTCGATCGCGGCTTTATGCGTAAATATTGGCTTATAGAGACTCTAACCGATTCTATGCAAGAGCACGAACGAAATACCTACACAAAGCTTATCAGAATGTGCGCGCACGAGGTGAACAACACAGCTGGCAGTCTAACATCGCTGCTAGATACTTGTGTGAGCTTCCTTGGAGAGACCTCGGAAGGGGGAATTTATGCAGAAGCTTTGGCTAGCGGTGAGGAGAGATTGCATGAACTCGTTTCATTTATTGGTCGTATCGCAGAATTGGCCAAACTCCCCCACCCCGAACCACAATGGCACTCTGTAGACGATTTTATGCACGAACTCATGGCACGATACGCCCTGCAACTTCGCGAACAGAACATTGCGCTCACTTATCACGCAGAAGAGCCTAATATGGCGTTTTATGCTGACCGTTTCCTACTCATGCGCGTATTTGAGAATGTCCTAAAAAATGCGGCAGAGAGTATTGGTAAGCGCTCGGGCGAAATTCGTCTTGAAGTAGTACACCAAGGAAAACATTGTACATTCCTTGTTGCGGATAATGGCATGGGAATAACCCCAGAGCAACAAGCCCAAATCTTTATGCCTTTCTTCACCAGTAAAACAACAGGGCAAGGGCTCGGCTTACTTCTTTGTCGCGAGATTCTGCAGCAACACCATTTTTCATTCTCTTTACGCACCGCTTCTGATGGTTGGACACGCTTCCAGATTGGAGAAATTGCGTATCGAAAAAATACTTAGCCCTTTACCCGAACTCTTTTAACGACAACAAGCCCCAACCAGACAAATAAAAAGGCGCTGCAATGCAACGCCTTTTTTAATAGAATTCAGATTACCAATTAACGAGGAATTTGCGCCCCAACACCCTTTACAGCCCCGAAGCACTTAATGGAGCTCTCGATCGGGTAACGGTTCATAAACATAGAAACCTTAGACTGGATAGTTCCTACTTGGTTCATGCCCATAGCCGAACGGAACTGATTTACGCTACTGTTCGGGTCGTGATTTACCGTTTCCGAATAGGTTGCATTGATAAAGCCGTTAAGATAAGCCTGATCTAACGCGCTCTTTAAGCCCTGTACATCTTTCAACTCGTAGTTGCCACTGGCTGATGTGAGAAGATCCACGTCGTCAAACGCTTCTGCGTTCACTTGCAAGAACATACCACCACCGCTAGGCAAATTAAGGTCACCAGCTTTATTCATGAAGAATGCATTCTTGTCGGCACTAACCTTTTCACCCCAACGCCATCCTGTGGAATAACCCAAGTCAATAGCACCATTGTAGGTAAGACCGATAATATTGTCATGAATATTCAGATTTACGCCCGACTGTGTACGAATACCATACCCCATGTCTTCAAAAGCCTTAGTACGTGTCCACACGAAAAGGATAGTATTGTGGGCAATTTCTACAGGCGCGCATTTACCATTCGTACGTCCCCAGATTTGGATAGCGGCATAACGAATAGCTGTAAACACGTTGTTCTCAATCTTCACAGGGCTAGCATTGTCTACCGAGCACATTATGGCATAGTTCGTCATATTATTAAACACGCAGTTACGAACAGTGAGGCTACCTCTTACTATACCATTGATGGCTGGCTTTTCCGTCTGCTTCTGATCAGGAAGCATAATGCCCGAGAGAAGCCCCTTCACTTCGCTGGTCGAAACGTCTTTGTAGTTGTTCGCCGCACCACGGTCAAACATAAAGCCATCTACAACCACATTCCCCGCTGTGATTTTATCTTCGAGCACTATAAGTGCTTTGGAGCCCGCCGTACCATTATGCTTAGGCTCAGTATAAATCGTCGTACGATTTTTCAGAACATTGCGTGAACCAAAGTCGTTGGAATAGCCACCATACATTTCAACGGGCTTAACGAGACTAATATAGCCCACATCGAGTTTACCCGTGTAATTGCCTGCCGCGAGGTAGATTTTGTCTCCCGACGCTGCCATATCGATGGCTTTTTGCAGATCTTTGAGTGGCGAAGCCTTTGAACCGTCGTTCCGATTGTTGCCCGACGAAGCGGAAACATACCAATCCTTCGCCCAGCTTACGCTTGCTACGGTGAGCAGAAGCGCAACTAATAGGAATAGTTTTCTCATCTCTCCAAATTTTGAGTTTAACAATACACAAAAGTAGGAACTATGTACACACGCACACTCAGTAATTATACGTAGTGGGTGTAAAAACACCTGTTGCGCAATAAAATCTATTATTGTTAATAATCTATAATCAATTAATTACAACGGCAAAAACAATTTGCGGAACAAAAGAAGCATTTCGATAAAGTTTTGCTCGGTGTTCCACGCAACAGTCTCAAAAAAAACGTATTTAAAAATTCGACGACTATAAATTTCAATATTTAATAAATACTCTTCCACAAAAAAATACGCCAGCCTTTGTTAGGCTGGCGTATAATTCAGAATTGTAATTAACAACTAGAATGTATCCTTCGGTGGCGTTTGGAACTCGTTTTGTTTGATGTTTTTATTCAACAAGGTCTCACGATCAGGGAACTGAAATAAACGACGAACATCGCTTGGTTCTAGATCGAAACGAGCGCCTGCTGGATACACATCAGCAACAGCTTTTGAATTACTACGCACCATCTTTAGATCCAATCGCATCATATCAAAGAAAGGTATACCTTCACCAAAGAATTCAATTTGCTTTTGACGTATGATTTCATTTTCGAAATTACCACCATAAGCCGCTAACGTATAGCCTGGTTCACGATAAGTGCTTACAAAATCTTGCAACACAGTTGTCCCTGCTGCAGCGTTGCCACCCCTATACTTTGCCTCTGCGAGGATGTAGTACATTTCTTCGATACGCATCAAAGGGAAATCACCCGAGAAATCTTTCCCTTTTACGCCTGCTGGAGGTGCAAATTTTATACACGCATTCGTATACGCTTCAGGGAATTGATCAACTATCGCTTTTACTCCTTCATCTACATCACTGCCAGTCTTTTTAAGTACCTCCCGAACATAATTCTCGATCCCTTTAAGGTAAGGCGCGGAGCCATCAGTAGTAAACCACCACGCTTTACGAACATCTGTATCTTTTATTGATGCAAAAATTGCAGGATTCAGACACTTCGGAGCTACAGTTGCATATCCTCCATCTTTGAGAGAGCTAATAAAACTTGTCCAACTCACGATAGAAGTTGCAAAGTCATCGTTGGTAGTCCATACAATCCCCCACAATACATTCTTATCGGTTGCATCCGCAAAATGCGGGTAACTCGCCTCTTTCAAACTATAAGGTTGCTTGCCAGAATTATCTATCACTTCCTGTGCAGCATCTGCAGCCTTGTCATACTCACCCTTCGACAAATAGAGACGTGCTAAAAGCCCGTTTACGACATGAATGTTTATGGTCTCAACACTACCACCCGTCTTATCTTTTAGTAAGTCCTTTGCCTCGTTCAGATCCTTCTCGATCTGCGCATAAACCTCACTAACAGTGGAACGTGAGACAGAAAGAGCGTCTTTCTCTGACGTATTTTCCAGAATGATCGGAACACCGAGTTTATCTCTATTATCAGGCTCTAAATAGGTAAACTGATACATCTGGATCAGATGATAGTATGCAAAAGCACGAAAAGCAAGAGCTTCACCACGAGATTGCTTAATAGAAGGATTATCTGACGTTGCACTTCTAATAAAATCATTGGCTGCTTTTATGTATGCATAGTAGCTAGCGTACAGCATTCGTATATAGATCGAATGAGGCGTGTTTGCTTTGTAATCAAACATACTAGCATGCATAAAATCGTACGTTTTTCCCGAGGCATGTCTTACCCACATGCTTCCCGTTCTCACCTCAGAGAGCAACGCGAGATTTGGATATCCGAAATCGCTATGCAACAGAGCTCCTCCTCGTTCCAGGCGATCGATTTTCTTCAGCTCATCGTACATCCCAGAAAGAGAAGCCGATGCCTTACTAGGATCCGATTTCCACGCCTCCGCAAGTTGCTTTGGAGTAAGCACTTCGCTCTCAGGTACCACGTCAAGCTCCTTCGAACAACTAAAAAAGAGCGGGAGCAGCACAAACAAAAAGAAAGTAAATGAAATATACTTATAGGACATTATCTCGAAAATTTAAAAGGTTAGATTAAGCCCACCAGAGATGGTGCGAACGACTTTGTAACCAACTCCACCACCAAATCTTGGATCAAAACCTTTGCGTGCCGAGAACAACCATACATTGTCTGCTACAACATACACACGCAAGCTACCAAGACCGACGCGATCCAACCATTCTTTCTTGAATGTATATCCAAGAGTTAGGTTGTCGATAGACAAATATGTCGCGGAGATCAAGAAACGCGAAGAGATTGCATTTTCATCAGAACGACTATAGTCCATCATTGGGATATTGGTTTTCTTTTCAGGAGTCCAAGACTTCAACATATCCTTATGCAAAGCCGCACCATTATCTGCACCGCCATGCATTAGATCTGCGTAAGTATAGTCTATTTGCTTACCTCCAAGTGAATACGTGAAACCTGCATTGAAATCAAAGCCATAGAAATCGACTTCTGTAGCGAAACCTCCACGAAGCTTAGGAGCAAGATTTTCATACAAGACTCTGTTCTTTTGTTCATTTGCTGTTGTGTAATCCTCTGTCACGCCATATTGACGAGAAACAGTGTCATACGTTTGCCAGTTAGAATGCCCGTTATCACCGACTCCTTTATACTCTGGCATGAAAAGATCGCCAATAGAACCACCTTCCCGATAAATGTTACGTCCGCTGACATAACCATACTTGTTTTTCTTCCATTCATCAGGGAGTTTTTCCAACCTATTCTTCACAAAACCTCCATTGAAAGAAACAGTCCATTCAATATCTTTATTCCGATAGGGAACACCTCGCACTTCAAAATCGACCCCGGTATTACTCATTTCACCGATATTGGTATACAGACCAGTGTAACCCGAAGATGGAGGTACACTTAGACGGAACAACATATCGGACACATTACGACGAAAGAAGTCTACACTACCCGTCAAACGATTCCTGAAGAAGGCAAATTCCAGACCGATATTAAAGTTCTTGCTCGTTTCCCACGTAATATTGGGATTTCCCTTGCTATCAAAAACAGTAGCAAAATTCCCATTCTTATCCTTAAGAGTATAATTATCAGTGTAAGCGAAGTTAGAGCCGATTGCGTCATTTCCTTGTTCACCATAACTTATCTTAAGCTTGAGAAGATCTAGGAAATTGCGTGTAGATTCCATGAAACTTTCTTTAGAAATAAGCCAAGAAGCTCCAGCACTATAAAAATTCCCCCAACGTTTATCCGCGGCAAAACGGCTAGAACCATCACGACGGAAAGAGAGACTCACAAAATATTTTTCTGCCCAATCGTACTGTGCACGACCGAGATATCCTTCAACACGATAATTAGACCGTGAAGAATTCGCACTAGGGGTTCCAATAGCCCCATCTAATTCACGCGCACCTGGATGATAGAAATTAGATCTATCTGCCGACAGAGCTTCTCCAGAATACTTGTAAAATTCATGTCCTAACAAAATATCGATATGATTCTCGCCATAGGCATGATTCCAATTCAACAATTGCTGTAAGTTAAGAGTCGTATAGCGCGTAAACCTCTTTGAGATGTATCCTCCCTTAGCAGCTGACTGTCCGTAGTAGGCATTATCTTTATTGGTACGATATGTATCATCCAAATCATAACCTACATTAAAGGTTAATTTGAAGTCATAAGGGATTAGGAAATCAATATAACTACGAAGTCCTAAAACCTGTGCAGCATACTCGTTCAAGTCATACAGATTCGCTGCAATTGGGTTAGCATCGGAGAAATTAGGACGCACAAGTCCAGGGTATTGAGACTTACCATAGTCGTATATTTTCTGACCATTGCGCGGATCGATCATAACCTGCTTATTCGCATCGCGAACATAAAGAGGGTAGATAGGTGCCATACCATCGGCAACTGCGAAGATATTTCCAGAATCGCCACTATACTCTGTATTTAGCAATAAATTCGATTTATAATTCGTGTACGCAATGTTTCCTCCCATATTCAACCATTTCTTAGGACGATAATCACCACGTAAACGCGAAGTAAAACGGTTAAAATCAGAACCAACAGTATACCCCTTATCATTCAAATATCCTGACGAGAAAAAGTAGTTCGCCAACTCTGAACGCCCAGAGAGAGAAACACCATACTCCTGACGTTTATTTGGGGTATAAGCGGCCTCAAGCCACTTGTCTGGTTGCAACCAGTAGTTGTTCCCATCTTTAGCTTTTATCATGCGACCAATAGTAGCATCGGAAGCCATAGAAAAAGATCCATCAGAATTGCGAGAGAAGAAGAATTCGTCCGCAGGATCTACATTTTCATTACTACCTGGACGGGAGAATGGGAAATACACAATTGATGTTGCAGGCTTCGAAAACATTGCGTCATTGGCAGCGTCCAAAGGATCTGCAGTTCCCTTCAGCACTTCATAATTATAAAGAGACTCAAAATACTTAGCAGCATATTGCTTAGGATCCGTAATCTTATCGTAGTCAGGAACCCCGCGGAAGTTATAACCTATTTTTGCGGTAACATTTACGTTAAGAGAACCTGCATTACGAGCATTAGCTCCGCTCTTTGTTGTAATCATAACAACCCCGTTAGCAGCGCGCGCACCATAAAGCGCAGCGGAGGCAGCATCTTTTAACAACACTGTACTTTCCACATCGGCAGGGTTAATTGAAGACACATCGCCATCGAAAGGAACACCATCCACAACATAGAGAGGATCGCTACTAGCGGAGAAAGAGCCACGTCCACGGATACGGATAGTAGAGCTTGTTCCAGGTTGGTTATTGCTCGAAGTAACCGTAACCCCTGGCACTTTACCCGCCAAAGCATTTACAACGTTAGAAACTTGCTTACGCTCAAGTTCTTTGCTGCTAACAGCTGTTGCTGCTCCGGTGAAAGACGATTTCTTAGACTTACCGAAAGCCACGACCATGACTTCGTCGATCTCCTCATTGGCAAGCTGCATCACAACATTGATAGTTGTCTGTTCGCCAACGGTGATCTCTTGGGTCTCATACCCAGTGTAGGTAAAAACTAGTACAGACTCTGGTCCTGCTACACGAATCGTATACCGCCCTTCTGCGTCGGTTACTACCCCCGTTTGAGTCCCTTTAATCTGTACGGCCAGCTGAATCAAAGGCGAGCCATCCTCTACCGAGGTAACGACTCCCGTTACTGTGCGCTGCTGACCCAACGCACATCCAATCCACGTCAGTAACGACGCGAGTAGTAGTACTACTTTTCTCATACAGCTATCTTTTAATAAGTTAATAATTTGTGCTTGCTGCTTTACCATTTGCAAGAGAGCCAACAACGCTTTGAGACCTTTCGTCAAAATGCAGATGCTAGCAGTAATATTACCGTTGCATTTCTAAAAAAGAATTCCCTAGTCAAAATTAAAAAGAATTTTCTATTTGGGAGTAACTTTTCATGAATTTGTTCGTCGATCTCGCACAAAAAGTTTCTAGAGGAAAGCGTAAACCAGACCAAAGCCGTGTAACACAAGTAAAAAGGACAGAAGGGAGAGGGAACAAAAAGATGCGCGCCGTGCATTTCTTGCCTCTTTTGCAAAATAAATGGCACAACACCCATTGGACATTGTGCCATTTCCTTTAATAGTAAAGAACCCAATCTATTGCTTAAGACGGAAGACGTAGGTTATCGTCCCGACCTGCATTTCTGGCGCATCGGCAGCTACGTCGAAATGCGCTTGTAGCGCAGCATTTTCCGATGCACTGAGGAACGTTTTATCGTAAAGCGTACTTCCCTTTTCACCAGCTTCGGCTTTTACAACTTTCCCTTCCTTATTAACCCAGACCTTAACAACGACTTTGCCATTTTTTTGTCCTGGGTATTCTGGCGGTGGCAACTTTAAAGCTTTACGGTTTCCTACACTATACCCTATGCCTCCGCCGCCTGTTCCTTGTCCGTGCCCCGAACCAGTTCCTGCGCCGCTCCCCTGCCCTAAACTAGGGGTAGTAGCTTGTCCGTCAGGCATTCCTTGATTTCCTGCTTGCCCACCAGTTCCAGCCCCGCCTTGCTGCGTCTCGGGGGTACGTCCTGGGAAAAGCGCTTGCTGGTTGACTTGTGGTTGCGGTGGCTCTGGTTCTTTTACTACTGTTTGCTGCGGTTGTTGCGGCGCAGGTTGTGGCACTACAGGTTTGGGGTTCTCTTTTTTAGGTTTGCTCTCCTCTTTCTTCGGCGTTTTGGGACGCTCAGGAGTGCGTACCTCAGGCGCATCCTCAAAATCCTGCGTTAAGGGTTTCTCTTCAACCTCTCGCACAGGTTCTGGAACGTAATTTTGCACGGGCGGCACGTTAGTCTCCTGCCAAGTAAGATTCTGCCCACCTTGCTCCGTACCGAAACTCACGGTAACCCCCTCCTCGCCAGGTAAAGGTAAAGGAGTAACAAAGCCAAAATAGAACAGCACCAATATAAGGAGTAGCTGAACGAGCAGAACAGCAATCCACGACCGACGACGGATACGCGGATCGTACGAAGACCAACTGTAGGAATTATTGTGCGAAGGAGACACTGCAGATCTAGTTTTTGGGGAGAGGCGAGGTAGCAAGAATCAGCTTATAATGGTTGTCTTTGGCAATATTCATCACCTTCACAACCTCTTCTACGGGCACCGAGCGGTCTGCATGCAACGAGATTGTAGGTTCCTCTTGTCCTTGCAATTTCTTTTGCAAATAGACCTCTAGGGTATTGAAGGGGACTGGGGTTTGCTCAACGTAGAACTGTAAGTCGGACGTAATGCTCACCGTTGTAATGGGCTTTGCTGCCGTCTGGCTATTACTACGGGGCAGCAATAGCTTCAAAGCATTCGGGCTTACAAGCGTAGAGGTTACCATAAAGAAGACAAGGAGCAGGAAGACGATGTCTGTCATAGACGACATCTGAAATGTGCTCTCAACCTTTGAATGACGTTTGAGTTTCATGGCAACTACTTGGAAACAGGCTCATTGAGCAGATCCATAAATTCCATAGCATTGGCCTCGATATGGAAGACCACTTTTTCTATGCGCGCCACTAAATAGTTATAGCCAAAATAGGCCATAATCCCCACAATAAGCCCCGCAACGGTTGTGACCATAGCCGTATAGATACCGCCCGAAAGAAGACCAACATCGATATTGTTGCCCGCCATAGACATATCGTAGAAAGCCTGAATCATTCCGATTACTGTACCTAGAAAACCAATCATAGGAGCTCCCCCCGATATGGTAGCCAGCATAGGAAGACCTTTTTCCAACTTGGCCACTTCAAGGTTACCGACGTTTTCTATTGCGGTACTCAAATCTTGCATGGGACGCCCCATGCGGTCTATACCTTTTGCAATCATGTTGGCTACAGGAGTACGCTTAGCTGCACACAGACTCCGTGCAGCATCGATCTTATCTTCCATGATAAACTCTTTGATCTGATTCATGAAGTTCTGATCGACACGAGATGCTTTCTCAATAGACCAAAAACGTTCAAAAAAGATATAGAGCCCAAGACACCAAAGGAAGGCAAGCGGAATCATGATCCAGCCGCCCTTTAGCGCCATCTCCCACAGACTCAGCTCCATCTGTGCGGGCGCGGCAGCCTCGGCTGCCCCCACTTGTATTTGCAACAAGAGAAAACTCAGCATGATGTTGTATTCGTATTTGTGTTACCACAGGCAAAGGTAAAAAGAGTATAGAAAAGCAACTCCGCTGAGAGTTTACGCAAAGCGAACAAAATGAGTTGCAAAAAGAGAACCAATATGCTACTCCCAAGCTGTGCAGCTCCTTCAAGACGAATTGCGGAAAGACACACCCTGTTTAAGGCGTTAATCCCTGATATTCAAATGGGAATATGGTAAGAGAAGGAGGTCATGCTATGTAAAAAAACGCAGCTTACCGTACCGATAAGCTGCATTCCCTACTGTTCACTTACTCAAGGGGCAGTTTACTTCTTCTCTTTACTCGAGAAAATGAAACTCTTCTTGGTACTCTCTTTGGTTGTATTAACCGTAAATTTCAAGGTATTATCTTTCTCTCCCTTCTTGTAGACCAATGTCCCCGATTCGATATCTCCCGCCTTTTCAGCGCTACCCGTTATAACGCCAGCCGCATTCGCAGAGATCTTGATCTTTATATCCTTAATATCTTTCGTATCAACCATTAAGGCTTCGTTATCGCCCTCAACAGCTTTTACTTCGATCTCGCCCGCTTCACTCAATGTAAGTGAAAGCGTTGTATAGGTTCCTGTCCAAGTACCAATTACGTTAGAAAGGTCAGTGGCTACAATCTCTTTTACGTTCTTTTTAACTTCTTCCTTTGAGCAAGCAGAGAAAGCTAACACAGCAGCTGCCGCTGCTAGAAATAATAATGCGCGAGATTTCATGATCCTCATATTCTGTTATGACATTACACAAAGCAAAGTTCGCATTTTTTAGCAGAAAGGACTCAATTATTGCATCACTACGAATGGCGATACGAGCTTACGGAACGTTTTGAGCTCGCAAACCATTGAACCTAGAAAGAGCTTAAACTCAATACGAATGGGGAGGTGGTTCTCGTCGGCAGAGAACCAAATCGTAACCGCATCATTTTCCTTGAAGAGGTCGCCTTTCTGTATACGAGGTATGAATTTATGGCAGCGCACTTTCCCGAAATCTGTACGCACCACCTCTTCACCCACATAACGAACGGCAAAGGGGAAATACTCCGCATTGAAATAAGTGGGAAAAGAGAAGAGGGTGTTTTTAGCAAATTTTGTTTGCGAGAGTTGTACTCTTAGAGAATAACCAAGCGATACGAGATCGTATACATCTTTCGGGAGCACTACCTTTTCACCATTTTCACGTGTTACAATGGCAGAATCGGTACGCGAGGTACGATCGAACAGATCTACCTTGTGGTCTTTGTAGCTTTGTTCGCTTACATTTCGTACTGCCTTAATGGGCAAGTTTGTAACCTTATCGGTATAAGCGTGGTAAGTATCGTGCAACGGATACAGGACACCAACCATGCCCGTTGTTCGTCCGTCAATAACCAGATGAAAGTAGCTTTTGTCGCCAACGAGCGTATCGGAAACCGAGAAAACCACCTCAGCCCCTTTAGCAAAAGCGTAACGCACGTTGTAATAAAGCATCTCTCCTTTTTGAAAAGGAGGGGGAGCTACGTTTTTATTCTGCGCTAGCGCTGTCTGGATGGGCAGCTCGCAGGTTGCACAGAGGAGTGCGACGACTGGGAGTAGCTTCAAAATCCTTGACATAGAGTGGTTCTGTGTAGGCTAGATCTTCAAACAAATGTTCCAGATAACGCGCTTCAAGAATGGGTAGCAGATCTTTAGCACGAACCGTCGGGTAGTCAACAAACGTCCAGTCGGCTGCAGGGAAGAGGCGTCTTGCCTTTTCTGCACCACTGCCTGCATAGTATGCGTGCCTATCGGCTAGTCGCGTTGGGAATTTCTCGTCAAGAATACACGGGTAGGGCTCGGCTACTGCTTGTAGACCTGGTAAAAAGGTCTGCGTATATACCTCCATGCGTCGCGCGTCTATCATAGGTACACAGCAGTAGTTATCGTCTTGAGGCGAAAGGTTCGCTTCGCGTTCTATTGCTCCCGCCAGTGCAGCGAGCGTAGGAACTGCGATAAGAGGTACACCCGAAGCAAAACAAAGTCCCTTTACAGTGGCATAACCAATACGGAGACCCGTATACGAACCTGGACCCTGACTTATACCGATAGCTGCCAGATCGCTTAGAGAAAGCGATGCCTCGTCGAGTACAGAAGCGATCATGGTAGTGAGCACTTCTGCATGATCGTTGTGTGTGGTAGATTCACGCACACACAGCATATCGTCTTTCCAGATGGCTACTGAACTGTAAGCATCTGAACTCTCAACGGCAAGAAAGTTCGGCGAGTTCGTTGGCATGCTCATAGTCTATTAAACAGCGACCTTCCCTTTTTCTTGCTGCGTGGCTTTCACCTTGGTTTGGTTACGCAGATCGCGCGAAACGGCAGAATAAGGCGCTACTATAACACGTAGCGAATCGTCAAGCGGCGTTTTGATATGTATATAGCGCGAGTCTTGTATCCCAGTTTGTACGGGCATGGCATAAGCCGAATCGCCTCGCGCCACAAAAATCATTTCAATGGGTTTTCTGTTCTCTTCAAGCGCCTTTGATGCAGGTTCATTGCCTATGGAATCGCCACGGGTTGTAACCGCCTCGATAGGGAGTGAGGTTACATTGTCTTCGCGACGTGTACGGATATCTACTGAAACAGACATGCCAGGGCGGAAAGGCGTTTGACTCCCCTCCTTGAGCAAATACTCGTAACTTTCCTTGAGTATAAGTATGCGAACTTCAAAATTGGTGACCTGATCGGTAGATGTCGTAGTATTGGCCGTCGTAGCAATAAGCGTAACTACGCCTCGGAACGTGGTATCAGGATAGGCATCGACGTGAATAATCGCCGTGTCGTTCATACTCACATTCACTATGTCGGACTCGCTTACATCCACGCGTGCCTCCATAAGGCTTAAGTTTGCCAAGCGCATTAACTCAGTTCCTGCCATCTGTGCCGTACCTACCACGCGTTCCCCAAGTTCTACAGATAATCGAGAAACCCGTGCATCCACGGGAGCATATATCGTTGTCTTTTGCAAATTCTCGTTAGCCTCCTTCAGGGTAGCTCGGGCACTGGCTACCGAAAACTCCGAAGCGCTCAGCATACTCTGTGCGTTGTCATACTCAGTTTGTGCTTTTTCAAAATCGGCATCGGAGAGCGCCTTTTTCTCGTGAAGCTGCTTAGCACGTTCGTAGCTTGCCTTCGCTTGCTTAAGCTGGTTGCGAGCGCGCTCCACATCGGTAGTCGTACTATTGAGCGAAGCTGCTGCGCGGTCTTGCATACTCACGTAGGTATCGGGGCGAATACGGCAGAGCAAATCGCCCTTCTTCACTTGCTGTCCCTCTATTACGGGGAGTTCTATAATTTCGCCAGATACCTCAGGGCTAATCTTTACCTCGAGTACGGGTTGAATACGTCCGTTAGCAGAGATGGTTTTAATAATCGTGCGCCGCTCTGGGAATTGATACTGTACCTCCTGTGTATCCTGATCGCTAAATGCACCGCCCGCCGCCATTGCACCCACAATGGCTACAATACCCAATGAGACCGCAATGATGATATTACGTCTTTTTCCTTTCTTACTCTTTTGCATTCCCGTACCCCAGTTTTATAGCGTCAGCTTCAACCCTCTGTAAAAATTCAAAATTTTTGTTTTGAAAACATATTCATACATAGACTGCAAACGAGAGACCTCCGCTTGGTCAAACTTCGTCTTTGCCTGTGAATATTCGTAAGCACTTGTTGCACCAATGGCATACTTTTCAGCTGCCCAACGATAAGCTTCTTCCAACGATTGGTAGGATTGCTGTGCAGCTTGAAAACGTTTAAGCGCCGCTACGGCATCGCTATACGCCTGCTGTATGGCTTTGAATAGGTTATTTTCGGTTTTTTGTTCGTTGATTTGCGCTTGCAGCAGCCCTATTTTGGCCTGATTAACCCCTTCTCGTTCACTAAAGTTGTTGAAAATCGGAATAGAGAGGCTGAGGTTTACATTCTGACTGGCGTTGTCTTTAATCTGTTGCATGAAAGGGCTCTCTGTCGGATGTCCTTTGCTCTCCAAAAAATGTCGAGAACCGCTTCCGTAGCTAGCCCCCAGTGTAAGACGAGGAGAATAGCGGGAATAGGCGATCTGGATGTTTTTATCCGCCAACTGTTTGCGTAGTTCCGCCTCACGCAAGGGGGCGTAATAGGCACGAGCCTCGTCATAGAGTTCCTGCAGCGTCTTCTGCGGGAGCATCGGTAAATTATCTGCCGATATCGTAGGACGTACTATAGCAAAGTTCTCATCGCGGAGGTCTAGAATCTGCATCAGCTGTATGTTGGCGAGCTGAATGGCATTTTCAGTTTCTACCACCCGTTGATTCTCTGTAGCAAGCTGTGCCTCGATATCGAGGAGCGAGCCTTGGGGAATAACCCCCACATTGGCTTGCTCACGCGCAATGGATAGCTGCTGCTCGGTCAGCTCTCGTTGATGCTTCTGACTCTCTAACAATTCACTTTGATAGAGAATTTGGAGATAAGCACTTACTACATTGAGCTCTATAGTCTGCCGCAAGGATTCATTGCTTGCACGTTCCACGTCGCGGGAAATCTTATTGGCTTGTACCGTACGGTAGTGCCCTAGTCCTTCGAAAAGAGAAAGCGAGGCTTGTATGGAGAAATTGGTTGACTGGAGGTCGTTTGAAACAGAGTTCGTACCAAAATCGATAGCACGTCCGAAGGTATAACCCAAACCAGCACTGGCATTGAGAGAGGGGGCATACTGCCACTTCGACTGTGCGAGTTTGAGTTCGGCAGAACGCTCCTGCAATACTCCTCCCTGCACATCTAAACTTTTAGCGAGTGCATATTCGATACATTCCTCAAGAGTCCAGAATTTTGTTGATTCTGTCTGACTCATTGCTACCTGCGCGAAGAGAAAAAAGGGCAGTAACAATGCAAGGCTACATTTCATACTTTTGTCCGTTTTCCTTATATGACAAGCAAAGTTAGAAAAAGTTACAACACACAGAAGAAATTTTCTTTCGCTCAATATGCTGAGCATTGGGGTAAAAAAGATCAACATTGATATCCCATTCAATTTAGCCCTACAACGACATGATCAAAAAATGCGCATCGCGCATTTTCCACATATAGACCCAAAATCTATTGGTTATCCGACGTGTAGGGGCGAAACCTGATTCGCTCATTTCGGTACAACGTACCGAAGAACATTAACCCAACATATCGCATGTTTTGATTAATGTATTGATAATCAAATAAAACAGTCGGTTCTCGCGCGGACGGCGTCTCACGGCGCAAAGCGAATACGAGAAATGCATGTTGGGGATTATTGATAATTTACAAAATGCGCGATGCGCATTTTGCGGGCGAATCAGGTTTCGCCCCTTCAGAGATGGTGTTCAATATCTTTGCGTATTCCCTATACGCGTTTCCCCTCTTACAGAATTTCGTTCACCTTATTCACCATCCCCACTGCCAGTTCGTCGGCTTGTTCCTGCGTACCAGCTTCGGTGTAAACACGAATGATTGGCTCGGTATTCGATCGACGCAAATGTATCCACCCACCACGCATGTCTATCCGCACACCGTCTTCTGTATTCAGTCGTTCGTTCGCAAAAAGCTGCTTTACCTTTTCTAGCACCGAGTCTGGGTTTACTGCCGCGGAGAGGCTGATTTTGTTCTTCGACATGTAGTACATGGGGTACTGCTTTTTCAATTCCGTGCACGTCTTGCCACTCTTAGCAAGATAGGTTAGAAAAAGCGCAATGCCTACTAAAGCGTCGCGTCCGTAGTGAAGATCGGGCAGTATAACGCCTCCGTTTCCCTCGCCTCCTATTACCGCCTGCACGTCGCGCATCTTAGCCACAACATTTACCTCGCCCACAGCAGAAGTATAGTGACTTCCGCCGCGTAACACCGTAATATCGCGAAGTGCGGAAGTGCTCGATAGGTTAGAAACCGTAGCACCTGGCTTCTGCGTCAGAATATAGTCTGCCACCGAGACCAAAGTATACTCCTCGCCAAACATCGAACCATCTTCGCAAACGATGGCTAAACGATCTACATCGGGGTCAACGGCAAAACCAACAGACGCATGCTCCTTTACAATGAGTTCACTCAGCCCCTCGAGATGCGCAGGGAGCGGTTCGGGGTTATGCGCAAATTCGCCCGACGGCTCCATATTGATGCCCACAATGTCATCTACGCCAAGGGCGCGCAACAAGAAGGGCACTGCAATAGCGCCAACCGAGTTAACAGGGTCTAATGCCACTCTGAAATGCGCAGCACGTATTGCCTCCACATCTACGTATGGGAGTGCAAGAATGGATTCTACATGGTACTCGAGCGCACCCTCCAGTTCTTTATAGAGGCCAAGTTCTTCTACTACAGGGAAAAGATAGTCGGCAGCTTCTGCGGTCTTAAGAATAGACTGCCCATCGGCATTTGATACGAATTCGCCGCGCTCATTCAGGAGTTTCAGTGCATTCCAATCGCGCGGATTGTGGCTTGCTGTGATTACAATGCCGCCATGCGCCTTATTGGCTAATACCGCCATTTCTACAGTGGGTGTGGTAGCAAAGCCTATGTCAAGCACATCTATTCCGCAACCGAGAAGGACACCCACTACGGTACGGTTCACCATGTCGCCCGATAGACGCGCATCGCGTCCAATCACAACCTTCACTTCCGAGAGACCACAACGTCCACGCAGCCAAAAAGCATAAGCACAAGCAAAGCGCGCGATACTCAACGGATTGAGTCCATCGTTCGTACGACCGCCGATTGTACCCCGAATCCCCGAAATTGAAGCTATGAGTGCCATTTTTCTCTTTCCCTCTTAATTTTCGTGTACAAAGTTAGTTTATTCTAATTGTGCGCAGTGCGTAACTTTGTACTTCCTAATTGAAGTGCTATGCGACGTGAACTTGCCCGCGAACACCCCGTAGAATATCTCGCCCCCTTTCGTTGTCTGTACTCCTTACAAATCCGTTTCTCCGATCTTGATAGACTGGGGCACGTAAATAACTCCGTACACCAGCAGTTCTTTGATCTGGGGCGACTTCACTATTTTGAAGACCTTCTATCTCCACGTCCGAATTGGGACGGGGCTATCGTTATCATCGCGCATTTGTCTATTGATTTTCTCCAACCCATCTTTCTCGAATCACGCGTCGCAGTCTTCACGCGCGTATTGCCCGACTTTGGCGAGAAATCGTTCATCATGGAACAAGCTATCGCTGCGCCCGATCGCTCACAAATTTATTCGATAGCCGAATCTCTCATGGTCGGATATCATGCACGCGAACTCCATTCCATACCCCTACCACCAAGCTGGGTGGAACAGATTACGAACTACGAAAAATAGCGCACCGAGCCATGCGAATAGGTCTTACACTTCTTATCCTTCTGGGCATTTGCAACCTCGTTTTCTCGCAATCGGACGACGAGGAAACGCATCTCCGCTTCAAACTAGATACTGAAGGATATTTTTACAATGCCGAATTCAGTCACCCACTAAAACCAGGTTATACTCTTCCTGGATTTATCGTACAGCCCAGCGCTACACTAGCCACAGACCAGCAGTTCGAGCTCACGGCGGGCTATTTTGGCAGCTTTATACACGGCAAGGATGGCATCTTCCGTTCTCGCCCTATTCTAACCTTGGGAGGTTACCTCCTTGGCAATAGTGGACTTTATTGTGCGTTAGGCACACTTCCTATCTCCCACCCTCTGCCCGAGTTTGTCTACTCCTGCCAATATGCTTGGCTACACAATCCAGAAGCGGGGGCACAAATTCGTTACGACACACGGTGGTTTCGCTTACAGACGTGGATTGACTGGGATCATTTTATTTGGAAGGACGCAAACGACGAAGAACGCTTCCTCTTTGGCGCACAACTCCACTCTATTCCCAATAACTACCATTATCGTTTTGCGTACAACGCCTTCTTTTTGGCACGTCACCACGGCGGGCAGATCGATACCTCCAAGCTCCCTGTGGTTACTTCTACCAATATAGGCTTAGTGCTAGAATACACCCTCGGGCTAAATTCACGCCTCGCTATAGGTACAAGGCTCGCTGCCGTTGCTAGCCACGACGGACACAAACCTACTCCGCTCACACAACGCAATGGATGGGCTCTACGCCCCGAAATATGGTTCGGGACATCTCCGCTGAAACGCCACAGACTGAAATTCGTGGTAAGCTACTTCTACGGAAACCACTTCATCAGTCTGCGCGGCGAAGAACTTTACCGTTCATACAGCCAGTGGTCTGACGGCAAGGTGCAGCCACAACGGCAAATTTTACAAGGGGAATTGTTTTTTCAGGAGGATATCACACGGCAAGCCTCCTTTCAATTCGGCGCAAACGGCTACTACGACCTTGATTTACGCCGCATAGACTACGATTTCTACCTCCGTTTACGCCTCAACCTTGCTTGGCAGTGGTAAGCAGTTAAAAAAGGGAGTACTGCAAAACAGGAATTTGAACACTCCTTGCATAGCGTGTTCCGAATGCACCATCAGAAGCCGTAGAAAAAGAATTTGCTATTTTTACGCTTGGTGCTATGGAGATGAAAAGGGGGCTAAAGCGAGAGGGCAAAGCAGTATACATCCTTGTATGCCTGCTCTTTTTTCTTGTGCCGCAGAGCTACGGGCAACGAGTAGTAGAACATCGCTGCACGAACGTAGCACACTATTCCGATTTGATGCGGGAATATTTGGAGAGCCAAAATCGTCCGCGTTTTAAAGAAGTTCTCGACTCTCTCAGCAGCGAAGCCATACGCAATGACGACTCTCTACTTCTCATACAATGTCACATTTGGGAGACGATGGAGAAACGTTCGCAAAGGGAGTATCCGTCTGCCCTACGTTCGGTTACCATGGCATTACAATTGGCACATGAGGTACAGGATACAATCTCACTCTGCGATGCTTATTACATGCTGGGCATGGTCTATCAGGATACCGAGAATTATATGTCAGCCCTGGCAGCCTACCGCGAAGCTTTACGGATGGAGTCGCCAACACAACCAATTCCTCTCCGTCGCAAATTTGCAATACTCAACAATAGCGCAATTATATACACTATACAGGACGACTATAGTGATGCACTCTCATACTACGATCTGGCTATCGCCATACAAGATAAGACGGTAGACGATTGCCGTCAGCGCTTGCTTTGTAATATGGCGGTACTTTCCGAATTTCTACAAGATACCCTTCAGGAGCTTAGTTACCTATATAAAGCCTACCCACTCGCAAAAAAGTACAATGACACGATAGTGTTACTCGATATTCACCTCTCCTTAGCTAAAATTTACGCACATCAGAAACGCCTAGAGCTCGTAAAAGAGCAACTCAATACGTATATACAACACTATGCCCACTACGAACCAGATCCCTACACCTTAGCACCTTATCGCTCGGACTTAATAGCAATATATACAGCACTCGGAGATTATGAGAAGGCGAATTACTACGTAGGTGAAGTTTATCGTTGCTTGGATGGGGAACGACCGAGTGATATATATGAGGAGTTTCTCCTACGACGCGCCAAACTCGCCACGCAATGCGGCGACTACAAGGAGGCTCTGACCTTCCTCGATTCCAGTAGTCAATTTAAGAGAAACAAAGACGTGTTACTGCACGTCTTGCGCTTCGACGAGAAAGAACTGGAGGTTGTAAATCTTTACACGCAGAATGAGGAACTACTCCGTAAACTACAACACGAAAATGAGCTTAGAGAACAAGAGCAGAATGTGCGTATGTTCTTTTTGACACTGGCTTTTTTCTTCTTCGCATTCCTATTGCTTCAACGCTACATCCGTGTACACTCTCGTATACTACGTAAAACACGACAGGAACTCGTACGAGAATCGGAGTATTCGCGTCAATTGAGTCAAAAATGGTCTTCGCTAGAAAAAGTCTTAAATAATCAGCGCGCAGACCTCGAGCAGAGTACAGCTCTGCTACACTATATTTTGGGGATGCTCCACAACAATTCCGACAAGGTAAATCGGAACATACTGTTTGTAAAGAACATACAACAGGTTCTACTCCCGAGTATGCAGGTAATAGAGAAAGCCTTCGGCGAATCCTTTTTACTATATCTGCCGCGCGATACCGTTTCAGGCGATTTCTATTGGTATGCGAATGCTGGCGAATACGAGCTACTAGCCCTTGTAGATTGTGCAGGACACGGCGTCCCAGGTGCTTTGATGAGTCTTATTGGACACGTTCTACTCAATAAAATTGTAAAGGAGTGGCACATTCATGATCCTGCGAAAGTGCTAACCACCCTCCACGAGCAAATACACGAGAATCTTGGCTATCAGTCTACCACTTACCTTGGGCACTATAGCATGGATCTCTCGGTGGTTCGTTATCAGCCTGCCCAACGCGAATTGGTGTTTTCTTCGGCATCCAGTTCAATCTATGTGGGGACGAGTGAGGGGATAACTCGCTATCGGGGCAGTATCATGAGTGCAGGCAGTACACTTACCAATAGACCCTACGAGGACGTAACACTCTCACTTACCCCCGGCATGTGGGTATATCTTACCTCTGATGGCTTTATAGATCAACTGAATGAGGAATACCGAAAATTCGGAAATCAGAAGTTCCAAGATACATTGCACAATTTAAGTGAGTATCCTGCTGACGAGCAGCTGTATTTTCTCACCGAGCAATTGTATCTGCATAAGGGATCGGCAGATCAAGCAGATGACATCTGCGTAATAGGTATTCATTTCTAAAACGCAGGATGAACATTCGTACGCATACCCCGCTAGCACTAGCTACTACCCTATTATTCCTTCTGATAGTGCACCTCGGAGCAAACGCTATGTACCCAACTCCCGACAGGCGTAATGTTGTAGCACCCGATACTCTTTCTCACAATACACTTATAACTTCCCACGAGACTGCTCGCACCTCTGCAATGTGTACAGATTGGGGGGAGGAATATCGTCTCGTTTCATTGGACGATGTTGACACTGTAAAACTGATAGACATCTATACAAATATTGCCCTTTTGCTGGAAGGAATTGAGTACTACGATTATTCTTTTGCTTTCCTTGAAAAAGCATATACTCTTAGCGACGAAAGGAACGATGCAGAGACACTCTTCCGTCTGCGCTATGAAATGGTGATACTAGATATCAAGATCGGCGATTTTGCTCGCGCTCTCGAAGACTTAAAATGGGCACAAAAACTTGAAGTACACACCAACACGGCTTACCGCAACATGCTCCTCTCAGAGGCTTACGCACTCTACTACCAAGCACAGGGACAATTTCGGCTCGCCATAGACTATTTTCAGAACGCTTTGGCAAGTGCCCACGAGTTCGATGCACGCGAACGGTTCTCTATGCTTCACCTCCACTATTCCGAGGTTCTTCGTAGCGCAGGCCTACAAGCACTTGCGGCGGCGCATCTCGATTCGGCCATGCTCTATGTACCACCTATTCACGTAAATGGCTCGGTACGTAGCTGCGACATTACGCGAGCCGAGATCTTTGCACAGATGGGCGATTGGCAACACGCCAAAGAAGCGCTACTAGAGGCTCTCGCCGTAGCTCACGAAATAAGAAATCGGTGGTTAGAGGCTCGTTTTGGACTCTGGTTGTCTAAAATCCTAATTGATGAAAAAGACTACCAGCAGGCCTACCACTATAAGCAGCGCGCCATGCAATTGTGCGACAGCTTGGATCTCGTTATATCGCTCACGAGTTTCAAACTTTATGACCAAAAAATGATCAAGAAAAGTACCATTCTTGAACAGAAGAAGTTATCTCTACATACCTTATTTTCCCAGAATCGTAGTCGATATACGCTCCTTTTCTTAGGCATCACCATATCGTTTGGTATCATATTCCTTCTAGTTTCCTTTCGTAGCTACCAGCGTCTCAGAGATCGCGCTCGCATTCTTCAGCGCCAAAGAGCTCAGAATGCTGTAAAGAATTCGGAACTGATTCTGAACTTTGCACACACCGAGAACCTCCGAACTGAGAATCAGTACAAAAATGAGCAGCAAGAGACTGCCCGCCGTTCTCTCCTTTACAAGAATAGCCTCATCATGAATAGTATTGAATACGCAAATACTATTCAGCTTTCGCTTCGCCCGCACCAAGACAATATGGCATTGCGCTTTCCGAACCACTGCATCATTTACCGTCCTAACAACATTGTAAGTGGCGATCTGCTCTGGTTTGCCGATCTCCCCACACAATCTATTTTCGTACTCGCCGATTGCTCAGGGCACGAAGTTGCAGGCGCTGCACTTTCATTCATCGCATATATGAAGCTAAACCAGATTGTACGCGAAGACGGAATTACAAAACCCACAGACATTATACAGGCGTTTGCCACCCAATTCTACGATTTGTGGAAGGACTCTACCGATAGCTTTAAGATGCAGTCTAACGTCAAAATGGGCGTGCTACTCTTAGATCACGATATAGAGAAAGCATACTTTGCAGGCGCTAGTCAGTCACTGTTCTATTCAGAAGACGGCGTATCGCTCAAACGTTATTCGGGGAAGATGCACACCATTTCGCTCGATACCCCTTTTAAGCTAAAGGACGAGATGCTCGAAATCGCACTCGGCGAGAAAACCACCTTCTATATGATGACCGACGGGTTTATCGAGCAGCCCGATAAAGACAACATCAAAATCGGTTCGTTGCGCACCCTCAAATTCCTGAACAAAATTATAACGCTACCCATGGAAGTACAGCGGCAGCAAATATTAGCCTATTTTGCACGACACCGCATCGGTATGCAACAAGTTGATGATATGACAATTTTGGGACTCTCGCTAAACAACGCGTCACTCCCTCCTAAAGAAAACGGAACTCTATGACCATAGATACTGGGAAAAGAACCATCCGCCTGCAAGTACAAAAACAGATGTTCGCAGTTTTGGTGGGGATTCTTTTTGCGATTTGTTATTTTCCCGCACCGCGCAATTTTTTGGATACCTATCTCTTCTCACACTACCTCGTGTCGTGTTCTTTTATCGTGCTCTATGTTCTCTATCAACTCTATTTCTGGGTACGCGACCTGAGCTACCTGTATGCTAGCGATGAGGTGCTACAAGGCATGCTCTGCATCCGCTATTTTCGTATCCTTCCCATGGTCAACGCCAAACGCGCCATAGAGCTCCCGCAGAAAGAACTCCTGAAATACGAGGTCGAAAAACGCTGGTATGGGCTTCGCCACTATGTGCGAATATGGCAGCAACACGGAAGCGAACTCTACGTCTTCCCTCCTTTCTCAATCTCTCTCCTCCGCAAACAAGAAAAGCAGCAGCTGTTTGCTCTCTTAGAAAAATATCTGACCCAAAAATGACGGACTGGCAACGAGCCAAAGAACTTCTCGCGCTCTCTATGATCAGTGGCGTAGGTCCTGTACTAGCACGCCAACTTTTAGCGCATTACAAATCAGGCGAGGTGATTTTCAGTCGCTCCGTAGCAGATCTCATGGCAGTCCCCAATGTAGGAGCTGTAGTGGCGAAAAAGATAGTGGAAGCAAACACACTCGAAAAGGCAGAACAGGAGCTAGAATTACTGGAAAAACGGAACATCATCCCGCTTCTTTTTGATTCTGTGGAATATCCCTCTTTCCTACGCGACATCCCCAGTGCTCCGCTGGTGCTCTTTTATCGGGGCAATCGGCAAGCATTGGAACGTTTAGGAAAGCGAACCCTCAGCATTGTAGGTACTCGAAAAGCAACCGCCTACGGACGCGAATTTGTACAAACGCTAGTGAGCGAGCTTAAGGAGTATTCCTCCGATATCACCATAGTAAGCGGACTCGCACACGGCATAGATGCAGAAGCACATCGTGCAGCACTACAGAATGAGCTAGCCACCATCGGCATATTGGGGCACGGTTTCTCCTATCTCTATCCGTCTAACCACGTACAAATGGCGGAACAGATGTTGGAAAAAGGGGGACTACTCACTGAGTATGTATGTGATACGGCTCCCGATGCCTACAATTTCCTACAGCGCAATCGTATCATTGCGGGCATTGCTGCCGCAACAATTGTTGTGGAGAGCCCCATACAAGGCGGTGCCTTGGCCACGGCAAACTACTGCTTGGAGTACAACCGCCATCTTTTCGCCGTTCCAGGCACAGTAGGACGCACCATGAGCCAAGGATGTAATCGGCTTATTGCACGCCATAAAGCAACGCTCATAGAGTCGGCAGACGATATTGCCGCTATGCTAAAATGGGATAAGAAAACGAGCATTAACCCGCCATCCGCATTATTTCTCCCTACAAAAGAGGAGGAGCTCATCCTGTCCGTAATAGGCTCAGGAAACCCTAAGAGCTTTGACGAGATTGTTATCGAGGCACAGCTCCCCATCAATCAGCTTCAGATGCTGTTATTTCAGTTGGAATTTGCTGGGCAGATTAGACAACTTCCAGGACGCCTCTACGAACGCACGCATTAAAAAATAGTGTGCATACGCAACATTTTTAGCCCTCAATCGTATATTGTTTGTGTCTTTTTACGAGAGAAGCATTAACATTTTAATATAGAGATGATCCGCAAGTTGTTTTTAGGCGCAGCCGTAGTGCTCGCCATTGCATTTACGAGCTGTAATAACAGCGAAAATGCACAATCGCAGACACAAACTGCAACAGAAGAGACCAATGCTATTGAAGAAGGAGCCCCTATTATTGCAACCGAGCTGACTGGGACGTTTGAAGGAACTATTCCAGGAGCCGACAACGGGGGCTGCAAGTACACAGTAGAATTTGGCTCAGATGGTAGCTGCACGCTGACGCGCAGTTATCAAAAAGAGGGCGTAGAGCCCGAGACAATAACAGGTACATTCGAGTACAACATTGCAAATATGCCGCAAGTGGTGTGCAAATTTGAAAAGGATGCGCCAGTATGTTTCGTACGCGATTCGAACGATGAAATTGTGATGGTAGACGAGCAAGGTAATGCGCCCGAGTATCGTCAGGATTATATCCTCAAACGCGTAGTAGCTCAGTAATTGTAACAACTAGCATTGTCTATGACGAGGCTCGGGAATATCCGAGCCTCATTTTTTTTATAAAAACGGCTGCGATCAAATTTTACGTAACTTTCGGCTCTTATAGCGGTGGGAATTACTATGTCTGAAGAGAAAAAAGAGAATAAGGGGAAAAAAACAACAGAGAAGAAAGGGAAAGTAGATGAGCGCGCCATTCTATTAGTTGGCCTGTTTGTACTACTAATGACCCTGTTTCTATTCCTTGCCATGCTTTCACACCTCTTTGCTTGGTCGACAGATCAAAGCTTGGAGTGGGCTAACATTTTTCACCCAAAAGAACTTGAGACGGCAAACCTACTAGGACCTGCAGGTGCAACAATAGCCTCCTGTCTTATTACACACGGCTTTGGGCTGGCAGCGTTCCTAATTCCCCTCTTGCTCTTCATGTACGGTCTGCGCATACTCCGCGTTCGTTTCTCTCGTTGGCCTAAACGCCAACTTCTGCTGATTTTTGGCACTGTGCTCGGTTCTGTATTACTCGGCTACTTATTCCGAGGAACATGGGGGCTATTGGGTTATGGCTTTGGCGGGAAGTTCGGCTACTTTGTATCGAGCTGGCTCATAGATTTCATGAGCTATGTAGGGGCAGGTCTGCTGCTGCTCTTCGTTACTGTGGCATACCTTGTATGGTTTCGCCCTAAGCTTTCTCACAAATTTCTTAGCCTGTTGCAACTCTCGGGGAAAGGGGTCGTTGAGCATACCAAGGTGATGCTCGGACGCACACACCCTGTAGATACAATACAATTTGACACTCCCAACAACGAAAATAACAAGGGCGGTACTGCAACTACATCAGCGGATGGGGAGTCTTTTGCTCCTCAAAAAACAGAGAATTCTGAAATAACAGAAGATGAAGGCAAGGGATTGACAGAAGACCTTGAGCCCCAATCTGAGGCGACAACGCCTCCTTTTCAGATAGTACGTCCTGGACTAGAAGAGGAAGAAATTACAGAGCCTCAGGCGGGAAATACGGAGGGAGCTGCCCTTGAAGTAGTACGCAGGGAGAGCGAAGAGGACGATGTGCACCATTTTACCATAGATGAACCCTACGACCCCACGTTAGATTTGCCGCGCTATCAGATGCCTCCCTTATCGCTCCTAGAGGAATACGATGATGGAAAACAAGAGGTAACGCAGGAGGAACTGGAAGCGAACAACAAGATAATAACGGATGCTTTCCTAGAGTTCGGTATCACCATCAAGAGTATACGCGCCACGGTAGGTCCTACTGTAACTCTTTACGAGATAATTCCTGGCGCGGGCGTAAAAGTGACCAAAATAGAAAGCTTAGAGAAGGATTTGGCACTGCGTCTCTTGGTATTAGGTGTGCGTATTTTTATGCGGCCTGGCGCTATTGGTATAGAGGTTCCCAACAAGCATCGGGCGATGGTTTCAATGCTGTCTATGCTACGCTCTCGGAAATTCCAAGAGGATGGGGGCGTTCTACCGCTTGCGCTCGGTAAAACGGTGTCGGGCGAACCTTTTGTCGTAGATCTGGAAAAGATGCCGCATCTTCTGGTAGCAGGGGCAACAGGGCAAGGGAAGTCGGTCGGTTTGAACGTAATTATAGCCTCAATTTTGTACAAGAAGCATCCTGCACAGGTGAAACTGGTGATGGTTGATCCGAAGAAGGTAGAGTTCTCGCCGTACGCGAAAATAGAAAAACACTTCTTGGCAAAACTGCCCGAAGCCGAGGAGGCTATCATAACAGATTCGGAAAAAGTTATCTACACGTTGAATTCGTTAGTGCAGGAGATGGAATCGCGCCTTGCATTGCTAAAAGATGCACAGGTACGTAAAATCTCCGAGTATAACGAGAAGTTTACGGCGCGCCGCCTGAATCCTGCAAACGGGCATAGCTACATGCCTCGCATTGTGGTGATAATAGACGAGTTTGCCGACCTCATGATGACTTCAAGCAATGATGTAGTGCCTCCGCTCATGCGTCTTGCACAAGTAGGGCGCGCCGCTGGGATTCACCTCATCATGGCAACGCAACGACCTACAACCGATGTGCTAGTAGGGAAAATCAAGGCGAACATCCCAGCTCGTATTGCATTCCGCGTTGTGTCTGGCATCGATTCGCGTACAATCCTAGAGATGCAGGGAGCTGAAAAGCTTATTGGTAATGGCGATATGTTAGTGCGCGTAGATAGCTTGAATGTGGAACGAGTGCAGTGCGCCTTTCTGGATACAAAAGAGGTTGCCCGCATCACCGATTTCATTAGTGAGCAGCAAGGCTATCACTCTGCTTGGTTGCTCCCCGAACCAGAACAACCCGAAGGAGATGCGCTAGAGGGACTGGATGACGGCGAACTAGACCCACTTTTTGAGGAGGTAAAGGGGTACGTGGTTAGTATGCAACGTTGCTCAATCTCAGATATCCAACGGAAGTTTAGCATTGGCTTTACACGCGCAGGACGTGTTGTAGACCAGCTAGAGCGCGCCCACGTAGTAGGACCACGAAATGGGACGAAAGAGCGTGAAGTCCTAATGGTTTAGGCGTGGCAGAAACCACTGGATAACAGAATGATACAAAACAGAACATTACAAACCGAACGCCTGATACTGCGAGCATGGCAAGAGAGCGATGCTGAGGCGCTTTATCGGTACGCCAGCAATCCCAACATCGGACCTATTGCGGGCTGGCCACCACACACGAGCGTTGAGAACAGCCGTGAAATCATTAAGACAGTCCTTTCTGCCCCAGAATCTTACGCCGTCGTATTGAAAGAGACTGGCGAGGCAGTGGGGAGCATCGCAATAATGACCGCAAAAAGTGAAATTCACACGGCACAGATAGCAGACAAGGAGTGCGAAATTGGTTATTGGATTGGCGAACCCTATTGGGGACAAGGTTTGATACCAGCCATAACCGAACTACTTCGGCATGCTTTTGAGGACTTACAGCAAACTGCCGTTTGGTGTGGGTACTACGATGGCAATGAAAAATCTAAGCGAGCACAAGAAAAATGCGGGTTCGTCTATCACCACACTGAGTATAACAAGCCTGTACCGCTGCTAGACGACTGCCGCACAGAGCATTTTACCAAGCTAACCCGCGAACAATGGCGGCAGAATAATATTGGGAACAACCAATAAACTGGTAGGCTGTAACCTTCGTACTTTTACACACTTTGCACTACTTAAGTGTGAGGATCTAAGCAAAAAAAGGCGCACCCGCAAGAGGTGCGCCTTTGATTTTTAGAGAGCTAATGCGCTACTTCTTTTCAAACTTCTTGCGAATTGCCTTGGGCACTGCATTCTTGTTGATCATGATATTCATGGTCTTGTAGCGAACAAATGCCTCCGAGGCATAGAAATAGCCCTCATAGATTCCTTCTGCCGTCCAGCTGTTTTTCACCTTGTAGTACTTGTTGCCGTTTTGGTCTTTGGCAATGCCAACAATCACCATACCGTGATCATCGGTTGTTTCCCAATTGTCAAACGCTTTTTGGCGCATCTCTTGCGTTACTTTGGGTTCTGGCACAGGCTCGTTAATCTCTTTCAACATTTTGGCGCGTTCCTCCTTCGAAAGCGAAGACCACTTCAGTGCTTCCATGCCTGCCACCTCATCAGTAGCCTTTACGGGAACAATTGCTACGCCCTTTTTCCACATAAAGCCTTTCTCACTAACATCGCTCCCCCAAGCAACAGAATAGCCATTGTTTAAGGCATTATCTATAATTTCGATCAACTCGTCGAGAGGAACGTTCATGTTCATACCCCTGCGCCAATTATCTTGAATTTCCAAAATAAAGGGTTCATAGAATGGGTGATGCGTATAGGAGGTATAGAACTCGTAATCGTCGTATTTCAAGCCCAAACTTTCGCCGAAACTCTTTGGGGTATAGTTCTTGCCCTTGTAAGTAAAATTAGCGGGAATTTTGCCTAAGTATGCGTCAAGAACACCATCGTATCCGTTTAGCCAAGCCGTAGAGAGACGGCGATTCCCATTTTTATTCACAGCATCTACGTAAGCACGAAGGACGTTGTCTAACTCACCGTGTGTATGGTTATCCTCGCCGTATTCGAGACCCTTGTAAACCTCTTCGGGCACTGCACCGTACTTTTTTAGTACTTGGAGCACATCGCCAAACGAGCCTCCTGCGGCAAATTCCATTGTACCATGGTAGCGAACATAGGCTTCTGCCTTATCGTGATAATTGTGGTAGACTACGAACATCTCGGAGAGGTCGTACTCGCCTTTGTTCATACGCAAGAGCTCTGCTTCAAAGAAACTAAGAGCCGAGAAGCTCCAACATGTACCCGAACGGTGCTGGTCTTTTACCGAGGTTTGTGGCACGGTTACCACATCGGTAAACTGAAAGCCTGTGCTATCCTTCTTCTCATCCTGTGCAGCTGCGTATTGAAAGGTAAACGCAAAAGTCGCTGCTAGCATCAATGCTGCAAATCTTTTCATTATGTCGTGATTTTTACAGTATTTGGTGGAGCATGAAACTCCTGTTTTAGTGTCTTTTAGATTAAAATAGGAAGCAGATTGCCTCACTATCTACAAGTAAGTTCGTGTTGTGCCGCGTATTGCTGCGCACGCACCAAGTCGTCGGGCGTATCAACCGAAATACCTTCGTCTGGAACAATTACTGTCTGAATAGCAAGCCCATGATAGAGCCATCCGAGTTGTTCTAGCCCCTCGCACTGCTCGAGGAGTGAATAGGGGAGCTTACCTATACGCGAACGGAGCATCTCGGCACGAAAAGCGTAAACACCAATGTGCTTTAAGTAGGGATAGTGAACCGCGTTTCGTTCGTAGGGGATAACACTCCGACTGAAATAGAGCGCACGCCCTGCATGCCCTACCACTACTTTAGGCCAGTTCGGATTGTTTACCTCTTCTCCTACCTTGAACGGACGCACAAGCGTTGCAATATCGGTAGAAGCATCTGCAAACACTCCTACAAGCTGTTGCAAATAGGTAGGGTTTACAAACGGCTCATCGCCCTGTACATTGACAACAACTTCAAACTTTTCCCCCGTCTGCAATTCTATCTTTTCCAATGCCTCTGTGCAACGGCTCGTTCCGCTTGTATGAGCGTCACGGGTTAGTACCACCTCTCCACCGAAATTTTCTACCGCAGCGGCAATACTCTTGTCGTCCGTGGCAACTACAGCACGCCCTAAAGCTTTTGCACTACGTCGCCAAACCCACTCTATCATGGGATGCCCTCCTATTAAACACAAGGGTTTACCTTCTAAGCGCGACGAGGCGTAACGGGCAGGTATTATGGCAAGAGTTTTCATCTATGGAAATAAAAAAAGTGGCGACACGCCCTAACGCATCGCCACCAATACGAACCTATTACTTCAATTTCTTTGCCAACTGTTGCAGCATATCGCGCGTCATGCTCTCCATGTCCCACTTAGGCTTCCAACCCCACTCGGCACGAGCACAGCTGTCGTCTAGCGAATTCGGCCACGAACGAGCTATTGCCTCACGCACAGGATCTACTTGGTAGCGCATCTTGAAGCTTGGCACTTCTTTCTGTATTGCAGCATAGATATGCTCGGGAGCAAAACTCATCGAAGCAACGTTGAAACTATTGCGATGCTGCAACTTAGATGGGTCAGCTTCCATGAGCTGAATTATTGCATCTAGCGCATCGGGCATGTACATCATATCCATGTACACTCCCTGTGGTATCGGACATACAAACTCCTCGCCTTTTACAGCAGCGTAATAAATTTCTACAGCATAATCGGTTGTACCGCCGCCAGGCAGCGTTACATAGCTAATAATGCCTGGGAAGCGCACACTGCGAGTATCTACACCAAAGCGGGTATGATAGTAGTCGCTAAGCAACTCGCCCGAAACCTTGCAAACCCCGTACATGGTATTGGGGCGCATTATGGTATCCTGCGGCGTTTTATCCTTGGGGGTATTGTTTCCAAAAGCTCCTATCGAGCTCGGAGTAAAGACAGCACATCCCAATTCTTTTGCCACATTGAGGGTATTAAGCAAAGCCCCCATATTGAGTTGCCAAGCAAATTCTGGACGCTGTTCGCCTAGAGCTGAGAGAAGAGCTACGAGGTTGAAAATCGTATCAACCTTGTATTTTTTAGCAAGCTCAGCTATAGCCGTTGCATTAGTGGCATCGAGATTCTCGAACGGGCCAGCAGCGGCAAGTGCGGGACTAGCCTTGAGGTCAGTCGCTATTACGTTATCATTACCGTACACTTTGCGCAAATGTGGCACAAGCTCCGACCCGATCTGTCCTCCTGCTCCTAGTACCAAGATCCGTTTCATCGTCTTCTTATTTAACTTTTACAAGAATTTCTCTCGCACAAAGATATACAATAAGGAGTTACACAAGACGCAACAAAAGTACTGCTACAATACTCGCTACGTCTGCACAAACGAAATCTAGTTCTGCATTCTTTGCAGAACGTTCTTCTTTGAAAGAATGGAGACTGTTATTCCTCTGTAAGCTTCTAGAAGAGATGCATCACGTCTTCGCGGAATAAGACGTAAGCAAAGAAACACAGATAGAGGAACATCATCATTATCCCCTCGTGCTTCTCTACCTGCCAACCTTTACCTATCACGATGAAAAGCAGCAGGGCAAATGCGCCAGCAACAAGGAATAAACTATCTACCGACATATATTCGTAAGCTGCCACATTGCCCAGAAGAGCTACTACGCCGAGTACAAGCACTAGGTTCAAGCTCGACGACAATACCAGATCGTTATGCAGCCCCGAACGAAGTTCTGCGTTTTTTCGGCTCTGCACAGCCATAGTAACCTCGGGCAACGCCGTAATGATAGCAATAGCAAGAATTCCGACCTTGTCTGCGGGAACAGCCCAAAAATACATGAGCTCTACAGCCCCCGAGACTGCTAGCCAGCCTGCAAGCGGGATGATGACCAAGCCGAGCACGATTGCCAATACTGCCCGTTTTTTGGAGACTGTAGTTTTTGCAGAGCGCTCATTTTCAGACTCTTCAATGATATTCGAAGAAGGCGTAAGCATAAAGACGATGGGCAGCATAAGTAGCAGAATCAACCCATCGCCACGAGAGAGAAGAGCTACCGCTTCGCCTTGTAATAGGGTGTCAGAGGTTAAAAAAAAGAACAGTGTTGCAATAATCAGCAGGAGACCCACATTTCTTATTTCCCCTTTTCGCACATCGAAAACAACGGGAGTCGCAAAGGCAAGAAACGGAAGGGCAATAAGCACATTCAATGCACTACTGGCAATTACCGTACTCAAGATAAGCTGCGGATGGTGCGAATAGGAACAAAAAATGCCAAGCACCAACTCAGGAAGCACCGCACCAAGTGCTAAAAAGAGGAACGAATTCCAACGACCTTGCTTACGGTTCTGACGCAGATTCTGCGCACCTTTTATCAACAGCTGGCTTGCTATGGGCAGGAATACTAGCCCAAGCAGCAAAAAGACCATTGCTTTTATCGGGATCATGATATTCGTTTTTGTCGTTTACTCCGAGTTCTATATAGCACAAACATGCAGAGACAGCCGCAAATTCCGCCCAAGACAAAAAGGAGGTAAGGTAAATAGACAGTTGCCTCCGATAGGGTATTAGGTAATACGTTTGATGTAGGATTTTCGTTCGTTGCACGCAAGATAAGGTCTTCCAAGAGCTGGGGGTCTTTGCTCCACTCATTCAAATTCTCTTGTCCTTTATCTTGCGCCTCTTTTTTCAGCTGTTCGTTGCACTGTTTCGCATAGTTATATGCCGTACGAAAATTCCCCTTTTCTTCATAGACGAAAGCGAGTTCTTCCAGAATCAATGTCTTAAGCTCATCAAATGATAGCGAATCGGCAAGCTGCAAGGCCTCGAGTCCTGTTTCAAGCGCCCGCTGTTGTTCGCCAGCCAGACGATAGGTAGAACAAAGATTGCCGAGAGACATGGTTAGTTGGTACATACGCGACGAATCTCTGAAGATCGTTACAGCTCTTTGGTGATGCGATATAGCGTCTTCCATCTGCCGTAGTTCGCGCAGCATTAAACCAATATTGTCACTCGCCAATGCAATACCGAGTTTGTTATCTAATGAATCATAAATAGCGTAGCTGCGATAGTAATGGCTCAGTGCGTTCTTATAATCCTTAAGTTCGTAGTAAGTTGCTCCCAGATTATTCTCGCCGTTAGCCGTCTCAAGCGCTTTCCGATTGGTCTTATTATACCTCACATATTCGGAGAAGTATTCCAGCGCTTGCCCGTACTGCCCATATTGGTAATATATCTGCGCCAAATTGTTGTAGACCATCGCCGTCCCTAGTGCGTCATTGGCAGCTTTGAAGCCTTTCATCGCCTCGAGAAAGGCAAGAAAAGCCTCTTTGAAGCGTCCTTCGCGCCGCAAAGTTATCCCCATATTGTTATAGGCACGAGCCAAGCCGCTGGCGTCGGCTACTTCTTGGTAGTTCTGTACCGAGCGCGAGAAATGGCGAAAGGCCTGCGGTAAATCGCCACGATGGAGGTACTCTATTCCCCAACAGTTTTCGGCTCTTCCCGCATCGCGAAAGGCCTCCCGCTTAATAGCAAGGTCTACCCATTGGGCAAAAGTCGTGCTTGCTGCGTCGAAACTGCTGTCGAGCTGCGCTTTCGCCAGTCGTTCGTATAGCACAAAGCGCAACGAGTCCGAATTTGCGTCACGCAACGCATTTCGTAACGCCACAACTGTATCAGCCTCCGCTCTTAGCGTGAGCGGAAAGAATATTAGTAATAAGCAAAAACGCTTGCCCCATTGCACCAACAGAGCAAGCGTATCTAATTTACGTTTCAAGACTCTACAACTTTAGTTTAAAATAAAAGCTGCTAGTATTCGAGTGGTTAGAGTCTTGTTTGTACTTATTTCTTGATAAATGCCTGATACTGTGCTGCGTCCATCAAGCTATCTACTTCCTTCGGATCTTTGAGGCGAATACGTATAATCCAGCCCTTATCGTAAGGATCGCTGTTGATGGTCTCGGGGTTATCTTCAAGTAGTTTGTTTACCTCAAGAAGTTCGCCCGAAGCGGGTAATATCAAGTCGGAGACAGTCTTTACAGCCTCAATTGAGCCAAAAACCTCTCCCTTCGCTAGTTCTATTCCTACCTCGGGAATATCAACAAACACAATATCACCCAATTCGCTCTGCGCAAAATCTGTAATACCTATTATGGCTTCACTCCCGTCGACACGAATCCATTCGTGATCTTCGCTGTAACGAATCTTGTCTGGAAAATTCATAGTCCTATCACCTCTAAATATTTATCTCTATGAGCAAAGGTAACGATTTCTGCAAGAATCTGACATGTACTTTTCCGTTTGCAATCAGAGAACGCTTTTGGCATTACCCTAGCAAGTCCTGCAAGATGAAGAGATAAAAAGTAACGAGCTCACGCGAGGTCTGCAAACCTCCTACGAGGCTCATTCCTGCCGCATCATTCTGAGCGTAGATAGGGAGTCTATTACCCTCGCAACAGAATACGAAATGTTGTTCCTCGCAGCGGGACAGAATTGTGTACAAATAATTTGCCTTTGTGATAGGAAACGATGATGCGTCGCGAGAGCGATAAACCTAACCCCCATCCACGCGTTTTCGTGCTATAACCAGGGCGGAAGACACTTTTCCACTTCCGCTTGCTTATACCGCACCCTGTGTCTGTACAATCTATCTGCGCACCTCGTGGAGTATAAACTAGGGTAAGATCTATCGTACCGCCGTGCGACATGGCATCTACGGCATTGCGAATTAGGTTCTCTATCACCCACTGCAATAAAATGGCATTGTGATAAATAGGGCGCGGAGCATTGACCACCTTGAAGGTTAAAGCAATACGCTGCGATATACGTCCGCGCATATATTCTACCGAAGTCGCAATGGTATCTTGAAGTTCTGTGTCTAGCAGTTGAGGTTTTGCTCCAATCTTCGAGAAACGTTCGGCTACTCGTTGCAAGCGCATGACGTCTAACCCTAACGATTCGGCTAGTACTTGCGAATCAATCAAATCCGTCTCGTCAGAGGCCAATAATTGCTGCCAAGCCACGAGCGATGAAATGGGAGTACCCAGCTGATGCGCCGTCTCACGTGCCATGCCCACCCATACACTGTTTTGTTCCGTGCGGCGCGAATAGTGCAGAACAAGATAGCCTAGTAGAACTAGGACTACAATGAGAGAAAGTTGTATAAACGGGTAGTAACGCAACTCTTTCAGTGTCTCGCTACGCCCGTAGTAAACATAGTTCACATCGCCTGATGGAAATACAATGCGTATCGGCTGATTTTCTTCTGCGAAAGTCTCTATCAGTCGTTTTATTTTCTTCTGATCTCCGATCGCCGATTCGGGAATATTCCGCATTGAAATAGGATGCTGCGAACTATTGGTAAGTAGCACAGGTACTGTCTCATTTCGCTCAATTACCTGAAGGATAAATTCGTAATCCTGTGCGGGGCTATTCAAGTCTACGGCACGTCGCGTAGCCTCTGTCCATAAACGGATCTTATTCCTTTCCTCATCACCAAGCCGCGTAGCCTGCCGATGGGTAACATAGAGCGTCAGGGCAACAATGCCTGAAGCGAATAGTAGTAAGGAAAAATTTAATGGGCGCGTGGGAATGCGCATATACTAATCGTTTGCGGGTTAGGTGTGATGTGCACAACTCTAGTAATAACGATTAGAGGATATCTTGTATTGCTAGCCCTCCTCTTACAGAAAATAAAAGAGGCACGTCCTCAAGACGTGCCTCTCTCGTAGCGGGGGTAGGACTCGAACCTACGGCCTCTGGGTTATGAGCCCAACGAGCTACCAACTGCTCCACCCCGCATCCTCTGGTAAACAGTACTCAGCGCAAAGCTTACCAACGCCACAAAGGTAGTAACTTTTCTGAAGTAGGCAAAATCAGAGGGAATCCCCTTCTCCAACAAAGGAGATCTCGCTACTCCTGAAATGATTTTAATGAAACGAATCTATAGGGTATAACGTAAGTACACGCCACCGAGCTGCGATTCTGAGCAACCCTAATTCTCGAAATGCTCGTGATAAAAGACCGAAACGGCTAGCCATATCTTGCCAGACTGTTTCGTATTCTTAAGCAAGTCAGAATACCCCGACGACTGCAAATCGGTAGAGAAAATAACAAGCTTGCGAGGCACTTTAGAGAAGACTCCTTTTACCGCTTCTTGTTCGTCTTGTGTGCAGAGCGATAAGACGGGTACACGCAGCATGCTAAGCGAGTGCTCTACATACCTTTTACCACCAAAATATTCACCCGTAGACACTGCCACTACACCCTTAATTGCGAAATACTTCGTAGCTGCTATCAGACAAGCCGCAGAGATTCTATTCTCTGCAAAAAGGAAAATGGGAGCTGCTGTCAGCTTACGTAGCTCAGCAACACGCCAACCGATATTGGTTACCAACGAATCGACCGAAGCATTTGCTGACGTGTAAGGCGCATCCTGCGGAAGCAAGAGAACATTAGCACCCATATTGTTGATTTTACGCCCCAGTGCGACTAGCTCGGCGGTCGTTACGGCATCGTCAGGACAAATAATACAATAAGGGGCTTGGGTAGATACTACCATCTTTGTGCCCACAACAGCGCCAGAACTTGTAAGCAACGCCTGCTGAGCGCAAGCGTTGCCCATAAATAAAATACAAAAGGATGCGATTAGCAAGTAGCGCATCATCGCTTTTTCCAGTAATTACTGTTCTACCCTAGCCTTGGTGGCAAGAATAGAGACTAAATTCTCGTGTTGTTCGACAATACAATTCCCTTCTATCTGCACCCGCACCTCACTGCCATCGGGCTTGGTGATCTTTACAAGCCCGTTGGGCACAAGCGACGAAATTATTGCTTGGTGATTGTCTAGCATAGCGAAAGGACTCTTCGTACCAGGTACGAGCACCTGATGCGCATCGCAGGCAAGAACTACCTGCTCTGGGGTTATGATACTTACTCGCATCGCAATCCTTTTCTCGTACCCTCTAGCTTTTACTTATTCTCACCCTTGAGCAAGCGCTCGCCTTTCGCTATAGCCTCCTCGATAGTACCGACAAGGTTGAATGCCGCTTCGGGATACTGATCGACCTCGCCGTTCATAATCATATTGAAGCCCTTCACCGTGTCTTCTATCGAGACCAAAACCCCTTTCAAGCCCGTAAACTGCTCTGCCACGTGGAAAGGCTGCGAAAGGAAACGCTGTACACGACGCGCACGGTGTACCGTGAGTTTATCCTCCTCGCTTAACTCATCCATACCAAGGATAGCAATGATATCTTGCAATTCGTTGTAACGCTGCAAGAGCGCCTTTACGCGTTGTGCCGTATCGTAGTGTTCCTGTCCCACAATTTCGGGGGTAAGAATACGAGAGGTCGAATCCAACGGGTCTACCGCGGGATAGATCCCCAACTCCGAAATCTTACGACTCAAGACCGTTGTTGCATCTAGGTGCGAGAACGTTGTTGCAGGTGCCGGGTCGGTTAAGTCATCTGCTGGCACGTAAACAGCTTGCACTGAAGTAATTGAACCACGTTTTGTAGAGGTAATACGCTCTTGCATACCGCCCATCTCTGTCGCCAAAGTAGGTTGGTAACCCACCGCAGAGGGCATACGCCCCAACAGCGCAGATACCTCAGAACCAGCCTGTGTAAATCGGAAAATATTGTCGATAAACAAAAGGATATCGCGACCTTCGCCATCGCTCCCGCCATCGCGGAAAGACTCTGCCACTGTCAAGGCAGAAAGTGCTACAGTAGCACGTGCTCCTGGAGGTTCGTTCATCTGCCCGAACACGAGCGTTGCTTGCGATTTGGCAAGTTCTTCATAATTCACCTTACCTAAATCCCATTCGCCCTTCTCCATAGAAGCCTTGAACTCTTCACCGTAACGAATTACGTTCGATTCTATCATTTCGCGCAGTAGGTCGTTCCCCTCACGCGTACGTTCGCCGACACCAGCGAAAACCGTCATCCCATTGTATCCTTTGGCGATGTTGTTGATCATCTCCATGATCAAGACGGTTTTACCTACACCAGCCCCACCAAAGAGACCAATCTTTCCCCCTTTCATGTAGGGCTCAAGAAGGTCGATGACTTTAATCCCCGTATAGAGCACCTCTTTTTCGGTTTTCAAGTCTTCGTACCTCGGCGGATCGCGGTGAATGGGGTGCGTCTTTTTACCCTCCAGTTTGCGTAACCCGTCTATCGTATCTCCTATCACATTCAGCAGACGCCCACGCAACGCATCGCCCCCTGGCATGGTGATACTAGAACCAGTAGCAACCACCTCCATACCACGACTGAGACCGTCGGTAGAATCCATAGCGATTGTACGCACGGTTTTGTCTCCAATGTGTTGTTGCACTTCGAGAATAAGATGCGACCCATCCTGACGCGTCAAGTCCAAGGCGTCATGGAGCGTTGGCATCTGTTCCTCGGGCACTTCAAACACCACGTCTACAACAGGACCAATAACCTGCGACACTACCCCTTTAACCATATTTTTACAACGATCAGATTTTACCTCTTTAACGAAGGCAAAGCTAGCGAAAAAAAACGAACTCCTTGTAGCACAACAACCGACTTAAATGTACCAGCTAGTTTGGAAATTGAGGGTAAAAATCAGACACCTACAAAAAGCGGTCTGGGCAGTGCAGCATAATACACGAGGCACGCTCAAATTTCTGTTTTGCCCCCACATGGAAGAGACGACTCTCCCCACCAGCCAAGGGATGGCTGTCTACTTAAAGCTGCGAAGTCGTAGACTGTTAAATACAACAATTAAGGAACTTAAAGACATCGCAATGACCGATATCATGGGATGCATCTTCAAGCCCAGCGGTACGTAAAGAGCACCCGCCGCGATCGGGATTGCTAAGAAATTGTATACCACCGCCCAGAACAGATTCTGGCGTATGATATGCATTGTAACCTGACTCAATCGTATAATCACGGGAATGGAGCGCAAATTCTGATTGACCAGCGTAAAGGTGGCACAACTCTTAGAGATATCATCGCCCGAAGCCATGGCAAAACTCACATCCGCAGAAGTAATAGCAAGCGCATCGTTTGTACCATCCCCCACCATTCCCACAATCGTCTTACGACCGTTAACCTCAACATTTCTCATTTCTTGGATTCGCGCGGCTTTCTCTGCGGGCAAAAGCCCACTGGCCATATTCGCGACTCCAACCCCCGACTCTATTGCTATACGTGTGGTAGCCTGTAAATTATCGCCAGAGAGTATATGGCACTCGATCCCCATCTCTTGCAATTCAGTTATCGTCGTTCCGATCCCTTCACGTATCGCATCGGTCAATGCCAAAGCAAGGAGAAGCCGTCCTTCTTGCTGTAGGGTAACCAGCGTCAAACCTTCTTCAGACCAGTCACGGAGCTTGTCGTGCAACGGAAGCAGGTTTACCTTCTTCTCCTTGGCAAATTCTATATTCCCGAGCGAAAAAGAATTGCCTTCGTAGGTACACTCTATCCCTTTACCTGGCACTATGTGGTAATTCTCTACTGAGAGCATCTCGCCCGTCCGCAACCAAGCTACAACAGATTTAGCAAGAGCGTGCCCAGAACGCATTTCTAAGGTGTAAAGGAGGTTGCGAGCATATTTTTTTTCATCGTCATCCACACACCAATGGAACTTAACAACGATCGGGTGTCCTTTGGTGAGCGTGCCCGTTTTATCGAAAAAGATGTGTTTAATGTCTCGTGCGATTTGTAACCCTTGCGCATCCTTTACAAGCACGAGTTCGCGTGCCGCGACACCGATTGCTGAGATTACAGCTGTAGGAGTGGCTAACCCCAGTGCACACGGACAAGCAATAGAGAGTACGGAAGCTGCCGCAATTATCCCCATACGCCAAGCATCGGGGTCGTGCGACAAAATGCCCCAGCCGAAAAAGGTAATCAGCGCAATTGCTATAATGATGGGAACAAAAATGCCCGAAATCTTGTCCGCCAAACTTTGTATTTGGGGTTTGCTCGTCTGTGCTTCTTGCACGTGTTGAATCATTTGTCCGAGTTGAGACTCGGCACCAATATGTTCGGCATTGATTTGTAGCGTGCCGTCGTCTAAGTAAGTGCCAGCGTAAACCGTAGCGCCTGCTTTTCGGAAAACAAGTTCGGACTCTCCCGTCATCGAACTTTCATTCAAGGAGCCACTCCCCTCGGTAATCGTACCATCTACAGGGATGCGTTGTCCGCTTTTCACAAGAATGGTGTCTCCCGCAACGATGTTAGTTATCAGTTCTTCTACAAAAGTGCCATTACGCAAAACAAAGACCTGATCTGGTTGTAGCTCCATGAGCTGTGTCAAGTTGCTTGCGGCCTTCGATTTTGCAAGATCTTCTAGCCATTTCCCAAACGAGATGATGGAGATAATCATGGCAGAAGAATCAAAAAACAGGGGGTACAGATTTTCAGACGGAGCAACAAAGTTGCTTACCATACCGAAAAGGCTGTACAGAAAAACGGTATTAGCACTGAGGAAGATAAGCGTGTCCATGCTAAATTGAGCATGTCTGAGCTGACGCAACGCACGAGCATGAATAGGTGCTCCCACCCCATAAGTAACTAGCGCCGAAAGAACGAGCTGCGTTATCACACTCCAAAACTCGTGGTGCGCGTAAAGCATTACACCCCAAGCCGCAAAAGCCCCCAGTACGCCCAAAAGGAGTATGGGAAGACGGCGCTTGGTTTGTTCAAGTAAGGCCTGCGGTTGGTAGAAAAGCTCTTCTTTCTCCTCTACCACCATATCATAGCCTATTTTCTGCACCTCGCGCTGAATTTGCAACGGGGTCAAAACTTTATCATCAAATTCCACCCTGAGGATATTGGTCGTAATATCGATACGAGCAACGCGAATCCCCTTCATTTTGCCGAGAGTGGTCTCAATACGCGCCACACAGGCAGCACAACCAATGCCGAGTACCTGATATGTCTTCTTCACAACAGCCATGACAGTTCGCTATCTTGTTTCACTCTAAATAACATACAAAGGTGGCGAAATGTTAGGAATGCAGGACAATCTCGCGCTATGTAGCTAGAAGCGGAGCTTCCTTATATTGGAAGCATTTCTCTCCAACTCTTGCAACGTGTCAATGCCTATTTGGATGTGGCGTTCTGCAAATTGTAGATTTACTCGCCTATCGCTCTCTTGTGTTTTTATTCCTTCTGCAATCATAGGCTGATCGGAAATGAGCAAAAGAGCACCGTTAGCTATTTGGTTGTAAGCGCCTACTGTAAACAAGGTGGCACATTCCATGTCAACAGCTACGGCTTGTACCCTGCCCAGATATTCCTTGAAGTGCTGATCGAACTCCCAAACACGGCGGTTGGTTGTTAACACAGTACCAGCCCAGTAGTCGCAGCCCTTGCTCTGTACAATTTCTGCCGTTGCACGTTGCAAATTGAAAGTGGGCAGAGCAGGAACTTCGGGCGGAAAGTAGTTATCGGAAGTTCCTTCATGCCGTATGGCGGCAACTGGGAGTATGAAATCGCCCAACGCAAACGATTCGTGCAGCCCACCACACTTCCCTAAAAAGAGAGAAGCGCGAACAGGAACGGCTTGTAGCAGATCCATTATAGTGGCAGCATTCGGACTTCCGATTCCGAAGTTAATCATAGTAATACCCTCGCAGGATGCCGAGGGCATGTTGGCAGAGGGATTCGCGATTTCCGCTCCTGTTAATGTACAGAAGAGTTCTAGATATGACTGAAAATTTGTTAGGAGTACGTGCGGCTGAAAAGCATGCAAAGGCAACCCCGTATAACGGGGCAACCAGTTCCGTACAATTTCTTCTTTTGTTTTCATCCTACTGCGTGTAACGACGCCCCACATCCAAAAGTTGCTTTGTAGGCAAATGCAGCCGAACAGATTTTCGCTCCCCAACCCCGCCAACTATTTTAGCTACTTTTGCATGGTGGCTTTTTTCTATAAAAGCTTAGGTCGGTCAATCAATTTTAAGGAATGAAAGGTAAGAAAATCCTCTACGTAAACCAAGAAGTTGAACCCTACATAGTCGGTAGTCACCTTGCTCAACAAGGCGGAAATCTACCCAGAGCCGCGCTAGAGCGAGGCGCAGAAGTGCGCACATTCATCCCCAAATATGGCATTATCAACGAGCGACGCAATCAGCTTCATGACGTTCATCGTCTTTCAGGTCTTAATCTGATGGTTGCGAAGGAGGACTACACGCTCATCATTAAAGTAGCCTCCATACAAGGCACACGCCTACAAGTCTATTTTATTGATAATCTGGAATTCTTCTCCACGCGTCACGGGATTCTACATGATGAAACCGACACGCCCTATACCGACAACGATCGGCGCGGTGTCTTCTTTGCCAAAGGGGTGCTCGAAACCATTAAAAAGCTACGTTGGATGCCCGACCTCATCCATTGCAATGGGTGGTTTTCCTCATACATTCCCCCTATGGTACGGCTCGCCTATAAGCACGACCCCCTGTTCTCGAAGGTAAAAATTGTAACCTCGTTGTATGAGGATAACCTTGACGAGCTGGTAGGCGTATCGCTCAAAGAGTCCGCCACAGCCTTGAAATTGCCCGAAGAGGAGGTTACACTCCTCGCAGACGGTACGCACCGTGTACTTTCTGAACTCGCTATTCGTTATTCTGACGCAGTCTTAGTCGGAGACGTAGAAGTCGACCCGCTCTTGTTGAGCTACGCCCAAGAGCGAGGCAAACAGGTGCACGAGCTCCGCACGACGGAATCTATAGATACTGTTTACGAGAAAATTTTTGCCAATGAGCAAGCCAAAGTGTAATTTCTACGCATCCCTAATCTTAGCGGTGCTGCTCTCCACGACCTTCACGAGTTGTCAGCAAGATCGCGACACATGGGGCGGGGCGTTTGTACCTGAAGACGAGAAGTTAAAGATCCACGAATACACGACATCACAGTTTGAAACGTGGACAGATACTGTAGCAATTACCGCTCGCACAGGCATATCGCAAGCTAATATCGGAGAAATCTACGACCCTATCTTTGGTGAGAAACGAACCTACATACTCTCGCAATTCCTACCGAATTCACTTTACTGGAAATACTATGAGGCGGGGAAAGTAACCTTCGATTCGGTATTTTTTGGTTTCCGCGTTGACGAAATTTATCAGGACGAACCTCTTACGCTTACTTTTTCGCAGCTAAAAAATGCAATAGAGTTAAGCGATACAGCACACAAGGCGGCTGCCAACAAAGCCTTTACGACGCTAGCGAGCGTAGAGGTTACACCAAAAGCCAAACAGTTGGTACGAATCCCCCTCGATAAAGAGACATGGGCACGTACATTCCTCGATGAGGGTAAGAAACATTTAACAGGCTACCCCGACTGGCTAACCTATAACCACGGTTTCCGCATAGATGCACGCCGCAAATCGCCTTCTCCAAACAAAGGCGCTATGTTGAAATTCAACTTAGCCAACCAGAACACGGGGATATTTTTTTATTGGAAAGTAAATGACACAACGCGTAGTCTTCGTTTGGGAGTACTACAAAGCAAGCTGGCGCGTTTCATGGGGCTCGAACGCAACCTGCAAGGTTCTACGTTGGCTAGCTCGCTGGCAAAGTCACACAGTGAACAAGATGCCGAACAACGTTCCTACGTAGAAGCCGCAGGCGATATTCGCACCGTAATTGATCTCACGAAAGTTTACGAACAGTGGCGCGACTCGCTACCGACTGCTGTGATGCGCGCCGAATTACGCATACCGCTATCTACGGAGAATGCGCCACTCTCCGATACGCTGATAAAGCGTTTGTATACGTTGGTAAAGAACGGCGACGAATACCTCGCTTCGCCAGATGCCGACCGCGGCAAGGCGGTTTACGACGGCTACTACAGCCGACAAGCCAAATACTACTCTCTAAACCTCACTTACACCATTCAGGCGCTTCTCACAAATCAGCTCCCCGAGAATAAGATCTACCTGCTGGGCGATACGGAGCGTTTCGGCTATGGGCGCGCAGTACTGGGCAACGGTAAGGCAAGCACAATGCCAATGCAGCTGGTCATCTCTTACACTGGTCATTAGAAAAAGTATTCTCAGATGTGTGGTATCTTGGGTTACGTTGGCAAGAAAGACGCATACCCTATCATTATCGATGGCTTGCGGAAACTAGAGTACCGCGGCTACGACTCGGCGGGAGTGTGCGTATCGGGGCAAAGTACACATCTCTACAAGTACAAGGGGGATGTAGATAACCTCATTGCGCACATTGGTAGTGCCCCTATCGAAGGACGCATTGGCATAGGGCATACGCGCTGGGCTACACACGGAGAACCAAACGATATCAACGCACACCCGCATGTTTCTATGCATGGCGAGTTCGTGCTTGTACACAATGGCATTATAGAGAATTATGCCGCACTCAAGCAACGCCTTGAAGCGTATGGCTACACCTTTCAGTCCGAAACAGATTCGGAAGTGCTAGTCAACGTTATTGAGTACATCTATCTGCATTATCATAAATCGTTTGAAGCTGCTGTTCGCAAGGCACTTAGTATTGTTATCGGTGCTTATGCGATATGCGTCTACCCCCTCAAGAACCCTACCCAACTCATTGCCGCTCGTTTAGGGAGTCCACTGGTTATTGGCGTAGATTCGGGAAACTACTATGTAGCTTCCGACGCCATTCCTATTGCGAAGTATACACGCAATATTGTCCTTTTAGACGACGGCGATTTGGTCGTTATGACCCACGATTCGATTCTGCTGAAAAAAGACGATGATTCCTCGCAGCTCCCGAACGTAACCACCGTAGATTGGGATATAGAAAACACTGCATTGGGCAATTTCTCCCACTATATGCTCAAAGAGATCTACGAACAGCCTAACTCTATCCAAGATACATGCCGTGGGCGTATCAACGATGTACACGATTTTGTAACCCTAGGCGGACTCTACAATGTATTGCCGCGCCTAGTAGAGGCAAAGCGAATTATTATCGTGGCTTGTGGCACTTCATGGCATGCGGGTTTGCTAGGAGAATATTTTTTGGAAGACATTGCTCGCATCCCCGTAGAGGTGGAGTATGCCTCAGAGTTTCGTTATCGAAACCCCATTATAACTCCCGACGATGTTGTGCTTGCTATCAGCCAGAGTGGTGAAACGGCAGACACCCTAGCAGCCATCCGTTTGGCGAAAGAACGAGGAGCGTTAGTACTCGGTATTTGTAATGTAGTAGGCTCTTCAATTGCACGAGAGACGCAGGCGGGAGTTTATACGCACGCAGGGCCTGAAATCGGTGTTGCCTCCACCAAGGCTTTTACGGCACAAGTCACGGTACTCGCCATGCTAGCGCTACTGTTGGGCTATAGCCGAAACAAATTGACCGACAAGGAATACCACAATTCTATTCGAGCTTTGCTTGAGACGCCCAAAAAAATCCATGAGATTCTGGAACGGAGCGATGTTGTAAAATACATTGCAGAACGCTTCTATCAGGTAACCAATTTCCTTTACCTAGGGCGTGGCTACTTTTTCCCTGTTGCACTAGAAGGTGCGCTTAAGTTGAAAGAAATCTCGTACATACACGCCGAGGGCTATGCTGCCGCTGAAATGAAACACGGTCCTATTGCCCTCATTGATGAGAATATGCCCGTTGTGGTGCTTGCCGCTAAAGATAGCTCGTACGAAAAGGTAGTAACCAATATCCAAGAAGTAAAAGCGCGACGCGGTAGAGTGATCGCTATTGTAACTGAAGGCGATACCTCGCTTCGCGATATGGCGGACTATTGTATCGAAATTCCCGAAGCCATTCCGTTGGTTGAATCGATTCTAGCCGTAATCCCGCTACAATTGTTGGCTTACCACATCGCACTTTTGCGTGGGTGCAATGTAGACCGTCCGCGCAATTTGGCTAAGTCAGTTACCGTAGAATAGTGCGATGCGAGCGGTTTGCGCTGTTAGTAGCGCTCAAACTACTCTATGGTTCACGCCAATCCCCAGACTCCTTGATGAGTCGGAGAAGCTCATCGAGTGCACTCGCTTCGGGGATATTATGTTTCGCCACTTCCCCCGATTTATAGAGGGTAATTTTCCCTGGTCCAGCGCCTACATAGCCGTAGTCGGCATCGCCCATTTCGCCAGGACCATTGACAATACAGCCCATCACCGCAATTTTTAGGTGTCGGAGGTGTGCTGTAGCCGCCTTGACCTTTTCAAACGTAGTCTGAAGCGCAAAGAGGGTACGACCACAGCCTGGGCAGCCTACAAATTCGGCATGTACTCTACGTAAGCCCAGACTTTGGAGTAGCGCAAATGCATTCCGTTTAGCCGCACCAAAGTTTGCACCTTCTGCCACAAGCCCATTACCAAAATCGTCTAGCAAGAGAGCGCCATAATCAATGCCCATAGCCGCTTGCAAAGCGTCGCCCGAAAGGTATTGATGCGTCTGCTGCCAAAATACTACGCTCGCGGTAGGCGCATAGCGATAAAGCAGATTAGCAATGTAACGCGGACGCGCGATACCCACCTTCGCCTCCCTTATTATAAAAAGTTGGTGAGAGTGTTGCATACAGAACGTTGCCAGTTCCTGCTCCGTTTCAAATTCAGGAGGTACTACTGTGGCAGTCCAACTATCGTCGCAAGCTACATAGGAGGTCGCGCCTTTTTTGAGCATGAAGTGCGGGTACAATTCGCGAGGCAGCGCTTGTAGATCTATCGCCTCCTCGCATAGAATTACATCGACTGTACTGTGTTGGTGTTGCCAAAGCCCTTCAGGATTGCGTATAAACCCAAAATCCTCTAGAACAGAGTCGGTTACCGAACCAGTGCGATGAACAGCAAACACCAGTCCTTTCCGAAATTCCTTTACCTCTTTAGGAACTTCCCGCTCCTGTATTTGCGGCGGGGCAAAGAAGGTAAAGTGCGGGGCAAAGGGAATATGTTCTTGGGGAGTAAAGGGCATCAGTTGCTTGACATGGCTTAGAATGGCACGCCCGAATACGATCTCATTAAGAGGATCTTCGGTAAGCGACACCCGAATGGTTTCGCCGATGCCGTCGGCTAGCAAAGCGCCAATACCTATAGCAGACTTAATGCGCCCGTCTTCTCCTGCCCCAGCTTCGGTTACACCTAGGTGGAGTTTGTTGTAAAACCCGTGCTGCTGCAAAGTCCGTACAAGCAAACGGTTGGCAAAAACCATTTGCTTTACATCACTTGCCTTGAGCGAGACAACAACTTTCTGTTCAAACTGAAAATGACGGCACACCTCAATGAACTCCATAGCAGAGTATACCATGCCTTCAAGACCAGCACCATATTTTTCTATGATGCGAGGCGCAAGTGAACCATGATTAACGCCAATGCGCACAACAACGTTGTTCTCTTTGCAAACCTCGATAAGCTCACCAACCTTCTGAAATATTTTTTGCCGTGCTTGCGCTTCTTCTGCCTCATTTCGCGGCGTTTCGCGATTGAGATAATTACCTGGATTGATTCGCACTGCATCGACGTATTTTGCTGCCTCTAGAGCGACTTGCGGAGCAAAATGGATGTCTGCCACAACTGGGCACGCAGCATAGCCTCTCTGAACACGCGGCTTACCACGCCCTACAAATTTCCGCATTACTTCTTGCAGCGCTTTGGCATCTTGCAACGTAGGCACTGTAACACGGATTATATCAGCTCCCGCTTTTCGGAATAGAACCAGTTGTTCCAGCGTTTCCTCTACATCCGAAGCCGCGGTAGTCGTCATGGTTTGCACAGTAAGCGCATTGCGGGTTAAGCGAACACGCCGAGCGAGGGTACGCCCTACAGAGAGTTTCCACGCTCCCGAAGATGCTATCGGACGCTGAAACCGTTCGTAAACCTTTTCAGAAGCCATGGCAACAAAAGTACAGACAGGAGAGGAAGTATACGACGACCTTATTCTACGAGCGACATCTCCTCCAGTAGGTAGCCTGCCTTAGCATATTGGTCGATGAAAAAGAGTACGTAACGAATATCGACTACTATGTTGCGACACTTTACGGGATCGAACATTACATCAGACATTGTCCCTTCCCATACACGGTCGAAATTCAAACCCACCAGTTCACCGTTCGCATTAAGAGTAGGGCTACCTGAATTCCCGCCCGTGGTATGTACACTTGCCAAGAAACAAGCAGGCACACTCCCATTTTTTGCCCAGCGCCCGTATTCTTTGCGCGCATAGAGCTCCTTCAAGCGGTCGGGCATCACATAGTCATGCGCACCCATTTTTACCTTTTCTGCCACGCCGTCTAGCGATGTAAAAGGCGTATACTGTATCCCCTCGCGAGGGCTGTAGCCTTCTACTTTGCCGTAGGCAAGACGCAAGGTAGAATTGGCATCGGGGAAGAAAACACGCTCGGGTTGCATCTCCATGAGCCCTGCCACATAGCGGCGATAAAGATCCGTAGTGCGCGTACGGAGTGCTAGCAGAGGTTCTGCAACAGTTTGCTTGTACTCGTTGGCAAGTGTCTCTGCGAACTGAAAAAGAGGGTCGTTAGCCAATTGCTTGAGGAAATGTTTCCCGTTCAGAGCTTTTTCCCATTTCTTAGCATCTGTACACATCGAGCGTAGCATCACTTTCTTTTGAAAACGTTCGATACCCTTTGTGTCGCGCACCGCGCTTTGAATGCTAGCAAGGCGTTCTACACCCACATTCTCGTTCAGATAGACCTCAAGCATTGCTTTTGCCAGTGCGAGGTCAACACGCCGATCATAGTCCTTGAAGTAATCGGAGGCTTCCATCTTTACCGCCTTCAATTCATCGGGCGCGAGTTCCCGCTTTTCGTTTCGTGCTACCTGTGTCAATCTCACAAGTTGTTGTGCAAATGCAAGACTCTCAATCCCCAATATTCCTTGGGTATACATATCGTTCGCCTTTACGAGCGGCGTTAGTTCCCCATACAATTTATCTAGTGCGGGGAGCAAATCTTGGTATTTTGCTTTCCGCTCTACAGATGAATTAGCAAACGCGGAGAACGCTTTTTCTTGTTCACGTTTTCTAGCCACAGCATCTACACGCTCCAGACCACTCGCTTCGCCTATCCATTTTTTCCATGCATTCGCCACATTGGCATGCTTACTCGAATACTGAATACGCAACGTATCGTTAAGCGCCATGAACTGCTCCATCACATCCAAACGTTTGCGGCGGAGCGCCACCTTACGCGGATCTTCTGCCATGGCAATAGACTCTACAGCAGCCGAGGTCAAGTACTGTTGCGTAGTACCTGGGTAGCCATACACCATTACAAACTCGTTTTCCTTCACGCCCCCCACATTGATTTTTAGAAACTGCCGCGGATGATAGGGCACATTGGTCTCGCTATATTCGGCAGGCTCGTTGTTGGCGTTGGCATAGATGCGAAATAGGGTAAAATCACCCGTATGACGCGGCCACATCCAGTTGTCTGTATCACCACCAAATTTTCCGACACTTGAGGGAGGCGTTACGACAAGGCGTACGTCGGTATAAGTCTTATACGCATAAACGTAGTACTGATTGCCGTAATAAATGGGCTTAATCTCATAATCAAGCCCTGCGTCTTTCTCTTTCAACTCCTTCTTCAGAGCATCAATACGAGTAGCAATTTCTTGCTCCCGCATCTTCGGATCATCGGAGAGGGTGTTGCCTTCCAATATGCGCTCAGAAACGTCATCAAGATATTGAAGGAAACGAACTTTAAGCCCTACACAGGGGAGCTCCTCTTTGCGAGACAGCGCCGCAAAACCATCCTTTAGGTAATCGTGCTCAACCGAAGAGAGCGCCTGCACATATTCGTAGCCGCAGTGATGATTAGTGAAAACCAGTCCATCGGCTGAAACAACCTCGCCCGTGCATCCATTCCCGAAACGAACAATGGCATCTTTAAGCGAGGGGGTATTGACCGAATAGATCTCCTCGGGAGACATTTTACATCCTGCCGCAGCCATTTTCACGGCACACGTCTGTTTTAGCTTGTTGGGTAACCACATTCCTTCTTCAGCAAAGAGACCGAGTGTAAAAAGGGTTGCAATGAAACACAAGGCTAGTGAGCGCATAACTGTCTGTTTATAGATTCGTTCCCGTAAAGGTAGGAAAGAACCGAGAAACACCGTGGGGCAACGTGTTTTATTTGTGTATTAGGTTACACCTTCCCAGATTGATTCTCAACTGGTTTTACGGCTTATGCGTCAATCCTTCTCTCTTCATTCTCAAAGCACCTATCTTTGTGGTCTGCAATGTGTAGAAGATTGTTACCGAGAATAGAACAAGCACGCTGTGAGGAAAATTTTATGCGATTTTATATAGAAACTTATGGGTGTCAGATGAACTCAAACGATAGCGAGATTGTTGCTTCGTTGCTAGAGAGTTCTGGATTTCAATGGGTTGACGATAGCAACTCGGCAGACATTGTTCTGATAAACACTTGCGCCATCCGCGACAATGCCGAGCAGCGCATCCTAGGGCGCATTGCACAGTACAAGAAACTGAAACGTACCTCACGCAAGGATCTAGTTATAGGGGTACTCGGTTGTATGGCAGCACGGGTGAAAGAAGACCTTCTCTCCCCCAAAATTGGGGCTTCGGTAGTTGTAGGTCCCGATGGCTACCGCCTACTTCCCGAGTTACTCCGCGAGGCAGCTACGGGAATACAAGGGGTATATACACGGCTTTCCCGTTCCGAAACCTACGGAGAAATCGAACCCCTTCGTTATGGCGGAAATCGCGTCTCTGCCTTTACCTCCATTATGCGGGGGTGCAACTATGCTTGTACCTATTGCGTCGTTCCATTTACTCGTGGGCCAGAGCGGAGCCGTTCGGTAGATTCTATTCTACACGAAGTGAAAAAACTCGCAGAACAAGGCTATAAAGAGGTTACCCTTTTGGGGCAAACGGTAGATAGCTATTCGTGGCAAGCCCCTTCGGGCAACGTTGTCCGCTTCTCCACACTGCTGGAACAGGTAGCACAAGCCGTTCCTACGCTACGGGTTCGTTTTGCCACTTCGCATCCGCACGATATGACAGAAGATGTCTTGCGCGTTATGGCAACCTACCCGAATGTATGTCACCACATTCACCTCCCAGTGCAGTCGGGAGCAACTTCGATGCTACAGCGCATGAAGCGACGTTATACCCGCGAGGAATATTTGAGGCAGATTGCGCTTATTCGTAAGCTATTGCCCGATTGCTCCATTACAACAGACATTATTGCAGGTTTCACGGGCGAGACCCAAGAAGAGCACGAGGCTACGCTCTCACTAATGCGCGAAGTGCATTTCGATTTAGCTTACATGTTTAAGTACTCCGAGCGCCCTGGTACTTATGCACAACGACGCTTGGGCGATACCGTGCCAGAAGCTGTTAAAGGCGAACGCTTGCAAGAAATTATTGACTTGCAACAACAACATTCCTACGAATCGAACCAACGCGACGTGGGCAAGACGTTTGAAGTGTTGGTTGAGGGATATTCCCACAAATCGGAAGCCGACCTTTGCGGACGTAATATGCAGAATAGAATGATCGTTTTTCCTGCAACAAAAGTAGAAGTTGGTGCTCGCCTCGCTGTTAGAGTGGAGCAATGTACCCCTTCGACCTTGTTGGGTGTGGTAGTGTCCGACTAAGAGCACTCCACGGAAAGGCTTAATACACGATATGGACGAATTGGTGATAGCTGTGGCGCAACTTCGGATGGTTGACGGTGACGTAGCAACCAATCTTGCGCACTATACCGATGTTCTGACGGAGCTTTCACAACCCACCGACCTCATTCTTCTGCCTGAGATGTTCCCCACTGGCTACCAAATTCGGACGAGTATTCTCGAACCCCATCTTGGCTCTTCGGTTGCATGGATGCACAACCTCGCCGCACGCTACGATGCAATGGTAGGCGGAACTATCGGGGTAACAGATGCTGGCAAGAACTACAATCGTTTTTACCTAGTAGAGCCTACGGGAAATGTGTCGTACTACGACAAGCAACATCTTTTTGCAATGGCAGGCGAAGAAAAAATCTTCACGGCAGGCAATAGGCGGATCGTGGTCAACTTTCGTGGATGGCGCATTGCCTTGCAGACCTGTTTTGATCTTCGTTTTCCCGAAAGTGCCCGCAATTGCGGAGATTACGATCTCCTGCTTTATGCTGCCTCATGGCCTGCTGTTCGCGACTATGCATGGCGCAGTTTGTTAGTGGCACGTGCTATCGAGAATCAGACGTACATTGCAGCTGCGAATCGGGTAGGAGACGATGCGAAGGGACACGCGTATGTGGGGCATTCATGCATCTTGGATGCGGAAGGAAAGGCATGTAGCGAACTCCCCGATGTTGCAGAGGGAATTCTCACAGCACGTATCAGCAAAAAACATTTAGCTATCTTGCGTACATCGTTCCCCGTGTTACCCAAAAGCGCAGATCAGTAAATATACTTAGTACAAAGATTGACCTGATCAGGAGAGAAAGCGTAAATTTGTAGCAAACACAGACCAGAACGCTAGCTAAGTATATGTTATTCAGGAAGCATAAGTATTCAACGAAGTACAGGAGGTTGCTCCTGCCACTCTTGCTCTCCTTTTCCCTCTTTCTAGGTTGTCGCGACTCACAGGATGCGCACAACAAGGCTGGGAGCTTTGAGAGTGGATATATCGTTTACAACCTCAATTGGCACGGCAATGGGGTTGAATCCGTGCTCAATACATTCTTTCCCTCAGAGCTTAAACTCTACTTCTCTAAGCCCAATATGCGTATGGAGGTGACCACGATGGGTGGCGTGGGGCGCGTGGTCTTCTTGCTTAACACCAAGAAAGGCGATGGACATGTTATGGTATCAGTTGTCGGTGTTCGGTCTCATTACCACGAACTCATTGCCAAAGACAATGTCTCTTTCTTGTTCAACGGCGAACGGACGCACCTCATGGAAAATGAAACCTCGGATACCCTCTACATGGGGACGCCGTGTAAGTATACCACATCATACATAGGAACAGACGAAGAGAACAGCTACCGACTCATTTACGCACCAAGCATTGGGTGGTCGCAGATGAACGACTACGTTCCCTTTAACGGTATTGATGGCATGGTGCTTTGTGGCAGCTTCTGCCTCGGGAAAATAACGGTTGAGGTTGAAGCAAAAGAGATTGTACCCACCGAGGTAGACCCACGACTATTCCAAGTAGAGAGCGGCTACAAAGAAATCAGCCGTTCGGCAATGGAGCAGCTCCTCGGTTTTGGTTTTAAGTAAGAGGAGCACTACTCTAACTTACACTTTGTATATCGTATCCCCGTCTACGCTCCTACGTAGGCGGGGATTCTCTTTTTGTACAATCGCCACGGTAACCGAGTTACGATACTCTCGTATCTTTGTGCGAAGTGTAGTACATTTAGTATTGATAATCAGCATTATAATATTTTATTCGTGCTTATAGAATAGGTTGTTTTGAAATGAGGTAGAATTTATTATATCTGCTGCGTAACCAACTAAACAGAGCGATGAGAGTGCAACTGATTTTTGTAAACCTGCTTCTCCTCTTATCATTCCTTTTGTCTTGTACAAAAGAGCGCTTAGAGACCAAAACTGAGACGACACAAACTGAGACTTCTGCACAAGCAGCAAAAGCGCGACTTACCGCCATGCTTGCTCTAGAACGCTCGCCGTATCGTTCGCGTACTGAGATATTGCAAATAGCACAACAGAAGCTAGGGGTAAAAGGACAAGACGCGCTCCATTACCAGTACGAACTTACAAATATTCTATACATTTATCCATGAGGAGAATAATACAATGAAACGTACGGGATTTTACCTCGCCTTATTGGCAAGTTTATGCGTCCTCCTGATAACTGCTTGTACTAAGGGAGGAGATGCTTTTGAATATTATTTTTTGTTTGAAAGTTACTTTGTTCCACGCGGCGTGAATGAAAACTCTCTATATCATGGCACCTATTCGATAAGCTTGACTACTCTCCCATCCAATTATATTACGGCGGATGACGACGGAAAACTCTTCCGTACTTATGCCTTGGAATATGGAGAGTATGGCAAAAAGAGAATACGATCATGGTATCCTGCTCTTAAAAAGCCTATAAATATTATTGGGATGAGAGTTTATCAAAGGGAAGGTACAGATGAAAAAGATGTTTCACAGTATTTCGGAATTATTTTTTGGGATTGTTCTTCCTATATAAGTTCAGGATATTCAGATGAATACAATATACCTACTTGGTCTGTTCAAAAAAGACTAACTGATTTATCCGAGCATGATTTGGAATGGATGTCTGACCAAATAGCTCTGACGCCAGATCTCACCCTAGATACTGCAGCACGCTATACATTAAAGATAGCATTGAAGGGAGGTAAAGAGCTTGTAGTGCAACTTTCGAACAAGCATTAAGTTTATTTCTCCATGTGTTGTATGCATGTGTGGAAGGCAGTAGTATAGAGAGAAAAGTAATTCTTAGCCTTGAGGCTTTACACAATAGGAGAGTACGTGATGAAACGAAATGTTTTTTATTTCATATCACTAGTATGCGTTTGGGTTTTGTTGGGAGTGTCTTGTGATGTTGGAGAAACAGGGGCGGATTATGTTTACTTCTTGTTCGATCGTTATTATGTGCCTTCAAAAGTCCTGCAAGGATTTAGCAGCGGTAGTTACGACGTAACTCTGTACGGTACATTCTATTTTTCAGAAGATTGGGAAAGTGCGACTTTTCGCTCCTACGCATACGAATATGGTGAGTACGGTAAGAGGAGATTTATGCATATTGGTCCTCCTTTTGAAAAACCCGTTGGTATCATAGGAATGTCCGTTTATCAAGGAGAAGGTTCAGATGAAAAAGATGTCTCACAGTATTTTACGGTTGGTTTTGTAGATTACTCGCCTTATATAGCAGCAGGTTACTCAAATGGTAATGTTTCTTTCGGTTCTTGCTATACACAGAAAAAGTTGGTCAATTTATCCGAGCATGATTTGAAATGGTTGTCGCAACGATTTGACTTGAAGCCTGATCCTGTTTTAGATACTCAGGCACGGTATACGCTGAAGATAGCATTGAAGGGAGGTAAAGAGCTTGTAGTGCAACTTGGTCAATAGTCTCCAATTTCTGTTTACATCTTATGTGCGGGCACATGTGCTTTTTCGTTCGATGTAGATCGATGGTAGTCCTTCCGAGTTCTCATACTCTCGTATCTTTGTGTATTGAGAGAGGGGACAAGGATGACTATAAGCGAAGCATCTGCAAAAATTACGGCATTGGTAGTAGAGTTGAACCAATACAACGAAGCCTACTATAACAAAAACAAGTCGCTCATTTCAGATCTGGAATACGATCTGAAGAAGAAAGAATTGGAAGCGCTTGAAGCGCAGTACCCTTCCTTAGTGCGAGGCGATTCTCCCACACAAAAGGTCGGGGAAGATCGCGACGACTTTTTCCTGAAAGTGCAGCACACCATCCCGATGCTGTCGCTAGACAATAGTTACTCCTACGAGGAGGTGCGGGAGTTTGATAAACGTGTGCGCGAACTTCTTGCGGAAGAGGTTGGTTATGTTTGCGAGTTGAAGTACGACGGAATGGCGATAGCCCTGCGCTATGAAAAAGGACAACTCGTTTATGCTGCAACCCGAGGTAACGGTGTGGAAGGAGACAATGTAACGAACAATATACTGCAGATTGCAGGTATTCCACACCATATTCCCGACATAGATTTTGATTTTGAGGTTCGCGGCGAGGTCTATATGCTCAATTCCTATTTCGAGGAGCAAGCGCAAGATCCTGAGAACAAAAATAAGCTTAAAACTCCTCGCAATGCGACTTCAGGAACTGTTAAAACGCATGACCCGAGTAAAGTAGCTGAACGCCGACTCCAATGTGTATGTTATCAGTATTATGGTAAAGAGATATGCCCTGATCATTGGAACACAATCGAACAGCTTCGGAAATGGGGCTTCCCAGTTGGCGAGCTTCGGAAACCGTGTTCCGATATTGATGAGGTCATTGCAACCATTGAAGCGTGGAAAGATTTGCGCTATGGGTTGGATTACGATACTGACGGCGCTGTCGTGAAAGTAAATAACCTTGCGGCACGCAATAGATTGGGTGCTACTTCACATTCGCCCCGTTGGGCAATGGCCTACAAATATCCGCCAGAGCAAAAAGAAACGCGTTTGGATAGAGTCGAATTCCAGGTAGGGCGTACGGGAGTTGTAACCCCTGTGGCTATTTTCGATACAATAAAGCTTAATCATGCCGACATACAGAAGGCGACTTTGCATAATGCAGACCAACTACTTCGGCTCGATTTACATGAACACGATACTATCCTTATAGAGCGAGCGGGCGAAGTGATCCCCAAAGTGGTAGGAGTCAATAAGGAGAAGAGAGAAGCAGGGGCGAAGCCTATTCGATACCCCGAAATGTGCCCATGCTGTGGAACACCTCTTCAACGTGTAGATGGGCAGGCGTACTATATATGTCCGAATCATGAGGGATGCATAGACCAAAAGATTGCACGTACTATCCATTTTACATCGCGCGATGCAGTAGACATTCGTTCGTTGGGCGACAAGAGAATCGAAGAGTGGTATAGGAACGGACTCATCTACGACACACTGGATGTATATGACCTTACACCCGCGAAACTGCTTCAATATGCAAAGGAATACGGCTTAAAGGGGAAATTAAAGTATGATCTGTTTGGGGGTGAAATCATTGACAAGGACGTTGCAGCACGCATAGAGCTCTACAAGCAGTCTAACGAGCAGCTACTTGACAAGATTCGTCTCTCTATTAACCGTCCCGTGGAAGCGTTACTATTTGGTCTGGGGGTGCCGAATCTCGGAGAAGTGCAGTCCGAGGTACTACTTGAGCATTTTGGATCGTTACAAGCAGTAGCAGAAGCCAGCATAGAGGAGATGAGTAATATACCCAACGTCGGGCAAATAATTGCAGAAGCGATCTGGAACTATTTTCATGCTCCGCAGAATGCCGATCTGTTAGCACGTCTTACGGAAATAGGGTTTGACCTAAAATATCATACACAGCGCAGATTGTCTGACAGTCTCGCAGGAGAATATGTAGTGATTACGGGGAAATTGTCAATAGGGTCGCGTCCCGAGGTCACAAAACGCGTAAAGGCTATGGGGGCTACTGTACAAAGTGCGGTAAATGCGCAGACGACCTTACTGCTTACTGGTGTACGACCGAATGATAAGAAGTTACGCGCGGCGCATGAAAAAGGGGTGAAAATCCTCACCGAGGAGGAATTCAACGATTTATTGAAACAGTAACAGTCTCTAGATGTTTGCAGGAATCAAAAGATGGTGGAGTCGGAAGCGTTTGCTTCGTTTTAAGAGAATATCTCGTGGTGTGCGGACGTTACGTCGTCTGTCTTCGTGTACGACCTTTCTTTTCCTTTTTGATGCGGAAGATCAGCAAGCTTGTGAGCAGATTAACTCCTTTGCGCGCGAACTACTCCGTCATGGGAAACAGGTAATGATTTGTTCCTACTCCGATGCCAAGGAGCTTTCATTGCATTTGCGCGGGATGCAAAACGCCACAATTTTACGCCCCACAGACCTAAATTGGTACGAACGTCCCGTATCGGAGCGTTTCCTCACAATGGTTAATACCCCCTATGATCTACTCCTCGATTTTACGCACGAGCCCGCTATGCCGCTCCTTTGGCTTTGTGCCACATCACAAGCAAGCATTAAGGTAGGCTTTGCTCCGCAGCCACCGTTAGAATACGACCTCTTGATTGCCGCAGGCGAACGTTCTTCTACTCGCGAACGTCTGGAGCTTTTGCAACAGTACTTGGGCGAAGGATTGCAAGAGTAATTGTATGCAGTTCAGTGCTACAATAAAGTCGTGCCGCTACAGCACGGCTCATACTAGTCTGCGGATTGTCTTATTATCCCGCCGCTAATCCATGCCCGTTCCTCATAGCCATCGTGCACGGGCTACTGGAATTTACAAGGATTTCCAACAGAAAATATACAACTAATCAAAATTTATAGTCGTAACGATGATGCGAATATTAAAGATTTCGTAATCGATAGAATAACAGAAATTTAGTGAATCTGATGAAGAAAAAGAATTTTGTTCTAGATTGTTTGGAGGCTTCTTTATCTCCTTTAGGATACCAAAGAAGTTCTTTTTGGGGAGGAAGTTTTCTTAAAGAAAACGAAAGACATATAGATATATTACATCTACTATTTCATAATCGAACTGACGCTATAGAGATAAATCGTCATTCTAGATCAATTAAAGAAGTTGTAGATCTTCTAGCTCCAATTTATTCAATGGACGGATATAAATATCCTCCAAAACGAAAAAAGAAATATTTTATGGATTTTACAATAAGAGATTGTAATTTAATTGAAAATGTCGCTGGAGATTATGGTAAAACACCATTTTCTATGAATTACAATTTGTGGTTTGGACTGGATACAGAGAAAGCATTAAGTGAATTTTGTGATTGGCTTACAACCTATTTAATGGAAAATGGAGTCCCTTTTCTAGATCGCTATTCTTATTTACCAAATCTTTTGGCGTATATGGATGATTTAGAATCAAATCATATTTTTTGGGGCGATCCTTGTCGTGGCATATTGAATAGTAGTGAATCGATGTTCTCAGGTCTAATTATATCAAAATTATGTAATGATAATGACTACAATAGAAAATTTAAACACTGGGAAGCGATCTATATGGGAGACAACTATGAAAAAGAACGCATTTATTTCGAGAAGCTAAAAGAGATCCTCGAGCGAGTAGAACCAAGGTATAATGTGTAGAGAGGGCTTGGAAAAAAATAGGACGTGGCACGAATTCCCAAACAAGAGGAGATTAAAAGATGAAGCGAAAAGATATTATGCTGAGACGACTTGATGAGTTATTGACTTCATTGGGATATGAACGTATTACGACACCTGGAATAAAAGGATTTTTTAAGGTATATCCTAATTATATAGATCTTTTTACTGTAGGATTTTATACAAAATATGATTTCATAGATCTTCGTTTTGGTAAGAGAAGTTTCCCTGAAGTTGCAACCCTATATAACCAAATCTTTGAAAAGACATTATACCAGTCGTGGGCATGGTGTTCTAAGAGAATAGCTATTACGCCAATAATTAAAGACAACGTTATCCCTGAAGATGGGACTGGTTATTATGGACGAGATCATTTCTCTGCAGATTTTGATAGGTGGACAGGAGTAGATACTGAAAAAGCTCTTTTTGAACTTTGTGATTGGATAGCTTTTCATTTAGAAAATGAAGAATCTGAATTCTCAAAACGTTATAGAACATTGCCTTCTGTCTTAAAAAAGATGGAGGAGTTAGATGCTAAAGATCTATTTTGGGCAGATAGCAAGTATGGAATACTTTACGGGAATGAAGATGCTCAATTTACGGGATTAATAATTTCCAAATTATGTAACGATCCAAGATATGAGGAAAAATTGGAGCGTGTAAAAGTCTATTTTTCAGAGGATGAAAACGAAGAATGGTTGCCATATTTCGAGCGTTTTTGCTCAATAATTGAACATGTCGAGCCACGGTACAATGTGTAGTGTTTTTTAGGCAAGCGTAGAGGTAAACTAGTACGAATCTCTGGAGACGGGATAACGTCCATTGACAATGTGAAAATAGATGAGATCACACAAATAAATGATTGACAATGTTGAAAGCAGAAATAAAAAAAATCATTCTTACACGTCTGGATGAAGTGCTAAAACCATTAGGTTACATAAGAAGAGTTACTGACGGGATTCGATATCTAAAAGCTACCGACCAGTACATCGATTCATTTTGTTTGATACCACTCTCTGATGCAATTGAAGGGACAGGATTTTATAGAGAGCATATCGAGGTTGCAAATATACTTTTTGAAGTTGCTCGAAATATCCAAAAACCTTATATATATATAGATGAGTTTAGAAAAATAAAATTTATATTTACCATTTGTGATTATTCAGTTTCTTCAGATTGGGGATACTATGGAGAAGATTCTTTTGATTTGAAACGTGGTAATTGGGGAGGAATAGATGCTCCTGAAGCGGCGAATGCATATCTCGATTGGTATATTAGCTATCTACTGGGAGAAGGACTGGAATTCCTAAATTACTATTCGTATCTACCCAACGTATTAAAAAAGATGGATGAACTAGATAAAACAAATACTTATTGGGGTAAAGAAGAGGTAGGTATCCTTCCTTGGGGTGCTGCCGATTTTATAGGACTCGTAATCTCAAAACTATGTAACGATCCGAAATATGAAAAAAAACTAGAACGATTTAATGCCTATTACTCAAAAGACGAAAACGAGGAAGATTTACCCGCCTTCGAAAAGCTAAAAGAGATCCTCGAGCGAGTAGAACCAAGGTATAATGTGTAGAGAAGGCAAGCGAAAAACACTGTGAGGCGAACAGTCAATAGAAAATTTTAGTCTTTATTTGTCTCATAAATTGCAGAGAATGAACGTGTGGAACAGAATGTGTAGAGACCACACTTAGTGAGTATTTTACGATGAAGAACCAAGTTTTGAGCGGTTTGGGCGTCGCAATGATAACGCCCTTCAATGCAGCAGGCACCATAGATTGGGCAGCCACAGAGCGTCTTGTTAATCACCTTCTTGACGGTAAAGCCGATTTTCTCGTTGTACTAGGTACAACGGGCGAAACGCCTACCCTAACAGCGGATGAACAGCACGAATACGTGCGGCGAGTCATTGCACAGGTGGCAAGGCGCGTACCCATTGTGGTTGGTAAAAGCGCCAACAATACACAACGGCTTGTGGAAGAACTTAAAACATTCGATTATGAGGGTGTGGATTACATTCTTTCCGCTGTGCCGAACTACAACAAACCGAACCAAGAGGGTATATATCAGCATTTTGCCGCAGTAGCACGTGTAGTGAAGTGTCCCATTTTGCTTTATAATGTGCCAGGACGTACGGGGGTAAACATGTTAGCAAGTACAACCCTACGTTTAGCACAAGACTTTACCAACATTGTGGGGATAAAAGAGGCAGCAGGTAGCCTAGATCAGGTGAGTGAAATACTGGCTCAGAAGCCTAAAGATTTTTGCGTACTATCGGGTGACGATTCGCTTACCCTCCCTATGATTTCCGTGGGCGCACAAGGCGTTATCTCGGTAATCGGGAATGTACTACCTGCCCTCTTCGGCGAGATGGTACACGCAGCGCTTCGTGAGGAATTTCACACAGCCGCCGCAATACACCTCCGTTTACACAACCTCTATAAACTCCTCTTTGAACAAGGTAACCCTGTGGGCGTGAAAGCTGCCATGGCAAGCCTAGGTATTTGCGAAAATCGGCTACGTTTACCACTAGTTCCTGCCTCTACCGAACTCGCTAGGCGTATTGCAGAAGCTTTGAAAGCATTATAATTTTTGGGAAAGTACAAGAGTGCTGATGGTAAAATACCTAATGCTATACCTCAAGGCCTTTTTTATGGGCACAGCTGACCTAATTCCAGGCGTATCGGGCGGCACAATCGCGTTGCTCGTAGGAATTTATGAGCATTTGGTGGATTGCATAGCAAGAACCATTGCGCGCGAGAATCTACAACTATTACGTCGCGGTCGTTTTGCAGCCTATTTTCGCGCCATAGGCTGGAGCTTCTTGCTAACAATTATCCTCGGCATTCTTTCCGCTATTTTCAGCCTTGCACGGCTTATTCAGTACCTACTGGCGACCTACCCCATCCCCGTAGAAAGCTTTTTCTTTGGTCTGATGCTTGCCACAGTGCTCGTTGTGGGGCGAAAAGTATCGCATTGGACACTGCCTTCCGTATTGGGTGCAATCGTTGGTGTGGCAGCGGGACTTCTTGTTAATTTCGTCACGCCCATTGTGGGAGGCGAATCCTATCTTTGGTATTTCTTCGCAGGGGTTCTCGGTATATGTGCCATGATACTTCCAGGTATTTCGGGGAGTTTTATCCTCATCCTGCTCGGCATGTATTCGCGCGTACTTCAACTCGTGGTAGCACTAGACATTGCCCATCTTACCGTTTTTGCTCTCGGTGCTCTATTGGGAATTTTGGCTTTCTCGCGTCTTCTCTCGTGGCTATTTACCCGCTTTAAGAATCTGATGCTAGCCCTCCTCTCGGGTTTCATACTTGGAGCAATGGTACGCCTATGGCCTTGGAAAGAGACGAGCGATGCGGCAAGTTATCAGCTTACACTTCTCGCGCCACAGACCTACGCACTCTCGCGTGGCAGTTCCCAACTCTTGCAAGCCCTATTGATGGGGCTATTGGGACTTGTCATGGTGCTTCTTTTGGAGTGGCTATCTACTCGAAAGAAAAAGGAAGTAGCTTAAATTCGTCGGTATTATTCGTAAAATGCAGCACGAAGAAACTCCCATCTCGCAGACACTGCTGCCGTGTGGTGTACGCCTCGTATTTGCTCCCAACAAACTGCAAGTCGGTTTTGCGGGAATCTACATCTGTGCAGGTTCGCGCGACGAACTCCCCTCGGAATATGGCGTTGCACATTTGGTGGAACACATGTATTTCAAGGGGACTGAAAAACGCAATGGCTTTCAGGTATTCAATCGTGTAGAGAATATAGGCGGCGAGCTCAACGCCTATACGACGAAGGAAGAAACGGTAATTCACGCCTCGTTTGTGCCACTCTATCTGGGACGCGTGCTAGAACTCCTTTCCGACATTCTGTGCCATGCGAACTTCCCCGAGCAAGAGCTCGAACGGGAGCGCGACGTCGTACTCGAAGAGATAAATTCCTACAAAGATGAGCCTAGCGAACTTATATTTGACGATTTTGAAGACTTGCTTTTTGCGGGTTCTGAACTTGGGCACAATATACTTGGCACAACCGCCTCTGTACGGAAATTTAGGCGCAAACACTTGCTTGCCTATTTGCAACGAACGTATGGGTTAGACCGCATTGCCATTTTCGTAACTGGGCCCTACGAGTTCAAGAAAGTCGTGGCGCTAGCGAACAAAAATTTTACAGATATCCCCTATCAGACGAGCCAACAGAATCGTAAACTGTTTGAGCCTTCTCCCCTGCTTGCAGAGAAAAGGATAGCTAAGCGCACATCGCAAGCACACTGCATGATGGGAGCATTAGCTCCCTCGGTACGCGATAAACGGAATATTGCCTTTCGGCTTCTAACGGAGATCTTGGGAGGCTCTGCCACTACATCGCAGCTTAACAAACGCATGCGCGAAAAATTGGGACTGGTCTACACGGTAGAGGCCGCCAATACAACTTTCCTCGATACGGGTTACCTCTCGGTCTATTTTGCCACATCGCGCGATGAGATTACGCATTGTATAGAGATTGTGAAAGACGAAATTGAGAAGATGCGTACTAAGCCCATCTCGATCTCCATTCTCAGCAAGGCAAAAACACGGTGCATAGGGCAGTTTTGGCTCGCAAATGAAAACATAGAGAGCGTTATTCTAACCTATGTCCGCTATCTCCTAGACGATATCCCCTATACTCCCACAACACAGCTTCTTGCCGAATGGCACAATATAGAGGCTAAGGATCTTCTAGCCTTAGCGAACGAGTATCTGCGCCCTGAGCAATTGGTAACACTCCTGTATGTCTGATACATTGGTTACAGTAGATCCCGCCGTAAACAATCTGCGCGAATATCTGGAAACGCTTTTTGCTCCAGACGACGAATTACTGCAAGCGTTAGTACGCGAAACGTATGCTGTAACGCAGCATCCGCGTATGTTGGGCGATAGGTGGCTCTGTACATTTATGGAATGGTTTATTGCCACTCATTCGGTGCATCGTGTACTCGAATTAGGCACGTTTACGGGATATTCTACCATCCGTTTAGCGAGAGCCGTAGGAGCGACAGGAGCAGTTACAACCCTTGAAAGTAGTACGCTCCATGCCGATATTGCCGAGAAATATTTTGCTCGGGCGGAGCTTACAACACGAATTACACTGCTGCGGGGTACTGCGTGTAATTTGCTCCCCACGCTACTCGGGCACACCTTCGATCTCGTATACGTAGATGCCGACAAAGCCGAGTATCCGCAATACCTTGAACTGATAGCTCCGTTGCTCGATATCGGAGGCACTATCATTGCCGATAATGTATTGTGGGGCGGAAAGACCTATACATCGTCGGAACACGATGTCCGCACCAACGCTCTCCGAACTTTTAACAGTGCACTCTTCGCCAACCACTCCTTTAAGGCTACCCTCCTTCCCGCAGGAGACGGCGTTATAGTGGCCACAAAGATTAAGTAAGGAAATCCTCGCTCTGGTGGCGCAGAGCAATATTGCACAGCGAATAGAGTTTACATAGTAGGCAATTGCGAACAGGTCGGACGCCTTCTAGCAAGCTTTGAAAACATACTACAATACGCCGAAATCTTACTGTAAAATACCATGATGCTGCACACCCACGCACTCCGATTCTTTTCACACTGTTCGTGGTTTCTACTCCCTCTTATTTTTTTCATCTCATTTGTTGAAATTACATGCGCGCAACAATCCAAAGAGAGCGAGGATGCACGTGGCAAGGAGATTGCGGTACAGTTCTCAAAGAAAATGGCGACTTTACATTCCTTCCGAGCGGCTCTAAATCTTGAAATAAAATATCCGCAACAAAAGACACCACGAGTTTATACGGCAGACCTAGAAGCACGTGGGGCACAATATTACTTTAATGGCGTAGGGTTAGAAGTATACTCCGACGGGTGTTCGCGCTGGCAGTACGTTGCCAGTTCCAAAGAGGTAACAATCACGACGGTTGATTCAACCTCAACATCGCCCGTAGATAACCCGCTGCGACTCTTCTCAAGTTACCAAGAAGATTTCAAAATTCAGTTCCGTGGAGAGCGCACCGAAGGAGGGCATACCTACTACGACCTCTCACTCTACCCTCACGATATCAATCAGCCCTATTCGCAAATCCACATTGCACTATACAAGCAGACCCTGTTGCCCGCTAAATTCTCCTATTTTGGAAGAGACGGTAGCCGTTACATCGTAGAGCTGAAGAAATTTGAACCGAATGCACAGGTGCGCTCTGTTTTTTCGCTCGATACGAAGAAACTCAAAGGTGTAACAGTAACCGACCTACGAGAATAGAGGTCATAGGATAAAACGAGATTGGAGCGAGCGTAACTCCTTTCCTTTTCAAGAAAAAAGGCGACCTCATTACTGAGACCGCCTTGTCTGTCGGTTCGGAGGGGCTCGAACCCTCGACCCCATGATTAAGAGTCACGTGCTCTACCAGCTGAGCTACGAACCGAACGTATGAACACACAAAGGTAGCTCTTTTCTTAGAATTACCAAATTCCTTGCTCCCAAAATTTGCTTGCCGTAAAGCTACTGCCACTATTGCAACGCTGTTCACGCCCTAAGTGCTTTGTGCTGTGCAGGTAAGCTCCTACTTATTGCAGTTCCGCAAAAAAGAGCTTATTGAGCGTCTCAATTAGTTCGCGCGTCCGTTTGCTCGTTTCGGAGGTTATTTTGTTGTCAAGCCGCTTCACAGGCTCTATGCCATAGCGAGTGCTAGCTAAAAAAATCTCATCAGCCTGTTGGAAAATTTTCCACGTAAGTTTCCCCTCTTCAATGCGACATCCCTTTTGCCGAACAGCCTCCGCTACAATTTCACGAAAAGGATCGTGTCTGAGTCCAAGCTCCAATGCTGGCGTAAAAACCGTGTCCCCTTTCCAGCAATAAATGTCGCGCTGACTCGTCTGTAGTGGGACGCCCGCCTCGTTGTAGAATAGACAATCTGTCGCACCGCGTTGCTCGCAGAACTGCCGTGCAAAACCGAGGCTCGGGTTTCCTAACCAAGCAATGGAGCTTAGCTTGTCGGCATGCAGCCTAATGTCTTGGTATGAGATTACGACCGATGCGGGAATATGAGAATCGAAGTATTGTCCTTCTAGTTGCTCAGCCTGAAGGAGAAGCGATGTAGTCCATTGCGGCGAATTGCTCCAGTCGGGGTGTAGGCGAAGAAAGCAAGTCGCATTAAGCAGAGCATTACGATGATAGCGATTCTTCTGAAGCAAAGTATTTGCACTACTCCGTAGCATATCGCGACTAAGGAAGATAAAATCGGGGAATTGGGACAGCGTGAGGCAATCTACCAAATGTTCGTAGTAGCGATTAAAGAAGCGGATCTCTGAGCCATAAGCGCGGAAAAGTACGCTAAAACCCATCTGCTGTGCGGAGTTCCAGTCGGAGAGAGAAAATATGGGGTCTTCTTCAAACAGAAATCTGCCATCCAACCACACTTGCATACGAGGCGGACGCTTGATGCGCCGATACGGCCAGTGTTCTTCCGCCATCTTAGTTGTTAAAGAAGAGTTGGTTAAGGAAGTGGAAAATCAGTTTATAATCTATGGCTACCATGGGGTAAACAAAGCCATAAAGCGCCCCGAAGAAATGTGCGTGATGATCTATGTTGTCCTGCCCACGTTTGCCCATGTACCAAGAGTAAAAGAGGTAGGCAACACCGAGAATAATACCAGGGAGCGGGACCAGCCCAAATATGTAGAGACGAGCCCACGGATCGAAAAAGATACAAGCAAAAACAAGTGCAGCAACACCCCCTGAAGCTCCTACACTAGGGATACTCCGTTCGCGGCGTAGTAACAAACTGAAGAGACCCGCCGTAATACCGCCTCCGAGGTAAAGAGCAAGAAATTGGATATTGGGGAAATGAATGATGCCAATCTCATACAAGTATTGGAATTCGGAGGAAATTGCTACTCCGAAAGAGTAGAAGACAAGCATATTGATAAGCAGATGCCCCCAGCTCCCGTGTACGAATATATGCGACAGGAGACGGTAGATTTGCCTTTGTTCGACCACTTCGTAGTAGGTAAGCGCTAAACGGTAGAGCAATTCGCGCCGCGAGAAGGCCAGAATGGAGACGATAGCCGTGATGACAATCAAGAGTATCACTATCATGTTAATGCCGTTGTCGTGTTGTAGTAAATATATTCGAATAGAGAGCGGCAGTGCCGTATATTCCGCTCCTGCTACCTATTTCTTCACAAAGGCTATAGCGCACGGAATATCGCCCGTTTGCACCTTCCACTTGAACTTGCCGTCGTAGGAATAGCAGTACAAAAAGCCACTCGATTTGAAATCGGTCGCATCTGCAATGTAGATATTACCCCCATTCGGCTGCAAAACCAGATTGTAGGGCTGTACCAACTCGGCAGCGTCTGTTAAAAACGAATGGGTAAGCGCCTCGCGTTTCTTTACATCTACCACGCCAAAGGAGTTCGTGGTCTGATGCTTCTCGTAATCCGTGAACGAGTGGTAGTAGAAAAGCGAATCGCCCCGAATATCGAAGCGACTACAGGGGAGCTTCATATCTTTCACCACTTCATACTGCCCCGTAGTGGCGTTTTTCGCCAAACAATACAGATTGCTAGGGATGTCGTTGTAGTTGCCACGAGAGGTAACCCAGATTTGTTGATGCCGATCTATGCGTAGCATTTCCAGATTGATGGCAACTGGAATTGAGGCACTGGGTGTTTTTGTTGTCAATGGTAATACGGAGATCGTCTTGTCGTATTCAGGTTGGTTATAGCCTCCCGAATTGGCTACGTAAAGTGTACCACCTACCACGGAAAGCATCTCGGGTTGTAATCCCACCTCAAATTGATGGGTAATAGCAAGCGTGGCAGTGTCTATTTCAAAAACTGCGCCCTTTTCGCCAGGTTTCGTAGAGAGGTAGGCCGATACATACGCCTTCCCCCCCTCAAAGCAGATGTAGCGCGCATTCGGTATCTCCACTTGTCCAATTCGTCGGGTTGTAGCCACATCCATCACCTCAACCTTGTTGGAGGCGTTGATTACAGCATAAAGTTTGCTTCCATAAATCTGCAAATCCTGCCCCACATCTCCTAGTCCTGTAGGCACTTCGGGGTTACGTGTTTCGTATACATCGCGTGTATAGTTGCCCGTTGCGAAATCATAGTAATCTAACGATGCTTTGTTTGCGCCCCAATTCCCCTGATTAAGGAGGTAAAATCCTGCTATTTCCGCTTTTTCAGGAGGAGTGGGCTGCGGTGGCGTATCGGGGGTTATCTTCTCTTTTCGGCAGGCGCTCAGCACTAGCAGTAGTGCCCCTGCAAGGTATAGAACCTTCCTCTTCATCGTAAAAAAGTAGTTTGTAATGTTATGCGAAAGTTGCGTCCTGGCATCGGGTAGTTCAGCACTACGGCATACTGCTGGTCTAGCAGATTGTTGAGTTCAAGGCGCAACAAAAACGGGTGTGCAAAGATATTGAACTTCAACGCCACAGCCAGATCGTTTGTAAACCACGCTGGTTCGTAGTTATAGGGATTATTCTCTTGTTGGTGGTAGCGCTCGCCTGTATAGAGGAAACTGTAGTAAAGCGAGCAGTTGCGCCACGTATAGTTGAACACAACCGAACCACTGTGCCACGGTATATAAGGGATTTGGTGCTGATAGTATACCGACCGCGGATCTGTTCTATCTGTTGCCTCAGTATAAGCATATTGTAAACGGAGGGAGAATTGATGCCACCCCAGTTCGCGACTCTGTAATGAGAACGAGACCTCTGTGCCACGCATTGCCACTTTACCAATATTTATCGTCGTCCAGCGGAATTGCCCGCGTGCAGGGTAGGCTATTATTTTGTCTGAGATGCGATTGTAGTAAAGGTCGGCTAGAACGTCGAACTTCCGAAAGAACGATTGCGTAGCTGTGTAATGCCATTGCAAACCAGCCTCCAGCTGTGTAGCGAATTCGGGGCGAAGAGCAGGGTTACCCCAATCCACATAGTAAAGTTCGTTGAAGGTGGGCAGACGGAGCGTTTGTTTCCCATAAGCGTGGAATGAAAGACTAGAAATCGTGCGTGGGGAGTAAGAGGCATAGAGCGCTGGCAGATATTGCCACATAGCAAGAGGGGAACCTGTTTCCTTTCCCCGATATGCACCTGTAGCAACGCAAGTAGCACGAAGGCGTAGCCCTTGATGCTGAAAAGCAAGCGTCGTGGCTATATAATGCGAGATGCGCTGGGGGTGTACTGCGCCAAGAGGAGCGAGATGGCGAAGACGATCGAAGCTTGCAAGAGTATTCCAAAGCAAGTCGTAGGCAAGCGAGCCTTCTAACCATGAAGTAAAACGAAAGGCATGTATTGAAGAAAGATAGGCTTCTTGTTGCTGGTAAAAGAGGTTTGCCGCATAGAAGCGCGGATCGAGCTGACGGTAGTGTGTATCGTCATAAGCATATTTCGCGAGGAGTTGAGTACGGTGAAAAGATGAAAAATCCTTTCGCAGATTCGCCTGTACAAAAAGGGTATTATCGGCAAGTCGTTCGCCACGTTGCCACACGTTGTTTACAATAGGACCAGGAAGCCCTCGCTCGGAATGATAGCCATAGACCCTCAGACGCCAGTCGCCCTCTACAATTTTCCCGTAAAGTGCAGCCTCCAGACGCTGTGTGTGTACATCGCCATTATGCCGTATCGCAGTTGTATCGTAAACCTTCTTGCCAGCACGATTGTACCCTACATAACGAAAAGGGTAACGCCCATGCGCCTCTATTACTTCGCCATTGACCGACAGGGCAAAACGAGTACCAAGGCGCTGTTCATACAAAAATTGCGGGTTGAGAAGCCCAAACGAGCCACCGCGCAGCGTAGCTTGCAGACGAAAGTTATGTGTGGTATCGAATTGAGGAGCACGTGTCTGTATCGCAACCAGTGCACCACTCAGATAGTCACGTGCCGGTTGTAAGAGTGACGCGCGCTGACCATGATAGAGTGAGATGCGTTCTACATTATCCAACGAAAAACGCCCTAGGTCAATAACACCATTTTGAGCATTGCCAACAAGCACTCCGTCATAACTTACTGCCACGTGCTGCGAACCGAGACTGCGCACATTTACCGTTTTGAGTCCCCCAATCCCTCCATAATCCTTTACCTGTACTCCTGCCAAGTAACGGAGCGCATCGGCTACATTTTGTGCGGTACTATGCCGAATTTCTACCTCTTTTAGTTCAAGCGGTGGTATTTGCTCCAGTTCGCGTTTTGCGCCGATTTTTACTTGCTCTATGGCAATAATCGAATCGTTCTGTATGCTATAAGCTGCAAATGAGAGGCGGGGAATAAGAAAGAGCAGAGAGAGAAAGCAAAATAGCCCCGTAGGGTAACGCAAGGTGCTCATCTTTATCTCTCCTGAATAAAAAACATTGCCGTTCAGGCTACGGCAACTGATTTGATTAGGCTACGCTTGTGCAATCGTCTCGGCGAATTGGTCAAGTGCCTTCTGGATTTTGCCCTTCATCGCAAACTTCATAATAGAGGGCAAACCTATGTGCAGTGTGATACGTATGCGCGTATCGTACGAGCCTACCTCTTTGAACTGAAACCACAAGAAGAAATTAAACGGCTTCCCGTTGATATCGGCTACCTTGATCGTCTTGTTCTCTTCACGATCCACAATCTGAAAACCGATTTGCCCGAATTGCTTATTGTCGAAAACACAACGATCGGGCGAGAGTTCCACAGGTTGGAACTGATCGGGCGGAAACATGCGCGCAACCTCTTCTAAGTTTGAGAATCGAGCATAGAGGTCGCATGCCATACGTTTACTCTTGGCGATTTTGCTCTCGTATTTTTGCATTACACAGTAAGCGAATTAAACCTTGCCAAAAAGAGGAACAACGACTAACGTCCCCACGTTTCAGGGTGTGTGCGCCAATCTGCTAAGCGCGCTTCGTCTTCGCTGCTAATCTTGCCTTGCGCCTTGAGCAATTCGAGCAACATGGGGTAGGTGGCAAGCGCTTCAAAATAGACGTTCGCCTTGCGCATTGCTTGTTCAGCTTGCGGGAATGCGTAGGTAAAAATAGCCACCATGCCCAATACATCTGCCTGCATAGCCCGCAATGCTTCAACCGCTTTCAGACTACTACCGCCCGTTGATACCAGATCTTCAATCACCACAACACGTTGCCCTTTTTCAATCTTTCCTTCCACTTGGTTTGCTAAACCGTGATCTTTCGCTTTCGGGCGCACGTAGGCAAATGGAAGCTTCAAGGCTTGTGCGAGAATAGCCCCCATGGGGAGTGCCCCCGTGGCTACGCCAACAACACCCTCGATGTTTCGGAATTTCCGTGCAAGTACCTCTTGCATTGACGAACAGATAATTTCCCTAGCTTCGTAGGAGGAAAGGGCAAGACGATTGTCGCAATAAATGGGTGATAACCACCCAGAAGCCCATTCAAATGGCTTAGAATTTGTAATGTGAATAGCACCCAGCTCGAGCAGAATTTCTAAAAGTCTTGTGTCTTTCATGCGTTATCCAACAATTTTTGCAGCTGACTCCCAAATCAAATTTTTACCCACTGTTCCCGCCAATCCGTTGCAGTGCGAGACTTTTTTCTTGCATGCCAACATGCTTACCAGCCGCACTGTTGCAAAGGTATTAAACATTTTACTTGAGCATGGCTCCTACTCGCGGCTACAACCCCCGCACTATCTGGAAGGAATTATTGCGCCAATAAATGCCACAATTCTGAAAAAGCGCGTCCTACCAGCTTTTACCCGAATTGATGCTGCTGGGGGGCTCATCCTCTCCCCCTCCCAGCACTATTTGTTTATTCTGCGCAACGGTTTTTGGGATCTCCCCAAAGGGAAGGTTGAGGCTGGCGAGACGCTCGCACAGGCGGCACTGCGCGAAGTAAAGGAGGAAACGGGAATAGAAGAGGTGGAGATAGTGCGCGAACTCACTACAACGTGGCACACCTATTACATGGCAGGGCAAACAAAGCCGATTCTGAAAAAAACGCGCTGGTTTCTGATGCGTGCAGCACAGGAAAGCAAGCTTGTACCGCAAACCGAAGAAGGGATTGTGGGTGCTTATTGGCTACCGTATGAAGATGCCGTGGAAATAATTCCGAATGCTTACCGCTCTGTAGCCCAAGTCTTTAAGGCGGTAAACGCTGACTCGTAGAGCTCTCTTCTGGCGCTATTTCCAGCACTTTTACTCTATCAAGAAGCCGTACTTATACACCTTTTCGGCAATGACCTTAGCAAGCTCGGCACGTGCTGCTTTCAAAAGGGCGTGTAGGCGGGTGTATTCGGCATCCTCGCTTTGAGCGTTCATGCGCCCTTTATCGTTTCTTTGTTGGAAATATGCCCGAATGTCGTAATACGACGCATTGGGATGGGCGTCAGGCTGTGCATAGTAGTAACGCCACAAGGCTCGCGCAGCGTCAAAAACGGCAGTAGCCTCTTCGGAAAAGGTGAGCGGAGCACGAGGGATAAAATATTCGTTCTCAGCTTGTGCCGCCAGTTTATCCATCTTTTCCAACGAAGAGCGCTCTTCATGCTCTGGGATGCGACCATTGAGGAAATCGGTCATGAAGTGACTATCGAATTCGTTGTTCGCGCCAATTTCGCGCTCTGTGAACGGAATCCAATAGTTGATACCTAAGGCGCTTTGAATGTTGTTTTTCGGACTAAAGAGTGCGAACGTGAGGCAATTGTTCTGAAACTCTAGGTCGTGTTTCCAGTCACAATGAGGCGACAGGAATTGGTCGCGGTCGTTGAGCCACGTTTGCTCCATACAAAGGCGCACGGCAAAATAGACGCAAATCGGGATGAGGTTACTTGCCCCAATAGCGTATTTGGTTGTGTTACTCCGTACACCGTTGCTGTTTATTATAACCGAATTCGTGATGTAAAGCGTCGCGTTACTCTGAAAATCAGGACCATAATTTCCAGTATAACCTATCTCAAGTTCCCCGTCTGCAACCTTAAATTTTGTTATCCAATCGGTAATTCGAGACGCTAGGAGTGCGTCAAAACTCTTTGGTTTTGCGGTTTTTGTACCATCTTTTTCATAAACGTCAAGAACCGTTCGGGCTAACTTTTCGCCTCTCTCCAAATCCCATATAGCAAAGGCAATGGGGAAATTTCCCTTTACATTATCGAACGTATAGGCGGGGACAATAAACCCTCCTTGAAAAGTTGCCAGAAAATGCTCTCGGAATTTTTCAAAACCGACTCCCTGCAAATATTTTACCTTACTAAACACTCCAATCTTGCAAAGAGGTAGCTCATTTTTAATACGAATCATGAACTGGGCAAAGAGCTCGCGGATAGCAAGCCCCAAATCTTTCCCATACGCTTCGCGTACCTGCGTAGTGGTGGCTACTTTGCTTTTGTTGCGACCGCCTGTGCGTGTGCGCGCATTCCCAGCCTCGGCATACGGAGGATTGATATAAATAATCAGCTTGCTCTGTTTCTTCGGGTCGTTCAGCACCTTTTGTAAACTCTCGGGCAGTTTGCTAAATGGGTCGTTTAGAAAATCGAATTGAAACACGTGATCGATAGCGAGGTTTGTTGCATTGTTGTTGGCAATGCGCTCGTGCATCACGCGTACATCCTGTAAATCCAGTGTCGATGCCCAGATGCGACTCTTTTCCGTTAGTCCGTTCAACAGATTGCCCGTACCCGCAGCGCAGTCCCAAACATAGTACTCGCTCTGCCAGTTTTTGCCGAATGCCTTGGCCAAGTACTCCTGCGACAAACCCACCCAGATTTTGGGCGTGAAAAATGCCCCCTTACGCTCACGAGAATCCTCCATTAGAGCGTAGATTTAACCTGTTTTTGCGCGACACAGAAGTCCAAGTTCCGAATAATGTTCTTGCAGTCGTAGGCGGCAAACCACTCTTCTGCCACGTAATTTTTTACTTGTTCTTCGCGCGTATGCTTGTTTGCCATGAGGAGCATCAGATAAAATCCTGTTACAAAACAAAGATACAAAAAGGGAGGATGGCAGTTAAGGAGGGGAATTTAGCTTAGAGCAAAGCAGACCAACTAGTATATAAAAAAGCTGAGCCTGCACCTACGTGCTGACTCAGCTCTACTCAATACTGAAACCATGACGCCCTAGTATACGTCGGGTTTCAGAATATGTTCCACTAAAACTTGCGTGTTCCTAAAAAACGTTCTGCATCCAGTGCAGCTTTGCATCCCGATGCCGCTGCCGTAATTGCCTGACGGTAGTGTGGGTCTTGTACATCGCCTGCAGCAAACACGCCTGCCACATTCGTTTTGGGCGTTCCTGGCTCAGTAACTATGTAGCCTTGCTCGTCTACCTTGATCTGATCCTTAAACACATCGGAATTGGGTTTATGCCCAATGGCAAGGAAGAACCCATGTATCGCAAGTTCGCGTTTCTCGTTCGTCTCGGTATTGAGCACGCGCACACCCGTTACCCCCATATCGTCACCCAAAACCTCGTCGGTCACGGTATTGTACAGTACCTCGAGGTTGGGCGTATTGTTCACCCGATCGAGCATTGCCTTAGAAGCACGCATAGCAGGTTTACGCACTATGAGGTATACCTTTTCGCAGATAGAAGCTAAATAGGTAGCCTCCTCACCAGCGGTATCGCCACCGCCTACAACAGCAACTACCTTATTGCGATAAAAAAAGCCGTCGCATGTGGCACAAGCCGACACGCCACCTATCTGGCGGAACTTCTGTTCGGAGGGCAAACCTAAATATTTTGCTTCTGCCCCTGTGGCTATAATGATGGCATCGGCCTCAATCTCCTTGCCGTCATCGAGAGTTACAACGCGTCGTGCGTCCGTCAAATCCGCCTTTACAACAATTCCTTCGCGTAGGTCTGCTCCGAGCCGTTCTGCTTGAGCACGGAGGTCTTCCATGAGTGCCGTACCCGTAGTGCCTTGAGGATAACCTGGGAAGTTTTCAATCTCGGTGGTTTGTGTCAACTGACCGCCACGGGTGAGCCCCGCATAGAGCACAGGCGACAGATTTGCGCGTGCCCCATATATAGCTGCTGTATATCCTGCGGGTCCAGACCCGATAATCAGCAAACGTACGTGTTCTGCCATTGGAATAAACTCCTTTATTTTCAATTTACTATGTATCTAACTACAACAAACAAACGGCATTACGGTTGACTTGTTGTGGGAAGTTTCAGCGTAAACTGCGGTGCATACTGAAAACTGAGGTAGCCAAAATGCCCATGATGTTTGACATTCCCGCCCTGCAAAGCCACGAGCGAATTTGTGCCGTAAAAGTAGCCATAAACAAATTCTAAACGCATATTGGCATAGAAATCTACCATGCCCTTGAGGTCAAATTCAACACCTAGAAACGAATCCAGATCTTCGGGGCGCTTGTCGGTTTGAAAGGCGTGTACCGAGAGTTCTACTTGCATATTTCTTTCTTTGGGAGTGTAGAGCCAGGCATTGTAGTCGCGCAAACCGAGTCCGCCGAGTGTAGGGAGCTGTAGGGTGAAATAATCCATATAGCCAAAGAAGCTGTGCGATGTGCCCGAGAGGCGATCGAATTGATGGAGTTGCCCATTGCTAAGATCGGTTTGTGTTCCGCCTGAGATCCAATCAATACCGAAAGCTCCTTTTGTTGCACCGTGCAAAAAAAGTCGACTGTGTATTGAAAAGGCGTTTACGGTCATACGCCTATTGTACTGCAAACTGTAGGTATTTCCTCCCTGATAATATAGCTCTGCCTTGAGCTGCACGCTGTGCGTGGGGAGTAGATTGAAAAGAAGCCCCCCTGTAAAACGTCCACAAAGGTGTGTTGGCGACTCCTTGTCCTGATTCCAGTCGCCTACTACAATTCCGCCAATACTATTGCGTGGAGAAACATTGTAATTGCCGTGGACTATGAACATATATTTGTAGTTATGAGGTTCGTAATATTCCAAACGGCTATTTTTTTCGTTAAGTGCATTGCACATAGCATAAAGGTCTAGTGCATAGCGAGTTTGTAGCCATTGCATGCGTAGGGCATCGTGTGCTAGTCCCGTTTTTGCATAGCGTCGCGCCATAAACAGCCATGCATCGTCTAGTTGTATTACTTGCCTACCCATACGGATGCTGCGAAAAGCATCTGAATGCGGATTTGAAATTTGAATCCAACTCTCCAGAAGCCCAGTTTCTACGTGATTGGGGGTAGCTCCCCAAATGCGCCCATCTTGCAAGTTAATATACGACTCGAATACATGGAACTTTATCCCCATGCCTACTTGGGTTCGTTGCGAGAGGAAAACAGCTGCAGGGCGGTTGCTTCGCAGTTCCCGATAGCCCGCATGTACTTCGCCGCGCGTACGCTGAAAGAGTTCGAGCGAAAACAGGAGTGAGTCGCCTTTTTGGGCATATAGCGTGGAGCAGGTCGCAAGCAGAGCCGTTGAAGTAAGTATATACCGTAGGATACGCATCGCACAAATGAAGTTATAGCCTCCCAAAATTAACCCTTTGTCATCTAATCAAGTGGGAACGACATGATCGAGAATGCTTATCTATTCTATGTTTTATGTTGATAGTACATGTAACGCAAAAAACAACGGACACCACCCGAAGTGAACTGCACCCCAAAAGTTTTTTGTCCAACTTTTGGGGTGCAGTTCAATAAATGTGTACAGTAAGCGAAGATTCCGTTTTCAGTACCGTACCATTTGCCTTTTTAATCACCAGCTTGTAATTTTCACCTATAATCGGAATCCGTAACGTTTCTCCCGTCTTGCCTTTCCAGCGGGTGCTGCTGTTAGAAAACACCATAGTTGTTTTGTACGCATAGTATACGAATTTGAAAAATTAAACACAAAATTTATCCAAGCCTCTCCCCAACAATAGGAATTGCTGAAAGAGCTGCAAAATCCTCCCCAGCTAACCACGGTATGCCAACTGGGGAGGAGCAATGTCTGGACATTATGCCAGTTCAAGCTGTAAATACAAGGAGTTTCAAACCGCCTAGATAGCTTGCCGCACCTCTTTTATGAGCGTCTGAGTTCTTGTTTGCAAAGACCGATAGGTATCTATCTCGTGGGTTCGCGTGATCTCGCCCTCTATTTCGAATATCTGTGCGTCGATCGCCTCAATCTCCGAAAGAATATTCTCCTTTATCCAAGTCTGCATTTCGCCATCAAATTTCAGATTGATAGCTTTAGCCGTATTATTAAACGCATTTCTGATATCATTGCGGCAATCTAGGAGTTTCTTTTCGCGTTCTGCTCCCTTTACCATATCCCAAGCTAGTGTACCAAATGCATATATTATCCCTGCTACTCCCAGTACTTTAACCCCCGAAGCAACTTTTCCCAAGTTTGCGCTCCCAAAGAAAGTCTTTACAAGCGAAGCACTTACTTGCGGTGAAACGATTTCGGTAAAAGAACTCAATTTTAATACAGCATTTACGCCTTCCGTACTGGCATTAAGTTCTTCAGCGAATTTCACTAGCCATAGAGCGCTCCCTACTACTCCCAGAGCAACATTATGCATCGTATCTGTTGTATTGACAGCGTTTTTAAGCGCTTCTATTTTCTGCACTATATTAGACTTCAGTGTCTCAGCAAAATCAGAACTTTCTAGCTCAACTGAGACCTTCTTTAATATTTCAAACTCCGAGCTTATCAGCCCTTCAAGCTCCTTAACTGCTTGAGCATAAATTTCGGTCGTTTGCTCCGATTTTTCTTCTATTTCTCTGTTTACAGCCTCCGTACTCTCGCGTGTATAAAGTAGTTTGTTGGCAACATCGAATCCCCAGTTACGCACCTCCTGCGTGTTACGACGAATGATATCGTGCGCGGCAGTTTGGATATGCTCCTTCGCATTCACTAGCGCTTTACGCTGCTCATTTAACAGCTTCAAGGCGCCATCAACACAGATATCATTCGTATTGGTCTCCGATAGAGCATCAAAAAGCAATTGCTCTAATCGAGATAAAGAAGTGGTACACTTACCCAATAGCTTCTTATCACTTACAAACTTGTTGATGTTCTCAAATAGCTGCGGATAGCCACTCATTTCAAGGAGTTTTCTCTTATCCTTGTCTTGGGCTTCCTGAGCATCCTGATAACAGCGCGTATCGATATAGGTGATATACAGATCTTCGGCGGTGTATTCGGGCGATATTACAGGCTTTACATCTCGTTCAAAGAACTCCTGTTGTCCCTCCACAGTATTACCATACAAGGAGTCTTCCATCTTGTTGAAAACGAGCATCATCTCATTCCCTTTGCCTTTCTCCACCAGTAGCTTCCGAAAGTGTTCACCTAGGTTCTGGCTAAAACCCTCGGCTGTACAAACAAAGATTATGAGATCTGCCTCTGCGATAGCCCGATACGTTATCGCATCATGGTCGGGGCGCTTCGCAGTATGAATACCTGGCGTATCTATTACCTCTATTCCGTTCCAGTCCAGATAGTTACATCTTTCTGTGGTAACGCCTTGTCCTACTTCCAACTGTTTCCCAGTGAGTATCGATAGGATTGAGGACTTGCCCGCGCTATACTGTCCCACAAAAACAATGCTGAGCTTTTTGTCCTCATCTACAAAGCTTGTCGGCACTGCCATCGCACGCCCTCGGTTACGAAGCGACGATGCACCAGCGAAAGCCTTTTTGGCGTCTGCAAATAATTCGAGAGCCGTGCTGCTGAGTTTCTCAAGTTTAATCGGTATCATCTGTTGTTACTTTAGAATTTGTACATCCATTATTTGCTGAATCAAATCCAGCGCATCAAGGTCTTGCTTACTAACTTGCGCTGCGGGATAAACTACCACGCGGGAATCTGTATTCTCCTCCGTAATCTGTGGCGCTGCCTTAAGACCAAAATATATGTAGAGACTAATGAGCTGATTCTCAAAAGACTCCTCCGTATTGAGTTTTAAGATCTCAATCTCCTCATTACGCCCCAACTTGGCACTAATCTCTTTGGTATTTAGCGCTAGCTGATCGTTCGCATGGGTTACGAGCACAAGTCGGCCAGGTATTCGTGCTGCGCACAATATGTGCATCAATTCTTTAGAAGGGTAACCTAGTAACTGAAAGATATTCGCAATAATCCTTTTGGTAATAGCCTTATGCTGTTTGGTATAGACGAGCGCTAATTTCCGTTCCTCATTCGAGAGCATCTCCATGGCTTGCCCTACGCTCTCTACTTCTTTCACAATTTTCGCTTCTAGTTGGACAATATTGTCGTTAAACCAATCCGCAACAAGCTGCTTGGCAGTATTCTCCACCTTGTCTATTTCGGCATTTATGTCGGTTGAGAGTTTCTCTCTGGCATCTGCGAGCTTCTTTTCTCGAGAGTCAGAAAATACACTAAAACCACTCAATAGAGCCGTAGCGCCTAGTGCAACGCCTATGCCCAGCGGACCTAGTGCAACTCCAATAAGAGGAGCGACTCCAGCTAAGGCACCTAATCCTGCCGATGTCCACCCTAAGGCATTTTTCCAGTCAAAGAAACTGTAATCGCCGAATTGACTCTCGTTAGTTGGGTTGAATGAGAAATAGATTTCGCTCTGAAGTTCGGAAAAGAGGTTCTGTACTTCTTTTTCCAGCTTTTCTATTGTCCGATTTACAGCTCGTATGATGGTCTCTTTAATCTGAAATCCCTCACAATGCGTCTGCCATTTATCGTTGATCGTCTTATCTTCGACGTATGCCTCAACAAATTCTGGTACTGAGTTCCGCAAAGCATTATACTCCGCAGTAATTGTATTGAGTATATGCTCTAGTTCATTCTTATTGAATGCATCGCACCAAATATTGAAGAGGGATGTCTTATCCTGAAGCATGCGCAATTGTTTATACACGTCGGCACTATGCTTAAATAACCGATTCATTTGTTCGTAGAGTGGCGCGTCCACCAAGGCGAGATAGCTTCGCTTACGATGCAGAACGCCATTAGTACTCACCTCCTGAATTAGGGCTTGTTCCACTGTGTCAAATCGGCTTATCTTTTCCAACTCGCGCTTTTGGGATGCGTATTCGGGTTGTTGCGAATAGAACTTTGCCAACAAGTGGCAGACCATGAAGTCTATATGCTCATTGGGGAGTTGTTCGTTTACGAAGGTCTGAAACTGCGCTTGCAGCCCATCTATGTTCATCCGCTCGGCATTCTTCGGGTCAGAGAGGAAACGCTTCAGTCTGAAATCGTCTACCCCTTCCCCCAAACTTTGCTTGTAGTTACAGAGGCAAAGCAAGGGCTTATCCATCTTTTTGAGCTCTACTAACCAGTCTGCTTCATTCCCTTCGGGTTGCCCTGCTGTAATCAGAAAGAGGATCAAATCTGCTCGCGCTGCAGCTTCTTTTGCTTTCTTAGCATCTTCTGCGCCGCCATAAGCCTCAATGCCTGGTACATCGGTCACAGACATTCCTTTCCAATCATAGCTATGCACATCTTTCGTCGTTCTTTGCCCTCCGCGCCCCATGTGCGAACCATCGCCGTGCGTGAGAATCTCCATGAGTGTACTCTTCCCCGCCTTGGTCTTCCCAAAAAGGGTTATGTTGAACCGCTCAAACTGTCTACGCTTATACTCAAGACTTTTTTGCGTCTTAAAATAAGACTGCTCAAACTCATTCCCAACCTTTTCGAGCAGATTACGAATATCTTGCACAAGCATTGTAAGCATCGAGTCGCTTTTGTCCATCGCATCGATGCGTCTGAGGATTACACGAGAAGCGTCCGCTATAGATTGCTCTAGCTCGCTCAGCAGCACTCGCGCCTCGTCGTAAGCTTGCTCATTGGCTGCCTTACACGCGTTTAGCGCCTCTTCCAGCTTATCTGGTTGATTACCTGATGATTTCTTTCCGAAAATATTAAACATGGATTTCTTTGTTTTGTAGTTTGAAGCCACAATGGTTTAGTTCTCATATAGCCAACACGATCTAGTAGCAAACTTTTGCTCCCAGATTCAATTTCAACTTTCCCGCACCTCTCCCCAAAATATCATCGTTAAAAACAGATTGATAACCTACTTCATACCACACGTCAAAATAGCAACGCTCACCAAGAAACAAATGTATGTTTTTTTTTGAGAAATAGAGCTTATGACAATAAAATTAAGTTAACTCGCTATCTCTCTTCTCCTAGGGAGCAAAGCAGACCTTTATCATCATATATCTCCATGTTACATTTCTAACTACACTAAACATGAGAGTGGTGTTTATATTTATAAATCGCGACACGACAAACACTAAAGATGTCGTCCTAGGGTTTATAGTTCACAACATAACGCGCATGATTTGCTCTACGAAATGTTATAAACTCGTCGTCTCATTTTGCGTCGAATAAAAAATATTTAGAAGCTAAAATATTTTCTAATGTTTAGAAATAAAATAAAAGGAAACCGATTTGCTATATAAAAACACCAGAAAGCGACGGCAGAAATGTTTAGGCTGGTTATGCATCCTACCGCATTTTTGACGGATGCTTCTCGCACCCACATCAACAAAGCAAATATTGAAAACGCGTGTTATTCCCCAACACGAAAATTTCTCGACTCGCAGTGCCGAATTGTTAGCACACAAATAAATGCCCTGTTGCGCTCTAACGGTTTGATATTTAGAATGCGTTGGTAGGATATGGGGGTACAACCAGAGATTCGCTACTAAAAATTTCGTACTTTTGTCCCTCAGTTAACCCCCACTACAGCGTGGGATAAATTTTAGGGTTCATGGATTACTTAACTTCTGAAAAGAAACAGGAGCTTTTCGGTCAGTACGGGAAGTCTAATAAGGACACGGGCTCGCCAGAGGCGCAAGTGGCTTTATTTTCCTACCGTATCAACCACCTCACCGAGCATCTGCGTACGCATGCTAAAGATTTTTCAACGCAGCGCGCACTACTCAAGATGGTCGGACGTCGGCGCAAGATTCTAAACTACTTAAAAGAGGTAGATATTGAGCGCTATCGTGCTATCGTGAAAGCCTTGAATTTGCGCCGATAAATTCGGGAACAGGCTAGAGTGGTGCTTTAGTGCAAAAGTCATTAAAGCACCACTCATTTTACAAAGTAATATCAGCGGAGGCAAGAGAGCGGGGTTTCCGCGTTCTATTGTCAACCGATAGGGTCAATCAAGAATATGCAAGTAATAGAAAAGACCATCACACTGCCCGATGGGCGTACCATAGTCCTCGAGACGGGGAAATTGGCGAAACAAGCCGACGGCGCTGTGATGTTAAAAATGGGCAACACAATGTTGCTCGCAACTGTAGTTAGTGCGCAAGAGGCTGGCGAAGACGTAGATTTTATGCCCCTCAGTGTAGACTACCGCGAAAAGTACTCGGCAGCAGGTCGCTTTCCTGGCGGCTTCTTTAAGCGGGAAATGAAGGCTTCCGACTACGAGATCCTCGTTTCGCGCCTCGTAGACCGAGCGCTACGCCCCTTGTTCCCAGACGATTATCACGCAGATACCATTGTGAACGTAATCCTCTTCTCTGGGGAAAGAGAAGAGATGCCCGATGCACTGGCAGGGCTAGCCGCTTCGGCTGCACTCAGCGTATCGAACATTCCCTTCGGGGGACCTATTTCGGAGGTACGCGTAGCACGGATCGACGGGAAGTTTGTAATCAATCCCAAATATTCGGATCTGCAACGTGCAGACCTAGAATTGATGGTGGGCGCCACCTACGAAAACATCCTCATGGTAGAAGGCGAGATGAACGAGGTGAGCGAGGATGTAATGATAGAGGCTATTCGTGCAGCACACGAGGAGATCAAGCGTCACTGCGAAGTACAGATGGCATTAGCCAAGGAGTTGGGCATCGTAAAACGTACCTACTGCCACGAAACCAACGATGAGGAGCTTCGTAAGCGTGTACACGATTTCTGCTACGAGCGCGCCTACACCATCGCAAAGTCTCAGTTGCCCAAACAAGAACGCGCAGCAGCTTTTGAAGGGCTTCTGAATGAATTCTGGGAAACCATCCCTGAAGAAGAGCGCCCCGCGCTTACCGTAATGGTAAATCGGTATTACCATGCGGTAGAGAAAGAGGCTATGCGCACCATGATCCTGAACGACAAGGTTCGTCTAGACGGTCGAAAGACTGACCAAATACGCCCAATATGGTGTGAGGTAGACTATCTGCCATGTACACATGGTTCATCTATCTTCACTCGTGGCGAAACGCAGTCGTTGTGCTCGGTAACTCTTGGCTCAAAGTCAGATGAGAAGATGATCGACGAGGTGCTCTACGAAGGCAGTGAGCGCTTTACCTTGCACTATAACTTCCCTCCCTTCTCTACGGGCGAAGCTCGGCCTACCCGAGCACCAGGTCGCCGCGAAATAGGACACGGCAATCTGGCACACCGCGCATTGAAGAGTATGCTCCCCTCTGAAGAGGAATTTCCGTACGCTATTCGTGTGGTGAGTGACATTCTCGAATCTAATGGTTCGTCATCAATGGCCACCGTTTGCGCAGGTACGTTAGCGCTTATGGATGCAGGCGTAAAGATGCGTAAACCCGTTTCGGGTATTGCCATGGGGCTTATCTCAGACACCGAGAATCAGCGTTTTGCCGTCTTGTCCGACATTCTCGGCGACGAAGATCACCTTGGCGATATGGACTTTAAGGTGACAGGAACACGCGACGGTATTACCGCAACACAGATGGACATTAAAGTGGATGGGTTGCCGTACGAAGTTTTAGCGCAAGCACTGGAGCAGGCACGTGTCGGACGTATGCACATTCTGGGCAAGATTCTGGAAACCATTCCAGAACCACGTGCCGACCTCAAGCCGAACGCACCTCGTAGCGAACAGATGTCAATTCCGCGCGACATGATTGGTGCTGTTATCGGACCTGGTGGCAAGGTAATTCAAGAGATGCAACGCGAGACGGGCACACAAATCAACATAGAAGAGGTAGATAACAAGGGCGTTATTACGATCTACAGCGCTTCGTTAGATGCCATGGCAGCCGCGCGCAAACGTATCAATGCCATCGTTGCCATTCCCGAGGTGGGCGAGGTCTATCACGGCAAGGTAAAATCAATTACTCCCTACGGAGCATTCGTTGAGATTATGCCCAACCGCGATGGTTTGTTGCACGTCTCGGAAATTGATTGGAAACGTGTAGAGAAGGTAGAAGACTACTTCAAGGTGGGCGACGAGGTTGACGTAAAATTGCTTGAGATTGAGGCAAAAACAGGCAAGTTGCGCCTCTCGCGCAAAGCGCTTATTCCTAAGCCACAACAGGCTACGAACAAAGCAGAATAGCGAGGTAAATAAAGTAGAAGCGAGCTCCCCTCCCGTTACTGGGAGGGGATTTTTTTGTCCTTCTCATAGCCTCGCATTGAGAAGGTACAAAGGGGGAGGCAAATAAGCCCATACGAACAACACGGGTAGTGTCTGAAAAAGTGTGTAAGCTACTGTTTGCGTCATGACAAAAGCGAAAG